>DASZXI010000011.1:0-5399 GCA_035545955.1 Candidatus Didemnitutus sp. | reverse complement strand
CTACGCCCCTTCCCCTGCACCCCATCCCAAAAATACTTTTCTTCAAACAACCATCAACACAAGGGTGTCAACTTTTAGCCAGGACTCGACACATGGCGGAGCGCGGAGCGCAGAACGGCAAACCTAAGGTAGAGCCGAACCTCCCCGTTCGACAGGCTCAGGGCCTCAAGCAGACGCTAGAGGCGGGCCGGCTATGAAGCGCGCCCGGAGGTCGCGCTCCACCCGCTGTCCTGCAGGCCCGATGCCTTCCGCTGTAGGAGCGGCTTTATGCCGCGATCAATCGCGGCATAAAGCCGCTCTTACAAAAGTAAGTGAGGTCATCCTCCACTAATCTCTGCTTTTTACCAAAGCCGCCGGATCCAGCGCCTCCGCAATGGCTTTGGGATCAATCAGATCCGATTCTTTCGCCACTTCCGCGATCGTTTTGCCCGATTGCAGCGCCTTCTTGGCGAGTTGCGCCGCCTGATCATAGCCAATCGCTGGCGCAAGAGCCGTGACCGACATCAATGACCGCTCGACGCCCCGACGGCACTGCTCCTCGTCCGCCTCAATTCCGACGACGCACCGGTCCGTGAATAGCCCGACCGCGTTCGACAGGCACTCAATCGCTTCATGCAGTTCGTGCGCCATCAGCGGAATTGTGGCGTTAAGTTCCAGCTGCCCTGCCCCGCCAGCCATTATCACCGCATGGCAGAGACCTTGCACGTGAATCGCGACCTGGATCACCATCTCACACATCACGGGATTCACTTTTCCCGGCATGATCGATGAGCCGGGCTGGACTTCCGGGAGACGGATTTCGCCAATACCATTGCGCGGACCCGAACCCAGCAACCGGAGGTCGTTGGCGATTTTCAAGAGTGAGGAACTGATCGTCGCCAGGTGACCGGCCACCTCCACGGCATCGTCCCGTGCGCCCTGCGCCTCGAAATGGTTTCGCGCTTCGCGAAATGGCAGACCGGTCCGTTCCGCGATGACTGCACAGACTCGCTCCGCAAATCCTGTCGGACAATTCAAGCCGGTTCCGACCGCGGTGCCGCCAATCGCCAACTCCATCAGAGCATCGCGAGCTTTCAGCGCGCGACTCGACGCTTTGCGGATCTGCTCCGCGTAACCGGAGAATTCCTGGCCCAGAGTTAGCGGAACCGCGTCCATCAAATGAGTGCGTCCCGGCTTGACGATTCCCGCAAAGGCCCTGGCCTTCCGGTCGAGCTCGTTGACCAGACGCATCAGCGAAGTCTGCAGCTCCTCGTGAATCGCCACGGCCACGGAAATATGTAACACGCTTGGCATCAAATCATTCGAAGACTGACTTCGATTGACATCGTCGTTGGGATGGAACCGGCGTTTGGAACCGAGTGGCTCCCCGATGAGCTGATTGCAACGATTGGCGATCACCTCGTTCATGTTCATGTTGGTCGACGTGCCGGAGCCGGTTTGAAATACGTCGACCGGAAACTGTTCGAGCCACTGGCCGTCCAGGATTTCCGCAGCGGCCTTGCGAATGACCGCTGCCTTTTCAGCAGGGAGAAGGCCCAATTCCTCATTCGCCTGAGCGCACGCGATCTTCAGAAGCGCGAGCGTCCGGACCAGCCGCTTCGGCATGGTATGACCGCTCACCGGAAAATTGAGCACGGCTCTCTGCGTGGAAGCCCCGTAAAGCGCCTCGTCCGGCACCTCCAATTTACCCATCGAGTCCTGTTCGATTCGCATGACCATGGAGTCAGGCGGAAACTGCGATCGGTTCCCGTCTATAAAGGAAGTCGAGAGCGGAGAGCCGAGAGACTCAGGGCCCGGCGGGAATATAGCAAAAGGCAGGCGGAGCCCTGCTTGGCAAGGTGACGCACGCTCAGCCACGAGCACTCGAGACCAAACTTGCTCGAACGTCCGGTCCTCAACCGTAAGCCAACGCCATTTCAGAAAAGCTATCGCCACAACGATTTCGAATCGGCGTTCCGTCCCGTGTAGCCGGGGGCGTCCGACCCCGGCGCTCCGGTTTTTCGCCTCCGTTGCGGGCGCATCCCGGGCCCTTCGGATCCGGCTACATCTCAGCGAGCTTCTGATGCTCTTCGGTCGAGTGATGAACGCGAGCTACGCCATAATTCTAATCGCGGTAGAGAAGGTCAAAAACTTCCATCGCCACAAACTGACACGATCGGTCACAAAAACGAAGCGACTTCAGGCTCGCGCGCCCATGGGCGCAGATGAAATTCACCGAAGTAGCGGGTTTTTGCGCTTTTTTGCGGCTACGACATTTTTCGTTCTGCGTTACCCCGCCTCACCGTCGCGAATACACTTCGCGTTCCATGATGTCGGCGGAAATCGACATCGCGAAAACCTTGCGCACGTCCGGCGCCGTGCCGGCCTTGCGAAAAACGGTCATCGCGGCGCGATCCATTTTGCGGACGCGGTCGGCCGGATGGTCATTGCGATAGATTTCGAAAGCCGCCTGCGCCGCCGATTCGGCGCGAGCGTAGAGTTCGCGATTCAGGAGAGGATGAGTGGCAGGGTCCATGGCGCCACTATCGAATGGACCACCCTGCCGGCTCCAGATCCTCGTTTACGTAATCCGCCGTATGCGGATCTCCCACTTGGGCGATGAGGCCTGCCCTCCGGGCGAATTCGGAATCGCCAGCCCGATCGGCTCTTCCCAGAATTTTCGCGGTCCCGAATCACGCGGATGTCAGGCAATATTCCAGAGCCGGCGCACAGCTGGCTCACCGATCCAGGCACTCCGGTCTTTGCCGTGCCGCCAACCCTGTCCGAATGGGAGGCGCAGCGACGGAAAATCCGGGACACGCTCCTGGAATTGCTCGGACAATTGCCGCCGCGTCCGCCGGCTCCGCAAATCGAGATGATCGCGCGGGAGGATCGCGGCGATTTCGTCATCGAACGGTTCCGGATGGACAATGGCGCCGGCGCGATGGTCCCGGGGATTGTTCTCCTGCCCCGTGGACTGAGGAAACCGGCGCCCGCGATTCTGTATTGTCACTGGCACGGCGGCGACTACCCGATCGGCAAGGAGGAACTGTTTCAGTCCGCCCACACGCCCGAACCACCCGGACCGGCGCTCGCACAGCACGGATTTGTCGTCCTCGCCATCGACGCTCCCTGCTTCGGCGAACGCGCGAATCGCGGACCAGGCGGCGCGGTCGAGCCGGGCAGGCAAGCCGAGGAGAGCACGGCGAAATTCAATCTTTGGACCGGCCGGACATTCTGGGGCATGTTGCTGCGCGACGATCTGACGGCGCTGGATTATCTGGCGTCCCGTCCCGAGGTCGATCCGACCCGGATCGGAGTGACGGGCATCAGCATGGGCTCGACGCGGACCTGGTGGCTGATGGCACTCGATGAGCGGCTGAAGGCCGGCGTCGGAGTCGCTTGCCTGACCCGCTACCAAAACCTGATTGCGCACGACTCACTGGCGGAGCATTCGCTGGGATATTACGTGCCGCGCATGCTGACCCATTTCGACACGGAGGCGGTGGTCGCGCTGATTGCGCCCCGCGCCATACTCTTTCAAACAGGCGACCGTGATGCCGGTTCGCCGATCGATGGCGTGCGAGAAGTCGAGTCGCTGGTCCGTCCGCTCTACCGCATGTACGGTCGGGACGAGGCTTTCGGAAATCTCATCTATCCGAATGTCGGCCATCGCTACACGGCTGAGATGTGGACCAGGACGCAGGCGTGGCTGGCGGATCATCTCGGAACCGCGAGCAGCTGAATCGCGGCCGTCGTACGCGGCGACACAGCGGAGATCGCAAAGGCAGGGCGCGACCGTTTTCCGCTCCGGCTTTTGGGTGAATCGCGAAACCGGGCGCGCCGCGAATTTTCGGCGGGCCCAGCGGTCCCGCCCTACCCCTTGGTCAGATCAAGCAGGCTACCTCTCACGACCTTCGTCAGCGCGCGGGTCCGTCGACCAATTCGCGATGCTGATCATGAATGGCGCGCGTGGCCGCGCCGAGCTGCGTCAGGCTGCCCATGTCGTCGACGCCGTTGGACGTCCACGCCATCATGCCCTGCCATCCATTCGCAAACGCGCCCTGGTAGTCCTCCGTGATCGTTTTTCCGGCCGTACCCTTCGCCGGCATCTCGCCGATGATCGCCAATTTGTCCGTGGGTATGCCATAGACCGCCGGAGTCAGATAGGGCGCCGGGCCCCAGATCTTTCCGTTCCAGTCGTAGTAATGGGTGGTATAGAAATCGAGGTGCACCGCCGGATCGTCCAGCACCGCCTGCAACGCACGGTCGCTGACCTTGTTTCCCTGTGCGCCTTTGGCCGTGTCGCTGCCGTACTTGACCGATCCCAGTCCGACCGTGACGAGGGTTGGGCTGTGCTGGTGGATGGCTCGCGCGGCCCGCGCAAAATAGCTTTGCATCCGCGGCCACGGAATCTGTCCGTCCTCGCGATTCTCGAAGACCCAGTCGGGTTCGTTGATCAGATCGATCGACCACAGGCTCGGCGCCTTGCCGTAGCGGGCCAGGAACGGCACCAGGTAGTTGTCGACGTATGAATCGATGGCCGCATCGCTGCCGATCCACTTCCGCCAGCGCTCGTGGAAGGCGTTGGTTTCCTTGAAATGATCGAAGGAAATGAGGGTCGCCATCACGTAGAGGCGATGCTTGGCGAGCAGCGCAAAGAGGCGGTCGAGGTCGTGCCAATGCTTGTCGGTTGCTCCGGAGACGTGTCCCTGCTCGTCGATCTGAATTCCCACGTTGCCATTGCAGGTGATCCACACCCGGATGGCGTTGATTCCGCTGTCCTTGACCGCGCGGAGATGCCCGTCCCACCACGCCTCGTCGAAATCGCCCCCGAAATCGTTCCAGCTATGCCAGGGCGTGTTCGCGCCGTTGATCCAGAGGCGATGCCCGTCGGACACAAACTGGCCATTGGCGATGGTGACCGGCTTCAGTTCGGCGGCTCGTGCCGCAATGCCACCGGCTGCGAGCATCACCAGGCCGGCAACGCATCGCCAAGCCCCCGATGTCCCGAACAAACCCGTCACGATCGTATTCATGACAACTTAGTCGTCCGATCGGCGTGCCGTTGCAAGTCCGTCATTTCCGAAGACCAGCCGGCCGCAAATTACGCGGGCTTCCCCTTTGGTGTAGGGCGGGGTCGCCGAACCCCGCCTTGGAACACGCCAAGATTTGGAAGGAATCGCGGCATAATGCCGTCTCGCGCAACGCCAAGGTGGAACGCGTTGTCCTCAACGCGTTGAATGAATCAATGGATCTTCGAACCTGATTTCGGCGGGGTTCGGCGGCATTTGGCCTCTGATGGGTGACACTTTTGGCCTTTGATGGGTGACACTTTCATGGGCGGATGCCCTGGAAGTTAACCGACAGGAACGAAGCGCGTCGTCAGTTCGTGAGGTCTCGGTGGCGAGGCACAGAGA
>DASZXI010000010.1:0-44766 GCA_035545955.1 Candidatus Didemnitutus sp. | reverse complement strand
ACCAGCACGATCTCGGACCGCTCCTGCCTGGCGCCTGGAAGCCACCGGCCAAGTCGTAAGTCTCGTACTTACGAGTCCCGCCTCCATCGTAGGTCTCGTACTTACGATGCCGTCAAGGGGGCACCCGAGACGACGCTTACGTCGAATCGCGGCGTAAAGCCGCTCCTACAACGGCCGAGCCCAAAGAAAAAGCCCGCCGAAGCGGGCTGCGCGGAAATCGGTTGCGATTCGCTCAAAACTTCACCGACACGCCGCCGCGTTCGAGACCGACGCGACTGAAGCTGTCGTTGAAATCGGTATCGGCCAGCCGGCGGGCGAGCCGCTCGCGGACGAGTTCGGGTGCCTGCGGTTCCGGCGTGAAACGGCGATCGTCGAGCTGCGCGAGCAAATGGCTGCGGCGGGAAACCACCGCGGAAACCGAAGCGAGCTCGACCGTCGCGGGAGACGAGGTGGCCGCCAGGCGGGTGTTCGCCATGGGCAGCGAATCTCCCATCGAGGCATTGGCGAGATCGGGTTCCGTCGCCTCGACGCGCGCGAGACTGGCGGCGATCGAGCGCGAGGAAGGAGTGTCCTGCGGGCGCGGCGCGCTCCAGGGAGTCAGTTCGGATGCGCCGTCGGGAAATTTTTCCGAGAGTGCCGCCACGGTGCGCTGCACCACGGGAACCGACTCGGCCCCGGCCGCCGCTGCGATGGGCGCCGGCGCTTTTTCCGTCGTGGCCACGCGGGCCTCGGGAAGGTGGCGCACGCTCGCCGTCGTCCGCACCGGGGAAGTTGAAGGCGCGGACGAAAAATCGTGCCGGCTGATCAGGGCAACCGCGCCGACCGCCAGGGCGGCCCCCACCGGAATCATCGCCCGACGCGCCATCATGGCCGGCATGTGCCACCACGGGCGCTTCTCGAGCAAGGCCGCCAGCTGTTTCTGGCGAAGCTCGCCCTCAAACTTGCTCCAAAATTCGGACGCGGGCCGCTCGGCCCGTTTCAGATGCAACAGATCCTCTATGGTGACCTTGGGGCGGTGATTGTTTTCCAGCATCGTTTATCGGAGGTATTTGGCCAACTCACCCTGGAGGAACTGCTTCGCGTAGTGGACGCGGGAACGAACGGTGCCTTCCGAGCAGCCCATGACATCGGCAATCTCGGCATGGCTTAGGCCATCGATTTCGAATAAAGTGATCACAGTCCGATGCTTGATAGACAGTTTTTGCATCGCTTCGTTCAATTTTTCCTGGAGCTCACGGAGGTAAACATCACGGGTCGCGCCTCCCTTATCTGACAGTTCATCAACAAGTTGAGTATTGGAATCCTCCTGGAGCTGTTCCAGACTGAAGAAGCTGCGCAAGCGGTTCTTGCGCAAATGGCTCAAGGTGGTGTTCACCGCGATCTTGTAAAGCCAGGTGAAGAATGAGGATTGACCGTGAAAACGGTTGATCGCCTGGAAGGCCTTGATGAAGGCGTCCTGGGTCAAATCCGACGCGTCCTCGCGGTTCGAGGACAGGTTGTAGACCACGCCAAAAACACGCTCGCGGTACTTGCGAATCAGCAGATCGAAGGCCGCCACTTCGCCCGTCTGGACCCGTTTCACGACGGAAAAATCCGAGTCCGCTTCCTGCTGGCGCTCGGGCGACGAGACGATGGTCCGGGTGAAAACCCTCGAGAGATTCATCGCGAATCCAGAGAATAAGGCGCCGTTCCGGGCAGGCAAATGAAAATCAGGCCGGGACGGCGCTGGGGCCGACGGACAACGCTGCCACCTGGGCCTGAAGCACTTGTTTCAACCGCATCAGGAGCGGCGTTGCCGCCACACCGCGGTGCGCCTCGAGCGCCTTTTCGGCGGCCGCCAGCTCGTGATCGATGGCCCGGACCACATCGCCCGCGATGCCCAGTTCGCGCATCCTTTCCACGCTCGCCGCCAGCGGCAGCGCCTGTCGGCCGCGGACCGCCTCGGTGATCACCTCGCGCTCCGCCGGTGACGATTTCGCCAGCAGCAGCATGAGGGGCAGCGTGAGTTTGCCGCTGGCCAAATCCGTGCCGAGCGTCTTGCCGATGCGTGATTCCTCGCCGAGGAAATCAACGAGGTCGTCGTAGATCTGATAGGCGATGCCGAGATGGCGCCCGAAGGCTGCGGCCGCCCGGGAGAATTCCTCGGTGGCGCCGGAAACTCGCGCGCCGAGCAGACACGACACGCGGAAAAGTTCGGCGGTCTTCAGATCGATCACGCGATAATATTCCTCCAGCGAGACGTTCGCATCCCGCCGGCGCATCGTTTGCATGATCTCGCCCGAGCAGACGCGGCGCGTCGATTCCGCGACCAGACGACAGATCTCCGGCGAGGGAAACTGGGCGGCGATATGCAGCGCCTGCGAAAAAAGCGCATCGCCCAAAAGTACCGCGGCATCCGGGCCGAAGGCGCGCGAAGCGGTGCGACGGTTGCGGCGAATTTCGGCCCCGTCCATGATGTCGTCGTGCACCAACGTCGCGAGGTGCACCATTTCGACCACACCGGCCACGCGCACGAGTTCGGGCTGCACGGTGCCGTCGCGCCACCCGCTTGTGAAGACCAGCGTCGGACGCAGGCGCTTGCCGGTCGTGTCGAGGCAGTAGGCCGCCATGTCGCGGATCTCGGGCTCGAACTCGGCGACCTGGGCACGCATGAATTCATCGAGCGCGCGGACATGCGGCGCGACCCGTTGGAACACCTGATTGAGGCTGCCGGCTGGCGACGACGAGGACGCGGATGACATCCGAGCAAACCTACGCTCCATCGCGCAAATGGCTAGAGGAATTTGAATTGCAGCACACTCGCGCCGTTCGCCGTGCCACCCTTACCGACCGCAATCCGCAAAGCCTGGGCCTGTCCGATTGGCCCGTAAAGTCGAGCTGCTCGGGGGACGTCATAACTCTTGATAACGTCCACCATCGGTGGCCGTTGCGGTCTCTCAAGCAACAACTCACTCACAAATATGTTCTATGACTCTTGTCAGTTCGGGTACGCGGTTTTCCTCTGCAAGCAGGATTACCGAATATCTCTTCCACTCATCAAATCGCTCCTCTGATGGCCATGTAGCTTGAAAAAACGCTTTCAATGCCTCCGCGGTGCCTTGTCCCTCTATAAACTTTGTCATTATATGCTTTCCTGCGGGCGCTTCAGTCAATAGGCCGATCAGAGAGTCAAATGCGACCTTGGCGTCTTGCCCGTATAGTGTAATCCCCAGTGGCGTCGCTCTTATCAACATGGCAAGAAAGTATTCGCCGCATTCTTTGCTATAACGCTGTCCGCTGCCCATCAGGACGAACACCAAAGAATCCATCAATGAGTTAACGGGCAATAAACAATTCCAATGACCGCAACTTGTTATTTGAATAGGTCTTTCGAGATAGCTGCCGCTATTTTTCCAGACAGTCATAATTTTTTGTCTCTAATAAATTGTTTAAGTGTTTCAATCTGATTGCGCACATTACGAATTGTCGATTGTACCTGAGATGGGTAGCCGCCCTCCTTTAAGATTTGTTGGAGCTTTGCTTCATGCTCGGCAAGAGTCGCTGATGCTGTCTGCAATGCCTGCTTGATTGTAGCGGGCCCATCCTTAGCCAACTGCTTCTCTAGCTGCGCGTAAATCTTTGGATTAAGCAATCCCTCTGTTGTCGCTGTTTTGGCGGTATCCGTAGCGGCCTTTACTGTAATAGCCACGGCGGACGCCGTTCTGGCTGCATTGTAGGCTTCAATCACCGGCACGATCAAGGTCACATAAAAATTTCCCCGACCCAACTGTCCTGACGGGCTATTCGCATTACCCGCTCCGACCCCCAAGAGACCTTTTTGAAAATCCAACGCACCCTGATACATTTCGCCGAAAACGCCAGCGTCTGATTTACTCCCACCTTCTTCCCCAAAGCCTGTGGGATCAGTTAGCGAGAACGGGTTATTAAGGACATAAGTGTAGCGATTGTAGCTTTGAGGATTGAGAATATTCGGAATAGTAGGATCTGCACTCACCATTCGACCGATTGTCGGATCATAGATGCGCCCGTTCATGTGGATCAGTCCGAAGGCATCCAGCATCTCGTGGCCGGTGTAGCCGTGATCGGTGTTGAGCGCGAATTGTCCGCCGGTCTGCGAGGTCACCGTCCGCAGGCCCCACGGATCGTAGGTGAAGTTATCGATCGGAGTCCCCGAGGCATTGGTGACCAGGTAAACGGAGCCTAGGTTGTCCCAGTGGTAATATTCGATCTCCTCCCGCGTCGCCTGCACGTTGCCAGCCGAAATCGTGACGCCCGCGTCCTTCTCCAGCAGCGCGCGGACACCGACCGCTCCAGAGGGCGCCGTGACGTAGAATCGGGTCTCAACTGAGCCCGGACTGGTGAATTGCTCGAATCCGTCGTCGAGATAGTACTTCTTCGACGTCGCCCCGCTTACGACCGTCGTGTCGATGATCCGCCGGTTGTTTCCGTCGTAAGTGAAGGTACTGGCAGTCGCTCCACTCGAGATCTGGTTCGGCTGGTTGAAGGCCGTCCAGGAGACACTGCCGGACCCCCGGGTCAAAAGATTGCCGTTGGAATCGTAGGTGTAGGAGAGTCCGCCCGCACTCGTGACCGCATGAGGGCGGGTGGCACTTGGCGCCGGATAGGACAAGCTGAGCGATCCCTTCGCCGTCAGGTTGCCCAAGGCATCGTACTGCATGATCGTGCCGTCGACATTGTTGAGCCGGTTCAGCGTGTCATACTGGTAGGTGTTATGCAGGTTGCGCAATGTGTCGTCGCGGGTGTGCAGGTTTCCGTAGAGATCGTAGCTATAGGTAAGGTCCTGTACGCTCGAATGAATCGTGGTCACATCGCCCGTGTTGGGATCGTGCGTCTCCGAGGTGCCGATGCTGTTGCCGTACGCGAAGCCGGTGAACTTGTCCCATGAGTCGTAGGTGGGATTGCTCCACCAGGTGCGCCCGAGGCTGTCGGTGATCAGATTCATGAATCCGTCGGCAGTGTATTGGTAGCGCAGCCCGAAGGTGCGCCAAAGATTGTGCCCGACGAAATTGCTGCCTTCCAGGCCCAAGGGGCGCCAAAAGCGGTCGAGCGATGTCAGGCGGCTGTAAGTGTCGTAACCCTTGTAGGCATAGAAATACTGCCCATCGATCTGGGAAATCTCGAGATAGGGCCGCGCCAGCGAGTCGTAGAAATACGCCTTGCGGTATCCGTTCGGCCCGGTCTCCTCGCTGATCGTTCCGATTTTTCGCCCAGTCCCGGTGCCATCATAGGACCACGTGCTGGTCTGGCCACCGACCGTCCGGGTCGTCATGCGGTTGAGCGGATCGTATTGGATATTCGTAACGTTCAGATTCGCGTCCGTCTGCTGCGTCACGTTCCCGGCCGCGTCGTACTGATAGCTCCAGGAACCCATGTCGGGATCGACCATCGAGGTGCGGAAACCGCGATCGTCGAAGGTCGTCGTTGAAATCGCGCCGGAGGCGTTGGCGGTGTGCAGATAGCCGTTGCCGTCGTACTGGAAGGCGAGGTAGGAACCCAGGGGAGCAGTCACTCCGGTTACCTGGCCCATGCTGTTTTTCACGGTCGTGGTTATTTCGGCGCTTTCTGTCACCGTCGTGCTCAATCCGGTCGTGGTACCGGTGTAGGAAATCGCGCTAACCAAGCCGTTGGGGTGGGTGATGTGAGTGGACCGCTGAAATACGTCATAGGTGTCAAAGGTCGTCGATGCGGCCGCACCCAATTCCCGGCTGTTTGTCACGAGGCCGTCGGCGCGGTATGTGGTCAAGGCCACCCGGTTGGAGCCGCTGGCCCCCGCCACTATCTTTGCCACCGGCCGATTCAAGGCATCGAAATACACTGTCGAATCCGGGTCGCTCTGATCGACCGTGGCCGCCTTGTAAGTGGCCCCATAAGTGGTATCCGCCGAATATGTCGTGGCAACGGAATCAGTGTTCGGCTTGATCATCTGCGTCACCCGTCCAAGCGAATCATACTGATAGGTGGTGGTCAGATTGTTGGGATCGGTCTGCGAAGTCTTCAGGCCGAAACGCGGATCGTATTGGTAGCTCCACCGCTGGCTCAGCGCATTGGAATAATTTTGCGGCTGCCCACCCAATGTGAAGTTGCTAAAATTCTCGGTCCTTCCCGAAAGCAGAGTGCCTGACTTGGTAATGCTCGTGACGACACCACCGGTGCCGCGCTGATAGGTGATCGTCAGCGGATTGTTTGCGGCCAAGCCGATGCTCTCGATCTGCAAAAGCCCGTTGCCAAAATATTGGTAGCTGTGGGTCTTGGACACCCCCGCCGAAGACTCCGTGTGGCTGCCAAGCAGATCGATATCCCAAGTGCCTACGACGTTGTTATAGGTATCGACGGTGGTGATAGTGTTCGCTCCGTCGTAGGCATCCGTTTTTTGAAGAACGTTGCCGTAGTCGTCGATGCTGGTGACGTTGGTTATGACCTTGCTCGCCGTTTTGTAGTCGATCGCTGTCGTCGTGCTTGCGTAGGCAAACTGTGACTTGCCGCCGTTCAATGATCTGACGTTCAGCGTATTCTGCACATCCGCAATAGTCGTGGCGCCGGACACTGTGGTCACATGAGTGGCCATTCCTATGGACGGAAATGACTGTGACAGAGTCTTTGTGGTGGTATAGGCGGTTGCCGAGTCAACCGTAGTCACTGTTCCGAATCCAAGGAAGCCGCGCCCGCCGATGCTAAAAAGGCCCGAAGCGTAGCTGTAATCCACTGTGTTGATTCCCCCCGCTCCGCTCGGAACGCCGTTGCTGCTTCCGATCCGCGTTGCCACATAGCGGGGAGATGCTAAATTCTGAACACGTAAAGCCTGCGGTCCAGCACCTTTAGTATAGTACGGGGCGCCTTCCGTAAGCCTGTGATACGTAAACTCCGTTCGCACCCCAAGCTCATTCTGGATGCTTGCAACCAAATCAGGCGGAGGAGCCGTATTCAAATAGCCTGCATGGGCGCCCGGAGTGCCAGCGACCACCTCCACTCTCCCGTCACCCGTGACATCTTCGAGCATCACCCCAAGATCAATTCCATCTCGTGACGCCAGAACATTCCTTCCAACAAAATTGACCGGTGGTTGATATGCGGCGCAAGGGAAGGTCGTCCACCCGACTCCCGTGTTAATGTAAACCGCTTTCCCACCTTGGTAGTTATTGCCCGACGCAACCACCCAATCGGGCAATCCGTCGCCATTTACATCCACCAAACGCACGCCTGCATCGGCAGTGTACCCGTTGGAATAAAATGCGATGTATTGTGGAGGCGTGTAGGCCGCACTCAAAGCCCACCCGCTGCCAGTATTTAAATAGGCTTGGTTGACCACATGCGACCCTATATTCACGGCCACCAGCATATCAGGCAGTCCGTCGCCATTCAGGTCCACAAATTCAACCCCTCCGAGACAACGTCCACCATTGTAATCAAAGACGAAGGGCTGGAGCGGAGCATACGCTAAATTGTTGGGGCCAAAGCCGCTTCCAGTATTCAAGTGGGCTTCAAGAATGGTTGAGCCTCCAACTGTCGTTCCAATCAATTCATCGGGCAGTCCGTCGCCGTTAACGTCAATAAAGCGCACTCCGTTATCGACCAGGACTCCACCGCTCAGAACGGAGATTGGCTGCGCAGGCAGATAGGGCGAGTTGGCAACGTAATTCCAGCCGGAACCGGTGTTCATCCAAACCCCCGGTGTCGCACCCGCGTAACCGGGAGAATAAATAAAGTCAGGCAGCCCATCGCCATCGAGGTCGACAAACCGAACTCCGTTATCAACCGCGTAGTTTCCGTTAAAACTGACGTTATAGTCCTTGGGTGGGGCGTAGGCAGGCACCGACACCCACTTGGCGGACGAAGAATTTATTGCATTCCCGGTGTTATTAAGATAGGCTACTTCGTTACCGGGACTTACGGCATAGAGAATGTCGACTAATCCATCACCGTTCACATCAATGAATTGAGCTGTTGCCCCGTCTGGCATGGACGTATGCGAGCCTTGTCTGCCTGATCTTTCCATGTACTTATAGTAGGCATTCGCCGCCGCTGATAGCGCGTCCGGATCGCTCCAAAAAGGGTCGTAGCCGCCGTCCGAATCGCACAAAAGAGCGTCGTAGACGGGATCCTCAACTCGTTCCAATTCCAAGTCATTAGTCGTAATTTCGAGAATTCCCGTGAAGACCGCCGGCTGGTAGTAAAAATCGACCGGGGAAGCATAGGCGTCATTCTGGGTCCAACGCGAGCCGCCGACACCCGTATGATTATTGATAAACGCATGATGCACCGTGTGACCCGACGCATCGGGAATCGAAGTCAATATATCGAGATATCCGTCTCCATCCACATCCACGAAGCGGACCCCTCCATCGTTGCCCAGGGCGTCGGCGACAATGTCGAATGGAGGGGCCGAGGTGGAATCAGATTGCCATCCGCCTTGCACAGAGGAAGGGGGCGTCGATTTTGTAGACGGGAAAGCGTCGCCAGCAACTAAATCGGCCGCCGGCCAGGAGATTGCCACACTACCCGTAAGACGGGAGTCTTGGATTCCAACCAGCAGGCTTTCCCCCGTTACGTCGCTATATTTGTATGTGAAAGTATAGCTATACCAAAGACCGTTTGGGGAATAGATGGTGATACTGTGCAGCCGCTGATCAAGTCGCAGCTGCGCCCCGTTCAAGTAGGCCCCCACTTTGTCGTTTCGGGACTCGTACTGGAACGTAATCGAATTGGAGTTTGTGGCATAAATAATGCTGGAGGGGAGCGCGACACTGCTTCCGTAACCCGAACCCGAATTGTAGTTATATGTAGTGATATTTCCGCCACGATCGGTCTCTTGGGTCACCACCCACTTTAAAGTCGCGTTTAGCGGATCGGCGTTAACAGCGCTGAAGCTACGTGTGACGCCGTTCTTGGACTTAACGCTAAATGAAGTGCCGAAAGTGACCTTGTTGAAGGTCTCCTTTTCCGTGCGATACTCGGAACCAATGCTATTTAGGCGCTGATCATTGAGCGCGATCTTATCATTGGCAGTGACGGTGGTGGACAGCGTTATCCCTCTGGTCATCCCGTCTTGGTCAATTGTCGACGGAGCCCGGCAGATTTCAGCCAAGCCGCCAAGCGACCATCCTTTGCCAAGAATCCCGTTTGGACCGTCGGAGCGATATTCAAGCGTCAATTTTGGCTCGGAGCCAAGCGGCGCCGGTGGCACCTGAATCGGAATTGAATAGCAGGCGGTGCCTGAATCAGAGATGGAGCCGGAACCAGGCGTAGAGCCGACGGCAGCGAACGCCGGCCCTGCGGTTAGAAGTCCGACGAACAAACGAGAAAGCCGGGGGAAAGATTCGAATGGGGATCTCATAACGAACAGTGGAGGGTTCGACTCAGGAAGTCATGGGGAGGGGAAACAATTCCGACACGGTCGGCTCGAAATCAGCAACGCTGCAAGCGGTGCCCGAAGACACCACGATGTCCGCTACGGCGATATGCTCAGCGTCGGCACGTCAACATTTAGGTATGCGCCACCAGGGGTCAGTACGCGCAACGTCGCCGTAGATGTTCGATCATCGGCCCGCGGGTTGGTGCCCAGAAAGAACTCGCGTCGATTGCTCAACCCGTCGCCGTCCGCGTCCGCTATCGCATCCCCGGAATTGTAGATATTAAAATTGTTCGTGATCTCCCAGGCGTCGGGCATTCCGTCACCGTCCGCATCGGCTCCGCTATTGTAGAGCGTCCAAATGAGATCTGTCTTGCCGTCGAGGTTGAAATCGCCCGCGGCTGATATCCGCCAGGCCGGATCGACGTAGGCCAGATAGTTCATTGCCACGATCGTGGTGCCGTTCATAACCCAGTATGTCCGGTCTCCGGTAGATGGATTTTGCCACACGATGTCTGGTTTGCCGTCGCCATCGATGTCTGCCGCCGTCACCGCCTGCCATGGTGACGCCACATTCGCGACGTAGGCCTGGCTGCTCAGAGCGGCATTATTCATCATCCATACCGTATGATCTCCGGTGACGGGATTTTCCCAGAGAAGATCGCAGGCGCTCCCGGCGTGGAAGGAACCGGCTCCAACAATCCGCCAGGGCGGCGCTACGTTGCCTATATACGCGCTGGAGGTGTTGGTCGTCCCATTCATATACCAGACCGCGCAATCGCCGGTGATCGTATTCTGCCAGATGACATCCGATGTGCCGTTGCCATCGAAATCGGCCACTCCGGCAATACGCCAGTCGCCCGATATGTTGGTCAGATAGGAGCTGGTAAGTAGCGTCGTTCCGTTCATCAGCCAGATGGTGCGATCTCCCGTTTGGAAGTTTTCCCAGACGAGGTCTGCCTTGCTGCCCGCATGAAAAGTGCCCACGGCCGCGATATGCCATGCGGGATCCACGTATCCCAAATCGAAGAAGCTTGTGACGGTGCCGCTGTTCAGCATCCAGACCGATCGATCGCCGACGGATTGGGCGGCGAGACGAGGCACGGCGAATGCTAGCACGACGAGAGCCGCCAAGCAGGCTCGGGACTGCATTCGCAAGATGACAAATAGTTTACCCGTGGGATTTAGGGACGTCTTTCGTTTGTCCGTGGGACGAGCCAGTACGAGATCCATGGTGGGGATTCTTTCCGATGAAATCTCCAGAGACGGAACGCCTCCGGCTTTGGCACACCAGTCGCGTGGCCCGCTTCGCAACAGTCGCCAGCGTTTGACTGATTGGTGTCGGCAACGGGAGCAAGTTAAACTTACTCACTTGGTCGATTATGACAGTTGATCGCGAAATCAGAGAAGCGCCGCCGAAGTTACCTTTTCCCAGTCGTGCCGCCGCTCCGAGCTGTGAGCGAGTCAAACGTGATGGGGGTCCTAGCAAGTAGAAACGTCGATGTCTCAATCCGATGTGGGACACCGTGCGGGCTGCAATGGCAGACAGTTGAAGTCCGGTGCAAATTCGTTTTGCCCGGAGGAACCTGCACACAAAAAAGGCGTGCCGGCAAAGGCACGCCTCGAAGAGGAATCTCTGCGACCGGCTTACTTGTCTTCCTTGGCCGGCGCGGCGGCAAAGGGATCGCTGCCCTTCGGGGCGCGATAACCGGGCAGTTCGTCGCGGCCCATGCCGAGCGCCTGGATCGCGCGCGGATCGAACACTTCCTCGGGCGGGGCGCCATCGGCGCTGAGCGTCTTCGCGGTGATGAAGATCAGCAGATTGCTGGTCGTGTCGTCCACGCTCTTCGAGCTGAAGACGCGGCCCAGCAGCGGAATGTCGCCGAGCACCGGCACCTTGGTGCCGCTGTGGTGCTTGTTGGTCGAGACCAAGCCACCGATGCCCATCGTTTCGCCGCTCTTGAGCGAGACCTGCGTCTTCGCCTTGCGGGTCGCGATGATCGGGATGCTGGCGCCGCCCGCGCCGCCGAAGCTCGTCTGACCGTTCTGCTGGCTGACCTCAGGTTCGAGCGTGAGCTTGATGATGCCGCGGGCGTTGACCTGCGGCGTAACTTTCATATTCACGCCGATTGCCTTGTATTGGAACCCTGAAACTTCGAACTGGCCGCGCTCCGAATTGTACGTGTAGCTCGGAATCGGGAATTCCTCGCCGACGTTCAGCGTGGCCTCGGTGTTGTTGAGCGTGACGACGGTCGGATTGGAGACGACCTTCGTGTTGTCGAGGGTGTTGAGCGCGCTCAGCAACACATTGAACTGCGGCGCGGAAAAGACCGCAGTTGCCTCATGCTGGACGAGCTCGTCCACCATCTGGGTGAGCGTCGTGGTGCCACCGACGCCCGGGTAGGTGTTGACGTAGCCGCCATTGACGAGATCGGGCACCTGCGTCGGCGCCGGCAGCAGCGGGCCATTCGAGCCCACGACCTGGCCGGCCAGCACCTGCTGGTTCTGCATGAAAGGCACGTTCGTGTTCTGGCCGACGTTCTGGTTGGTCAGGTTATTGTCCTGCTGGCGAGTATAACCCCCAGTGAACGGACCGGCGGTGAGCTGGTAGCCGCTGAGCGAGGACCAGTTGACACCCAGGTTGCGGATGTCGCCGTCGGTGACCTCGATGAATTTCGACTCGATGAGCACCTGGTCGGTGGCCTTGTCGAGCTGGTCGATGATCGTGCGGATGCGGCCCATCTTGGAGGGACGCTCGGTGACGATCAGCGCATTGCTGCGCGCATCGACGAGAATCTTTCCGCCTGCGGCGGCGTCGACCAGGCCGTCAACAGTCGGCTTGATGTCGGCGGCCTTGGCGTTGTTGAGCACGAATACCTCGGTCGAGGCCGGC
Organism: Candidatus Didemnitutus sp.; assembly: GCA_035545955.1. Taxonomy (GTDB): domain Bacteria; phylum Verrucomicrobiota; class Verrucomicrobiia; order Opitutales; family Opitutaceae; genus Didemnitutus. Next base: position 32,506 of record DASZXI010000010.1, on the reverse strand, counting down.
TCCTGCGTGAGCGACTCGTTGCTCACGACCTTGATGATATTGCCTTCCTCGATGTAGGTGTAGCCGGCGGGGCTCAGCACCACGTGGAAGATCTGGCGCCACGTCACGTCGCGCAGCTTGATCGACGTCTTGCCGGTCAGCGTGTCGGGCACGACGAGGTTGAGCTCGAAGAGATCCGCGACGTTGCGCAGGATCGTCTTGATCTCCTCGTCCGGGAAATCGACGGACAGGGTGTCCTTGTCGCGCGTGACGGCCGCAGTGGTCGTCGGAGCGGCGGGCTGGACGGTCACGGCGTCGGCCTTCGGGGCGTCGGCCGGCGGTGGGGTGGCGGCTGGCGCGGCGGCCGGCTGGGCCAAGCCCTGGGCGGTAAATCCCAAGGCGGCAATCGCGATCAAAACGATGCGTGTGCTCATGGTGCGGTTCCTCATTTAATTGGCCGGGTAAACTCCTCGCGGTTGAGGCGGAGGGTAAAGCTGGTGTGGTTGATAGCGGTTATCTCAACAGTGTATTCCGCGCCTTCAAAGTTAATTGTCAGCGTGGTGCCGGGTTTGACGCGCTTTTCACCGAATAAAAGCACTTCCTGTCCCCCGATAATGAAATTGCCACTCGGTTTCAATCCGGCCGCGATTCCGGCCAGAATATCGTGCTCGGTCTTCGGTCCCGCGACTTTCGGACTTGTATCCGTCGTATGTATCGGATGTCCCGACGCCTCGGCAAATGCCTGGGAATGGAACGGATCGTTGGCATTGGCCGGAAGGCCGAGCGGTTTCACCGAAAGAAGGGCGTCGGCCTTCGCCAGTGCTTCCTTTCGCACATTGGGTGCGATAACCGGCTTGATGTCGTCCGCACTCACCGCAATCGCCGAGGCGAGTGGTATGACGGCCGCGAAGATCAGGCGGAAATTTCTCATGGCGTGCCGAGGAATTCGATTCCCATTGAAACGTTGAATCCGTCCGGACCGGTGGCCTCCGTTTGCGTCTTCACGAAGGAGACGGACGTGAAGCGGGCGACGCGCTGTCCGTTTTCGACGCGCTGGATGAAATCGAGCACCTGTTTGAAATTGCCCTGGATATTGGCAGCGAACGGAACCGCAATATAACCGCCCTTGCTGCCGCCGCGAAGCGCCGGAATCGTGCCCTGGTGGACATCGGCCATCTTGACCCCGGTCTCGCTTTCGAGGCGGTAGAAATACTGGAGGTTGATGGCGAGCTGGCTGCCCTTGATGAGACGGCTCTCCATGTCCTTCACCGCGCGCTGCATCGCCTCGGTCTGCTGCGCGAGGTTGCTGGAGGCGGTGACGTTCGCGTTGATCGCATGATCCGTCTTGCTGCGTTCGTCGGCGACGGATTTGCGTTCGTCGACCGCATCGCTGCCCAGATAAAGCAGGACGATGCAAATGAGCGAAATCAGGCCGCACACCACGACGATCGGGTGTTTCTTGGCCGCGAGAGTGACGTCGGCGCCGGTCATGACTTCGCCTTTCCCGGAGCCTTCATTTTCAGCACAATCTCGAAACTCAGGAGATTGTTCTTCGAGTCTGTGAGACTGTTGAGGCTGACCGATTCAAAGACGGCCGCGAACCGCGGCGTGGCCCGCAGCGTGTCGAGGTACGAGTTGACCGTGCCGGAAGCCTGATCCTTGGTGCCCGCGACGTTGCCGTGGAGGATGCACATCGAGCCCGACTGGTCGCTCATGCGGATCTCCGCATTTTCGATCTGCACTTCCTTGGGCAGCGTGCGGCCGAGCGTCAGAACGAGTTCCACCGGCGAGATCGGAACGTGGGCGAAATTCTCCGCCTCCGCCATTTTCTTTTCCTCGTCGCTGAAGGTATCCGAAGCCTTGATCGCGTCCGCATTCGCCTTCTGGTTGCGCGCGATGTCCGCCTCCGCCTCCGCGATCTGCGTGTTCAAGTCGTGCAGGTTGTATTGATGCTTGCCGAGCAGGAGCAGCAACACGGCCGCCACGACGATCGATGCCGCGTTGAGGAAAAAAGTCGTGCGCACCACCTTGGTGTCCGGCAACCGCTCGTAATTGCGGAAGTTCGGATGCCAATGCGGCGTCGCGACCGGCGTCGCGTCACTTTTTTTGGTCAGTGGCAGTTGAAACGCTAGCATTGTTGTAATTCGCCATCAGGGAGAATAGTCCCACCCAACGGTCCTCCGGCGCGGGCACCGTGACGCCCTCGCCCAGTTGAATTCCCAGCGATTCGATCCAGGGTTGCAGATCGAGTTTGAAAGTGCCGACTCCAAGCGAGGTCGCCATGGTGGCGCTGAGCCAGCCGAGGTTCGCCGGCAGCTGCGTGCAGAGGACGCTGCCGATCGACTGGCCCGTGTTCACCTCGTAGAAACCGATGAGCGATTGCAGCTCCTTCAGCAGCTTCTTGATCAGCGTGCTGCCCATGCTCGTGAAATCAAAGGTGTTCGAATAGAAAAGCTTTCGGGCCGATTCCTCGTCCTTCAGGCCCAGTTCCTTCTGCACCACCGGGATCATGGCCGCGATCCCGCTCGCGATCGGGCGGGAGGTATCCACGCCGTCGGCACTGACGATGAAACTCTGGGTCGATTCCGCCGACATCTCGAGCAGAAGGAGCGGCGACTTGATCTGCTTGAAGCGAAGATAACTCGAGAGGCCGCCGAGCATCGCGACGGTGCCCAGCTCCAGATTCTCCGGATAAACGCCATTGGCCAGCAGCGTGTCCTGGGTTTGGATGATCTCATCGGCCGGCATGCCCACGAACAGCACTTCCTTGTGGGCCGCCTTCGTGGTGTCGTAGTCGCTGCCGTCGTTGGAATTGAGCACCGCCATCGTGTATTTCTCGGGCTCAATGCGAAATTGCTGGCTGTAAATTTCGGCAAAATACGCCGGCTCGCGCACGCGCTTCAGTTCCAGGGTGTGGCGCCGGACGACCCGTCGGCTGGGATACACGCCGCAGCGGGTGTGGGCATATCCCGTCGGACCCTTGCCGGCGGAGGTGCGCACGTATTCCTTGATCGCCTCGTAGTCGCCGGCCGGGAATTCCCGCAGTTCCTCCACCACGAGGGGGGCTTCCGCCTGGGACATGCGCGCCAGCAAAGTCGTCTGCTCGCCGAATTCGACGCAAAAGCCTTTGGCTTTCTTAGCGAAAAACATACGGGGTGGCCGGTGGAGTGTGCGATTTTGGGGCGCTCCGCAGCGATTCCGGCAGTGACAAAACGACCGGGATCAGGCCGCGAAATACCCCAAAGGGATAAAATTCGCTAATCCGGATAGAGCCGCACCCTACTCCTGACAAGTCTAAATCAATCCGACTCTGTTAGGCTCCAAGCATTTCGATAAATTTTACGCTCGACGATGCCCCAATAAAAAACCCGCAACCAATTGGTATGCGGGTTTGCGACACTTTGTCGGACAGCGGCCGGGGCCGCCGTTACTTCTGCCACGTACGCTTCTTGTGGCGGTTGGCCTTCAGGCGTTTCCGACGTTTATGCTTCGCCATCTTGAGACGGCGCTTCTTTTTCAAATTTCCCATGGTGTTTGTCGATGACTGCCCGCACCGTGCGGCGAATTAACAGCCCTGTAAAGCCTTTTCCCGGCTCTACCAGATTGAGCAGGCCCCGGTGGCTGAGGCGTAGATCGCCACCCGGATTGCCGCCTTCGGGAAGAGTTGTCCCAGTCCGGTCCGGTACGCCTCCAGCTGTCCGCGATATTCGGCCTGCAATCGCTCCAGATGCGATCCCTCGGTTTCTTCGTTCGACCGCCGGTTTGTCTTCCAATCGAGCACCAACAATTCGTTCCGGTCGGGATCGTGCAGGAGCAGGTCCACCACGCCATCCATCCAGGCCCCCGGGGAAATCTCCGCCAGCAGACTGGCTTCACTGAGTTTCCGCCAACGAGTTTCTTCAATCTGTTGCCGGGTGTCCGATAGCATCAGTCGCTCGATTTCGTCGCGGCCCTGTCCAGCGAATCCCCTGGCCTCTGCGATCGCCAGCGCCCCGGCAATATATTCTGCCTGCGTTTCCCCGGAGGCAGCCCAGGGCATGAACTCCATCGTCTCGTGCCACCAGGTTCCATATTCCAACGGTTCCGCCGTGGTTCCGATCCGGGGAACCGGATCCAGGTCGGAGCTTTCGTGGCGCCCGGCCCGCACGACATCGACCTTTTCCGCCAATTGATGCGGCAATAAACGCCGGACAATGGAGGGAATATCCGTCGCCGAAAGATGGATGCGCTCGCTCGCCGCCTCCGGCAAGGGTCCTGGCGCGTCGATAGGCGAGGTCGGCAACGAGTCGACCGTCGGCAGTCTTGAAAGATCGGCGTCCCAAATCCCACTGAAGCTGGCGTCTCTCCGGTCCGCAAATTCCGGCCCCCAAGGCAGGATCAGCAGGCGCCGCGCCCGGGTCAGCGTGACGTAGAGCAATCGCGCGTCCTCCCGGGACTTTTCGCGATCCTGCGCTTCGCGGGTCTCTGGCGGCAGGCTGGCCGGATCGAAATAGACCCGCGGCCCTTGCGCTCCCGTTGTGACCAGCTGCAACCCCGAACCTTCCCGCCGGCGAATCTCCCGCCACAAACCCACCACGATCACCACCGGCCACTCAAGGCCCTTGGCCGAATGCGAAGTCATCAACCCGAGGGCGTCGTCGCTCGCCTTTCCGGCCGGACGTCCGTCGTCCAAATGAAGCCGAAGTTTCTCCAGCCACTGCGTGGGTCCGCCTCCCTCGAGTCCGATTTCCGCCGCCTCGGCCTGCAACCGGGCCAGTTCCGCCAGGGATCCCCCCGCGTCGACGCGACGCGCCTTTTCCTCGAGCGCGCACGCACGAAACATTCCGGCCACCAGACGATCCAGCGGTTCGCCCTCGCCGTGCGCCCGCTCGATCCACGGTTGCAGCACGGTCAGTGCCCGCGCCACGTCGCCTTCGTGCCGGTTTGGCTCCTCCCAGAAAAACCGGCCGTGAACGGCGATCTCCTGGGCCAGGAGCGCATCGCTGACTCCGAAGATTTCGCGCAGCACTCCCGTCCATTCGAACGTGTTCTCCGGATCGACGACGATGGTCATCAGTCCGATCGTCCAGGCGTAGGCCGGATTGTCCCCCACCCGACTGCGCCGGGATTGCAGCGCCGTGCGAATGCCCGCGGCTTCCAGTGCGTCGCGCACGATCGGCAGCCAGCTGTTGCGCGGGGCGATCACGCCGACCTCTCCCCACGCCGCCACGCCGAGCGCCGCGGGCCCGTGCTCGCGCAGCCACGCCGCCACCGTCGCCGCCTCGCGCGCGAGCTGCTCGTCGACCTTCAGTTTTTCCTCCACCGCGGGAAGCGGCAGCACCAAGACCGATCCGTCCTCGTTTGACGAAGCCGCGACCAGCGGTTCGTACGGCACCTGCAGCAGGGGCGACGGCGCGCCTTCCGCCGCGGGCAGTCCGAGATTCTCCCCGCGGCCCGGACCAAAAACGTCCGGCAGCGTGGCATTGAGCAGGTCCACGGCGCAGCGCGGAACGCGAAAGGTCACGTCAAACGTCAGACGCTCCCCGCCGTCGCCCCGCCCGAACGCCTCCAGGTGTTCCTGAAAATTTCTCACGTTGGCGCGGCTGCCGTAGATCGACTGCTGCGGATCTCCCACCAACGAAAACCGGCCCGCCAGCGGCGGCGGTCCGCCCCGCGCCGGCCACGTGCCGGGCGGCGCGCCGGGCGGTCGCGCGATTTCGACCAGCACGGAAAACTGCTGCGGATCGGTGTCCTGCGCCTCGTCCAGCAGCACCCGCCAGCCTTCGCCGCGGACGCGATCGAGAATCGCCGGGTCCGTCAGCACCTGTCGCGCCGCCTCGACCTGGTCGGCGTAGGTCTGGATCCCGCGCTCGAGGCGCCAGTCACGATAACGCAGCGCCAGTTCCGCCGCGAGCACCGCTCCGGCGTCGGCCACCCACGCTTTCACCGGGGCAAAATAGCTCGCATACAATTCGACGATGCCGCCCGCGGTGCCCTCCGGTTTGGGAAAAGCCAGGAAGCGGCGATCGGAATCAAGTCTTCGCCGCCAGGCTGCGATCGTTTCCTGGTTTCTCCGCAGCGCCGCCTGCGCCTTCGGTCCGCGCGTCGCGGCGGCCGCGATCGCCGCGTGCGCCGTCTCGCTCGGCGGCGGAGGACCGTCGGCGACGACGCGATTCACGAGTTCCGTCGCCTGATCAAGCGTCAGCTCGCGCGCGAGAGCGAAGATCGATTCCAGCGGCGCGTGGCGCAGGAATCCCTCAACCGATCGCGTGGACAATCGGTGAAACTCCATCGCGTCCTGTTCGAGAAATTCGTCCCAGCACGCGGTGTCGTCGTCCACCACTTCCGGATTCCGATGCAGCCCCTGGGCGCGTCCGTGACGCTGGCCGAGCAGCAGACAGAAGCTGTGAATCGTCCCGAAGAATGCGCGCTCGAGATGGTCGAGCGCCGCGAGATTCGCTGCCGGTTGCTCGCGGAGACGGCGCAGCAGGATCGACCGCGCACGCTGCCCGATCTGCGCGGCCGCCTTGCGCGTGAACGTGACCACCGCCGTTTTTCGCAGGAGTTCCTCGCCGCGATCCGACAATGCCATCGCCGCCAGGCGCTCGGAGATGGCCGTCGTCTTGCCGGAGCCCGCGTTGGCCCCGACCGCGAAATTCGCATCCCACTCGCGCCGGAAACGCTCGCGCGCCACGGCATCGGCCGGAAGCTCAGTCATGGCACCGCCTCCGGGACGCGTCACCGTCCAGCGTCCGTGCAAATTTTCGTTCGAGAATTTCGAATTCGATCGCCGCGCAGGCCAGCGGCCACTCGAAGCCACGCGAAAATTCCGTCCGGTCGGGCGTCAGCGCGCCGTAGCGACCGGTGGCCCGATGAAGCGCCAGCTGATCAAGCCCGGCCAGTGCCCGCGGCAACTCCTCCATCGCGATCCGGGCGGGTGGCGCGGCGTCCGGTTTCACCATCAACACCGCACCATCGGCGGCGCCCAGTCTTTGCGCCGCCGCAAGATATAGTCCGAGCTGCAGGGAGTCGCCGCGCGCCATGCGCTCGACGGATAGCGGCAAATCCGCGCCCGTTTTGAAATCCACCACCGCGACCCGCGCACCGTTCCATCCCGGCCGATCCGACAGCACCAGATCGATCCGACCTGCGAGTTCGATCCGATCGCCCGCCGCGCCGACCGCCAGCATCGTTTCCGAAGGCAGACGTGCCTCGACCGCCAGAAAGGGCATCTCCGGCAACTGAAAGACCTTCTCCAATATCGTCCGGGCAATCTGGTCGGCCTCGGCGCGAATCGAGTCCCAGTAGAGATTCCGCGGCCACTTCTGTCCCGCGTCGAGCAACGCTTCGGACAGGCCGCGGGACGCCACGTCGAATTCCGGCCGGGCCATAAATTCGCCTTCCACGGGCGGCCCGCGCAAGGCACGCGCCAGGACGCGGTGCACCACCTGGCCAAGCAGTTTCCGGCGCGCCCGGACCAGCGGCCGCCATTCGGCGCGGCTGACTTTCAACACCATCTCGTACCAAAGAATGATCGGATCGCGCAAACCGGCCTCGAGCGTCCGCGCCGCCACGCGCTTCGGTGCCGAGAGTGGCAGCGGGCCGGAGAAAAAATGCCCGTCGAAGGGCCGCGCCGGGTCGCGTCGTCCGCGCCAGATTGACTCCCAGGCGTCGACTCCGGCATCGCTGGAGGCTTCGCCAAGCACGGTGCCCAACGCGAGAGCCGGGAAAATGTCCTCCAATCTCGGCGCCTCCGTTTCGGGGGATCGCGCAACGAGCACGCGCTCGAGCCAGCTGTTCGGAGCGAGGCGGATTTCCGGCTCCTGCTCGTCGAAAAGTGCGGCCGAAAACCCGAGATGAGCAGCGTTTCGCCCCAGCTCTAGCCAACCCTGGCGTTCGAATCCGAACTGTTCCTCGGCCAAAGGCAGGCGCGCCTCTCCCAGGCGACGGTTCAATTCCTCGCGCTGCTCGTCCGTGAGCCAGACCGAAGGCTCGGCCCGGCGCGGCCAGACGCCGGCGTTGGATTCCATCAAAATGACATGCTCCCACGCGCAACCGGCCGCCCGGCGCCGGGTGGTCAGCGTGACCGGCGCGAATTGTCCACGTCCGCTGGCTTCGGTGACCGCGCCTTTCGAAGGCAGCAGGTTTGCGAGCGCCTCGAGCACCAACCCGGAGGGAAATTCGCGCGGTTCCCGCTCCGCGTAACGCACGAAGGCATTCCAACCTTGCGGGAGCGGCAGACGGAAAGCGTGCGACATTGCGGCGAAACGCGTCACCGCATCGGAAAGCGTCACCGCATCGGGCCAGGCGGACGGCAGCAATGCCGCCACGCGTGCCATTTCCCGCCCCAGCGTGCGCTCGGACGTCTCCCAAAGTGCACGATTGGGCTCGAGGACGTGGTCCTGCGTTTCGTCGAACGCCCGCTCGCACGCCTCGCGGGCCGCGGATGGATCAACGGTGGTGGCCCCGATCAGCTGCAGATGCTGCCACAAGGCCAGCATCTCCTCGAGGCGGGTGCCGCGACGCAGGAACCGCAGCAGGGCGGCCTGCAGCTGAATTTCCGGCGCGGGCGGCGCCGCCGCCTCGATCAAATCGTTGAACGGGATCTGGTGATCCGCCAGGAGGCCCGCGAGCCGGCGGTGCGCGGCGTCCGCACGGGGGAAAACCACCGCGATGTCCTTCGCTCCGGCGGCCAGAAGTTGCACGATCTGCCGCGCGACAAGTGCGACCTCGTCCTCGCGCGTGCGTCCGATCGAAATGTTTGCCGCGGAGGGATCGCCGTCCGCGCCGGTCCACAAATCCGCCACGCGACGTCCGGCGGCTTCGAAAATGTCGTCCAGGACCGAAGCCTCCATTGCCAGCGCGCGCTCCCAACGCTGCACCCAGGCCTCGGCGAGGCGACTCGGACGCTCGAAGTCCGGTTCCGGCACGAGCACCCTGACGGATTCCCCGCGCGCCGCCGCGGCCTTGAGCACGGAAAATTGATCCGACTCCTCCGCGGTAAAACCCGTCAGCAACACCCGTCCGAAATCGGGCGTCGCGAGTGGACGCGTCGCCATCTGGCTTTCCTGCCGGGGAGCAAAATCGAAGCCCGCCGCCGCCACCCGTTTTTCCAGTTCCCCGAAGGCCTCGCGCAGGGGTTCGAAGCCGAAGTCGGATGCCCCCAGTCCGGCGTGCTGCAGCGCGGCATGATCGGCGAGCGCCCGATCGACATCGCTCGCCAGACTCTTCCAAAAACCCCAAGTGGGATCGCTCCGGTCCCGTCGCGCCAGCGATTCGGCAATTATCGCCTGAAGGTGGAGACGGATCCATTCGACCGGCATTGCGGGCGGCAAGTCCGCCATCAGGGTGTGCAGTTTCCGGCGCAGCAGTCCCGGCGTGAGAAACTCGACCCCAAGCAGCGGAATGCCCTCGCGCACGCAGCGCCGCTTGAGCCAGTGCGCCTGGCCGCGCGTGGGCACGACCACGAGGTCGCGGCGCAGACTCGCCGGTTCGCGCAACCAGGGTGCGATCACCGTCCGCCAGGCGGCGTCCCAATCGCGAATCAAGAAGAGCTCGCAGGCGGCGGACACGGGAAAACGCCATGAACGCGCAACGCCGGTCCAAATTCAACCCGCAAGCGCGGATCCTCGCGGACAAGAAAAAACCCGCGGCCGGAAGGCACGCGGGTTGGAAAACGAACCGAGACGACGGTTATTTCTTGGCCGCAAAAATATGCTTCGCGACCTGCGACTTGTGGTGCGAGGCCGTGTTGCGGTGGATGACGTGGCTCTTCACCGCGCGATCGAGCGCCGAAGAGAACGCAATGGCGGCGGCGCGGGCGGCCTCGGCGTTGCCCGACGCGGCGGCCTTCTCGACGCCCTTGGCGAGGGTCTTGAGGCGGGTCTTGATGGTCTGGTTGCGCGCGGCGTTCCGGAGGGACTTGCGGGCGGCTTTGATTGCGGACTTGGTGTTGGCCATGGCGTTGGGAAAAGGACGAGGGGCGAAACACCCAAAATCCCGGGGGTGAGTCAAGCGATTTTCGGAAGTGATGAGTGGCGAGTGACCAGTGACAAGTTCGCTCGAAGTGCGAACGCGCTTCTTCCGGCGGAGCGAGGTTCCCCAACCGGGCATCAATGCGCTCCTTCGGCCTTTGGCGGGGTTGGCAACCCCGCCCTACAGCTCTTCACTTGTCACTGGCCACTCGTCACTTCCCCAATAAATGGCGCGGGGCGCGCGACGTTCGCCGCGCGCCCCGCATGTTTCTAGGTTCGGGACCGATAAGCCGGATTCTGTCCCCGGCGGAACCGGGGTGACCTTCATTTCTCTCAAATCCGCCCGAGGGCGGACTTGCCACGCCGTAGCCTGCTTGCGCAGGGGGAAGGCGGGTGCGGCATACCCGCGGCTATCGAACGGGCCATTCAGCCGCCTTTGTTGCCTTGCACCGGATTGGGTTTTTCGTGCCGCCGTCATTGCTTTCGGCGCGGTGGGCTCTTACCCCACCTTTTCACCATCGCTCCGCGAGTGAGAGTGAAAAGGAAAAGTGAAGGTGATCAGGTCGCCCCTTTCACTCCTCACCTTCATCCTCACTCAAACTGCGCAGCAGTTTGTTTTCTGTGACACTATCCGTCACGGCGCCTTGAAACGCCGCGCCCGCGCTTTCACGCGGAATCCTGCCCTGGGGTGTCCGGACTTTCCTCTCCGGGCTCAAAGAACTCGGAGCGAAGGTCTGGCCCCGAAACTAGGAGGGCCAGTACACCATCCGACCGCACTGGTCGCAAGTGACAATTTCAGTCCGGCTGCGGGCCTGAACCTCGATGTGGGCGGGCACCTTCAAGTGACAGCCACCGCAGCGGCCGCCACCCAGGGGCACCACCGCCGGCAGGCCCGGCTTTTTTGCGAGGCGGTCGTAAATGCGCAGTTGATCCTCGGGCACGCCCGGACGGGCCGACGACATCGCCGCCACCTCCGCGGCGATCTCGGCCTGCAGTTCCTTCTCCCGGCCCTGCAGGGTGCGAATCCGGGTCTCGTGCCCGGCGATGTTGCCCTTCAGCAATGCCTCGGCCGCCTGAAATTTTTTCCGCGCTTCATCGATCGAGAACATCACCTTGATCTCGTCCTCCTCAAGCGTGCCGATCTGCCCGGTGGTCGTCTCGATCTCGTGCGTCAGCGCCTGATACTCGTCGTTCTTCCGCACCTGCGCCTGCTGGGTCTTGTACTTCGCGATCTGCGCCTCGGCGCTCTGGATCTCGGTTTCGAGCAGTTTCTTGCGGGATTCCAGCGCGTGCCACTCGGCCTTCGCCTCCTCGATCGCCTTTTTTTCCGAGGCGATCTTCCCCTCGACCGACGCGATCTCACGCGGCACGGCCTTCAATTGCTGCTCCAGACCCTCACGTTTCACATCGTGCTCCTGCAGCACCAGCAGATTGCCCAGATTGATTCCAGCCATGAAGCGACCATGTGTCGGCGTCCGAAGCGGTCAATGGCAAGATGCTTCCGCCGGCCCGGCCGGAAGGTGACCGGCCGAGCGAGAAACTTTTTCCTCGTCCGCGCGCCCCGCGAACCCTCCACGTCGAACGCCGGCGCTGCGCTGCACACAGCGTACCGGAGCGAGTCGTTTTTCCCGTCGCCGTGGGGATCAAAATTCGACCGGGAAATCGCCGAATCCCGACACGTTTTTTGATTGTCCGGTCGCAGCAAATTTCCAGAACAAATTCGCTGTTATTAGATATTACTGTCCAAAAACTTACATCTTTGTTCCCGAACGCAAAAATAAGTCGGATTTTCGCGAAATTAACATTGTGGTGAAGCCTGTTTTTCGAGAGCTTTTTTCCTCCAATTTCCGTACTAAATGTCCGACCACGACGAAGCCCCGAATACCGCCAAAAACCACCCCACCGCCGACACCTACGACGCCTCCAAGCTGGGCAAACTCGAAGGGCTCGAAGCCGTCCGGAAAAAGCCCGGAATGTACATCGGCGGCACCGACGAACGCGCGTTGCATCACTGCGTTTCCGAGGTCCTGGACAATTCGGTCGACGAGCATCTGGCCGGCCACTGCGACAAGATCAACGTGGTGATCCACGTCGACGGTTCGATCAGCATCAAGGACAACGGCCGTGGAATTCCGGTCGACATCCATCCGCAGTATAAAATTCCCGGCGTCGAGCTGGTGCTGACCACGCTCCACTCCGGCGGCAAGTATGGCCAGGGCGGCTACAAGTTTTCCGGCGGCACCCATGGCGTCGGCGCCAAATGCGTGAACGCTGTCTCCGAATGGTTCGAGGTCGAGGTCTCCCGGAACGGGCAGATCCACCACATGACCTTCGAGCGCGGAAAAACGATCAAGAAGCTCGAGGTCATCGGCAAGGCCAAGGGCACCGGCACGCTCATCACCTTCAAGCCCGACCCGGAAATCTTCCGCGAGACGACGGTGTTCAAGGCCGATACGATCTCCCAGCGCCTGCGGGAGCTCGCGTTCCTGAATTCCGGCCTCGAGATCACGTTCCTCGACGAACGGCCGGCCAACCCGAAGCCCGAAACGTATTTCTACAAGGATGGCGTGATCGAGTTCGTGAAGCAGATGAACACGGGCAAGACGCCACTCCATCCGAAGCCGGTGCGCATCGCGAAGGAAACGTCGGCGGACATCGACGGCAAGGCCGCCGAAATCCACGTCGAAATCGTCCTGCAGTACAACGACTCGTTCAACGACCTCGTGCTCTGCTACACCAACACGATCCACAATCCCGACGGCGGCACGCACCTCTCGGGCTTTCGCAGCGCCCTGACGCGCGCGATCAACCAGTTTTCCAAGGCGAACAACCTGCTCAAGGACAAGGATCCGCAGATCACGGGCGACGACGTCCGCGAGGGCCTCGCCGCCGTCATCTCGATCAAGCACAGCGATCCGAAGTTCGAGTCACAGACCAAGGTCAAATTGCTCTCTCCCGAGGTCGAGAGCATCGTCGGCTCGGTCTCCTACGAGGGCCTGATGTTCTATTTCGAGAGCAACACCGGCGTGGCCAAGCGCATCGTGGAGAAGAGTCTCATGGCGGCCCGCGCCCGCGAGGCCGCCCGCAAGGCCCGGGAGACCATCCGCAAGGGCGCGCTGTCCGGCGGCGGACTGCCCGGCAAGCTCGCGGACTGCTCGGAAAAGGATCCGACGCTGTGCGAAATCTACATCGTCGAGGGCGACTCCGCCGGCGGCTCGGCCAAGCAGGGCCGCGACCGGCGCTACCAGGCGATCCTGCCTCTCCGCGGCAAGCTGATCAACTCGGAGAAGGCGCAGCTCGACAAGGTTCTCTCCAACGAGGAAATCCGCACGCTCATCACCGCCATCGGCACGGGCATCGGCTCGGGCGAGGACGACTCGGCCTTCAACGCCGACAAGACCCGCTACCACAAGGTCATCATCATGACCGACGCCGACGTCGACGGCTCGCACATCCGCACCCTGCTGCTGACGTTCCTCTACCGGCAGATGAAGGGCATCATCGAGCGCGGCTACGTGTACATCGCCCAGCCGCCGCTCTACAAGATCAAGCGCAAGAAGCGCGAGCAGTACATCGACAACGACGAACAGCTCAACCGCATGCTGCTCGAACTCGGCTCCGAGGAAATCCTGCTGACCCGCCTGTCCGACGGCCATCAGTTCAGCAAGGAGTCGATCGACCAGATCGTCGAGATGCTCGCCGCGCTCGAGAAGCTGGGCTCCGGCATCACGCGGCACGGCGCGTCGCTCGCCGAGTATCTCGACCAGCACGATCGCTCGACCAATGACCTGCCGCGCTACGTGGTTCGCATCCGCGAGGGAAATCGCGAGTCGCACCGGTTCCTCGCCGACGACAAGGCCCGCGCCGCGCTCGACCAGGAGAGAATTCGCGACGCCGATAGCGATTCGACCCCGCCCACCGGCACCGGCTCCAATTCGCCGGTGCCCGCGCGCCGCGTCACGGTGCACGAAATTTTCGAGGCCACGGAAATGTCGAAGCTGCTCAAGGCCCTTGCGCGCATCGGCCTCGATACCGCCCGTTTCGCCCCGAGCGAAGCGGCGCAATACACGATCACCGAGAACGCGGCCGCAAAGAGCGAGGTCAAGTCGGAGCTCTTCTCCCCTCTCGATATCATCACCCAGATTCGCGCCAACGGGCGCAAGGGTTTGTCCATCCAGCGCTACAAGGGTCTGGGCGAAATGAACCCGAAGCAGCTGTACGAGACGACCATGGATCCCAAGCAGCGGCGCCTGCTGAAGGTAAACATCAACGACGCCGCGAAGGCCGATGCACTCTTCACGCTCCTCATGGGCGATGAGGTCCCGCCCCGCCGCCAGTTCATCGAGGACAACGCGCTGAACGTGCAGTATCTGGATGTCTGAGGCTGAAGTAGCGAGTAGCCAGTAGCGGGCAGTGAGCACGCAATCCCTCCAAACGCCCGACCACTCGCTCCCCGATACGCTCCACTTCTCGCCGATCAACTAACTCCCGCTCCCGTCCGCACCCTCCGCTTAACTTCAGCCTACTCGCTACTCACTAGTCGCTACTCGCTACTTCTTAGATGTATTCCGCCAACGAAAAACTCTCCACCGCGAACATCACGGACATCATGCAGACGGCCTACATCGACTATTCGATGTCGGTCATCATCTCGCGTGCCCTGCCGGACGCGCGGGACGGCCTGAAGCCGGTGCAGCGCCGCATCCTTTACGCGATGCTGCGGGAGGGACTGCTCCACAACCGCGCGTTCGACAAGTGCGCCGGCGTCGTCGGCGAGGTGCTGAAGAATTACCACCCACACGGCGATTCGTCTGTCTACGACACGCTCGTCCGCCTCGCCCAGTCGTGGGTCATGCGTTACCCGCTGATCGATCCGCAGGGCAACTTCGGCTCGGTCGACGGCGATCCGCCCGCGGCCTACCGTTACACCGAGGCGCGCCTGCGCGATGTCGCGGAGGAACTGCTGAAGGACATCGAGGAGGAGACCGTCGATTTCGCCCCGAATTACAAGGAGTCGACCACCGAGCCGACCGTCCTTCCGGCCGCGTTGCCGAATCTGCTGATGAACGGCTCCACGGGCATCGCCGTGGGCATGACCACCAACATCCCACCGCATAATCTCGGCGAGATCATCGCCGCCACCTGCGCGGTCATCGACCAGCCCGGCATTTCCGTGGCCGAGGTTGCGCGCTACATCCCCGGACCCGACTTTCCGACCGGCGGCTACATCAACGGACGGGACGGCATCAACTCGTACCTGACCACCGGCCGCGGCATCGTGCGCACGCGCGGCAAGGCCCACACCGAGGAAATCAAGGGCGGCGGCGAACAGATCGTCGTCACCGAGATCCCCTACAACGTCAACCGCGCCTCCCTCGTCACCCGCATCGCCGAGCTCGTCCGCGAAAAGGAAATCGACGGCATTCGCGACCTGCGCGACGAGTCCGACGAGAACACCCGCATCGTCATCGAGCTGAAGCGCGGCGAGCAGTCGCAGGTGGTCATCAACCAGCTTTACCAGAAGACCGCCCTCGAGTCCTCCTTCGGCGTCATCCTGCTGGCCCTCGACAAGAAGCGGCCGAAGCAAATGAACATCAAGGAACTCATCGAGTGCTACGTCGACCACCGCCGCGACGTCGTCACCCGCCGCACGCAGTTCCGCCTCCGCCAGGCCGAGGCCCGGGCGCACATCCTCGAGGGCTACATCATCGCCCTGGATAACCTGGACGATTTCGTGAAGATCATCCGCTCGTCGGCCAATCGCGACGAGGCGAAGGTGCGCCTGATGGCGAAATATCCGCTCTCGGAAATCCAGACCAACGCCATCCTCGAGCTGCGCCTGTACCAGCTCACCGGACTCGAGCGCGGCAAGATCGAGGCGGAGTACATGGAACTCGAGAAGCTCATCCTCGAGCTGCGCGACATCCTCGCCTCGGAGGCAAAACTTCTGGCGTTGATCAAGAAGGAGCTGCTCGAGTTGAAGGACAAGTATGCCTCGCCGCGCCGCACCGAGATCATCGACGATACCGGCGACCTCCGCATGGAGGACGTCATCCCCAACGAGGGCTGCGTCATCACCGTCTCCCACCTCGGCTTCATCAAGCGCACGCCCGTCGCGGCCTATCGCGCCCAGAAGCGCGGCGGCAAGGGCGTGATCGGAGCCGAGACGTACGAGGAGGATTTTGTGGAGAACCTCTTCACCGCCTCGACGCACGACTACATCCTGTTCCTGACCAGCACGGGTCAGTGCCACGCGAGAAAGGTCTACGATGTGCCCGAGGGCACCCGCACCTCGAAGGGCAAATCGGTCTCGAGCTTCCTGCGCCTGGGTTCGGGCGAAAAACTCGCCGCCATGCTTTGCGTGAAGGATTTTGCCCCCGACCGCTTCGTCGTCATGGCCACCCGCGAGGGCACGATCAAGAAGACCTCGCTGGCCGAGTACGAGAGCGCCACGCGCGAAGGCGGCATTCGCGGCATCAAGCTCAACGAGGGCGATGACATCGTCGGCTGCGTCCTTACCAACGGCACCAACGAGGTCATTCTCGTTTCCCATCAGGGCCAGGCTGTGCGCTTCTTTGAAGGCGCCACCGCGGCGCCCGGCGGCGAAACCGCCGAGCCGTTCGATGCCTCGGCCTCCGAGGGCGAGACCGATTCCGGCGCGCGCGAGGGCCTGCGTTCGATGGGCCGGTTCACCGCCGGCGTCACCGGTATGCGCTTCAAGAAGTCGGGAGACTATCTCCAGGCGATCGAAGTGTGCGATCCGGAGGCCCGCCTGCTCGTCGCCCGCGAGGACGGCATCGGCAAGCGCACGCCGTTCGCCGACTACCGTCTCATCCGCCGCGGCGGCACGGGCGTCATCGCGATCGATCTGCCCGAGGACGGCTCCGTCAGCGTCGCCGGCGCGCTCAGCGTCCGCGACAACGACGAGGTGATGCTCCTCACCGCCAAGGGCCAGAGCGTCCGCACCCGCGTGAAGGAGATCCGCGAAACCGGCCGCGGCGCCAAGGGCGTGAAACTCGTCAACCTCGACGAGGGCGACAAGCTTCTCGCCATCGCCCGCGTCGTCGAATCCGACGACCTGGAAACCTCCGCCAGCACGCCACCGGTCGAGTCGGCGCCCAGCGCCTGATCCGCCTGCCGGATCGGGCCACGGCGCGGTTTCGCCGCCCCGGGTTTCCGCTCCGGCAACCCGATGGCCCTCCGCCTCTCCGAACTTCTCGAACCGGACCGGATCTCGCTATCGCTCCGCGCCGGCGACCGCGAGGGCTGCCTCCAGGAGACGGCCGCCCTGCTGGAAAGTCACCCTCACATGGCCGACTTTTCCGAATTCCGGCGCGAACTCCTGGAGCGCCTCCGTCTCGACACGACTTCCCTCGGCAACAGCGTCGCCCTCCCGCACGCGCGCACCCGGGGCGTCCGGCAGATCATCCTGGCCGCTGGAATTTGCCCGGCCGGCATCGACTACGACGGCGGACCTCCGCCCGTGAAAATGATCTTTGTCGTGGGGACGCCACCGGACCGCCCCGGCGACTACCTCGGATTGGTCGGTTCGCTCTGCCGCGTGGTCAAGGATGCCTCGAGCCGCGACCTGCTGCTCGCGGCGCATTCGCCGGAACAGTTCATCGCCACCGTGCAGGCGTTGGAGCAGCGAATTCTGGGCCCGCGCCTCAGATGAGGTGGAACGCATTGTCCCCAATGCGTTGAAGCGCCTTGAGGACAAGTCGCTCCACCTGTCCGGCTTGCCTCCCGTCGACGGGCCGCGCAACGTCCCGACAATGTCCGAGTTTCTCCGGCAGCTCGGTTACTCTCCGTTCCGCTACGAATTGTTCGCGGGCATCGGCCTGACGCTCTGGCTCGTGAGCGCATTTCTTGGTCGGCCAGGAAGGGAAGCTCCGCGGAGAGTATGGGAATCGTTTGGGCTGTATGCCGTGCTGCTGCTCGCGGCCATGCTGGCCTTTCGCTGGCCGACCTTTTTCTACAAGCCCGTCAATCCCGACGAGGGACAGTACATCGCCGCGACCATCACGATGGTCGATCGCCATGTTTTCTGGTGGCCCGACACCATGACGTCCGGGCCCGTCACCGTGGCGCCGCTGGCGCTGGCGGCCGCAATCGGACTCCCGGCCGACTTCGTGACCGCACGCATCGTCGGCCTGCTTTTTTCCTGGGGCATTGCGCTCTGCGTCATGCAGATTCTGCGGCATCTTTACGGCGACCGGCTGGGACGCCTTCTGACGGTGCCGTTGGCGGGATTCCTCATCCTGCTCGAATTTTGGGATTTCACCCCGTACGTCAGCGAATGGTGCCCGCTTTTTCTCAGTGCTCTCGCGGCCGCGCTGGTTACGACCTCCGTCGCTTCGGACGGCCGCGTGCGACCGGGCTGGCGACTGATCGCGGCCGGACTGGTGCTCGGAATTCTGCCATTCAGCAAACTGCAGGTGGCGCCGCTGGGGGCGGCGATTGGAGTATGGACCATCGCGATGATCCTCGCGCAGCCTTCCGGGGCGGCTCGCGCGCGTCCGCTCGCCCAATTGCTCGGCGCCACTTTCCTCGCGCTGAGCGGCATGATCCTCTGGTTGTGGTCGAGCGGAAGCGGACCCCATTTCTACGAGGCCTTTGTCCGCCACAATCTTATCTACGCCCAGGCGCGCGCATTGCCTTGGACAGCGTCTTTCGGCGAATTCCGCTACCTGGCCGACTTTGCCTGGGGCTTCGCTCTTTTTCATCAGCTGCTGTGGGTGTTCCTCCTCGCCGGCCTCGGCATGTTTGCCTGGCGCCGCATCATTTCCTGGCGACCCGCCAGCCTCGCGATCGGGCTGCTGATCATTTCGTACTATGCGTCGCTGGCGCCGGGGCGCGCCTATCCCCACTATTTGCTCCTCGTCATCTTTCCACTCGCCCTGGCCACCGGCGTGTTCTTCGGCGGACTGCTCGAAATGGCGCGCGCACGAGCCGGGGTGCGACTTGTCCTGTTGGGTGCGTTCGCCGTCGGCCCGCTGGCCTGGCAGGTCGGCGATCGCGTGACGGGCGATCGTGATGTCACGCGTTTGTTGCCGGACCATTCCCCGCGGACCGCGATCATCGGTGCCCTCGGGCGCCTGCACGAAACCGGCGACACCCTGGCGGTGTGGGGATGGCGACCGGAAATTTACGTCGAGTCCGGGCTGCCCCAGGCGACGCGCGATTCGCTCACCGAGCGACAGATGAGCGACAATCCGATGCGCGACTATTTCCGCGCGGAATTTCTCGCCGACGTCACGGCCAATCGACCCGCCTTCATCGTCGATGCCGTCGGCCCGGGCGGATTCATCTATCAGGATCGCAACGCGAATGGCGTGCCGAGTTTCCCTGCCCTCGCCGCCTACCTGGCCCGCGAATATCAGGCCGCCGGTGAATTCAATGGCTTCGCGCTGTACGTGCGCCGCGACCGCTGGCGTCCTGAAACGCAGAGTCTCCCCTCTTCAAGGCGCGAGCCTGGAATGTCCCATTGAGGCAGGGACTGCCTCCATGGAGACCTCGATCGAAGGCGGATGAGACATCCGCCCCTACCTTAAAACGTCAGCCCTTCCCCATCCATCTGTGCACCCATGCCGCCGGCACTGCTGCATCGGACCTGCCAACTCCCAGCTTGCGACCGTGAACCGTCCGGCAAGCGTGAGCCCATGCGCGCTCACCCTGTCAGCCTTGTTGCCGGCCTGCTGGCCGTGACCCTCGCATCCGTCGGCTTCGCCGATGCTCCGGCGGATGCGGATGCGGCCATGATTCGCCGGCTGTACGACGCGGCACTGGTCAACAGTCCCGCCTTCGACGAACTCAAGGACCTCACCGGCAAATTTCCTGGCCGGCTTTCCGGCACCACCAAACTCGTCGACGCCGGCCACTGGGCGCAGGATGTTCTGCGCGCGCAGGGCGCTGATCGCACCGAGCTGCAACCCGTGATGGTGCCGCATTGGGAGCGCGGCCCGAAGGAGTCGATCCTGCTCCTCGCACCCGAGGGCGCCACCGCCGAGCCCGTCGCGCTGACTGCCGTTGCGCTGGGCGGATCGGTGCCCACGCCCGAATCCGGCCTGACCGCACCGGTCATCGAGCTTCACACGCTGGCTGAACTCAAGACGACCGACGTCAGGGGCAAGATCGTGTTCTTCAATCGTCCGATGAAACCCGAGTATATCAACCCGGGAAAGGCCTACGGCGAGGCCGGCGACGCGCGTAATCACGGTCCGGCCGAGGCGGCCAAATACGGCGCGGTCGGCGTGCTCACCCGTTCGCTGACTCATTCGCTCAATGACATTCCGCACACCGGCACGACCGCGTATCTCGACGGGGTTCCGCGCATTCCCGCCGCCGCGCTGAGCACGCTGGCTTCGAATCATCTCAGCGCCGCGCTGGCCGCCGCCCCGCATCGCATCGAGATGAAAATCCACTCCCAGTGGCTGCCCGACGCCCCCGCCAATAACGTCATTGGCGAGATCACGGGCAGCGAGTTTCCCGGCGAAATCATCGCGGTCGGCGGACATCTCGATTGCTGGGACATCGCGCCGGGCGCGCATGATGACGGCGCTGGCGTCGTGGAGTCGATGGACGTCCTGCGCATCCTGCGCGCGGCGGGCTACCGGCCCCGCCACACGATTCGCTGCGTGCTGTTCGTGAACGAGGAAAACGGCACGCGCGGCGGCAACGAATATGCGCGCATCGTCGCCACGAAAAAGGAAAGGCACGTGCTCGCCATCGAGACGGACGGCGGCGGCGACCAGCCACGCGGCTTCGATTTCGGTCCCACGGAGGACGTGCTCAGGAAGGCGGAACAGTGGCGCCCGCTGTTCGCGCCGTACGGAGTCTACGACTTCACCGAAGGGCATGGCGGGACCGACATCGAGCCCCTGGTGAAGCTCGGCTATCCCGTGGCCGGACTGATGCCCGAGTCGCAGCGCTATTTCGACATCCATCACACGGTCGAGGACAGCATCGACAAGGTGAACCCGCGCGAACTCGAACTCGGCGCCGCCGCGCTCGCGTCACTCATCTACCTCGTCGATCAACACGGAATCTGAACGAAGGTTGAATGTTGAAAGCTGAAAGTTGAAAGACGACTCACCGGCGATGTATTCGTTGCCGCGCAAGACGACTGCCACGAGAAGCCAAGCCGGCTGGCAGATCGGTGCCGCTTCGGGCCTTTCAACCTTCAACATTCAACTTTCAACTGTCCGCCGCCTCCCGTGAAAGCCCTCCTCCGCGACACCCGGGTGCAGCGCCTGCTGGTGGCCAACATCACGGGCTCGATCGGGTCCGGGGTCACAATCATCGCCGTGCCCTGGCTGCTCGTCCACCGGTCCGGCGGCGACCAGTTGTACGGTTACGTCACGCTCGGCACCACGCTGCTGTTGTTTCTCTTCATGCCGTATTATGGCGCGTGGCTCGATCAGCATTCGCGCAAGACCATGCTGCTCGCGGGCGAATTGTTCGGTTTCGTCGCCACTGCCACCATGGCCGCCTGGGCGTTCGTGACCGGCCATGTCGAAACGTGGCAGCTGATCACGAGCTATTTTGCGGGCATGCTTTACTACACGCTGCATTACCCGGCGAAATATGCCTTCCTGCAGCAGATCATCGACCGCCAGCACTATCAGTCGCTGACGGGACTGATGGAAATTCAGGGCCAGACCGCGTCCATGCTCGCGGGCGGACTCGCCGGCCGGTTGATCGATCACGTGCCGCTGTGGCTGATCCTGGCGATCGATGCGAGCACCTATCTGTTCAGCTTCGCGATCCAGTCGACCCTGCCGTACGAAGCGACGCATCTCAGCGACTCCACGCCTCCGCGCAATGCCTGGCATGCGATGGCCGAGGGCTGGCGCTGGCTGCACGAACGGGCGCGGCTCTCGATCTTCTTCGGCTGCACGCTGGTGCCGTTCATTCTCGTGATGGTGAGCAACTATCTCTTCCCGGTCTACGTGGCCGAGGAACTTCACGCCGGCGCTTCCGTGTTCGGCAATGGCGAGATTTGCTTTGCGGTCGGAGCGCTCACGGCCGGCATCTTCATCCCGAGCCTCGCCAACCTCCGCGGCGCCGGCGAGATCATCGGCTACACCATGATCGTCTGCCTCGTCGCCGTCGGCCTGCTCGTCACCTGCCGCGTCCCCGCCGTTTACTACGTTGCGATCGGACTTTTCGGCTTGGGAAATGCGGGCTGCCGGGTCGCCCGCAATGGCGTCATTCTCCACGTGGTGCCGAACAAGGTCATGGGACGCGTCGGCATGTTCTTCAACGCCGCGGACCGCCTCCTGCGGACCATCCTGACCACGGCCTGCACGTTTCTGGTGGGACACGGCGGTGCAGCGAGCGGCTATTTGTTGCTTTGGGTCGTGCTGCTGGCGGCGTTCGTCGGCGCGCTCGCCACCCGCACGTCGGTGCAGCGCGCGGAGGCCATCGCGACGGCGTGAGATTGCCCTCGGTAGGGCGGGACCGTTTTCCGGTCGAGGATCAGGGTGGATCGGAAAACTGAGCCCGCCGAGGAATCGCGTCATCCGGGTGCAAAGTGGGAGTCCTGCCAAGCACGTGAGATTGCATGGAGGTAGTGCGCGAAAAAAACGGATCGATGAGGACATCGACCCTACCCCGCGATCTCGCCATGCCGCCGCACGATACTATAAGCGCAACGCCAGTCGCATCCGTCATCCGTCATCTCGGATACTGCACCACCTCGCCCGACGGCAGGGTCACCCGCAGCGGTTCGCCCTGCTTGAATTCGAGTTCGCGATAGCTTTCCCCGGCCACCGGAGTGAGATGACGGACGTATTTGCCCGGGCCGACCAGGTCATCGTAGGTCGCCGTCGTGACATTATTCTCCAGATAATATTGGTCGGCGGCTGCACTGAGCATCCGCAGGTTGTTGGTGACCGCCTTGTGCTGTGACTCGGTCCGCACCTTCTGGAAAGCCGGGATCGCCATCGCGGCCACCAGGCCAACCATCACCGGATTGTACATGGCCATCGCGGCCACGTCCTGCTTGGATGACCGATCCCAGTAAGACTTCACCAGAATGCCATCCGGCCGGTTGATGCGGACCGCCGTCAGTGGCCGGTCGATCTTCGGCAGATTCGCCACCACGGCCTCCAGCGTGCGCTTCCCCTCGGCGTTCAAACCGGGATTCAGCGCGTCCAGCTGGCGCAGCCGGTCGAAACACTTGGGCGCCACATAGACGATGGAATTGTTGTCCGCGCCGAGATGGGCGAGCGCGTCGCGAAACGGCGCCTCCTGCGCCAGACCGGCCGCCTGCTTGCTGCACTCGTCAAAAAACGCGGCGGCGGTGGCAATATAAAGGGTCGAACCGTCGACCACGATCACCGGATCGAGGCCTTCGAGCGGAATGGGCTGCTTGAGGGAGTAGATCTTGCGTGTTCCTTCCGTGCGCACCGCAAAAACCGGCACCTTGGCCAGCGACTGATCGACCACCGGCGCCACGCCCTCGAAGGCGAGAATCAGCGACAGGGCCGGGATCTTGAACGCGGTCGCACCGGCCGGGATGGTCATCGTCTTCGCCGCATCGAAGCGCACGATCATCGCGTTCCGCCCTTTGAAGCTGTTGATGAGGTTGAGCCCCGAAAAGCCCACCGGATTGTTCGTGTCGGCGAGGATCGCCTCCATCTTCTTCGCCACGTCCGGTCCCGCCACTTTTTCGACGACCTGATGGATTGTCGCATAGACGGAAGCGAGATCCGCCTCGCCCTCCGCGAACAAATCCGCGTCCTTCGGAGCCAGCTTGGCGAAATGACTCGGCGTGGCCGGCCCGCCGAACACCGTGAACAATCCGTGCCGGCCTTCCGGCATGTAGAAAAAGGCGCGGTTGCGGAAAAAGCCGGTTCCATCCGGAACGGAGCTGAGCCCGACCGCCTTCAGGTCGTCGAAACCCAGGATCGAAAACAGCGCCGGAAAATCCTGCTTCACGTACGGCTCGAGCTGAGGCTGGCTGGCCGCCACGTTGTGCAGAATTCCCTGCAGCGACCGCGCGATCTTCTGATCGTCGCCGTCGATGTCCACGTACCCGTAAAGCGTGCCACCGAGTTCGAGCTCGGCGTTGACCGCCTTGAAGTGCTTGCTGCGCTCGTTCTCCTTCACGAGCAGGACCGATTCCCCGCGCGGGGGCTCGGGCTTCGGCGGCGCCACCGGAGCGGGGGCCGGCGCCGCGGCAACGGTCTCCTCCTTTTTCGCGCAGCCTCCCACGAGCAAGGCCGTCAGCATTCCCCCGATCAGGATTCCCCGCCAGTTACTCGCCTTCATGATGTGGATACTAGACAACCCGGCGGAGGCGGAAAGCGAAATTGCGCCCGATGACACGTCTCGGATCGCGCTCCCGCATTGCGCCATCCCCGCAATACCGGCAACGTCCGTCCGTGTCCGTCCCCCCTCGCTTCAACGTTCTGGGCGTCGGCGTCTCCGCCCTGACGCTGGAGGAGGCCCGTGATCGCCTGGTGGCGGCGGCCGGCACGAAAAACCTCGGCTATGTCTGCCTCGGCACCACCCACGGGCTCGGCGAGGCCCGCCGGGATCCCGCTTTCCGGACCATCCTCAACCGCTCGTATCTCACCACGCCCGACGGGATGCCCTTGGTCTGGTTCGGCCGCCGCTGCGGACGCCGGGCCATCACCCGCGTTTACGGACCCGACCTCCTGCTCGCGGTCTGCGATGCCGGACGCAGCGCGGGGCTGCGTCACTATTTCTATGGCGGTGCGCCGGGCATCGCACCCGAGCTGGCCCGACGACTCTCCGATCGTTTTCCGGGACTCCGCATCGCCGGCACTTTCACACCGCCGTTTCGTCCGCTCGACGCCGGCGAATTCGAGGCTTTCCGCCTCGATGTCGCGACTCATCGCCCCGACATCATCTGGGTCGGCCTCGGCACCCCGAAGCAGGAACGTTTCATGGCGGCGCACTGGGCGAAGCTCGATACGGGATTGATGGTCGGCATCGGTGCGGCCTTCGACTTTCATTCCGGCCGCGTGCCTCAGGCGCCGCGCTGGATGCAGCGCATCGGACTCGAGTGGCTTTTTCGTCTCGCGACCGAACCCCGCCGACTCGCGAAACGCTACTTCGTTTTCAACTCACTGTTTCTTCTTCGCGCCTTCGCCCAACTCACCGGGTTAAAAAAATATCCGATCGAATAGGAATTTATTGCCGCAAAAAGGCGCAAAAAATCAGTTCTGCCAACTGCGTCCAAAGGCGCCCATAGGCGCGCGGAGAACCAGGCGTTCTTAGCGGAGAGAACGGAGAAGAAAACTCCGTTCCCTCCGTTGCCTCCTGCAAAATGTTTTTCCCTGCGGTCTCTGCGACCTCCTGTGAAACCTGCCTAGAATAATCCGCCCTGCTGCATCGCGCGTCGCTTGTCGGGATTCAGCGTGCTCATCTGCAGCAGCCAGGGGATGGTCGCCGGCTCAAATTCCGGCCGGCGCAAAAGCGTCAGCAACAGTAGCGATCCCGCGAGCGCGTCGTACAACGCGGCGTGAAAGCGACGCCGCGGCGGCGGACACCATTGCTCCGCCTCACGCGAAAGCTCCGCCGCCAGTCCGCTGGCCTGGACGAGGCTCTCGAGTCTGGCCGAGTCATGCTCCGGAAAAAACTGCGGATACAATCGTCCGGTATCGATCCACGGTCCCCATTCCCCGGCCGAGCGACCAGGCTGGGCAAAATCGGGCGCCGTGCGCGGATAGGGCCAGACCGATTTCAAGAGCCCGTTTTCAACGCCCGCAAAGTGCGCGGCCAGCGGACCCGTCTCGCGCAAACGCGCAAAAAATTCCCACTCCTCCGAAAAAAGTCTCTGCTGCGCCAGGTCGGCTTCCCGCAGGCCGTGGATCTCGGAATCCTCTGCCGGAATGCGACCCAGCGGACGGCACAGGCCGGTGCGCACCGATTCCACCGCTCCGCCGCGCAGCGTCACGACGCCAAACTCCAGGATGCCACATACGCGTCCGCCCTCGAAGTCCACAAAATGGATCGGTGTGTCACGCCACGACATGAATCGAATTACGAGGTACGATTGACGAAGGACGAATGGCCGAACCGATGAGCCAACGAAAAAAATGCCAGGGGGCGAAAATGAGTCGTCCTGGGAGCCGTGAATCCATGACGAATCGATCCAAGTACCATCGCCAATTGCCGTCTATTTCAAATTCAACTAAAAGCGATCCCTCCGCATTCCGCATTCCGCATTCCGCATTCCGCATTCCGCATTCCGCATTCCGCATTCCGCATTCCGCATTCCGCATTCCGCATTCCGCATTCCGCATTCCGCATTCGAAAATCGAGAATCAAAAATCGAAAATCCCCTCAGGGTTCCGCCTTCGCCCCCGCCCGCACCCAGGCCGCGATCACCGCACGCTCCTCGTCCGTCATCTGCGTCGCGTTGCCGAGCGGCATGATGCGCGTCACCACCACCTGCTGGTACATCCGCTGCGCCGCCTGCATGATTCCGTCGGGAGAACTGAGAATGATGCCCGCCTGCGGCTGCGTGATGCCCGGGAACGTCGGCGCCGGCGAGTGACACGGCACACAGCGCTGCCCCGCAATGGCGCGCACGCGATTGAAAGTCACCGCACCCTGAACGGGCGGCAACGGCGCGATGTGTGGAGCCGTCCACCACGCCACCACGCCGAGCAGGACGGCGCCGGCAACCGGATATTGCCACGCATACACGCCCTTGTGCTTCCGGTTGAAAAAGTGGCGGATCAGCACCCCCGCCGCGCCGATGAGCACCAGGATCGCCCAGTTGTACGGGTGGCCGTACGTCGACGCGTAGTGATTGCTCAGC
This sequence comes from Candidatus Didemnitutus sp., assembly GCA_035545955.1. Classification (GTDB taxonomy): domain Bacteria; phylum Verrucomicrobiota; class Verrucomicrobiia; order Opitutales; family Opitutaceae; genus Didemnitutus. Next base: position 5,773 of record DASZXI010000010.1, on the reverse strand, counting down.
ATGATGAAAATCACCGGCAGCGTGAAATAATTGTTGTGCACGCTCCGCTGCTTGCCGCGCTTGCCATCGAGCGGATTCGGCGCCTGGCCCGCGCGCATTGCCGCGACCATTCGCTTCTGACCGGGAATGATCACGAAAAAAACGTTCGCGGCCATGATCGTGCCGATCGCCGTGCCGACGTGGATGAACGCCGCGCGGCCGCCGAGCAGGTGCGAGAGGACATAGGCCAGGCCACCGAGCAGCACGAAAACCACCGCGCCCAACAGGCCGTCTTTCTTCCCGAGCGGAGACTTGCAGAGCAGATCGTAGACGATCCAGGAGCCGATCATGCTCGCGGCCCCAATGCCGATGGCCGTCCCGGCCGACATTGGTCGGACGCTCGCGTCGACCATCATCACCGCCGCCCGCCCCCAATAGACCAGCACCAGCAATGCGGTGCCCGACAGCCACGTCGTGTAGGCCTCCCACTTGAACCAGTGCAACGTGTCCGGCAGCGCCGCCGGAGCCACGGCGTATTTTTGCGGATTGTAGAAACCGCCGCCGTGCACCGCCCACAATTCCCCCGCGACACCTTTTTTCGCGGCCTCGGAGCCGGGCTTTGGCGCTTCGAGACTGTTGTCCAGCCAGATGAAATAGAACGAGGACCCGATCCAGGCGATGCCGGCCACAACATGCAGCCAGCGAACCAGCAGACTCAGGAACTCGAGCAGGTGGGGGGCCATGGGAGTCGCCGTCTAGCCGGCGACGGCTGAGAGCTGAGAGTTGAGGGCTGAGAGTCCAAGCCAAACGCCCCCTCTCGGAACCCGATTCCAAGAAGAGAATGATTCATCCCGGATTGACTGCATTGGTCCCTCAACTTTCAACGCTCAACCCTCAACTTCTTTTTCGCCGCCCACTCCGCCGTCACCCGGGAGGTAAAGCCTCCGCGAGCCTTCCAGTCCGACACGATCGTCAGGCTGCGCGGCTTCAGTGCCGAACCAAGGTCGTCGCAGATCTTGTTGGTCGCGGCCTCGAAAAAGACGCCTTCGTTGCGAAATGCGTGGAAATAGAGTTTCAGCGACTTCAATTCGACGCACGTCTTGTCCGGCACGTAACGCACCGTGATGTCACCGAAATCCGGATGACCGGTCATCGGACACAACGACGTGAACTCATGATGCGTGTGCTCAATCACGTAGTCGCGATGCGGCGCGGGATTGGGAAACGTCTCGAGAATCTTCGGATTCGCCATGAGCCGTAGTTCAGTGGTTTCAGGGTCCGCCTTAAAGCCAAAAGGCGGGGCTCCGTTCGGATCCCGACCCCGAGACGACGAACGATGGGTGCAGCCAATTTTCGAATTTGGATTCTCGATTTTGGATTTCCGGAATCGTGCCGTATGAGATGACCGGCTAGAGGGCGCACCCAGCCGGATTCACTCGTCACTCGTCACTCGTCACTCGTCCCGCCCCCGGCGCCTTCTCAAACACCGGCAAGGCCCGGTTGAAGATCACCTGCAGGCGGTCAAAAACGTCCGCTTCGTCCGCGTCGAGCGGCGTCAGGGCAAAAACGTAGGCCCAGCGATGACGCCTTTGGTGCGCCAGAAGATCCACCGACGAAGCCCACACGCGCTCCCAGCTGCTCGGCACTTCCCGGCCGGCGCCCACAAACCAATAGACAAAAACGGCCGGTACCCGACGGTTCTGTCCGGTCGCCGTCGGCACCACGCGCTCGACCCGCAGCACGGTTGCCCGCACCTTCGTCCCGTTGCCGCCCGGCCAGGGAAAATCCCGTTCCGATCGGCCGGCGATCGTCCAGCCTTGTCCAACGAGGCAAAGCTCCGGCCGGTGGATTGAAGTCCGGTCCTTTCCGCTCAACACCACCGAAAGCAGAACCCATTGCGCCGGATCGAGCGTCGATCCATAGCTCTTGCGCGAGAATCCCGTGTCGGCCGGCAGAACCTGTCGCTCGATTTCGGTTACGGGAGCCGGATGCCCCACCCAGCCCGCGCCAATCGCGTCGGGCAATGGCGCGGGATCAATCCCGTTGTCCGCCAGGATCACTCCCGACTCCGGAGCCAGTTGCATCCGGTCCAGTCGGATCGCGGCCAGCATCACCAACGCCGCCGCAACGCCGATCACCACGACGGAGAGCCAACCGGTCTGCTTCGCGGGGGAGAGGTCGGACTTCCCGTTCTTTTCACGCCGCTCCTCCGCCGCTTCCGGCCAGAAATTCTGGATCACTCCGATCAGCGCGAGCACCAGCCCAAGCACGACCAGGAAAATCAGGAAGCCAAACCAGTCATGGACCACCTGTCCGGCGTGCTGTCCCTTCCACGCCGCGGCGACCACGATGAGAAAAATGCGCAGGACATTGCCGAGAAACGCGAACGGGACGCACGACAGTGCGACCAGCGTGCGCCTCGGCCAGCGGCGGAACGACACGTACCCGGCCAGGGTGGCGAGCGCCGCCAACGCCAGAAGCGAGTTTACGCCGGAACACGCCGCCGCGACATCATAGGAGTAGCGCCCATCGGGCGACATGAGCTGCGTGCCGTTGCGGATCACCGCAATCCCCACGCCATGCGCCAGCCGGTTCGACACGCCGATGATGCCCAGCCGTAGATAAAACCCGAGCGTATCGAGGACGTTGAGCGGAATCGCGAACACCAGAAAACCAAGCGGGAAAATCATCGCCCGTCCCCAGGAACGCCCGCCGGCCGCCACCGTCCAGCCGAACCCAAAAACGAGCAGGCCGACGATCGACAGGCGCGTCTGCTGGAGCGCGTAGCCGAGCAAATGCATCGCCAGTCCCATCAGCATGCTGGCCGCCGCCATCCCCGCTCCGCCACCCGCTGACGCCGTCGCGGGACGGTTGCGCCAGGCGAGCCACAGACTCACTCCGAGGATCAGCCAGCCATGCTGGCACTCCGAGGCGGGATCGATCCACTGTTCCCCCCACCAGCGAAACAGCGAGCGGGTGTCGATGTAGCCCCGCGCGCTGTTCCCGAAAAACTGAAAGACCACGAGCCCGGCCAGTCCGCACGCCAGCGCCGGCCACCAGCGACCGCGCGTCTCGGAAGGATCGTTTGTTGCTGGATTGCCCACGGTCACCACGCATCATCCAAGCTCCCGACCGGTTTCCAATGCCGAAGATGAAGCTCGCCGTCCTGGCCCAGACACCGCCGCCGCTCCACGGTCAGAGCGTGATGGTCCGGGCGCTGATCGACGGGCTTTCGCGCGAGAGCATCGAAATCATTCCGATCGAATTTCGCCTCTCCCGTTCGGCCGCCGACATCGGATCCTGGCGCCCGGGGAAAATGGTGGCCGTGCTCGAGGCGTGCTTCCAAGCGGTGGCTGCCCGCCTTGCCGGCGCCGACACGCTTTACTACGTCCCCGCACCGGGAAAACGCGGCGCGCTGTATCGCGACTGGCTGGTCATGCTGCTGTGTCGCCCGTTCTATCGCCGCCTGATTCTGCACTGGCACGCCACCGGACTGGACGAATGGCTGGAAAACCAGGCGACCGCACTCGAGCGCGCCATTACCCGTCGGCTGCTGGGAAACGCCGACTTCGCGATCGTGCTCACTCCCCAACTTCGTTCCGGCGCCGAATCGCTTCGCGCCAAAAAAATCGCCGTCGTGGCCAACGGTGTGCCCGATCCCGGAGTGATGACGCGCGAAGCGGGCAACGATTTCAACGTTCTGTTTGTTGGTCTGTGTTCGGAGCAGAAAGGACTGTTCGACGCGATCGACGCGGTTGTCGCGGCCAACGATTCGACGCCGACGCGACCTTTCCGGCTCGTGGCTGCCGGCAGCTTTCCCGATCGGGCGACCGAACGACGATTTGCCGACCTTGCGGCCAAACATGGCAACCAAATCCGGCATGCCGGATTCGCGACGGGTGACGCCAAGCGCCGACTCTTCACCAATGCCCGCTGCCTCTGTCTCCCCAGCCGCCTCGCCCACGAAGGCCAGCCGCTGGTTCTCCTCGAGGCGCTCGCCGCGGGGCTTCCAATTGTCGCGACGAACTGGCGAGGGATTCCCGACACCGTGCCGTCGCAATGCGGGCGCTTGGTTGCACTCGGAAATGTTCCCGCCCTCGCCGCCGCGCTCGTGGATATTCGCGCACATCCGCCCGCGCCCGGCATCGCGCGCGCACACTATCTCGCGCACTTCACCCTCGAGCAGCACCTGCAGGCGCTCGCGGAGGCGATTGAAAGTGTGATGTAGGGCGGGGTTGCCTGCCCTGAGCCTGTCGAAGGGCTAACCCCGCCTGCAGGTGGAGCGCGACCTCCGGGCGCGCTATTGGAAGTTTTTCAAAACCGGCCCGCCTTTCGACTCCCCTCAAGGCCCTGAGCCTGTCGAACGGGGAGGTCCGGTTCCACCATTGACGAGACGGTGTTAGCATCCGAGGCGATGCTTCTAGTTGGATGGCTTCTATCCGTGGTTAGATCCGGATCTAAGTCCGCGGATCGATGAGGAGTGTAAGGACCGGAGACATGGGTGACAGGTGTTCGGAGACATGGGTAACACCATGGGATGCCGTGGTGCACCCATACCCCCATGTCCCAACGACTCGAGTTTGTGCTTCTCGCCCACCAACGAGCGCTCGCTTTGAGCGAGCTGTGCCGAAGATATCGCATCAGCCGGAAGACCGGCTACAAGTGGCTGAAGCGGTACGAAGCCGGGGGCCACGCCGCGCTCGTCGATCGTTCGCGCAAGCCCCACCGCTCCCCCCGTCAGGTCTCGGCCGCCGTGGCGGCGATGGTGCTCGCCTTGCGCGAACAGACCACTTGGGGCGGACGCAAGCTGCATCAACGACTCAAGCACTTGCGAAGCGAAGCGGTGCCGGCCGCGAGCACGTGCACGCAGATCCTGCGCCGCGCCGGGCAGCTGCGGACGGATCGGCCCGGCGGCCCCTTGCGGCGCTTCGAGCGTCCGGGACCAAACGAACTCTGGCAGATGGATCACAAGGGCGATTTCCCCACCCAATCGGGCCCGCGCTGTCATCCGTTGACGGTGTGCGATGACCACAGTCGCTATAATCTCGTGCTCGATGCCGGGAGCAACCGGCGCACCGCGACGGTGCAGGCGGCCTTGCACGCCGCCTTCGCCCGCTACGGGCTGCCGGAGGCGATCCTCTGTGACAATGGAGGAGCTTGGGGCAACCTGGCGGAAGGCGCCGGCCACACTCCGCTCACCGTCTGGCTGCTGCGGCTGGGCGTGCGCGTACTGCACGGCCGACCGTATCATCCTCAGACCCAGGGCAAGGAAGAGCGCTTCCACCGCACGCTCCAACAGGAACTGCTGGACCGTCACACCTGGCGCGACCTCGCGCATTGCGCCACTGAGTTCTCGCGTTTCCGCCAGCGTTACAACCACGAGCGCCCGCATGACGCCCTGCAAGGCGCCACCCCTGATTCGCGCTATCGCCCGAGCGTGCGGGCGCTGCCCGCCGCCTTGCCCGTGCCGGAGTACTCCGCCATGGACGTGCGCACGGTCAGGGCCAGGGGCGTCATCACCTTTGGCAACCAGACCTGGTATATCGGAGAGGCGTTCGCTTCACTGCCCATCGGCCTGCGGCCAAGCCCGCAGGCCGACGGGCAGTGGGAGGCTTACTTCGGCACCTTCAAGCTTGGGATCCTCGACTTCACCGCTCCCGCTCTGGCCAAACACCTCGCCCGTAAGCTCACCGCTCGGCTCACTCTCCAAGACTAAAAAACCCTTCGCCACGCCAACCCCGAGTGTTACCCATGTCTCCGGTCTGAGTGTTACCCTTGTCTTCGGTCCAAACAG
>DASZXI010000009.1:0-3627 GCA_035545955.1 Candidatus Didemnitutus sp. | reverse complement strand
CCGCGGCGCGGGCTTTGGCGAGGTCGTTCACCAGCTCATCAAAGGCCTTTTCACGCTCGCCGGGGTCGCGCATTCGCAGGATAGCCGAAGGATGCATGGTGACGGTTCCAGCGATGTTGCCGAAAGACATCGGCTTGCCATGCATCTCGCCAATCCTGGTCGTGACGCCGGTCAGCGCCAGTGCCGCGGTTGCTCCCAGGGCAACAATGTATCGCGGGCGGACCAGATCCAGTTCAGCATCGAGCCACCAACGACAGCGGCCTATCTCATATTGATTGGGCCGTTTGTGCAGCCGGCGCTTGCCGCGCGGCTCGTTCTTGAAATGCTTCACCGCGTTGGTGAGATAGACGGACTTCCGCTCGATCGCCGCTCCTTCGAGGGCGCGATCCAGGATGGCTCCGGCAGGACCCACGAACGGCCGGCCGGCGAGGTCCTCCTTGTCGCCTGGTTGCTCGCCCACCAGCATCATGGCGGCCGGCACCGGCCCCTCTCCGAAGACGACCTGTGTGGCGTTCTTGTACAAGGGGCAGCGGGTGCAATCTGCCGCTGCACTCTTGAGGGCGGCGAGGTCGGTCGCGATCTCCGGCGACATGGGGGCCATCATCGGTGGTCAGTAACCGCCGATGACGGGAATGATCTCGCCGGTAATGAAGCTGGCGCAGGTCGGCGCGGCCAGAAAAACGTAGGCCGGCGCTATCTCCTCTGGCTGTGCGGGCCGCTTCATTGCGGTGTCCGCGCCAAATTTCGAGACATCCTCGGCCGGACGGTCGGCCACGTTGAGCGGCGTCCAGACGGGGCCCGGTGCCACGGCATTCACGCGGATACCCCGTTCGAGCAGCAGGCCGGACAAGGAACGGGTGAACGCGTGAATGCCGCCTTTGGTCATGGAATAGTCGGGCAGCGCCTTGCTGCCCTCGATGCCGGTGATCGACCCGGTGTTGATGATCGAGGAACCGTTGTGCATGTGCGGGACCGCAGCCTTGGCCATGAAGAAGTAGCCATACAGATTGGTCTTGAGGGTCCGGTCGAACTGTTCACTGGTCAAGGCCTCGAAGGCCGTGACGTGCTGCTGAAAGGCGGCGTTGTTGACGAGAATGTCGAGATGGCCAAAAGCGCCGACCGTCTCAGCAACCGCCTTCGCGCAGAACTCCTCGTCGCTGACGTCGCCGGCTATGGCTATGCAGCGGCGCCCTTCAGCCTCCACGGCATCCCGCGTCACCTCGGCGTCGGCGTGCTCATTGAGGTAGACGATGGCGACATCAGCGCCTTCGCGGGCGAACAGCACGGCCACCGCGCGGCCAATGCCGGAATCGCCTCCCGTGACCAAGGCGGCCATGCCGGCCAGCTTTTCCGAGCCCTTGTATCCCGGAGCCTCGTACATCGGCGGTGGCTCGATGCCCCGCTGCTCGCCGGGCTTTGGCTGGTGCTGCTCGGGGAGGGGCGGCGCGGGATAGACGCGCTGCCCGGCTTGCATGGCCGCGCCATCCCCGTGACCGCCTGACTCGTGGCGATCCGCCGCGCGCTGAATTTTGCGCATCGAGGCGACGGTTGTGGTCGCCTCCCGGCGATAGTGATCGCGATCCAGATTTCGGCTCGGCATCGGCTGCTTCTCCTGTATGCAGCCTTCATGAGGGAAATTCTCAGGAACCGGCGCGTCTGCTGTGCCCGGGCTCCGTTCCGTCTTCTTCGGGCCGCGTAGAGTCTTCCTCTTTCAACGTATCGCCGGGGCCAGAGTTCCGGACTGGAAGGTCTGCGCTCGGCCGGCCCTCCTCCGAAAGAAGCTCAAGCAATCGGCTGCGCGCGCGACTTAGCCGGCTTTTGATCGTCCCGACCGCACATTCGCAGATGGCCGCCGCCTCCTCATAGGAGAAGCCGGATGCCCCGACGAGAATGAGAGCCTCCCGCTGTTCCGGCGGCAGCAGCGCGAGAGCGGAGTGCAACTCGTTGAACTCGACCTTCCCGTATTGCTCCGGGTTCGCGGTCAGGCTCTCCACGTGATGGCCGTCGGCGTCTTCGACCTCGCGCTTGCGTTTGCGATACTCGGACCGGAACTGGTTTCTCAGGATAGTGAACAGCCAGGCCGCCAGATGGGTGCCCGGCTGGAACTTATCAATGTTGGCATAGGCGCGGACCATCGTCTCCTGCACCAGATCGTCGGCGCGATCGACGCTGCCGGTCAGCGACACGGCAAACGCCCGCAGCCGCGGGATGGCGGCAACGATGCCCTCGCGAACAGACGGATCCACGCCCAATCTGGTCAATCCTTCCCCTGAGACTTGTCGAGCCGGTCCAGCAACTCGCGGAAGCGGTCCGGGACGCCTTCCTGGACGATGTCTTCATGCATCGCGCGCAGCTGCGCGCCGATGGTCGCCCGCATCGCGGAATCCACGACAGCGTCCGTGCGCCGCTTTCGCCGCGGGCGTTCCGCCTGTTTCTCGCGCGTCTCTTTTTTCATCATTCAACTAGGGTCCGTCCCCTTGCCATTCAAAGGGGCTCCATACTGACCAATTCATGCACTACGATACCGATGTCAAACTTCCATCCCGAAATTGCCGCCTTTCGGTGAACATCTGCCGCCGGGGGTTGAGAACGTTCTGGAGATTTGCACCATGCTGACGTCTGACGCGATTGCACAGGACCTTCCGCGTCTTCGCCGCTACGCCAGAGTACTGACCGGGACACAAGTCGCCGGCGACGCGTATGTTTCCGCAACGCTCGAGGCGTTGGCGGAAGATGCCGGCGCGCTTGGCGCCGGCACGACGGTCGGACTGTTCCGAACCTTCACGCGAATATGGAATTCGGTCGCGATCAACCGCAAAGCCGGCGATCCTGCCGACGGGTCGGACCTGCATCTGGCGCATGTCGCGCCGCTCCCGCGCCAGGCGTTTCTCCTCATGTCGCTCGAGGATTTCCCAGATCACGAGGCCGCCTTCATCCTCGGCGTCGATATCGGCGAGCTGCGCTCGCTGGTCGAGCAGTTCGGACGTGAACTCGCCGAGGAAATCGCCACCGACGTCCTCATCATCGAGGACGAGCCGCTGATCGCGCTCAATCTCGAGGAACTGGTGAAGCGGCTTGGCCATCGCGTCGTGGGAATGGCCAAGACACATGCCGAAGCCCTGGAGGTAGCCTCTTCCGAGCGGCCCGGTCTGATCCTGGCGGATGTGCGTCTTCAAGATGGCAGTTCCGGCCTCGATGCGGTCAACGACCTCATTTCAAAATCGGAAGTTCCCGTGGTCTTCATCACCGCCTACCCGGAACGTCTGCTGACCGGACGGCGACCCGAGCCGGCATTTCTCATCCCAAAGCCGTTTCGCGAGGCCCACGTTGCCGCGGTCGTTACGCAGGCCCTGTTTTTCGATCGCAAAGCGAAAGCCGTGAGGGCCAGTTAAGGGCTCATAACCCGCGGAAAACGCAGGCCAATAGGCAATTGTTCCGGTGTTGGACGCGCCCGAAGAAAAATTCACGGACCGGCGGAAGGCAATGGAACCTTTCTTCTGGTCCGGCCGTTTTGGGAGGGACTGCCGTCCACTTCACCGCCCCCTCAGCTGGCCGGCAGGAAAATGGGAGAGAGCCGTGCTTTGCAGGCTCTCTCCTTTATATTCTCGCGAGCGGCGCGTCCGGAAT
>DASZXI010000008.1:0-1732 GCA_035545955.1 Candidatus Didemnitutus sp. | reverse complement strand
AGGTCTGACCATTGATCACAATTCCTCCCCGTCGGAGAGCACCTGGGCGACGGGTTCTATTCGGGCGAGGCCTCGGGCGATCACCGTGGCTCCGGGACGTCCGCCGGAGGATTTGCCGGTGTAGCCGCCGAGGTCGGCGATCCATCGGACGGCCTGGGCGATTGTGGGGATATCGGTGCGCTTCACGCCTTTGGGTTTCTTGAGCAGGATGACGGCCTCGACTTCGTGAGTCGAGAGCTCGACCGTCGCCGGCAGCTCGGGCGTGTTGCGGGCAGCGTGAGTCAGTCGTTCGATTCGCATGGCCACGGACGCCATTATCGTCGCCCAGCGGATGAAGTGATCGACCGATCGCAACTGCGACTCTTCGATCCGGCAGGCGCCGTATTTCCACGTCCGATGCCAGCACTCGATCTTCCAGCGGGTCGCGTAGCCGCACAGCACGTCGACGGCATCCTCCACGGTGTGGACGGGAAAGGTGGTGAGCAGCAGCCACTCGATGGGCGCTTCGCCCGTCGGCGTCGTGCCGACCTCGCGGGCCCGCACCGCCCACACCGTGATGGCAAAAGGCCGATCGTTGCGGCGGATGTCGACGAGCCGCAGCGTCACTTGGCAGCTCTGCAACACCATGTTGGCCATCCGCGCTTTTCTCTTCGGCGCTTCAGGCACCGGCAGGTCGTAGCTGCCCCAAATCGGCTGGCGCGCCAGGTAAGGCCAGAGATATTGGCGTTTGCCGTTTATCTCTCCGGCGAGGCGCCGACTGTGCGAGGCGCGCACCGTGACCCAGGATTTATCCCGGTTCCAAAATCCGTCGAGGTGTACCGGCACCGCGTCGCCGCCTCGGTCCAGCTGAAACCACAGACGAGTGGCGCTCTTCTCCTCATCAAACGCCTTCCGCGCCGCGTCCATGGCGGGCACCCATTTGTAGGATTCCTTTTCCTGCATCGGACGCCGGTCATTGTGACGACGCTTGATCCGTTTCTTGCGCGTCCACCATTGCTGTCCGCAGAGGCCGAGCGGGGTGCCATCGGTGTCGACGGCCATGGCGCTCATGAGGTGCACGCCCGGCGCACCCGCGCTGTGCGGACCCACCACGCCGAAGCCCTTTTCCCCGGTTCGATCGATCGGCGTGAGCGTCGTGCCATCGATGGGCACGAAGACGAACTTCTTGCCAAAGCAGCGCCGCGCCGTCGCGCGGGCCGCCGCAGCCGAAATATCGGCCGGATCGATGCCGTCGTTTTCGACGAACCGGAACGCGCCCTCACGCTCCGCGCTCGTCGAAAAGACCTGGGTAATCCGTCCCGCCGGGCGCTTCGCCGCTCCCGTGGCCAGAGAAATCAGCCGCTGGCGCCGTCGCTCATCGCCCAGCGCTGCATCCCGGAATTCCCTATCTGCCCAAAGCCCTGCCGCTTCGTCGCCATGCTTCCGACGTAGATCATGCTTTGCGGTGGGGCGCCAGAAATGTGGCTAATGGTCAGACCTTGGCGGTTTTCCCTCGTGGCTCCCTTTCCCTTTTTTCGGACGAATGGCGGAGGGGTCGGAGCGGTGCAAAGAGCGCTGGTGGCCAGTGGTGGCTTTGTCGACTCGGGGCGCTTCGGTCGGTTCCGGTAGCCTCTTGACCACCGCGCCGAGCCACGGCGGACGAAGTCCCGCCTATCCACAGTGGCTCTTTGCATTGCTCCGGACCTACCGTACCTCGCTCCGAAAAAGGGAAAGGGAGCCACGAGGGAAAACC
>DASZXI010000007.1:0-20017 GCA_035545955.1 Candidatus Didemnitutus sp. | reverse complement strand
CGAGGCGTGGTCCGGCCCGCGAAACTTGCCCACCTCCAGTTCGCTCACCACCTGCTGCTTGAATGCTTCGCTGTAACGAATCGTTTCTTTCCGCTTCATGTTCCTCCTTGGCGGGTGTCAACCTAGGCTAGGACGGGACACATCTGACTTACAGCTTAGCGCTTACAGCTTAGAGCTTAGAATTTCCCTGCAACTCCCGCCCGGCGGTCCGTGTTCTCCGGCTAACCGCATCCCTCATCCCCATGTCCACCCTGCTGCAGGATTTTCGCTACGCGCTTCGGCTGCTCGCCAAGGCTCCCGGGTTTACCATCGCTGCCGTCACCGTCCTCGCCCTCGGCATCGGCGTCAACACCGCCATCTTCAGTCTCGTCCACGAGCTGGTTTTCAGTCCGCGCCCGTGGCCCGACGAGCAGCGCGTGGTGCAGCTCTACACCCAGAACGAGCGCGATCCGCAGCGCTACCGCATGTTCTCGTACAGCGCCTTCCGCACCATGCGGGAGCAGCCGGGGGCGTTCGCCGACATCATGGCCCACAACATGACGATGGTTGGCATCGGCACGGGCGACACCTCGCGGCGCGCCTTTGCCGGACTCGTCAGCGCCAACTATTTTTCGACGCTGCAGGTGCCGCTGCTGCGCGGCCGCGCGTTCAACCTTGCCGAGGAAAAACCCGGTTCCGCCGCCCCCGTCGTCATCGTCAGCTACAATTTCTGGAAGCAGGACGGCAGGCGCGAGGACCTGATTGGCCGCACCATCCGCGTCAACGAGCGCCCGTTCACTGTGATCGGCATCACGCCCGAAGGATTCAGCGGTACGATGGCGCTGTTCGGGCCCGAGCTTTATTTTCCGCTCGGCTGCTATGATCTGCTGAACTCGAATTTCGGCGCCGAGGACAAGAAGTCGCTCGACCATCCGGACGCCTACAACCTGGTGCTTGTCGGCCGCCTGCGCTCCAACGAAACTCTCGAAGGCGCCAACGCCGGTCTCGCGCTGCTGGCCAATCAGCTGCGGCGCGCGTTTCCGGTCGAGATGAAGGAGCAAACCTTCACCGCTCATCCGCTGCCCCGTCTCAGCACGAGTAATGCGCCCGCCGGCGAAAGCTCGGTCAAGGCCATGGGCATCTCCCTGCTCGTCATGGCCGGCATCGTCCTGCTCATCGCCAGTCTCAATCTCGCCAACATGCTGCTCGCCCGCAGCACGGCGCGCCGGAAGGAATTTGCCGTGCGTCTCGCGCTCGGCGGCGGACGCGCCCGCATCCTGCGCCAGTTGCTCACCGAGGGCCTCGTTCTCGCCCTCGCCGGCGGGGCCGCGGGATTCCTGCTCGGTTCGTGGTCCACGAGCCTGCTCATGGAGATGGTCGGCGCACTCGCGCCCGTCAGCCTGTTTTTCAAGGGCGCCGCCAACCCCGCCCTCTTTGCCGCCACGCTCGCCTTTTGCGGCCTGGCCACCGTGTTCTTCGCGCTCGGGCCGGCCTTGAAACTTTCCCGCACCGACGTCCTTTCCGACCTCAAGGAACAGGCCGGCGAGGACTCCGTCCGCCGCCGCCTGCGCTGGCTGCCCCGCCACCCACTCGTCGTGCTGCAACTCGCACTCAGCCTCGGCCTGCTGACCTCCGCCGGCCTCTTCATCCGCGGGGCGATCGCCGCGGGCAAGGCAGACACCGGTTTTCATGCCGATGACACGGTCCTGATCGAGGCGGACGCCAGCCTTGGTGGCTACGACGAGGCAAAGGGCGCGCAACTCTATCGCGCCGAGGCCGAACATTTGGCGGCCATTCCCGGCGTGCAGTCGGTCAGCGTCTCCGCCCTGGTGCCCTTCGGCATGGTCAGTTTCGACCGTGTCGTGCAACGCGCCGGCATTCACTATGCGAAGGATGCCAGGCCCGCCACCGCCGCCGAGGGACTCGGTTTCGTTGCCCGGTGGAATAGCGTGGGCGCCGACTATTTCTCCACGGTCGGCCTCCCGCTGAAGCGCGGACGCGCCTTCACCAAGGCCGAGTCCGAAAACGCCGGCGCACCAGCCGTCGTGATCATCGACGAAACCCTGGCCAAACGCCTGTGGCCGGAGGGCGACGCACTTGGGCAACGCGTCCAGTATGCCGACCGGGAAGCACCGCGCGCGGCCGACGGCGGATCCAAGACCGGGATCAGTTCGACCACGGCCGCAGTGGCCGGCGATCCTCCCTCTCTCGAGATTGTGGGCATCGTTCCCGCGACTCGCTGGGATTTGTTTTCGCAGCAGGGCGGCGCGATGTTCGTTCCCTTCGCCCAGGGTTATCAATCCAACGTCTTCTTCCACGTTCGCCCGGCCGCGCACGGCGCGGCGGCGGACACGGCATTCCGCGACACGCTGCGGCGCGAGTTTCGCGCGAACGCACCGGGGCTGCCCCTGCTCTCGATCAAGACGTTCCGCCAGCATCTCGACAGCAGCATGGAAGTGTGGCTCGTGAAGATTGGCGCGGTCATGTTCACCATTTTCGGAGGGCTGGCCCTCGTGCTGGCCGCCGTCGGCTTGTACGGAGTTAAAGCCTATGCCGTCGCCCGTCGTACGCGGGAGATCGGCATTCGCATGGCGCTCGGCGCCGACCCTGCAACCGTCCTCGGCCTCATCCTCCGCGAAGGCACCGCCATGATTGTCACCGGTCTCGGTCTGGGACTGCTGCTCGGTCTGGGCCTCGGCCAACTCGTCGCCAGCATGCTCTACAAGGTCAGTCCTTTCGATCCGGTAGCATTTCTCGTCGCTCCGACGGTCCTCGCGGCCGTCGCGCTGGTGGCCTGCTGGCTGCCCGCTCGGCGCGCGACGCGCATCAGTCCGCTCACGGCACTCCGCACCGAGTAACCTTTTCCTCTTCGAACGGTTATCTTTTTCAACCACCCGATCCCGATGAAATCCCTCCTCCGCAGCCTGTGCACACTCGCTCCGGCCCTGGCGTTTGCCGCCATTTGCTCCGCCCACGTCTCCGAAGCGGTCCACGAGAAATATCCGCTGACCGCCAACGGCACGGTCCACCTTGAAAACGTCAACGGCACCGTGGTCATCGAGGCCTGGGACAAACCCGAGGTCGCACTCGAGGCCGAGAAAACGGCGCCGGATGACGACTATCTCAAGCTGATCCACATCGTGGTCGACTCGAAGCCCGACGAGATTTCGATCAAGACCGAGTACGAAAAGAAACACACGTTCTTCGGCGACACCCGCGGCGAGGTTACCTACCATTTGAAGGTTCCGTCCGGCGCGACGCTCAAGGGCATCAACGTGGTGAATTCCGACATCGAGGTGCGCGGCGTCACAGCCTGGGTCGACCTGAAAACGGTGAACGGGAAAATCGACGCGACCGGCCTGACCGCTGGCGGACACTTCGACACCGTCAACGGCTCGATTTCCGTTTCGTTCAGTCACGTCAGCTCCGCGATTTCCCTCAACACCGTCAACGGCTCGTGTCGCGTCAAGGTGCCGAAGGATTCCGCCTTCTCGCTTAAGGCCAGCAGCGTCAACGGCAACACCACCTGTGACCTGCCGGTGACCCTGGAAAAATCCGGCCACCATCACCTGCGCGGCACCGTGGGTGGCGGCGGGCCGGAAGTCTCGCTGAGTTCCGTGAATGGCAGCCTGGCGATTTCGTCGTCGTAGTTTTCCATAAGGTGGAGCGTGACCTCCGGGCGCGCTTTTCTCTGATCGAAGCGAGCCCCAAAGCGGATCGATGGAGACATCGATTCCTAACGTTCGTTTCGGAAAAGCTGACGCCTTTCGGCCGGTTCCTTTTCAGCCCTTCAGCCTTTCAGTCCTCCAGCCTTTCTTCGTGCGCCCGCTTCCCATTCGTGGGACAGACAAATTTCATTTTCATAGCAGCCGCGCCTATTCCGACGTCTCTGGTTTCCTTTAAACCCTTATAGCTTAGACCTTAGAGCTATCACGCTTCCTTGGCACACCCCTTGCAAAATGGAGGTGTGCTCCTGGCGTCGCACTCCCTCCATTTCCGCGTGCACACGCGCGTCCTGCTGACGCTCGCCGTGGTGCTGGCGGTGGCGACGTTTGTCCTCGCCGGGCCGTCCCTGCCGTCCACTCCGACCGCGCCGTTGGCGGAGCAGGTCTTCCACACTCAACCCTGAACCGCGTCATGTTCTTCGAAACATTTGTCCAGGATCTCCGGATCGGAATGCGCGTCCTGATCAAGGAAAAGGCCTTCTGCGCCCTCGCCGTTTCCGTGCTGGCTCTCGGTATCGGTGCCGTCACGACGCAATTCAGCGTCGTCAACGGCACGCTGATCCGCGGCTTCTCCTTCCCGAACGCCGAACGCATGATGAGCGTTCAGTTCATCGACCCGTCCCCGGCCAACGCGAGCCCGTTCGGTCCGCCCAACCAGATTTTCACCCTGGACTATGTGGAGGTGGCGAAGAACCAGAAGTCCTTCGAGCGCATGGCCGGCTACATCTTCGGCTCGACGGTCAACGTCACGTACCAAGGCGTCGCGCAGCGCTACACCGGCGCGTACGTGACGGACGAGTTTTTCAAGATCATCGGCGTCGCCCCCATGATGGGCCGCGATTTCACCGCCGCCGACAACCAGCCCGGCGCCGAAAAGACTGCGATCATCGGACATGATTTGTGGCAGCATGATTTCGGCGGACGCGCGGACATCGTGGGCACGGCCATCCGGGTGAATGGGCGCTCCGCGGTCATCATCGGCGTCATGCCCAAGGGATTTTCCTTCCCGGTCAACGACCAGATCTGGAGCCCCTACTTCAACGAGTATCCGCCGACTCCGCGCAACGACCAGACCGCCACGTCGCCGACACCCGCGGTCATGGGTCTGCTGCGCGTGGGAGTCAGTGCGGAGGAGGCCACCAGCGAGATTTCGACCTTCGCCGCCCGGTTCGCGAAGGAGTTTCCCGACACCAACAAGCAGTTCAGCACCGGCCTGGTCCAGCCGCTGATCAAGACCTTCACCGGCCCGCAACTGCGCGTCCTGCTGTTTTCGATGCTCGCGGCCTGCGTGCTCGTCCTCCTGCTGGCCTGCGCGAACGTCATGAACATGCAGTTCGCCCGAGCGACCTTGCGCGCCAAGGAACTCGCCATCCGTTCCTCGCTCGGCGCCACGCGCAGCCGCCTGGTCCGCCAGATGCTCACCGAGAGCCTGCTGCTCGCATCGCTCGGCGCGCTCATCGGCGTGGGCATCGCCGAATGGGCCACCGACCTGCTGCTCGCCACCGCGCGTAATCTCTCCAACCCGATCCCCGGCTACATCACTTTCCCGATCGACCCGATGGTCCTGACCTTCGTGGTGGCCATCACGGTTCTCACCGCCGTCATCTCCGGCGTGATTCCCGCGTGGATGGCCGCCCGCGCCGACCCGTCGGGCGTCCTCAAGGAGTCGGGCCGCGGCAACACCTCGCGCGCCATCAACTTCGTCACACGCAGCCTCGTCATCGCGCAGATCGTCATCTCCTGCCTGATCCTCATCTACTCGCTGCTCCAGCTCCAGTCGATCGTCCGCCAGCAGCGGGTCGACTATGGCTACGACACGCAGGCCATCGCCACCGCCCGCATGGGGGTCATGGACGGTGAGTATCCGACTGCGGAGAAGAAACGCCAGTTCTACGACCAGCTCCTGATCGAGCTGCGCGCCTCGCCCGAGATCGAAGCCGCCGCCCTCACCAACCGGCGCCAGATGACCTTCACCAACGTCGGTCCTTCGCGCATCGAGATCGAGGGACACAAGTACGTCGACGATCACGACCGTCCGAACGTGAACAATGAAAACGTCTCGGAAGGCTATTTCGAGATGCTGGGGATGAAGGTCATCGAGGGACGCGATTTCACGAAGGACGACAACGACATGAAGCTGCCGGTCGCGATCGTGAACGCCGAGTTCGCCCGGAAAAGCTTCGGCACCGACAGCGCCCTCGGCCGCCGTTTCCGCACGGTCGGCAACAACGGCCAGCTTTTCGGCCCCTGGCGCACGATCGTCGGTGTGGTCAGCGATGTCCGGATGCTGGGGCCCTTCAACAACCCCGGCGTCGAAAACTACGGATTCTATCTGCCGTTTTACTCAAACGTATTCGGACCCGCGACCGGTCCCCAACCCGTGCAGTTCGCGACCATCGCCGTGCGTCCTCGCGGTACGCCAGCCGCCGGCTTCGCCAACAATCTCCGCCGGATCGTCAGCCACGTCGATCCCAACCTGCCGCTCTATTTCGTCGGGACCGCCAAGGAAAACCAGGAGAGCTTCCTCGGCCAGAATCGCATCATCGCCACGATGTTCAGCGTATTCGGGCTGGTCGCCACGGCACTCGCCTCCATCGGCCTCTACGGCGTGATGTCCTTCTCGGTCAACCAGCGGAAGCAGGAATTCGGCATCCGCCTCGCGCTCGGCGCCGACCAGAGCCGCATCCTCGGCATGGTCATGCGCCAGGGCTCGATGCAACTCGCGATCGGCCTCGGCCTCGGCGTCGGACTGATGCTCGCACTCTCGGTGGTTTTCGCGAGCGGCATTGAAGCGCAGCTCTTCCGCATCAGCGCGCGCGATCCCGTCACTTACCTCAGCGTCGCCGTGCTCCTCGCGCTGGTTTCCTCGCTCGCCACCTTCGTTCCCGCCCGCCGCGCGACCCGCGTCGACCCGATGGTCGCACTCCGGTCCGAGTAACGTCGTTTTACCCCGCCATGTTCGCCCAATCGTTCTTCCAGGATCTGCGCATCGGCTTCCGCGTCCTGCTCAAGGAAAAGTCATTCTGCGCGCTGTCGATCTTCGTGCTCGCGCTCGGCATCTGCGCGGTGACGACGCAGTTCGCCGTCGTCGACGGCGTCCTTATCCGCGGACCGTCGTTCCCGCATCCCGAGCGGTTGGTCGACATGCTGCTGGTCGACCCGACCGACTTTTCCCCCAGTAATTTCAACGCCCAGGTCACCACGACCGACTTCGTCGATCTCAAGGCCCGCCAGAAATCCTACGACGGGTTCGTCGCCTATCTCAACGGCTCGACGATCAATCTCACCTATAACGGCACGCCGCTGCGACTGTCCGGCGGCTATATCACCTGGGATTTCTTCCGCGTGCTCGGCGTCAAGCCGGCTCTGGGGCGGGATTTTCTCGAGGAGGAGGATCGCCCCGGCGGTGCCAAGCCGATCATCCTGAGCGATGCGACCTGGAAGACGACGTTCGCCGGCGATCCCTCGGTCATAGGCCGGGCGGTTCGAGTTAACGGCCGCTCGGGCACGATCATCGGCGTCATGCCGCCGCACTTCGCCTTCCCGAACAACGAGCAGCTGTGGATTCCGGTGAACACCGAATTCCCGCCCAAGCCGCGCACGGACCGGAATATTCAGACGGTGAACATCATCGGACGCCTCAAGCCGGGCGTGACCATCGAGCAGGCCAACAGCGAGGCGGTCGTCCTCGCCAAGGCGTTCGCCCATGACTTTCCCGAGGACAAGCAGTTCAGCCTCGGCTGGGTGCGTCCGCTCCTCTCCTCCTTCACTGGCCCGCAAATCACCGGGCTGCTCGTGGTCATGCTCGCCTTCTGCGTCGGCGTGCTGCTCATCGCGTGCGTCAACGTGATGAACATGCAGTTCGCCCGCGCCGCCCTGCGCGCGAAGGAACTGGCGATCCGCTCCTCCCTGGGCGCCACGCGCGGCCGCCTCATCCGCCAGATGCTCACCGAGAGTCTTCTGGTCGCCGCGCTCGGCGCAGTCGTCGGAGTCGCCCTGGCTTTCTGGGCCACCGACTGGGTCGATGCCGCTCTGCGCAATTCCCAGAATCCACCGCCGGCCTGGATGACCTTTACGATCGACGGCGGCGTGCTCGCCATTGTGGTCGTTGCCACGCTCATTTCCGCGATCGTCTCCGGACTCGTCCCCGCGCTGCTCGCGTCGCGCGCCAGTGCCTCCGATGTGCTCAAGGAATCGGGTCGCGGCAACACCGGCCGCTCGGTCGCTGCGGTCACCCGCCTGCTCGTGATTTTCCAAATTCTCGTGACCTTTGTCCTCCTCATCGGCGCCGTCGTCCAGGTGCGTTCAATCGTGAAGGAGGAAAACATCGACTACGGTTACGATACCGGCGGCCTGCTCTCCGCGCGGCTCGGCCTCATGGAGGGCGACTATCCGACCAATGAGTCCCGCGTCATGTTTTTCAAGAAGCTCATCCAGTCCCTCCGCACCGAGCCGGGCATCGAATCGGTCGCCCTTTCCAACCGCTTCCAGATGGTCTTCTCGGGCAACGGGCCGATCGAGCTCGATGGCAAGCAGTACAAGGACGACAAGGACCGTCCAAAGGCCAATTTCGAAAACGTCACCGATCAATACTTCACCACCACCGGACAGCGCCTCATCGAGGGTCGTGATTTCACGCTCGACGACAATGACCTGAAGCAGCCCGTCGCCGTCGTGAATTCGACCTTCGCCCACGAGTTCTTCGGCAATGAAAGTCCGATCGGCCGCCGCTTCCGCCCGGTCGGAAACAACGGCACCCTCTTCGATCAGTGGCGGACCATCATTGGCGTAGTCAGCGACGTGCGCATGCTCCAACCGTTCCCGACCAAGAACGACAACGCCGGCTACTATACGCCGTTCAACGCCACCGTCTACGGCGACGGCAAGCCGGTCATCAACGGCCTTCAGTTCGGAACGATCCTCCTGAAGCTGCGCGGCAATGCACGGCCCGAGACCTTCGCCCCGACCCTCCAGCGCGCCGTCAATCAGGTCGATCCGAACCTGCCGCTGTATTTTGTCGCGACGCCGAAAACCAACATCGACGGCTTCATCGGCCAGGTGCGCGTGGTCGCGGTGATGTTCACCATCTTCGGATTTGTGGCCATGGTCCTCGCCTCGGTCGGCCTGTACGGTGTCACTTCGTTCTCGGTCAATCAACGCACCCAGGAATTCGGCATCCGCATGGCCCTCGGCGCCGACCGCGGACTGATTCTGGGCATGGTGCTGAAACAGGGCGTCTGGCAGTTGGCGATCGGACTCGGCCTGGGCCTCGCCCTGGCCCTCGGCGTCGCCACGATATTCAATGAAGGCATCTCGACTTTCCTGTTCCAGGTTAGCCCGCGCGATCCGGTCACCTACGTCGGCGTGGCCGTGCTGCTGTGCGTGGTGACGCTGATCGCCACCCTCGTCCCCGCGCGGCGCGCGACCCGCGTCGATCCGATGACTGCCCTGCGTTCCGAATGACCGCCACCGTCCGCCCATGACCTACGTCCTGCGCTCCCTGTTCAAGACTCCCGGCTTCACGGCCATCGCGATCCTCACGCTCGCGCTCGGCATCGGCGTCAACACCGCGATGTTCAGCGTGATCAACACGCTGCTGCTCTCGCCGGCACCGTATTCGCACGCCGACCGCCTCGTGCGCATTTTCCGGACGTCGCCGCAGTCGCAGACCTGGCCGCATTCGATGCCGGATCTCGACGACCTGCGTCGCGACGCGCACAGTTTCGAATCCATCACCGCGTTTCAATGGTGGCAGTTCAGTCTCTCCGCCCCCGGCCAGCCCGCCAAACTGCTCAACGGCGTCCTGGTCACGGCTGATTTCTTCACGGTGCTCGGCGTGCAGCCCGCCCTCGGCCGCGCGTTCACCGCCGAGGAACAGCAACCGGGCCGCGACGAGGTGATCGTGCTCACCGACGCGCTCTGGCGTTCCGAATACTCCGCGGATCCCGCGATCGTCGGCCGAACGATTCGCGTCGATGGCGTGAACCGGACCGTTATCGGCGTCATGCCGGCCAATTTCGCCTACCCGCTGTTCTGGGGCAAACTCGGCGCCATCCGCCCGCTCGTCATCGCGGCGCAATGGCAGCACGAGCGCGGCAACCACTGGGTCAATGCCCTCGGCTGCCTGCGGCCGGGCGTCACGCTCGCGCAGGCCGGCGTCGAGGCCGACACCATTGCCGCCCGTCTGACGAAGCAATATCCCGACACCAACGCGGGCACCGGCCTCCGGTTGCTGCGAATTCAGGACAGTGCCCTGAGCTCCACCGGACGAAACGTCTCGTGGCTCGTCCTGGCGCTCTCCGGTTTCGTCCTGCTCATCGCCTGCGCGAACCTCGCCAACCTCCAGCTCGCGCGCTGCTCGGCCCGGATGCGCGACTTCGCGGTGCGCGCCGCCCTCGGCGCCTCGCGCGGACGCCTGATGCGTCAGTTGCTCGTGGAAAACGTGGTGCTCGGTCTTGCCGGCGGCAGCGCCGGCATCCTGATCGCCGTCTGGCTCAACGACCTGCTCAGCCGCAAGGCCGACGTCGACGGGCTCGGCTTTTCGCTCGCCTGGCCCGTTCTGGTTTTTGCGTTTCTGGTCTCGGTTCTCGCCGGTCTGCTGGCTGGCCTGATTCCCGCCTGGCTCGCCGCGCGAACCGACCTCAATGCCGCCCTCAAGTCGCAAGCGCGCGGCTCGACCGGCGACCGCTCGCGTCACCGCATCCGGCAGTCGTTGATCGTCGCCGAGATCGCCTTCGCCCTGATCCTGCTCGCCGGCGCCGGGTTTTTCATCCGGGGATTGCAGCGCTTCACCCACCGTGACCCCGGCTGGCAAACCAGTGGACTGATCACCGGCGTGCTGACGCTGCCGAGCACCCTGCCCACCGACCACTACACCAACGACGACGTCCGCCGCGCCTTCTACGATCACCTGCTCGAGCGCCTGCAGGCGCTGCCCGGCGTCGAACATGCCTCGCTGTCGTCCGCCCTGCCGATCTTCGACTACAACAGCTCGCGCAACTTCGCCATCGAGGGCCGGCCCGACGCGGCGCCCGGCCACGAACCGCTTACCGAATACATCACCGCGTCGCCCGATTATTTTGTCACGATCGGGCTGCCGCTGATCGAGGGTCGCGCCTTCACCACGGAGGATCGCGCCACCACGCGCCCCGTGGTGCTGATCAACGAGTCCCTTGCGCGCACCTATTGGCCGCATGAAAGTGCGATCGGCAAGCGCATCGGCGGCACCGATCCCAAGGATCGCGGGTGGATGGAGGTCGTCGGCGTGGTGCGCGACGCGGGCTTCGTCGCCAGTTTCAGCACGCCCGACACGCGCCTGCAGATGTATCGCCCGCTGACCCAGGAGCCCTGGGGCTATCTGTCGATCGCGCTGCGTTCCGCCAATCCCGAGGCGCTCAGTGAACCGATGCGCCGCGCGGTCGCCGCCCTCGATCCCGATCTGCCGATCGCCCACCTGCGCACGATCCGCGAAGCGGTCGACCAGGGACAGCACAATTTCCAAACCGCCAATCTCCTGCTGTCGGGCTTTGCCATCCTGGGATTGCTGCTCGCCGCCCTCGGCCTCTACGGTGTCGTTTCGACGCTCGTCGTGCAGCGCACGTCCGAGTTCGGCATCCGCTTCGCGCTCGGCGCGCAGGCGGGAGACGTATTTCGCCTCGTCATCGGCAGCAGCGCCTGGCTCGCCGCCCTCGGTTGCGCGATCGGCGTCGCCGGTTCCGCGGGATTGCTCGTCCTGTTGTCCCGCCTGATTCCCGGACTGCCGGGCGCTGACCCCTGGCTCGTGGTGGCCACCGTCAGCCTGCTGCTGCTCGTCGCCTTCCTCGCCTGCTGGCTGCCGGCGCGGCGCGCCTCGAAAATCGATCCGCTTGTCGCCCTGCGCACGGAATAGCCGGATGCCGCCATGCTCGCCGACGTGAAGTTCGCCCTCCGCTCGTTGGCCAAGGCGCCGGCGATGCCCGTGCTCGCGATACTCACCCTCGCGCTCGGCATCGGCTCGGTCACGATCAGTTTCTCGGCCCTCAACACCCTTCTGCTCAAGCCGCTCCCGTTCATCCAGCACGAGGAGCGCATGCTCTGGATCAACGAGGCCGTGCCCTCGAAGGGCGTCGATTCCACCGACATCGCCTACGCCGATTTTCGCGAATGGCGGCAGCGCTGCCAGACCCTCGCCACCATCTGGCTGTACGACAACCGCACGATCATTCTTTCCGGCACCGAGGAACCGGAACGCGTGCTCGGCGCGGGTCTCACCGCGGGGGCATTCCAGGCCATGGGCGTGCAGCCCGAAGTCGGCCGGAATTTCCGCGACGAGGAATGCGACCCCAACGCCGCGCCGGTCGCCCTCATCAGTCACGGACTCTGGCAGCGCCATTTCGGCGGCAAGGCCGTGGTCGGGCGCGTGGTGAATCTCAACGGCCGCGCCACCACGATCGTCGGCATCATGCCGAACGGCTGGCGCTATCCGGAAACCGCCGATGTCTGGGTGCCGCTGACCGATCAGCCGGCCGCCGCGCATGCCGACTTTGAATACAGCGGTCATGCAATGTTGAAGCCCGGCGTGACGCTCGAGCAGGCCCGGGCGGAAATGGCTCAGATTTCCGCGGCGATCGCGCGCGAGTTTCCCGCCACCAACACCGGCCTCGAGGTCGTGCTGCGCCCGGTGCGCGAGGAGGCGACCGATGACACCCGGCCGCTGACGCTTCTCCTTTTCGGCGCGGTGCTCTTCGTCTTCCTCATCGCCTGCGCGAATGTCGCCAATCTCGTGCTCGCCCGCGCCTCGGCCCGCACGAAGGAAATCGCGCTCCGCCTCGCCCTGGGCGCCAGTCGCGGACGCATCGTGCGCCAGTTGCTGCTCGAAAGCCTGATCCTCGCCCTGCTCGGCGGCCTGGGCGGACTCCTCGTGGCCAGCTGGGGCGCCGACCTGCTGCTCGCCGCCATTCCGGTCGAACTGCCGTTCTGGATCCGCCTCGGATTCGATCCGATACTCTTCGGCTTCACCTTCGGCCTGTCGCTTCTCTCCTGCGTTCTGTTCGGCCTCGTGCCCGCGTTGCAGGCATCGCGCCCCGACCAGATTGAGGAAATCAAGGAGGGCGGACGCACCGCGACGGGCGGCGCGCGCGGCCATCGTCTTCGCCACGCACTGGTCGTGCTCGAGGTCGCCCTCGCCCTCGTCCTGCTCGTCGGCGCCGGACTCATGGCGCGCAGTTTTTCCACTCTGCAGAAAGTCGATCCCGGCTTCGACTCCCACCGGCTGCTCACCTTCCGCGTCGGATTTCCCGAGGCGCTCGGCGGCAGCAAGGACTCCTATCGGCAGTTCTATCGCCAACTCGAACCGAAGCTCGCGTCCCTTCCGGGAGTCGAATCGGTCGGCGCCACCTCGGCGCTCCCGGCGCTCGGCCAGGGCGGCTACAGCCCGCTGGTGTTCGAGGGTCAGCCGCAGCCCGCCAATCTCGCGGACGCCCCCGTCGGCCTCACCCGCATCGTCACGCCCGGATTCTTTGCGACGATGAAGATCGCGCTCGTGGCGGGACGGCTCTTCAACGCCAACGACGATCTCTCCCACCCGCTCTGTGTCATCGTCGACGAGGAATTTGCGCGCCGCTTTTTCCCGAACACGGATCCCGCGGGCAAGCGTTTCCGTCATGCCACCGACGAGGGCGAGGCCTATCACTGGTTCGAAGTCGTCGGCGTCGTGCGCCCGGTCCGGCGGTGGATCGATCGCGACGAGCCGGTTCCGACCTTCTACCGCCCGTTCGAGCAGACGCCCGACAACTTCATGTCGGTGGTGCTGCGCGTCCACGGCGATCCGAACCTGATCGCTCCCGCCGCCCGCAAGGCCGTCCTCTCGATCAACAAGGGCATTCCGATCTACAACGTGCTGACGATGGACAACGCGCTCGACCGCGCGGCCTGGACGCGACGCGCCTTCAGCAGCTATTTCTCCGCCTTCGCCGGTCTGGCGCTGTTTCTCGCGATGATCGGCATCTATGGCGTGATGTCGTATTCGGTCGCACAACGGACGCATGAAATCGGCATCCGCATCGCGCTCGGCGCGGAAAGCGCAAACATCATCGGCCTCGTGGTCGCGCGCGGGCTGCGTCTCGTGCTGATGGGAGTGGCAGCCGGACTGGCCGCCGCCTATCCCGCCACGCGCCTTCTCGCCAGCAGCCTCTACGGCGTGGCGCCGCATGATCTCCTGACCTTTGTCGCCGTGCCGCTGGTCCTCGCTGCGGTCGCGATCGCCGCCTGCTTCCTTCCCGCCCGCCGAGCCCTCCGCGTCGACCCGATCGTCGCGCTGCGCTCCGAATAATTTGCACCCGATGAACTCCCTCAAACTTATCTTCCGCCAGTGGGCCAAATCCCCCGGTTTCGTCGCCCTCGCGCTGATCACCCTCGCCCTCGGCATCGGACTGAACACGTCGATGTTCAGCCTGATGAACCTCCTCATTCTCCAGCCGCTTCCGTACCCGGATCGCGACCATCTCGCCCGCATCTACCGCACCACGCCCCAGTCGAACACCGCCGAAATCAGCGCCCCTGATTTTCAGCAGATGGAACGCGACTTGAAGCCGAATGCCCGGGTCGCCGCCTTTCGCATGTGGGGCTACACGCTGAGCCAGCCGAATCACCCCTCCACCAACCTGAACGCCATCCGCGTGTCGGCCGGTTTCCTGCCCGCACTCGGCCTCCGTCCGGAACTGGGTCGTTATTTCAATGCCGACGAGGAGGGTGCCGACAATCACGTCGTCATCCTGAGCCACGCCACCTGGCAGGCGCAGTTCGGCGGCGACCCGGATATCATCGGAAAAACGGTCAAGATCGACGGCGCGCCCACGGTGATTGTGGGCGTGATGCCGCAGGAGTTCAGCTCGATCTTCCTCTGGGGTCCCGCGGATGCGGTGCGGCCGATGGCCCTGACGCCGGCCGAAGCCGTCGATCATGGTGCCACCGAATACCGCGTCCTCGCCCGCGTGAATTCCGATCTCACGCTGGAACAATTCGACCGGCGGCTGAGCGAATATGCGGCGGCGACCGCCGACCAGCGGGCCCCGGCGAATCGCTCCGATGGATTGCGGGCCATTTCCCTCCAGTCGAGCGCCCGCAGCGCCAACACCCGGGGACTCTGCACGTTTCTCCTCGGTCTGTCCGCCTCCGTGCTCCTCATCGCCTGCGCCAACCTCGCCAACATGCAGCTCGCGCAGGCGCTGGGACGCAGCCACGAATTCGCCATCCGCTCCGCCCTGGGCGCATCGCGCGGCCGCATCATCCGCTCGCTGCTGCTCGAAAATCTGGTGCTGGTCTCCGTCGGCGGCCTCCTCGGCCTCGTCGTGGCCCTGTGGACCAACGACTGGATCTCCACCCGACTGTCCGCGAACGGTTACGTCACCTTCACGTTGTCCATCGATTTCACGGTCATCGCGTTCACATTCCTGCTGACGGTGGTGACGGGAGTCCTTTTCGGCCTCATCCCCGGCTGGATGATGACCCGAATCCGCGTGAACGATTCCCTGAAGGCCGGCGCGCGCAGCGTGACGGGCGACCGGGCCCAGCATCGCCTGCGCCACGTGCTGATCATCGTGCAACTGGCGCTGGCGCTCACCCTTCTCGCCGGCGCGGGCGCTTTCACGCGGGCGTTTGCGCGGATGCTCCGGTCGGAGACGGGTTGGGAAGAGCATGGATTGCTGCAGGCGGTGCTCAACCTGCCCGCCGCGCGCTATCCCGACACCGAACGCACCTACGCCTTCTACACCCGGCTGCAGGAACAACTCGGCGCGTTGCCGGGGGTCGAAAGCGTGTCGGTCGCGTGGACGCTCCCGGTCTTCCAGTTCCTGACTCACCGCAGCTTTGTGGTCGAGGGCCGTCCCCCGCCGCCAGCCGGCCACGAACCGGTCATCGACATCGATGGAGTAACGCCCTCGTTTCTCGGCAATCTCGGGATCCGCCTGCAATCCGGACGCAACTTCACCGAGGCGGACGGGCCCAAGGCGCCTCGTGTCGTCATCATCAACGAATCTCTCGCCCGGGCGTTGTTTCCGGGCGACAACCCGATCGGCCACCACCTTGTCCCCACCGATCCGACGGATCGACGGAGTCTCGAAATCGTGGGCGTGATTCCCGACCTCAAGTTTGCCGTCAACGTCGTCGCCCACACCACCTCCTACCAGATGCTTTGCCCGCTGGCGCAGGAAACCTGGAACTACGTGACCGTTTCCGTGCGGTCGTCATCGCCCGCCAGCCTCGTCGAACCCGTCCGCAAGACCCTCGCCGGAATCGATCCCGACCTCGCCGTGCAACAATACGGCACGCTCGACTCGATCGTCCACACGGCCCTGGGCAGTTTCTCGATGGTCTCGAGCATCCTGCTGGCGTTCGCCGCGCTGGGACTCTTCCTGTCCACGCTCGGCCTCTACGGAGTCATCGCGCGCCTGGTCTCGGCGCGCACAGCCGAAATCGGCATTCGCATGGCGCTCGGCGCGCAGAGCTTCGATGTCTTCTGGCTCATCTGCCGCACCGGTCTCATCCTGGCGGCCATCGGCTCGGCCATCGGCATTCTCGGCGGCTTTGGCGTGATTCAGGGAATTGCGCATGCGCTGCCCTACATGCCGGTTGAGGCGCCGTGGACTTTGGTCGGCATGTGCGGTCTCTTGATCGCCGTCGCCGCGGTCGCCACCTGGATACCCGCCCGGCGCGCCACGCGCGTGAATCCCGTCGTGGCGTTGCGCTCGGAGTAGCGGAAGCCGCGAAAGACGCGTCGCGACGGTTCGTCATTCATCGCGTTCTTTCCCGCCGCCGTCGCATCCGCGTTTCACTTTCGCCCGACTTCCCCAACCTCCGTCCCGTTCGCACCCGTGCACTCGATCAAATTCGGACTTCGCTCCCTGCTCAAGACGCCCGGCTTCACCGCCGTCGCGGTGCTCACGATCGCCGTGACGATCGGCGCGAACACCGCGCTGTTCAGCGTTTTTCAGCGGCTGGTCCTGCGGCCGATCGACCTGCCCGATGCGGGCCGCCTGGTGCGAATCTGGACCAACAATCCCGACCGCAATCTCGTCGCCCCGATTCTCTCGGTGCCGAAATACGAGTTCTTTCGCGAGCATCAGCAGTCGTTCGAGTCGGTCGCGGTCAACTCGTTCAACTCCCACATTCTCACCCGGCCCGGAGCGGAGCCGGAGCAGCTCAACTCGCTCAATGTCTCCGCCAGCTTCGTGCACACGCTCGGAATGACGCTCACCCGCGGGCGGGCCTTCACCACCGAGGAGGACACTCTCAACGGCCCGGCGGCCTGCCTGCTCGGTTACGATCTTTGGAAAAATCGCTTCGGCAGCCGCGAAGATCTGGTGGGGTCCACGATCGAGCTCAATGGCATGCCGACGACCGTCGTGGGAATTCTGCCCGAGCACCTGCCCGCACCCATCGCGCAGATCCAGCTGCTCGTGCCGCGCCCGTTTGAGTTGCCCGGACTCACCCCGCAGCAGGTCCAGGGCGGCGCCGGTTTCCTTCAGGCGACGGCGCGGCTGAAGCCGGGCGTCACGTTTGAACAGGCCGACGCCGAGCTCCGCACACTCGCCTCGCGCTATCAGCAGGCGTTTCCCGGAAAGGTCGACGCTTCCGCGAACAACGAACTGCGCACGTGGATCGAGGAGCAGGTCGGACCGGTTCGCGCCACGTTTGTCATGCTCCTCACCGCGGTCGTCCTGGTGCTGCTCATCGCGTGCGCCAACGTCTCGAACCTTTTTCTCGGCCGCCTCTCGGCCCGCACCAAGGAAATCGCCGTGCGCCTGTCGATCGGCGCCTCGCGCACCCAGCTGGTGCGGCAGTTTCTGATCGAGGCCGGATTGTTCTGCCTCGCCGCCGCCGGCCTCGGTGTCCTCGCCGCCTGGTGGTCGCTGGCCGGACTGCAGCGTTTCCTCGCCGACCAGCTTCCGCCCGACACCCACTTTGTTCTCAGCGGGACGGTCCTGCTCTACTCGGTCGGCCTGTGCGCCCTGGCCTCGCTGGCCATCGGACTTATCCCGGCCCTGCAGGCGTCGCGCGTCAACCTCGCCGAAACGCTCAAGGACACCGCGCGCGGCTCTCCCGGCGGCGCGCGCGGCGGAAGATTCCGCACCATGCTGATCGGAGCCGAGGTCGCCTTGTCCGTGGTGCTGCTGGTCGGGTCGGCGCTTCTGCTGGTGAGCTTCATTCGGCTGCAGGCGACGCCGGCCGGCTTCAAGACCTCGGGCATCGCCAGCGCCTTTGTGGGTCTGCCGATCGAGCGGTACGCGAACAACGACCGGCAGGCGGATCTCTATTACGACGTCCTTGATCATCTTCATTCCGATGGCCGCGTGACGCACGCCGCCATCACGTCCGGCCTTCCGCTCTCCGGATTCAATTCGCGCGGAGTCTATGCCGTCGACGGACGCCCGATTCCGCCGATTCCGGAACGGCCGATCGCAACCCTGAATTCGATCAGCGAGGACTATTTTTCGCTCATGGGCATCCCGCTGCTGTCCGGACGGATTTTCAGTCGCACCGATGTCCGCACCGCACCCGGCGTGGTGATCATCAACGAATCGTTCGCCAAGCGCCTCTATCCCGACGGACACGCGCTGGGCCAGCACCTGTTGCGCGGGCAAAAGGCCGACATCAAGATGGAGATCGTCGGCATTGTCGGTGACACCAAGGCCAATGGACTCAACACGCCGCCGCCCGACATGCTCTACCAGCCGGTCCGCCAGGCGCTCGGCAACAACGCGCTGTCGCTCGCGGCCGCGACCAGCGGTGACCCGGGCCAGCTCCAGGCAATTATCCGCTCCGCCGTTGCGGCCGCCGACCGGACACTCGCCATCTCGGCGTTCACTACGATGGACACGGCGCTCGAACAGTCGCTCGGCTTCCAGCGGATCGTCGCCTGGCTGACCGGCGCGTTCTCCGTTGTCGCCCTGGTGCTATCCGCGGTCGGTCTCTACAGCGTCCTCGCGTACGCCGTTTCCCAGCGCACCAGCGAAATCGGCCTGCGCATGGCGCTCGGCGCCGATCGCAGTCAGGTCATCGCGCTCGTCCTCGGACAAGGCATGCGCGTGGTGGCGATCGGACTCGTCGTCGGCCTGGCGGCCGCGGCCGGCGGCGCGCAGCTACTGCGCTCGCAACTCTACGGCATCAGCGCACTCGATCCGTGGGTTTTCGCCGGAGTGACCGTGACGTTTGCCCTCGTGGCGCTGCTCGCCTGCCTCCTGCCCTCGCTCCGCGCCGCGCGCGTCGACCCGCTCGTGGCGCTGCGGACGGATTGAGCAGGTGTAAGCTGTAAGGTGTAAGGTGTAAGGTGTAAGGTCTAAGCGATAAGCTTTAGGCAGCGTCAGACAAACTGCCGCAAAGAGGCGCAGAAGGCGCAAAAAACGGCAGCCAATTCACCGCAAAACTTTGTCGGAAACACTATACCTCCATCCCGATCCGATTTGGTCGATCATCCTTCAGGACGCCTTCGACAAGTTTGCCGATCATCCGTTATTTTTGCGCCTTCTGCGCTTTTTTGCGGCCAGATTATCTTCTCTGAAATCCATGCACTGTCTTCGAGTCGCCGTCCTCATGGTCGCGACGGCCACCCTCTGCGCAGCCGAAACCGCCGTCGCGCCCGATGCCGATCCCGCGTTTCATCGCCTGGATTTCTGGGTCGGCAACTGGAAGGTGTACGATGCGAAAACGGGTGAACCCGACGGCACGAATCGCATTGAAAAAATTCTGCGCGGATGCGCCGTCGTCGAAAACTGGACCGAGGCCGACGGCAGTGGCGAGGGCAAGAGCCTGTTCTACTACAATCCCGCGAACGGAAAATGGCGCCAGGTTTGGGTGACGTCGGCCGGCACCAGCAAGGAGAAGGAAATGGTCGCCGCTCCCGCGCCCGACGCGGTGCGTTTTCAGGGCGAGATCGCTCTCCGCGGCAACCGCACCGTCCTGGATCGCACCACCCTGCAGCCGCTTCCGGACGGACGCGTTCGCCAGACCATCGAGATCTCCCGCGATCACGGTGCCACGTGGCAGGTGAACTACGACGCGTTCTACGTGCGGGATTCCGCAAGGTAGGGCGGGACCGCTGGGCCCGCCGCGATCAACTCACTGTGATCATTCTCTGATCACCTTATCATTTGGAAACTACGACAACTAGAGCATATTAATTAATAGTGTAGCCGTTGTTTGCTTGTATTCTCTGCCGGAGGGTTCAACCTGAGTGCATGAAAACGCTCTCTTTGGATCTGCGCGAACGGATCCTGGCGGTCTACGACCACGGCAACGATTCGCGGGCGTCGGTGGCCAGCCGCTTCGGGGTCTCGGAG
>DASZXI010000006.1:0-34473 GCA_035545955.1 Candidatus Didemnitutus sp. | reverse complement strand
CTGGCCAAACACCTCGCCCGTAAGCTCACCGCTCGGCTCACTCTCCAAGACTAAAAAACCCTTCGCCACGCCAACCCCGAGTGTTACCCATGTCTCCGGTCTGAGTGTTACCCTTGTCTTCGGTCCAAACAGTCCTCATCGATCCGTCTGATCGTCGTTTCCGTCGGGAAATGCTATTTCGCCGCCTTCGGCCGAATGAACACCAGCGGCGGCCGTAACAATTTCGGATTGTCGCGGTTCTTCTTGATCAGCTTTTGCAGTGCCGCGGAATCCTTGATGTCGGGCGAAATGACCTCGGTGTTCAGCGGTGACAGCGTCAGTTCGTTGCCGATGGCCGAGAGGCGCCACTCGAAGAAGGAATACTTTCGTTCCTTCGAATTGATGTCCTGCGCGCTGATGAAATTCAGTTCGGCCAGATCGGAATGAAAGACGCGATAGATATCGTGGTCGATCAGCACGATGTAGCTGGTGGCGTCCCACTGTTTCACGGTCATCAGGTCGTCCTTGTCCGAATCCTTGTCCTTGGCCTGCCACGTGCCGAGGAGTGACGGTTCGATCTTGCGCGTGGGCTTTTCGGTCAATGGCACCGTATAATCGCAACCGGTTGCGAGTAATGCGCCGGCGAGAACTAGCAGGGCGGCAAGGCGAAGTTTCATCGAGGCGGGTGGGGTGAAACGGGACCGTCGCAATTTCGGGGTGACTGGCGACTACGACGGCTGGGGTGTATCCAACGCGAAGAGACTAAGCGCGCTCTGCCGCGGAAGGAATCCAATTCGGACCAATTCAGTTGGCCCACGAATCGACACGAAATGCCACTTATTTGGCTGAGCTTGTTCGGTTCTTCTGTTCGTGTGATTTCGTGAGGATTCGTGGGCGACTGTCCGGGCATGGAGGCGGGGTCAGGAGACCCCGCCCTACAGTTGAACAATGGTTTCGTTCAGCCCTTGTTGTCGTCGACCGGGATGCGCATGCCGTAGAAGCTGCGGTAGACGAAGACCAGGCCGACGACGAAGATGACGGCACCGAGGGCGTGCTTCGTGCCGGCGTCCATCTTCACCGCGATCTCGACGGCGAGCAGGCCGAAGAGCGTGGTGAACTTGATCACCGGATTGAGCGAGACCGATGAGGTGTCCTTGAACGGATCGCCGACCGTGTCGCCGACGACGGTGGCGGCGTGCAGCGGCGTGTTCTTGGCCTTCAGTTCGACCTCGACGATCTTCTTGGCGTTGTCCCAGGCGCCGCCGGCATTGGCCATGAAGATGGCCTGGTAGAGACCGAAGAACGCGAGGCCGATGAGATAGCCGATGAAGAAGAACGGATCGAAGAACGCGAGCGCGAGCGAGAAGCAGAACACGACGACGAAGATGTTCACCATGCCCTTCTGCGCGTATTGCGTGCAGATCTTGACGACTTCCTTCGAGGCGTCGGTGGCCGCGGTCGTGGCGTCGAGCTTCATGTTGTCCTTGATGTACACGACGGCGCGGTAGGCGCCGGTGACGACGGCCTGCGTGCTGGCGCCGGTGAACCAATAGATGACGGCGCCGCCCATGAGCAGGCCCATGATGGCCTCGGGGTGGACGAGCGAGAGCTTCTCGATCGTGTCGGGATAAATCGACTTCAGCATCATGATGATGCCGAAAACCATGGTCGTGGCGCCGACGACCGCGGTGCCGATCAGCACGGGCTTGGCGGTGGCCTTGAAGGTGTTACCCGCGCCATCCCCCTTTTCGAGCTGATGCTTGGCGGCCTCGAAGTCCGGCTTGAACTTGAAGTCGCGTTCGATCTCGGCGCCGATGCCCGGCTTGCCCTCAATCTGCGAGAGCTCGTAGACCGACTGGGCATTGTCCGTGACCGGCCCAAAGGAATCGACGGCGATCGTGACCGGACCCATGCCGAGGAAGCCGAAGGCCACGAGACCGAAGGCGAAGATCGGCGCGGCAAAACGGAATTCGGCCGGCATCATGGCCTGCACGTCGGCCAGCTGCGAGAAGTGGTAGGCGCCGAACATCAGGACGAGAATCGTCAGGCCCTTCCAGAAGGCGGAGAAGTTGCCGGCGACAAGGCCCGACAGAATATTGAGCGAAGCGCCGCCCTGTTTCGACGAGGTGACGACCTCGGCGACGTGCCGGGACTCGGTGCTCGTGAAAACCTTGGTGAACTCGGGGATCACGGCGCCGGCGATGGTGCCGAGCGAAATGATCGTCGAGAGAATCCACCAGAGATCGGCGAAGCCCTGCATGTGGCCCAGCAGGAAGTAGCTGGCCGCGTAGGTTACCGCGATCGAGACGAGTGACGTGATCCACACCAGATTGGTGAGGGGATGCTCGAGATTGAAATCGCGCGCAGAGCCCCAGATCGACTTCGCCACGATGCCGTTGATCCAGTAGCTGACGAGCGACGTGATGATCATCAGGATGCGCATGGCGAAGAGCCAGACGATCAGCGTGCCGCAGAGGGCGGGCGAGCCGGCGAGCGCGAGGGCGAGGAAGGCGATGAGTGCGACGCCCGTGACGCCGTAGGTTTCGAAACCGTCGGCCGTCGGCCCAACAGAGTCGCCGGCGTTGTCACCGGTGCAGTCCGCGATGACGCCCGGATTGCGCGGGTCGTCCTCGGGCAGTTGGAAGACGATCTTCATGAGGTCGGCGCCGATGTCGGCGATCTTGGTGAAGATGCCGCCGCAGATGCGGAGCGCGGAGGCACCGAGCGACTCGCCGATGGCGAAGCCGATGAAGCACGGGCCGGCGAGCTCGCTCGGCAGGAACGCCAGGATGCAGATCATGAAGAACAGCTCGATGGCGACGAGCAGCAGGCCGACGCTCATGCCGGACTTGAGCGGAATCAGGAGCGTCGCCAGCGCATTGCCGCGGAGGGCGGAGAACGCGGCGCGGCTGTTGGCGACGGTGTTGATGCGGATGCCGAACCAGGCGACGCCGTAGCTGCCGAGAATTCCGAGCACGGAGGCGAGCAGGATGACGAGCACGTGGCCGGCATCCATGTGTTCAAGCACTCCGAAATAGTAACCCATGCAAATCGCGATCAGGACCCAGAGCGCGGCGAGGAATTTACCCTGTTGAAACAGGTAGGTTTTGCACGTTTCCCAGATGATCTGGGAGACCGCACCCATCGAGGAGTGCACGGCCAGGTTGCGGGTCTGGATGTATTGCATCCAGCCGTAGACGACGCCGAGCAGGCAGACGACGAGTCCGACCATCAGGATGGTCGAACCCGTGAGAGATCCGCCGAGGAAGGTGGCAGCCTTCACGTCGGGAATCTTGATGTCGGCCTCGCTGGCGAGGGCGGGAACGGCGAATGCGGCCAATGCGGCAGCCGCCACGCCCGCTTGTTTCCAAGGGTATGTTTTCAGCATATGCAGGGATAGTTTTGGCCGGCGACGATGCCGATAGGCCGGGGGTGAAGCCAGTTAAAACGGGATCGGACAGACCGGGTTTTGGCTAGAATGGACCGCTGCGCCGGGTCCTGGTGCGCAACGGGATGGACTTTGGATGGCCAAAGTCTCCGGGGTGCCTATGTTGACCGGAATGCTATCCGTCACCGGCCTCCGCAAGTCCTACCGCCAGCCCGACGGCGGGGAGCATGCGGTGGTGGCGGTCGGGCATTTTGAGCTTCCCGCCGGATCCCACCGGGCGTTGCGCGGTGAGAGCGGATCGGGCAAGACCACGTTTCTCAATCTGCTGGCTGGAATTCTCGTTCCGGATGCGGGTTCGGTGGAGATCGATGGTCGAAATCTTTCCGGTTTGGGTGAGGCGGGCCGTGACCGGGCCCGGGCCGAGCTGATCGGATATATTTTCCAGACGTTCAACCTCCTTCAGGGCCACACCGTGTTGGAAAATGTGGAGCTGGGCATGGCGTTCGGCCGGGGTGTCGATCGCGCCCGCGCGGTCGCGTTACTGGGGCGGGTTGGGCTGGGCGAGCGGATGCACCATTTCCCGAGACAACTTTCCACCGGGCAGCAGCAACGCGTGGCGGTGGCGCGGGCACTGGCAAATCGTCCGAAGCTGGTTCTGGCCGACGAACCGACGGGCAATCTCGATTCCAGGAACGCGCGCGAGGCGCTCGCCTTGATTCGCGAGGTTTGTCGTGAGGCCGGAGCCGCGCTGCTGCTGGTCAGCCACGATGAGTCCGCGCTCGCGCAGTTCGAGGACGTGCGGGATTTCGCGGCGATCAATCAAGTGACGTGAATCCTGGAAGAGCCCACGAATAGTCACGAATCTTCAGAAATGGGAGTGCCCACGGAACACACGGACTACACTGAAAGAGGATCACCCACCAAAACCACGAACCCACACGAGAATATGCAGGAATCAGTTCGCAGATTATTTCGGCATCTCGGAACGGCGGTCGTCCCCGCACGACGGCTTTCAAGGCTCGACCGGTCTGTCCTGGTCGAAACTTGTCACTCGTCACAGGGCACCAGTCACTTCGATGAGTGCTCATCGCGGGCCGATGGGACATCGGCCCCTGGCGGTTGCCCGTAACTCCTGATGCTTTTCAATCTGATCTTTCGCTCGCTGCGCCAGCACGCGTTGTCGACGCTCGTGACGGCGGCGAGCATTGCCCTGGCGGCCGGGCTGCTCGCGACGGTGTGGGTCGTGCGGACGCAGGCGCAGGCGGTGTTTGCGTCGACCAACTCCGGCTTCGATGCCGTGTTGGGCGCGCGGGGCTCGAAACTGCAGCTGGTGCTGAACTCCATTTTTCATCTCGAGGCTTCGCCGGGAAACATCGAGTCGAAGGATTTCGAAATGATCCGGCACCATCCCGCGGTGGCGGCGGCCATTCCGATCGCGGTGGGCGACAACTTTCAGGGCTGGCGGATTGTCGGCACGACCGCGCAGATGTTCACCGACATCGAATACGCGCCGGGCCGCCGATTCGTGCCGGTCTCCGGCGGAAGGATTTTTGAAATCGGAAAGCGCGAGGCGGTCGTCGGGAGCTACGCGGCCCGAAAGCTCGGCTGGTCGCTCGGAACGAAATTCCGCCCGTATCACGGTCTCGCCTTCGATCCGAAGCAGCAGCACGAGGAGGAATATACGGTCGTGGGCATCCTCGAACCCACCAACACGCCCGTTGACCGGGTGATCTGGATTCCGCTCGAGGGCGTGCAGACGATGAGCGGCCATGATCCGCTGGCGGCGACCGAGTTGAGCGCGGTGCTGCTCAAACTGCGCGCGCCGACGGCGGGCATGATGCTCGACCTGATGGTGAACAAGCAGGGCGGGCGGCTGACGCTGGCCTATCCGATCGGCACGATTGTCGCCGAGCTCTTCAATCGCATCGGCTGGTTCGACCAGGTGCTCACGCTCGTCGCCTGGCTCGTCGCTCTCGTGGCGGCCGGTTCGGTCTTGGTCGGCATCTACAATTCGATGAGCGCGCGGCGCCGCGACATTGCCATTCTGCGGGCGCTGGGGGCGCGGAGACGTCTGGTTCTTGGAGCCGTGCTCGGTGAAGCGGCGGCGATCGGATTCCTCGGCTCCCTGGCCGGCGCGGCCGTTTTTGCCGTGCTCGCCGGATCCGTGGCGGCAATCATTCAGGCGCAGACAGGTGTTGTGCTTGAGGCCTGGCGATGGAACGCGGTTTTTGCCTGGGGGCCGGCGGCGTTGGTGGCGCTTTGTCTCGCGGGCGGAATCGTGCCGGCCATCGCGGCCTATCGGGTGCCGGTGGCGGATGCTTTGGCGCCCGTTTCGTAGGGTTTTCGGGCCGCAAATCTTTTGACGGAGCCGGGGTGTGGCCTAGATTCGAGCGGTTCGATGCCTCGTCGTCTTTCCATCTTTTGCAGCGCCTTGGTTTTGTGCGCGCCAGGCTTGTCCGGCCGCGCGGCGGAACCGGCACCGGTCATGATCGACGGCTATCAGGAGGTGGGTTTCGACCAACTGGGTTCGTTCACGTTCACGCCGCCGGCCGACGGGGCCGAACCGCCGGCCGACGCGAAGGCGCTCGAAAAGGAAAACGGACAGATTCCCGAAAAGATCCGCAACTACGATGCGAAGAAGATCGCCGTGACCGGCTTCATGCTGCCGGTGAAGATGGACGGCGGCCTGGTGACCGAATTCCTTCTCATGAAAAGTCCGATGATGTGTTGCTTCGGCGTCATGCCGCGCATCAACGAATGGGTGGTGGTGAAGATGAACGGCAAGGGCGTTCCGTCGCTCATGGACACCCCGATCGTTTTTGAAGGCACGCTGAAAGTCGGCGCGGTTTACGAGAACGGTTATCTCACCGGCATCTATCAGCTCGCCGGCGACAAGATGGTGGAGGGAAGCGCGAAGCTGTGAGAGGTAGGCGGTGAAATAGTGAGCGGTGAGCAGTGAGCGGTAGGGCCCGATTTCCTTATCGGGCCGTGATTGGTTGAGGATAGGGGACGGCCTCCGTGCCGGCCTTGCAGCGATCCAGAAAAGGCGGATGAGGACATCCGCCCCTACCGCCAGATCCGGCTTCAAGCTTACCGCTTATGCCTTACACCTTAAACCTAACACCTTACCTCGAAATATCCCGCTGCGTCAGCACGCTGAAACCGCGGCTGTTGAGCGATTGGGCGGCCAGGTCGGCATCCTCGAGATTCAGCACCAGCGCGCATTTCCCCTCGGGGCGCATCATGAAGGTGTAGGCGTAGTGGATGTTGATTTCGACGGCCAGCAGGGCTCCGAGAACATGCTTGAGCTGGGCCTCGCCCATGAACTCGACGACGAGCACGTCGCACTCCGTGAAGGAAAAATTGTTGGCGGCGAGCACCTCGCGGGCACGCTCGGGGTCGTCGACGATGATCCGGTCGATCGCGCTGTCGGTCGTATCGATGGTCGTCAGCGCCATGATATGGACGTTGTGCGCCACCAGCAGGGCCACCAGGTCGAACAGGCGTCCCACGCGGTTTTCCACGAAGACCGAAAATTGTTTTACCGGATCGGTGGCGCTCGTGACTTCCATGTCGGCCATGAACGGCAGAGGGTACGTCGGGGCCGGGAAGGGGTCAACTGGCAACGCGCGGGCTTGTGTGACCGCCGATGGCACCTACGATGCGGGAATGGCCCTTCCCGAACGCCACGAGCGGACCGAACGGCGCGCGCGGGAAAGCGCGCACCTCGCGACGCGTGGGATCGGACTCAACGCGGTTCTTGCGGCGGCCAAGTTTGCCGGCGGGATTTTCGGACACACCTATGCACTGATTGCGGACGGCACCGAGTCGTTGCTGGATGTGCTGGCGTCGGCGTTTGTCTGGGTCGGCGTGCGCGTGGCCGGGCGCCCACCCGATGCCGATCATCCGTACGGTCATGGCAAGGCGGACGCGATTGCCGCGCTCGCGGCATCAGCAGTCGTATTTGCCGCCGCGGGATTTGTCGGCTGGCATGCGGTGCACGAGATTTCCGCGGTCCGGATACGCCCACATTGGATCACGCTTCCGCTCCTCGTGGTCATCATCGTGACGAAGGTCTGGTACTCGCGGCATCTCGAAGGAGCCGAGGCCGGTGGCGACGCTGGCAGCACGGCGCTCGGCGCCGAGACGCTGCATCAATGGACGGATGTGCTGACCTCTGCGGCGGCATTCATCGGCATCGCGCTGGCGCTGTGGGGCGGCCCGAGTTTTGAAAAGGCGGACGACTGGGCCGCGTTGTTCGCGTGTCTGGTCATCGCCTTTAGCGGTGGCGTGATGCTGAAACGCGCGCTGAGCGAGATGATGGACACGGCCGTGCCGGCGGATTTCGATCGCGAGGTGCGCGCGCTGGCGCTCACCGTCCCGGGGGTCGGCGCACTCGATCGAGTGCGCATCCGAAAAAGCGGACTCAGCCATCTCGTCGACATCGAGGTGCGCGTCGACGGCAATCTCACCGTGCGTCAGGGACACGACATCGCTCACGCGGTCACAGACACGTTGGTGGCCTCGCCGACGCTGGCGATCAGCGACGTTTCGGTGCACGTCGAGCCGATGCGGTAGGTTTTTTGCCGTTTCGGAAGGGATCGATGTCTCCTTTTGACAAGCTCAGGACCCGGAGCCTGTCGAGGGGCTCATCGATCCGTTTCGACCCAGTGACCGCGAAGAACGGAATGAGATCTTTCTGGCGCCGGAGAGGATTCGGGCTGAAACGGGCCGACGGGACGTCGGCCCCTACCGTAAATCCGATGGTTGCTAGTTGAACCGCTGCGCGACTTTCCAGCCCACGATCACGCCGACGATGCTGCCGACTCCGCTGAGCATGAATGACCAGATGAAGCTGAAGCCGGCCAGGTCGCCCACGAACCAGAACGCGTAGCTGAAAATCGTCGTGCCGGCAAAAATGCAGAGCTTGGTCATGGCGGTACGCCGAACAGCATGAGGATTGCGCGGGTGCGCGCGAGACGCAACTTATGCGCGCTGCACTCATCCTTATGGGTGATGGAAAGCCGGGGCTTTCCCGTTTACTCGGAGTGACCTCGGTGCCAGCCTGACGGTAACATGAAGCAGGCCAACAAACCCCTGAGCCGCAATCCGCACCTTCTTCGCTGGGTGTCGAAAATGGCGGCCCTGTGTCAACCCGCCGCGATCCACTGGGTGGATGGTTCGAAGCGGGA
This sequence comes from Candidatus Didemnitutus sp., assembly GCA_035545955.1. Lineage (GTDB taxonomy): Bacteria > Verrucomicrobiota > Verrucomicrobiia > Opitutales > Opitutaceae > Didemnitutus. Next base: position 25,914 of record DASZXI010000006.1, on the reverse strand, counting down.
GTACGACGCCTTGTGCGCCCAGATGGTCAAGGGCGGCACGTTCATCAAGCTCAACGCCAAGAAATGGCCGGGATGTCATCTCGCGCGTTCGCATCCGGGTGACGTTGCCCGGGTCGAGGACCGCACCTTCATCTGCTCGCTGTCGAAGGACGCGGCGGGGCCGACGAACAACTGGGTGAATCCCTATGAAATGCGGAAAAAGCTGAAGACGCTTTTCCGCGGCTGCATGAAGGGGCGCACGATGTATGTGCTGCCGTTCAGCATGGGGCCGATCGGATCGCCGATGTCGCAGATCGGCGTGCAGCTGACCGATTCGGCCTACGCGGTCGTCAACATGCGCATCATGGCGCGCATCGGAAAGCGCGTGTTCGAGCTCATCGACCAGGACTTCAAGCGGGTGGTGCCATGCATGCACTCGGTGGGCGCGCCCTTGAAGAAGGGCCAGGCCGACGTCGCGTGGCCGTGCAACCCGGAGAAGTACATCGTGCATTTTCCGGAGACGCGCGAGATCTGGAGCTACGGCTCGGGCTACGGCGGAAACGCGCTGCTGGGAAAGAAGTGTTTCGCGCTGCGCATCGCCTCCGCGATGGCGCGCGACGAGGGCTGGATGGCCGAGCACATGCTCATCGTCGGCGTCGAGAGCCCGCAGGGAAAGAAGAGCTACATGGCCGCCGCGTTTCCCAGCGCCTGCGGCAAGACGAACTTTGCGATGCTGGTGCCCCCGGACCCTTTCCGGAAGGCCGGGTGGAAAATCACCACGGTCGGCGACGACATCGCCTGGATTCGTCCCGATGCCAACGGACGCCTGCGCGGCATCAATCCCGAGGCCGGTTTCTTCGGCGTGGCGCCGGGCACGAGCGTGCGGACGAACCCGAATGCCATGGCGGCACTCGCGAAGAATACGATCTTCACCAATGTTGCGCTGACCGACGACGGTGGCGTGTGGTGGGAGGGCATGACGGCCGAGCCGCCGGCGCATTGCATCGACTGGCAGGGCCGGGACTGGACGCCGGCAATCGGGAAGGAGACGGGCGCGAAGGCCGCGCATCCCAACTCGCGTTTCACCGCGCCCGCCTCGCAGTGCCCGACGATCGATCCGCACTGGGAGGATCCGAGCGGTGTTCCGATCAGCGCGATTATCTTCGGGGGGCGTCGTGCCTCCACCATGCCGCTGGTTTATCAGGCCTTCAACTGGGGCACGGGCGTCTATGTCGGCGCGACGATGGGTTCGGAGATGACCGCGGCGGCGGCCGGCACGATCGGCAAGGTGCGGCGCGATCCGATGGCGATGCTGCCGTTTTGCGGCTACAACATGGGCGACTATTTCCGTCACTGGATCCAGATGCAGAAAAACCTGAGCGAGACGCCGCGCGTGTTTCACGTGAACTGGTTCCGGAAGGATGCGGCGGGCAATTTCATCTGGCCCGGGTTTTCCGAAAACATGCGCGTCCTGAAATGGATCTACGATCGCGTCCGCGCGGGCGGTCGCGCGAAGGAAACACCGATCGGCTGGGTGCCGCGCTATCAGGATATGGAGTGGCAGGGACTGGACTTTCCGCGCGAGCGCTTCGACGAGCTGCAGGCCTTTGATCGCGCCGCCTGGCGCGCCGAGGTCCTCGGCCATGAGGAGCTGTTCGTCGACCTTCATTCCAGTCTGCCGAAGGAAATGCTGTTCGAGCGCGAACTGCTGATCTGCCGGATGGGGTGAGGGGGAAGTGGCGAGTGACGAGTGACGAGTGACGAGTGATGAGTGATGAGTGATGAGTGACGAGTGATGAGTGATGAGTGATGAGTGATGAGTGATGAGTGATGGTTCAGAGGTCAGAGGAGCGCGCTATCGGAATCTGAAATGTAAGGCGAATTTTTGCGCGGGAGATTTGCTGTAGGAGCGGCTTTACGCCGCGATGAGTCGCGAGACAAACCTGCTCCCACAGCGAAAACAGTGGAGCGGGTTGATATCGGATCGGCCCTCCGTGCCTCCGTGGTCCAATCACGGAATTCCTTGAGTCGCGCGAGATTGTGCCGATAAGTGGGTTCGCCCCGACATGCGCCTCGCCCGCGACACGATCATTACCCTGGGCACGAAACTGCCGCCGGCCCTCGGCATCTTTGGCCGTTTGCAGGCGCGGCTGCGCGACCCGAATGCGGGCATGGACGACATCGTGGAGCTCATTCGCGTCGATCCGGCGCTCACCTTTCAAATCATCCGCCTAAGCAACAGCGTCCTCTACGGACTCAAGAGCCAGTGCCAGTCGCTCGAGGAAGCCGTCGCGCGCGTCGGCTTCGCGGAAATCCAGCAGATCGTCGGCCTGATCGTGGCGAAGAAATCCTTTCAGGGCGAATTGTCGCTCTATCAGATTTCGGCCGGGCGCCTCTGGGAAAACGCGGTGGCTTGCGGCTCGGTGATGTCGGCGCTGGCGACGCGGGCGGGTGGCGACGGCGGAGCCGCCTATGCGACCGGACTGCTGCGCAACATCGGGCTCGTGGTGCTGAACAATTACGCGGGGGCGGTGAAATATCCGGGCGAGACGGAGCAGCCCGACCTGCATGCGTGGGAGCGTGAAGTCTACGGCATGACCTCCGCGGATGCGACCGCGCTCCTGCTCGAGCACTGGCGATTCTCTCCGGACACGGTCGCCGCGATGCGCGGGCATCTCGCGCCGGAATTCGCGGGCGCCCAGGCTCCTGCCGCGGCCCGTTTGCACCTGGCTGGAGCCGTCGCGGCGGAGTGGGGATGCTCGCTTCCGGGTGAAACGCAGATCTGGCGCAACGATCCGCCCATGCATTCGACCGGCGGGGTCAGCGACGAAGACTGGCCCGTGGCGCTGGAGGAAGCCCGCCGGCAGTTTGCGCGTTTCTCGGTGATTGAGTGGGCGGCGTAGGTCGGATCTGAGGGTGAGGGTGAGGGTTGGATCCGAGGCCGCGCGCTACGTAGAATGGCCGTTTTGTGCGAGCGGATGCTGCGGGAGTGGCGTCCTTTTCCGCCCAATCCATGGCGGACAAGAAACCCGCTCCGACAAGACCGGCTTACCGCTCACCGGTCACCGCTCACTCTTTTTGCAGACTTGCGCCGCCGCGCGCGCGCGACCTTGCTCGATGGCGTGAAAGGCTGGCTGGGCGATACAGTCCGCATGGGTTGGGCGCTCGGGTACTGGAATGCCCGGAAGGCGGTTTTTGTGGCGCGCGGACGACGCGGCCGGTGTCCCTGCCACCATCCCAGCGATTCCGGACGACCGCTTGAAACCGGCTGTGAGGCGATCGTTCACTGGCACAATCCGGCGCGCTTTCAAACGGTATGCCCGCTGCTCGTCCGCGCGCCGAAGGGCGGCTGGGTGTGCAGTGTCGGGCCGGATCGGGTCCGTCCGTTTTGGGGACGCGCCTTCGGAATTTTTTCCGGCGCGCTGCTTGTCGGCGTCCTCGCCGGTGCCGGCCTGGTCTACTCGTCATTGCGACTGATCGGCTATCACGTTTCGGCGCGACAGGTTTTGTGGCCTCCCGCCTGGCACGAGCTTCGCTCCGTGCGGGCCGAACTGTTTGTGCGGAAGGCGCGCGCGTATGCCGAGTCGGGGCATCTGCGTGAAGCACTGAGCGCGCTGCGCACGGCGCACGACATCGCGCCGGGCGAACTCACGGTGTCGCTGCCGCTCGCGGAGATGGCGGAAGCCACGAATCCGGACGTCGCGGATCAATTGTACTTCGACATGATTCGGCGGCATCCGGAACAACGGCGCGAAATCGCCCAGATCTGGCTCAAGGGATTGGTCACTCATGGCCGATTGCGCGAGGCCGCGGAGCTGGCTCACCGCCAACTGCCGGTGGACCCAGCCGCGGCCGGTGCCTGGACCCACGTCCTGGTCACGGTGTCGCGCCTGCTCCATGATCCGCAAATTCTCGATCCGGCGGCGGACCAGTCGGGTGTCCCGGCCGGTGCCGCTCAGGTCCTGCACTTTGAAGCGATGGTCCGACGGACGCCGTCATCGGAGGTGCCGGCACTGCTTTTGCGGACTCCCCTGGGCACCGATTTCCCCTACGCCATTGAGCAGCGCGTATCATTGCTGGTTGAATTCGGTCGGGCTCGTGAAGCCTTGGGAGCGCTGGCGCAGGCCAGAAACGTACTTTCGGGACGTGACGTCGCGCGACTGGCGCTGTCGGCCTATGTGACGCTCGGTGACCACGATCGCCTCGCGCAGGAAGTCGACGGTTTGTTGCAGTCAACGGCGGGCGACCGGGCGGCCAAGATCACGCTCGTGGGCGAGCATCTGATTGTGCACCCCGACGCGCCGCTGCTCGCACACCTGGTTTCCGCGATGGGGGATGGCCAGGAGGTAGCGGCGGATGACCGGCGCGAATGCTGGCTGGCATTGATGTGCGCGGCCGGTGCGGCGGGCGACCGGAAGACGTTCCTCGTGCTCAAGTCCGCCGCGGCGCCGGCCATCTCTTCCAACGGCATCGATGCCCTGGAGGGTTTCTTTTTTCCGCCGGAGGGCGCCAAGTCGATGCGAGGAGCGCTGCCTTCGCTGGAGATTGGATCGATGACGCTGGCGTACGCGCTGCTGGAACGCGCGGCGCAGCGATAGGCGCGGGTGGATGGTGCAGGGCGGGGCCGCCGCTAACTCGCCGGGTCAATGGGTGGAACCGGACCTCCGGGCCGGTTGGATCGGGGAAGCACACCCCGTGACGGATTTAAAGCGCGCCCGGAGGTCGCGCTCCACCCGGCGGGATTCGGCCCTGCGACAGGCTCAGGGCAGGCGATCCCGCCCTACACTCGCACGCGGCGGCGCCAGGCGATCAGTCCGCCGAGCGCCAGCATCAGCAATGCGCCGTAGAATGACGGTTCCGGCACCGGGGTGATCTGGTGATCGAAGGACTGCCAAGCGGTGTTGTTGCCGCTGAAGCCGCTGAAGACGATCTGGTTCATCGGCGCCGAGCCGCGCTGGTCGAGCGTGGCGCCCGCAAAGGCCTGCGTATAGAAGTCGTCGAGCGTGTTCTGCCAGTTGGTGATGGTGAGCGTGACGCCCGCGGCGAGGACGAGATTGGCCAGGTTCAGCGTGACGTTGTTCGTGGCGCTGAAATCGAGCGTGGAGCTGGCGGTGACGTTGAGCGTGCCGAGGCTGAAGTTCGCGGCGTTGAGGTCGAGGGTGCCGCCGGCGAGGGTGACATTGAGCGACGAATTGGTGATTGAGGAGCCGAGGGTGAGGGCCGAGCCCGAGTTGAGCGTCAGCGAACCCGCGCCCGTGACGCCGCCCGAGTAGCTGCTCGTGCCGGTCAGGGTGAGCGCGCCGCTGTTCATGTTCACGGTGCCGCTGCCGTTGAGGCTGGCGATCGTGTTCGACTTGCCATTGACGTCGAGGGTGCCCGCGCCGGCGAGGGTCAGGGAGAGACCGGTCGGCAGCGTGTTGCTGGCGCCCAGCGTGAGGGTGCCGGCGTTGACGGCGACCGGGCCGGTGAAGGTGTTGGCGCCGGAGAGCGTGAGATTGCCGGTGCCTGTCTTCGTGATCCCCGCGGCGCCATTGTTGATCACGCCGCTGACGGTCGTGTTACCGCTACCCGAGAAGGTCAGGGCATTCGCGCCCGAGATGCCGCCGGTGACGGCCAGGCTGCCGGAGGTGGAATCGATGGTCGACGCGCCGGCGAGGGTGATGTTGCCCGAGACGGTGTTGCTGCCGGCGAAATTCTCGATCGCACCGCTCGAGCCGGAAGAACCGCTGCTGTTCAGGGTGAAATTGTTGGCGAGCGTCACGCCGTTCTGGAGCTGGACGTTGCCGCCGGAGTTCACCGTGACGGCGCCGGTGCCGAGGGCGGTGTTCGAATTGACGCGCACGGAGGTGGTGGTGGTCGTGCCGCCCGAGTACGTGTTGTTGCCGAGCAAATAAGTCGTGCCCGTGCCGGAAACATTGAGCGCGCCAGCGCCTGAAACCGTGCCCGCGATATTGTTGCTGGTCGTGCCGCCGAGGGTGAGCGTGGCCCCGGTGCCGATGCTGGTGGTCGAACCGGCCGAGGTATCAAGTTCGGCCAGTGTCTGCGTCGCACTCGCGCCCAGCGAGTACGTGCCCGAATTGACGGTGACCGTCGAGGCGGTGGCGATCTGGCCGGAAGTGGTCTGGTTGACCGTGCCGCCGGAGACGACGAGATTGCCCGCGACTTTGGTGACATTGGCGGTGCCGGAAAGCGCGAGGGTCCCGGAGTTGACCGTGGTATCGCCCGTGTAGGTGTTGGCGGTGCCGCCGGAATAGGTGACCGTGCCGGAGCCGTCGACCGTGACGCCGCCGGTGCCGGTGGCGATGTGGCCCGAGACCGTGATGTTGCCGGCGCCGCCGAGGTTGAGGTTTTGGGTCGTACCCGACGTGGTCCCCGAAAGCGTGAGCGTGCCGGCGTCGGAATTGATGCGGGTGTCGGCGGACAGCGTGAGCGTGCCGGACGCGGTGTTGTTGCCCGAAATATTGCGCAGGGCGCCGCCGTTGGAAACGCCGGTGCCGGCGAGATTCATGGCATTCGCCGGGGAGATGCCGCCGCTGAGCTCGACGGCGGCGCCGTTGGCGACGCTCACCGTGCCGGTGCCGAAGGCATTGGAGCTTTGTCCCTGCACCACGCCGTTGTTGACGGCGACACCGCCGGTGAACGTGTTGTTGCCGCTCAGCACGAGCTTGCCGCCGGTGCCGACCTTGGTGATCGAATTGGCGCCGCTGATGGCCCCGCTGATGGTCAGGTTGCCCGTTCCCGTGACATCGGCCACGAGGTTGCCGGAGAGGACGACGCCGCCGGTGTTGGAGATCGTCTCGTTGTTCGCCGACTGCTGCTGAATGAAAGCGGGGCTGGCCCCGTTGTTGAAGGTGAGGCTGTTGGTGCCGGAAATGGTGTAGGCGGTCGGGCCGGTGGAGTCGAAACGGATGCCGCCGACGGTGCGGTTGGCGCCGAGGACCACGCTGCCCTGCGTGCCGGTTCCGAACTCAGCGTAGGCTGAGGCGGCATTGGGCACCGAGCCCGCGCTCCAGTTGCCGGTGGTGCCCCAGGCGGTGGACGAGTTCGATTTCCAGACATTCCAGGTGATCGCTTTCGGCGTGATCTTGAACGCATTGCCCAACCCGTTGCCCGCATTGCTGGTGGCGGCGGCCTCGGTGGCGCCGGCGCCGAAGCCGGAGAAATAAAGCGAATTGAGGAAGGCGGCGCTCAGACCCGAAGTGTTGGTGCCGAAGAAATTCGACGCGGAGTTGTAGTCGGCGATGGTGAGCACGCCGGACGTCGTGCCGGCGTTGTTGAAGACGAAGGAATTCGACCCGCCCGAGCCGAAATCGATCGTGCCGTTGTTGGAGAACGAAAGGTTGCCGACGGCGTCGGAAAACTTGTTCAGGTTGAGCGTGCCGCCGGCGACGTTGAGCGCCGAGGAATTCGACAGGACGTTGTTGGCGCCCAGCTGCAGGGTGCCGGCGCTGATGGTCGTTGCGCCGGTGTACGTATTGGCGCCGGAGAGCACGAGCGTGCCGGCCCCCGTCTTCGTGAGTGCGCCGGCCCCGGTGCCGCCATTCTGGATCACGCCCGAGATCGTGGAAGTGCCGGAATCAACCTCGGCCGTCAGCGTCTGCGCCGTGTTGGTGTTCGAAAGATTCACCGCTCCCGACTGGGTCGCGTTGGCGAGGGTCAGGGTGGAACTCGCGGTTTGGGTGAGCGTGCCGGAAGTCGTGATGCCGCTGAGACCGGAGCTGGCGGAAAGCGTGAGCGCGTTGTTGACCGTGGCGGAGGTCGTCGACGCCAGCGTGCCGCCATCGAGGACGACCGTGCCCGTGCCCAAAGCCGTGTTGTTATTGGCGGTGAGGGTGCCGTCGTTGAGTGTCGTGCCGCCGGAATAGGTATTCGCGCCGGACAGCGTGAGATTGCCGGCATCGTTTTTCACGAGGCCGCCGGTGCCCGAGACGACGCCTGACTCGGTCGTGTTGCCGCTGCCCGAAAACGTCACGGCATTGCCGCCGTTGGCGAGCGTGCCGCCCAAGGCCAGGGTGCCCGTGCTCGCATTTTGGATCTCGATCGCATTGGCCGCGGTAAGATTCGCGTTGATGGTCTGGTTGGCCGAACCGTGCGTGGAGGTGACGAAGATGCCCGAGGGCCCGAGCACGCCGTTGGCGTCGAAGGCGATCGTGCCATTGGAAAGATTGTAGGCGAACGGGGCGTCGATCTGGACATTGCGCACCGTGCGCGTGGCGCCGCCGAGGTTGATGTTCTGCGCAGTGGAAACGTAGGTATTGTCGAGCAGGATGTCCGAGGACGCCGCCGGAACGCCGCCGCCGAACCAATTGTTGCCCGTGCCCCATTGGGTGTCGCCGCCACCGGCGGTCCACAGGTTGGCCGTCACGCTCGAAAGGCTGACGTTTTGAATTTCGTGGACGTCCGTCGAGCCGCCCGTGCCGGACGTGAAGCCCATGATCAGGCTGTCGGGTCGCGCAAAACCGGAGAGGTCGATCGTGTAGAGCGGCTGGTACGCGCCGCCGCCCGACGACAGATAGACGGTCATCTGGTTGGTGGCCGTGATGATGATCTCGACCGAACGCATGTTCGCGCCGGTGGGCCGCGTGGTGCTGCTGGGGAAAGCGATCGAATTCGCGCCGAGGTTGCCGGTGCCGCCGAGATAGTTGTAGCCGGTGAGCCCCGAACCGGGACCGCGCACCGCGATGGCGTTCGGCGTCGATCCTGGCCCGCCGATGCGGCCTTCGCTGGGGTTGGAGAAATTGCCGAACTCGTCGATGCCCACGCCAATATAGCCGCCGTTCATGCCATTGATGTCGGCGCCGCCGCCGCCCGCGGCCGTTTTTTGCGCATAGCCCAGCGAGCCACCGTAGGCACCCACGCCGAAGGTCTTGCTGGCATCCGCGAGGAAGAAAGTGATGCCGTCGGCGCCGCTGCCATTGTACGAGGCGTAGTTGAACGAGACGGCGATGGTGGCGTTGCGGCTCGCGAAACTGTTGGTGTCGACCGCGTAGGTCGCCTCGTTGCCGGCGTTGGAAGTCAGGCGCAGCCAGCCGGAACCTGTCGGATCGATTCCCTGCGCCGCCGTGAGGACCGGAGTGTAGCCGCTGCCGCCAAAACTCCATCCCGCGCCGGTCGTCGTGCCCTCGAATGATTCGTTGACCACGACCGTCTGCCCAAACGCCGCGGGTGCGGCCAGGGCGCAGGTGAGAATCAATGGGGCGAAAAATTTCACGACTTAGGGAAATCGACTTGCCAACGATCTTAACCGGCTCGCCTCCCCAGGAACAAGGGAATATACCCTAGAAAAGATCTAGGGTGTTGAATTTACAGGTTTGTGATACCTGTAATAACCGGAGGTGACGCCCGATTTAACTGCTTAATCAGCAACGGAAGTAGACAGGTACTTCAAGTCTAAAATAAATGCGGACTGTCGTTTGAAACCGACATGTCGGCGTCCCCATTCTGTTCAACTCGGCCGTTTAAAGAAATTCACCCAACTTCGAAGAAGAAAATAGGACGATCGCGCGAATCCGGGCACGGGGTCGGTCGCACTCGGGGACAATTCTAATAGATGACCGAACATTGTGTTGTCTGGCCTCGCGTGAAAACCATGCTCACGCCGCGATGCCTGCCCCTCTACCCCAAGAAGATCGGGTGCACAGCGAGGAGTTCCTCCGCACCCTCATGCGTCGGCAATTGGGCCTGTCCGTGGCTTGCGCGGCCACGTTTCTGACGGCCCTGGTTGCCCTCCCCCTGCTCAATTATTTCGCGCCGGCGCTGATGGCCACGCGAATTGGAGGATTCACGCTCTCGTGGCTGATCCTCGGCATTTTGTTTTTCCCCTTTGTGTGGATCATCTCCTGGCGCTTCATCAAGCGGTCGATCGCGCTCGAAGGCGATGAAGTGAAGTCCGTCCACCGCTAAGCCATGCACCTCTTCGCATTTCTGAGCGGGGTCGACCCGTGGATCTTCACGTTTTCCATGATCACGGTCGTGGCCACGATCGCGATGGGCTTCTGGTCCGCGCGTCAGTCCAAGACCGCGAGCGATTTCTTTGTCGCCGGCCGCTCGGTTTCCGTCGGCTGGAACGCCTCGGCGATCTCGGGCGAATATCTGTCCGCCGCCTCGTTCATGGGCGTGGCCGGCATGGTGATGTCGAGCGGCTACGACGCGCTGTGGTATCCCGTGTGTTACGCCTGCGGCTATCTGTTCCTGCTGCTCTTCATCGCCGGTCCGCTGCGGCGCTTCGGCGCGTACACGATTCCGGATTTTGCCGAGGGCCGGTACGACTCGCCGCTCTTCCGCAAGATCGCCGTCTGCTTCGTGCTCTTCATCGGCTTCTTCTACACGATGCCGCAGATGAAGGGCGCGGGCGTGACGCTCGCCTATATTTTTCCCGGCCTGCCCTACTGGGCCGGCGTGGTTCTGGTCGGCGCCGTGATCACGCTCAATGTCGCGTTGGGCGGCATGAAGGGCATCACGCTCGTGCAGGCGTTCCAATACTGGCTCAAGATGTTCGCGATCAGCTTGCCGGTGTTCATTCTGATGGCCGTCTTCGGATTGTATGGCGGCCAGATCGGCGCAAACGCGACGAAGGAGACTCCGGCGTCCGCGGAAATTGTCCGCCAGCCGCTCGTGACCAAGGCGCCGAAGGATGAGACGTGGACAGCACCGTTTGGTCCGCTGACCACGAAGGCAGTCGTGGCCGCCGCCAATGCCCTGCCGGAGGAGAAGCGCCCCGCCTACCTCGCGGAGCACCAGCGCAATTATTCGCTGCTGTACACCTACTCGCTGATCATGGCGCTGGTGTGCGGCACGGCCGGACTGCCGCACATTCTCGTTCGCTTCTACACGAATCCCAATGGCGCGGCCGCCAAGCGCACCACGATGTGGGTGATGATCCTGATCGGCATTTTCTATGTTTTTCCGCCGGTCTTCGGCGTGATCGGACGAAACCTGATGCCCGAACTATACTCGGGCGTCGGCGCCAAGGGCACCGACAAGGTTGTCCTCGAGCTGCCGACCCTGCTCGCCGCAAAATACGGCGCGCTGGGATCGATCCTCAGCGGCATCACCTGCGCCGGTGCGTTTGCGGCGTTCATGAGCACGTTCAGCGGACTGCTCGTCTCGATGACGGGGGCCCTGGCGCACGACGTCTACGGCCGGATGCTGCGTCCGCAGTCGACGCCCGCCGAACGGCTGCGCGCCTTCAAGGTCGCCGCGGTATTGATCGGCGGCGTCGCGATCGTGATCGGTTGTTTTGTCGAGCCGATTGAAATCAACTTCATGGTCGGGCAGGCCTTTGCCATCGCGGCCGCGAGCTATTTTCCGCTGCTGTTCATGAGCGTCTGGTGGCGCGGCATGACGATGAAGGGCGCGGCCACCGGGATGCTGACCGGCGGCCTTTGCGCGCTCGCGGCGGCGGCGCTCACGAATTTCAGCACGCTGGCGACGGACAAGGGTCCCATGGGCAAGGTGTTCGCGGGCTTTGCGCCCTTGAACGCCTACTGGGCGCATCACCCGTTGCTGCGCATCCTGTGCGAGCAGCCGGCGATCTGGACCGTGCCGCTGTCCATTGTGCTGATGATCGTCGTCTCGAAAGCGACGCAGGCTTCGGTGCCGGCGGACATTCGCATGAAGATGCTCGTCCTCCACGCGCCGGAACAGCTCGGCCTCAAACAGGAATACATCCAGGAGCATCAGGCCGGCGCGCATTGAGGCCAGGCGGCGTGGCCGAGTGCCGTCAGGCACAACGGCCCGCGAAAGGACACGAATTACCGGAGACGGGAATTCCGCCCCGCCTCCATGACCCGCGACCGAATCGCCAATCGGAAGGGGCGGATGTCTTCATCCGCCTTCCCTCGAGCCGTTTGAAGGCCGGCGCGAGGCCATCCCCTACCGGATGTCCGCGGGTCTATCCCCAGGACTTGGGGCGGGGTTTGGGCCGTTGACAGGCTCAGGGCCGCGACCGGAGCCGGCGGACCCATTCACCGAAAAGCGCGCCCGGAGGTCGCACTCCACCTCAAGGCGAGCGCACCCTTACGCGTTGTCTCCGGCCGTGTCGTTTTTTGCGCGGCTCTTGCGGCCCGCATTTTTTGCCGGGCTGCCCCAGCGCCAGTTCTTGATTTCGGGGAGATCGTCGCCCGTCTGCCGCGTGTAGGCCTGGTGATCGAGCAGCCGGTCGCGCAGCTTTTGCTTGAGATAGCCGGCGCGGGCGCCCAGCGCGGGCAGGCGGTCGATCACATCGCCGACGAGATGAAAGCGATCGAGGTCGTTTAGGACGCACATGTCGAACGGCGTCGTGGTCGTGCCCTCCTCCTTGTAGCCGCGCACGTGAATGTTGTGGTGATTGGCGCGGCGATAGGTGAGGCGGTGGATAAGCGTCGGGTAGCCGTGGAACGCAAACACCACCGGCTTGTCGCGCGTGAACAGCGCGTCGAAATCCGTATCGGGCAACCCGTGGGGATGCTCGCGCTGGTCCTGGAGCTTCATCAGGTCGACCACGTTCACCACCCGCACCCGGAGCTTTGGCAGTTCCTCGCGCAACAACGCCGCGGCCGCGAGCGTTTCGAGCGTGGGCACGTCGCCGCAGCACCCCAGCACCACGTCGGGCTCGCCGCCGTCGTCCGTGCTCGCCCAGTCCCAGATGCCGAGTCCGGCCGCGCAGTGCTTCACGGCTGCGTCCATGGCAAGCCACACCGGGGCCGATTGTTTTCCCGCCACGACGACGTTGACGTAGTTGCGGCTGCGCAGGCAGTGGTCGGTCACGCTGAGCAGGCAGTTGGCGTCCGGCGGGAGATAGACGCGGATCACCTCCGCCTTCTTGTTCACCACGTGATCGAGAAAGCCCGGATCCTGATGGCTGAAGCCGTTGTGATCCTGGCGCCACACGTGCGAGCTGAGCAGGTAGTTCAAGGAAGCGATCGGCTGCCGCCACGGGATATGATGGCAGACTTTCAGCCATTTCGCGTGTTGATTGAACATCGAGTCGACGATGTGGATGAAGGCCTCGTAGCAGCTGAAGAATCCGTGGCGGCCAGTGAGCAGATAACCTTCGAGCCAGCCCTGGCATTGGTGTTCGGAAAGCACCTCCATGACGCGACCGTCGGGCGAGAGATGGTCGTCGGTGGGAAGAATCTCCGCGGTGTAGCAGCGGTTCGTCGCCTCGAGCACATCCTGCCACCGGTTGGAGTTGTTTTCGTCGGGACTAAACAGGCGGAAATTCTTCGCAGCGAGATTGTCCCGCATCACGTCGCGCAGGAACATGCCCATGACGCGGGTGGCCTCGGCATCGACGGCGCCGGGCGACGACACCGCGACGGCGTAGTCGCGATAATCGGGCAGACAGAGGTTGTGCAGAAGTTTGCCGCCGTTGGTGTGCGGGTTGTCGCTCATCCTCCGCTGGCCCGTCGGCGCGAGCGCGGCGAACTCGGGACGCAGCCGGCCGGAACGGTCGAACAGCTCCTCGGGTCGGTAGCTCTTCATCCAGTGTTCGAGAATGCGCACGTGCGCCGCCGACTCCATGTCGCCCATCGGCACCTGATGCGCGCGCCAGTAATCCTCGCACTTTTTTCCGTCGATCGTGGCGGGGCAGGTCCAGCCTTTCGGCGACCGCAACACGATCATGGGCCACGCCGGCCGGCCCTGGAATCCCTTCGTGCGCGCCACGGATTGAATGCGGCGAATTTCGGCGAGCACGGCGTCGAGCGTCGCCGCCATGGCCTGATGCATTTTCGCCGGCTCGTGTCCTTCGACGAAAAACGGCCGGTAGCCGCAGCCTTCGAGGAATTTTTGCAGCTCCTCGGGCGTAATGCGCGCCAGAAAACAGGGGTTGGCGATCTTGTAGCCGTTGAGGTGAAGGATCGGCAACACGGCACCATCGCGAACGGGATTGAGAAACTTGTTGCCGTGCCATCCGGTGGCGAGGGGACCGGTCTCGGCCTCGCCGTCTCCGACCACCGCGACGGCGATGAGATCCGGATTGTCGAACGCGGCGCCGTAGGCGTGCGAAAGCACATAACCGAGTTCGCCGCCTTCATGGATCGAGCCCGGAGTTTCCGGCGCGACGTGACTCGGGATGCCGCCGGGAAAGCTGAACTGTTTGAACAGTTTTCGCAGGCCGGTCTCGTCCGGCGTGATCTCGTGATAGTATTCGCTGTAAGTTCCCTCAAGGTACGCATTGGCGACCATTCCCGGTCCGCCGTGACCCGGACCGGCCAGATAAATGACGTTGAGGTCGTCGCGCCTGATGACGCGATTGAGGTGCGTGTAGATGAAATTCAGGCCGGGCGTCGTGCCCCAATGACCGAGCAGGCGCGGCTTGATGTGCGCATGTTTCAGAGGGCGGCGGAGCAGGGGATTGTCGAGCAAGTAGATTTGCCCGACTGAGAGGTAGTTGGCGGCACGCCACCAGGCATCGAGACGGGACAGCTCTTCGACGGCGAGTGGACCGGACACGCGCTTTGCCGCGGTGCGCGCGGAAGGCTTTTTCTTTTTCATGGCGAACGAAGGTCGAAGTCAGGATCGGATCAACAAGGGACGCGCGGCCGCGGCGAGCGCCCGTTCCTCGTCGGCGGCGACGATGCGCACGGCGACGCGGGACGAGGCGCGCGAAACGATGGCGGCATTTCTGTCGTTGGCGGAAGGGTCGAATTCCACGCCGAGATAGTCGAACCCGGCGCAAATCCGCGCGCGCAGGACGGGCGAGTTTTCGCCCACGCCCCCGGAAAAAACGAGTGCGTCAACTCCGCCCAGCACCGCGGCAAAAGCGCCGATGAATTTGCGCGCCTGATGCACGTAAACGGCCAGCGCCTCGGCCGCGCGCGGATCGGCGGCTTCGCACTCGAGCAGGTCACGAGTGTCCGAACTGGTTTCCGATAGGCCCAGGAGGCCGGATTCGTGCGCCACCAGGCGCTCGAGCGCTGCGCCGTCCAGTTTTTCCCGGTCAGCCAGGAAGCCGAGCAGCCCGGCGTCGATGTCGCCGGAGCGCGTGCTCATCACCAGTCCGCTGGCCGGCGTGAAGCCCATGGTGGTGTCCACGCTTTTTCCGTCCCGCACCGCGGCCAGGCTGGCCCCGTTGCCCAGATGGGCGAGAATGAGGCGACGCGGCAGAGGACCTTCGACGCGCAGTGCGGACAGCACGCTCGAAAAGGCGAGGCCGTGGAAACCGTAGCGATGAATCCCTTGCGCGGCGAAACGGCGCGGAATGGGGAGAAGGCGAGACGCCGGCGGGAGTTCGCGATGAAAGCAGGTATCGAAACAGGCCACCTGAGGCGTCTTCGGCCAGCGTTTCCAGGCCGCGTCGAGCAGCGCGATGGCACCGGGCAGGTGATTGGGGGCAAACGAGGCAATCCCGCGCAATTCGGCGATGAATTCGGAAGTGACGCGCGTCGGATCGAAGTGATTGGGACCGCCGTGCACGATCCGATGGGCGACTCCGCACGGGATGCCGAACCCGGTTTCGTCGAGCGCATCGGCAATGAGGGGAAGGCATTCGGGCGGTGTCTTCGCCTGCGTTTCACGTGGCGGGTGGCCGGAGATCTGCAGCCGGGCCTGCGGCGTGCCGAGGCGTTCAAATTTCGCGAGCCAGCGCTGCGTCCCGGCAGTGTCAACGAGTGCGCACCGCAAGCTCGACGAACCCGGATTGAGCGTCAGGACGAGGTCGGAGATGGACTTGGCGGCCACAGGAGGAGCGCGGACCCGCATCCGCGTTGATCGGCAGCCGTGGGGCCTGGGCGGCCGCGGCTTCTGCCTGAAGAATTGCCGCGGTGACGGACGGTTTCAAGCGCCGACGCGATCGCGCGCATGGGGTGCGTGCCCCGCGTCGATCGCGATCGAGCGGCGTTTGGGAGGGCCTGCCCGGAGTAAACCGAGCGAAGGCGGATGGGGACATCCGCCCCTACCGAAGATATTTCGCAGGCGAAGTTGCCGCGAAAGGAGCTGCGGGTTGATGTAGGGCGGCATTGCCGAATGCCGCCTGGTTTGGCGGGATTTGGCGGCGACCCCGCCCTGCAACACGAAGTTCGTCACGTTTCCTCGGGAGGAGTGAAGCCGCGACGCATCACATTTTCCACGATCGCCCGTGGGAATCCTCCTTCGCCAAGGCTTCGGAGGACGAGTTGAAAACGGGAACTATGCCTCCTCCGGAGGCGTGAAGCCGCGCCGCATGACATTTTCCACGATCGCCCGTGGGAACAGGAAATTCTGGAGGTATTCCTTGCCGCCGGCCTTGGTGCCGCCGCCGGACATCTTGAATCCGCCGAAGGGGTGGCGCTCGACGATCGCTCCGGTGATGCCGCGATTAAGATAGAGATTACCAACGAGGAATTCCCGTTGGGCGCGTTCGAGGGCCTTCGGACTACGGGAGAACAATCCGCCCGTCAGCGCATAATCGGTGCCGTTCGCCAGCGCAAAAGCCTCATCGAGATTCTTCGCCCGCAACACCGCCACGACTGGACCAAAGATCTCCTCGCGGGCGATCGCGTGATTCGGCTTCACGTCGACGAACACGGTCGGCGGAACGAACCATCCTTCCGCCGGTGCCTGCCCTTGAAAAGCCATCCTGGATTCGCGCTTTCCCTGCTCGATGAGCCCGAGGATTTTTTTCTGGGCGTCGACATCGATGACCGGGCCGATGACTGTGCCCGGAAGGGTGGGATCACCGATGGGATACGAGGCGCAGGCGGCGGTGAAACGCTGGACGAATTCGTCGTACACCTCGTCCAGCACGATCAGTCGGGAAAGGGCGGAGCATTTTTGTCCGCTGAACCCAAACGCGCTGTAAAGTGCAGCGGGAATCGCTTCGTCCAGGTCGGCGTCGTTGTCGATGATAAGCGCATTCTTGCCGCCCATTTCGCACACGACCTTCTTGAGGTTGGCCTGTCCGGGAGCGGTGCGGCCCGCGGTTTCCCAGATGCGGCACCCGACGGCGCGCGATCCGGTGAAGGCGACGAAGTCCACCTGCGGATGGGCGACGAGATGCGCGCCGACATCCTCGCCGAATCCCGGGACGAAATTGACCACGCCGGCGGGCACTCCGGCCTCGACCAGGATATCCATCAGCGCGGCGCCGATGAGCGAGGTCTGCTCCGCCGGCTTCATGATCACGGTGTTGCCGGCGACCAGCGGGGCCACCACGAGGCCGGCCAGAATCGCGAGCGGGAAATTCCACGGCGCGATGACCACGCCGACGCCGCGCGGCGTCCAAAGCTGCACGCAGCGCTCTCCCGGCACGGGTTGGGTGACGGTGGCGCGATCGAGCTTTCGCATCTCGACGGCGTAGAAACGGCAGAAATCGACCGCCTCGGAAATGTCGCCGTCGGCCTCCATCCACGGCTTGCCGGCTTCGAGGATTTCGAGGGCATTGAGCTCGAAGCGACGCTTCTCCATTAGGTCGGCGACGCGTTCGAGAATCGCCGCGCGTTCCTCGACGGCGGTGGCGCGCCACTTGGGAAAGGCCGCCAACGCAGCGGCCACGGCGGCGTCGGCATCGGCGACCGTCGCGCGCGCCCACGAGCCCACGACCTGCGTCGGCCGCGCGGGATTGACCGAAGGAATCCATTCGCGGTCGGAAATCTTTCGCTCGCCGATGATGATCGGGCGCTTCGCGCCGAGCTTGCCGGAGAGAGCCGTCAACGCCGCGCGCTGCTTCTCGCGATTGGCGGGGAGCGTGAAATCGGTGTTGGCGGCGTTGGTGAAGGCGCCGGCGGCTTTTTCCTTGCGGGCGAGCGGCTCCGGTGCGGTTGCAATTGCGTTCACCGGATTGCCGAGCAACTGGTCCTTGGAGGCCTCGCCCATGTTCTTGATGCGCAGGAAACCCTCGTTGGAGGTGTTCTCAAGGAGACGACGAACCAGGTACGCCATGCCGGGGAGAAGTTCGCCGATCGCGCAATATTCGCGCACGCGATGGCCGAGACCGAGCAGGGCATGTTTCAGCTCATCGGCCATGCCATAGAGCGCCTGAAATTCGTACGCGCGCGGATCGATGCCGCGACGCTCGGCCTGGACGATCGCGTAGGCGACGGAGCGCACGTTGTGTGAAGCGAAATTCGGCGTGACGATGTCGATGTTGTCGAGCAGCAGCACGCTGAGTTTCTCGTAGTTGGCATCCGACTCGGGCTTGCGCTGCCACACCGGCACGGGCCAGTCGCGCTGCTGGGCGACAATCGTTTCGTAGTCCCAGTAGGCGCCTTTCACGAGCCGCACGCTGAGCGGGCGCTGACGGCGGCGCGCCCACGCGATGAGTTCCTTCAAGTCGGATTCGCAGTCGCGCAGATACGCCTGGATGGCGATGCCGATGGCGGGCTTCTGCGCGAACTCGGGTTCTTCGAAGATCGACTTGAACAGCTGCAGCGTGAGGTCCTTCAGCTTGTAGCTCTCCATGTCGAAATTGATGAGTGCGCCGACCTCGACGGCGCGGCGCAGGATCGGACGCAGGCGCTCCTTCAGGGAGGAGATCGAATTCTCCGGATCGGCCGGATGGACGTCGGGCGTGAGCGCCGAAATCTTTACGGAAAGGTTTAGGCGCGGGAGGGCGCCCCTGACGCCCAGGTCGCTGAAGCACGGCTCGCCATCCTTTGCGAACCAGGCCGACACGCGGTCGAGAATCTCAAGATTGCGTTTCAGGAAAACGTCGGCCTCGGCTTCGCTCACGACGGTTTCGCCGAGAAGGTCGATCGTGGTCGCGAGGCCGGCCCTGGCGTTCTTCTTGATCTGTTTGATGAGATCGCTGCCGTCGCGACCGGCCACGAACTGGCTGGCCATGTCGACGATCTGCGCCTTGACGGGCGTGGCCACGAGTGCGGGCGCAAACGAGGCGGCGGCGAGACCGGTCTTGAGGGCGGGATTGAGCTCCACGGCCTTGTCGCCGAGGTACTCCTGCAGATGGCGGACAATTTCGCCCGAGCTGTTGAGGGACGGAAGGACATCGACGAACCGGAACAGCTGGGTCTTGAAGGCGGGATCCTTCATCGACCACTCCATCAGGCGCGCGTAGGCGCCCTTCTTGGAGAAGAGCGCGGGAGCCGGATGCTGGTCCATCAGCGCGAAGAGCTTTTCGCCCTTCGCGCGCACGGCGGATTCGATTTCGGGGTTGGGGCTGGGAAACGAAGACATGGTTGGGCGGCCCGGGAATAGCGCGGCCGGTTTTTTCCCGAGTTTTTGCCCGAGGAAGCGCATTGGCAAGCGGGGCCGAAACAGGATCCGCGAAGATACGGTGCCTTATCGGGTGGGTAAGGTCTCCGGACGGCCGACCATAAATTGTTCTCATTGGGTGATTAATAATTTGCATCACCGATGCGCCACGGCGGCACGGATTCCGGGAGATTGGTATGATAGCTGCGACAGGCTTCCCAAATTTGAGGCCGATGTCCTCGTCCGCATCATCATCCGCGAGCCCGGCAATGTTGCCCATTCAGGAGCGAATGGTCGATTCGGCCGACGGGGAGAAGCGAGCGACGAGCTTCGGCGGAGCCTGGCGCCGTCAGTGGGTTCGAACGTTTCCGGTCCGCGAGTACCTCGAGGTTTTTGTCGTGATCGGTGCGGTGACGTTGGCCGGTTGGTTCATGCCCTTCACCTACCGCGCATTCGGGCACATCTATCTGATGGCGGTCATCGTGCTCAGTCTCCGGGTGGGGCGGATTCCGGTTCTGGTCGCGGCGTTGGTGAGCGCGGTGGCCTGGAATTATGTGTTCATGCCCCCGCGTCTTTCGTTTTCGGTGCTGCACTTCGAGGACAGCCTGATGCTGGGCACTTATCTTGCCGTGGCTTTGATCGGAGGTCAGCTGACCGCCCGCATCCGGGCGCAGGAACGCGAGGAACGGCAGCGCGAGCGGCGGGCCACGGCGCTCTATCTGCTCGCTCGTGCCGTGGCCGGAGCGAGGGACCTTGACGTGGCGCTGGCCACGGCTTTGCAACAGGCGGATGCGCTGTTCGACGCCAAGACGGCGCTCCTTTTGCGCAGGGAAACCGGAGTGGTGTGGCATGCGGCCGGGACGTTCACCGTCGACGCGACGAACCACGCGATTGGCGATTGGGCAATGGAACACCGGGAGCCCGCAGGTCGCTTCACCGGTCACTTTCCCACGATTGATGTGCTGCACATTCCGCTGGTGCGGGATGGGCGGTCACTGGGAGTTTTTGCCGTGAGATTTCCCGCGGACCTGGTGGAGCCGACGGCGATGCAGCGCGAGCTGATCGATGGATTTGCCGCGCAAATTGCGCTGCTGGTGGAGCGGGAGGAACTGCGCCAAGCGGGTGAGCGGGAAAAACTTTTCGCGGAGTCCGACCGGCTGCACCGCACGCTTCTGGACAGTGTTTCCCACGAGTTGAAGACCCCGTTGGCGGTGCTGCGCGCCGCCGGCGAAAAGCTCGGCGCAGAGGACAAAACGCTGAGGACCGCCCTGGTGGGAGAGGTGCGCATGGCCACGCGCCGGCTCGATCATCTCGTCGGCAACCTCCTCAACCAGAACCGGCTCGAGTCCGGCGTCCTGCGCCCGCAGCTGGACTGGTGTGATGTGCGCGACCTGATCACGGCCGCGCGGCGGGCCACCGCGGATGCGCTGGCGGGCCGGTCGGTGCGCCTGGAGGTGCCGGAGGACATTCCGTTGTTTTTCGCCGACGTCCCGTTGATGGAAAACGCGCTGGCCAATCTGCTGTTGAATGCCGGTCACCATACGGCGCCGGGTTCGCCGGTCTTGATCTGCGCGGGACGCGAAACTCGTCACGGCGAGGAGCAGGTCTACGTGCGGGTGGCCGACCGGGGAGCCGGCCTGCCGCCGGGCTTGCGCGACCAGCCCTTCCAGAAGTTCCGACGCGGCGCCGGAGCGAGGCCGGGCGGACTCGGCCTGGGCCTCTCGATCGTGCACGGATTCATGCTCGCACAGGGCGGCGACGTGACCGCCGGCGATCACGCGGGTGGCGGCGCCCAGTTCACCCTCCATCTGCCGCATCGCGAGCACGGATTGATTCCGACCGATGAGCGTTGAGTCGACCAAGCCGCATGTGCTCGTCATCGACGATGAGGTGCAGATCCGCCGCCTGCTGCGCCTGACTCTGGCGGAGGCGGGTTATTCGGTGCGGGAGGCGGAGACCGGTCGCGACGGATTGGACGAGGCGCACCGACAGGCGCCCGACGCGGTGATCCTGGACCTTGGGCTGCCCGACCTGACGGGAGTGGACGTGCTCAACTCACTGCGCGAAACGAATGCCGTGCCCGTGCTCGTCCTTTCCGTGTTTGGTCAGGAGAGCAGCAAGGTGGCGGCCCTGGATGCCGGGGCGGACGACTATTTGACCAAGCCCTTCGGCAGCGCCGAGCTCCTGGCCCGGCTGCGGGCGTTGTTGCGACGGATCAAGCCCGCGGTGGCGACCAACACCTTCCACTTTGGGGCCGTCGAAGTCGACTTCACCCGACGGCGCGTGACGCGGGAGGGCAAGGCGGTTCGGCTGACCTCGATGGAATATTCCCTGCTGCAGCTGTTCATCACCCATCGGGACAAGGTGCTCACGCATCGCCAGATCCTCTGCGAATTGTGGGGTCCGAAGGCGGAGGGACACACCCACTATCTGCGCACCTACATGATGCGTTTGCGACGCAAGATCGAGGGCGAGGTCGAATCCTCGAGCTTCTTCCAGACCGAGTCCGGCATCGGCTACCGTTTTGTCAGCGAGCCCTGACCGCGCTCATTCGGAACGGGTCTCGGCCCCGGCTTCCGCGCCCGCCTCTTCGCCCGCCAGCGCCTCCTCCTCGGCTTTCTCGGTGCGGGCAAGTCGTCGCCGGAGATCCAGCGCGGTCCAGGGATCGAAATCCGCGTCACCCCGGTGACGTTCGAGCGCTTCGAGCCGACGACGAAGATCCTCCGTGCCGCCGGGCGCGGCCGCGGCATCGAGCGACGCGAAGTTCGACTCAAATGCGTCCGTCGCCTCGGCCAGGTGCCGCGTCAGCTTCAGCCAGGCGAGCACCGTGATCGTGAATGCGCCGCAAACGAGGGCGGCGAAATAGTACTCCGATTCTCCGGAAAACCACGCGACCAGAAGAAGAGCCGGGACAACGCCGGACGCAACGAGCCCCAGCAGGCAGAGGGCCCGGATCACCATTTCCCCGGGTGGATTGTTTTCCGTGGGACGCGCAGGCATGGTACTTCATTAAACGCACGCGGCCCATCTGGGGAGAGGGGCCGCGCGGTTTGGTTCGGTGGCCGGATTCCAGCATAACCTGAAATCCGCCTGCGTCGAGAGGAACCGACCGGAGTCGATCCCTCCCGGGAGATGGAGGCTCAGACCTTCTGGCCGTAAACGTAACCTTCCTCGCCGTGATCGCTGACATCGAGACCGGCTTCTTCGGCTTCCGGCGTCGGACGGAGTCCGAGCACGATCTTCACCGCGTATGCGATGATGACGGTGGAGACGACGGCCAGCGCCAGAGTGACGCCGATCGCCTTGAGCTGTTCGATCCAGAGCGTCTTGCCGACGATGTCCTTGAGGTTCGTGGTCAGGTTGCCGTTCACATCGGCGGTGGCGAAGATGCCCGTCACGAGGGCACCGAGGGTGCCGCCCACGGCGTGGACGCCGAAGGTGTCGAGGGCGTCGTCGTAGCCGAAGATCGACTTGATCTTGGTGCAGGCGAAGTAGGGAACCGCACCGGCGAGCAGGCCGACGATCACCGAGGAACCCGGGGTGATGAAGCCGCACGCCGGCGTGATCACGACCAGGCCGGCGACCGCGCCGGAGCAGAATCCGAGGACGCTCGGCTTCTTCTTGATGATGTACTCGAGGCCGGCCCAGGTGAACGAAGCGACCGCGGTGGCGAGCGTGGTGGTGGTGAAGGCGTTGGCGGAAACCACGTCGGCGGCGACCGCGCTACCGGCGTTGAAGCCGTACCAGCCGACCCAGAGCATGCCGGTGCCAACCATGCAGAGCACGAGGCTGTGCGGGGGCATCGGGGTTTTGCCGAAGCCGATGCGGGGTCCGATAATCAGGCAGAGGATCAGCGCGGACCAGCCCGAGGACATGTGGACCACGGTGCCGCCGGCGAAGTCGATCGCATGAATCGTGGCGGCGGAGTTGAACACACCGTTCATGTAACCCGTGGCGCCCCAGATCATGTGGGCCAGCGGGAAGTAAACGGCGAACATCCAGACCGTGACGAACGCGAGGACCGCGGAGAACTTCATGCGCTCGGCGATCGCGCCCACGATTAGGGCGGGCGTGATGATCGCGAACATCAGCTGGTACATCGAAAACACGTTCTGGCTGACCCAGTACGCGTAGTCGGTGTTCGGAGCGGACGTGACGTTCTTCAGGAAGAAGAATTCCGATCCGCCAAAGAATCCGCTGTTGAAACTCTTGCCGAAGACGAGGCTGTAGCCGAACGCCCACCACAGAATGGTGACGAGGCCGGTTATGCCCAGGCACTGGGCGAGAACGGACAGCACGTTCTTCGTGCGGACCAGGCCGCCGTAGAAAAGAGCGAGACCGGGCAGCGTCATGAACAGCACGAGCGCCGCGCTGGTCATCATCCAGCCATTGTGGCCGGGTCCGGGCGAGCCCACCACCGCGGTGGTGAGGCCGTCGGGGATGTTGCCCTTGGCGTCCTTGAGGGCTGCCGTCGGGTCGCCGTTGGTGACGTACGCTTCAAGTGCGCTGATCCGTTGATCGGCGGTCGGCGCGGGGGGAGCCTTGGCGTCCGCTGCGAACACCTTCAGGAGGGGGCAGAGGGCCATGACGAGTACCAGGATGTTCCTGGCCAGAGCGGATCGGAGGTGCATGATCGAGGGAATCGCTGACAGTTTTTGTTTTAGGGTGATATGTACCGTGGTGGATGACACACCTTCCGCGATCCGCAGGAACGGGTCCGAAAGGGCTAAAACCCCTTCGAGCAGACCAAATGCCAGCCGCGTGGATATGCTCTATTTTTTAGCAATAGAGCGGCTTCAAACGTCTATTTTCTGTTCACGCCGGCGGCCGGAAGCGACGAAAGATCCTCGATCAAGTGCGCGCCCATAAAAGCACATTAGTGGCTGTGCGGGAATTGTTTGAGTAGTGAAATGGCGGTGCATTTTCCCGCGACCGAAATTGGTTAACGCCAGCAAGAAAACGCAGAACAAATATTTATGACACGTACATGCGGATAGGCCGAAGTATCTACATTCTGTCTACGAGCCTTGGTACGAGGGGTGCGACAACGGGAGTGCTCGGCCACTTCAGCTGCGCCAGCGCATTAACCCCAAGAATCGACACCACATCACAATGAGAAATTGGTCTACAGGTACAAAATGGTTTCGCGCCGCCCTGATGGGTCTGGCGCTTTTCTGCAGCGCAGGTGCGTTGCGATTGTTTGCCGATGATCCCAAACCGGATCCCGCGGGCACTTCCACGGGCGTCGCCGCCGATGTTCCGAACTTCGTGGTTTCGGCTCCGGCCGACCTGAGCGCCGACGACAAGAAGGACAAGGACAAGGTCAAAGCCTACGACGACGCCAAGAAGGCCTTCGACGACTATACGAAGCAGTCCGCGGCCGAGCCCCTGGCCGTCAAGCTCGCCGATGGCGTTGGCCACAATCGCGTCGCGATCAATTTCGTTTGGACGCTGGTCACGGGCTTCCTCGTCATGTTCATGCAGGCGGGATTCGCGCTGGTGGAGACGGGTCTCTGTCGGGCCAAGAACTCGAGCCACACCATGGCGATGAATTTCATGATCTATCCCATGGGCATGCTCGGCTTCTATCTGTGCGGCTTCGCCTTCATGTTTGGAGGTATAGGAGCCATAGGCACGATGGGCGGCTATGGGGGGCTGAATCATGAGATCACCTGGACGCTGTTCGGAAAGCCTTTCGGCATCCTCGGCTGGAAGGGCTTCCTGCTGCAGGGCGCGGGTTATGATACCGCGGCATTTGCCCTCTTCCTGTTCCAGATGGTCTTCATGGACACCACGGCCACCATACCCACGGGAGCCGCGGCGGAACGATGGAAATTCTCCGCGTTCATGCTCTACGGCTGCGCCATCGGCACCATCATGTATCCGGTATTCGGCAACTGGGTCTGGGGCGGCGGCTGGCTCTCCCAGCTCGGCGTCAATTTCGGCCTGGGTCACGGCCATTGCGACTTCGCCGGCTCGTCCGTCGTGCACATGCAGGGCGGCGTGATCGCGCTGATCTTTGCCTGGCTGATCGGACCGCGCCACGGCAAGTACGATGCCTCGGGCAAGCTCGTGAATCCGATTGTCCCGCACAACATCCCGATGGTCATGCTGGGCACCTTCATCCTGGCCTTCGGCTGGTTCGGCTTCAATCCGGGCTCCACGCTCGCCGGCACCGACCTGCGCATCGCGGTGGTCGCGGTCAATACCATGATCGCCGGTTCCACGGCGGCGTTGGCCTCCACGCTCTATATGTGGTGGTTCAAGACCAAGAAGCCTGACCCGGGCATGATGTGCAATGGCATGCTCGCCGGTCTCGTGGCCATCACGGCTCCCTGCGCCTTCGTCAGCGTCGGCGGCGCCGCCCTCATCGGGGTCATCGCCGGCCTGCTCGTGGTCGAGGCGGTGTTCTTCTTCGACAAGATCGGCATCGACGATGCCGTCGGCGCCATCTCTGTCCACGGCGTCAACGGCGCCTGGGGCTGCCTTTCGATCGGCCTTTTTGCCGATGGTACGTACGGCGACGGCTTCAATGGCGTCTCCGGCAACGTGACCGGCCTCTTCTACGGCGGCGGCATGAGCCAGTTCTGGGCCGAATTGATCGGCGTCACGACCTGCTTCGTCACGTTGTCCGTGCTCTCTCTCATCGTCTACAAGGCGGTTGAGATGCTCGTCGGCAACCGCGTCAGCAAGGAAGTCGAGATCCAGGGTCTCGACCTGCCCGAAATGGGCGCCCCGGGCTACGCCGGCATGGTCATGGACCACAAGGCCGAGACTCCGGTCGCCTGATCCTGACCCCAACCTAACCGCGACTGCGCGCGAGTC
>DASZXI010000005.1:0-39149 GCA_035545955.1 Candidatus Didemnitutus sp. | reverse complement strand
CTGGCCAAACACCTCGCCCGTAAGCTCACCGCTCGGCTCACTCTCCAAGACTAAAAAACCCTTCGCCACGCCAACCCCGAGTGTTACCCATGTCTCCGGTCTGAGTGTTACCCTTGTCTTCGGTCCAAACAGTCCTCATCGGCCCACTTGGACGTGCGGGCGTTAATGTGGGATGGCATCGCCTGCCCTGAGCCAGTCGAAGGGCCGAATGCCGCCTTAATGATGCGGTGCGACGGAAGTTGTAGGAGCGGCTTTACGCCGCGATGGCGGGCGATGCCGCCCGACAACGGGTCGATGCCGCCATCGATCCTGGCCGGTTTCACGGCTCACCGCTCACCGCCACCTTTAACTTCCTCGCCTCGTCCCGCAACTCCCGCGCCGCGCTCACCATTTCGCTCGCGGACGATTCAGTCACCGGTGCAGTTATCGCTCCCGCTTTCCGCTCATCCGGGTCGCCCAAGCCGCTTTCCCGGAATTTCTTGAGGCGATCCAGGATCAGATCGCGAATCTCCTCCGCATTGGTGACGCCGTGAAACAGTCCGAGATGCAGATCCTCGCCCGCCCGGCCCTGGACATGGGGACTGGAGAATCCGCCCCCGCCGGCCGACTGCACCCGGACATCGCCGAGACCGAGGAGGCGCTGCACCGGTCCTTGGGAGACGACCACCTGCTGGAGGTTGGCGAAACTCATGGTGACTTCGGAAATCCGCCACACGCCCTGGCGAAAGCGCAGGCTGCGGTCGGTGACCATGTACCAGCGCAATTCGTAGTCGAGGCGGACGATCAGGTAGGTGATCGGGAGCTGCACCAGGTAGAAAAGCACGCCGGCGATCTTGATGGCCCAGAGCAGCGGAAACGCCCATGCCGGCAGCAGGAGCGCGAGCCGCACGAGCAGGGACTTGAAGCCGGACCACCCATTGATTCGTACCCCCGGCGGTTTGACGGCCTTTTTTCCGCTCTGTGATTGTCCGCTCGCAACCGGCGCTTCGGCCGTGGGCGGTCCGGAGGCGGAGGTCAGACTGTTGGCTGCCTGCGCCTCCTTCGGGTGCGGTGGCGCCGGACTGATCCGTTGTTTCTCGAGCATTCCGATCTCGATGTTGAGAAACACCGCGATCCAAAAAATGATGACCGCGAGCGCAAAAATCTGGGTGAGGCCCCAGCGCGCGATCCGCAGATGGTAGAGATTCCTTCCAGCGCGAAATATCCGCAGCGAGCCGGCGCTGCCCGCGGGTGGATGGGGCTCGGGCGGGACGCGCAGGAACCGCAGTAACCCGGCGGTAAT
The DNA here is from genome assembly GCA_035545955.1 of Candidatus Didemnitutus sp. GTDB lineage: Bacteria > Verrucomicrobiota > Verrucomicrobiia > Opitutales > Opitutaceae > Didemnitutus. The sequence goes on along the minus strand of DASZXI010000005.1, from coordinate 37,867 downwards.
CCGGTCAAACATGGGAGGAGGAGTCGCCTGGATCGTTGTGACGCTCGGCCAGAACCTCACGGAGGGCGCGCAATTCCTGCGTCGCCTCGCGCAGGGCGGCCGCCACTTCCGCCGACGATCCGGTGGCGCCGGATGCGGACGACGGCGCGGCGGCGACCGCAGAATGATCATGCACGCCGCGCATTCGCACATAAAGAAAATCGCGCAGCGCCTCGTACTCCTTGATGCCCTCGATCGTCATTTCGGCCGCGCCGCTGCCGGAAGCCGTCTGGATCAGGATGCGGCCGAGACCGAGCCAGCGCTCGACGATGTTGGAGCGAAGATGAATGTCCTGGATGCGCGCGTAGTTCACGATGATCTGCCGGCGGAAGAGAATGCCCCAGCTCATCGAGATGCCTTCCGTGGTGAAACGGTAGCGCATCGTGTGGTAGCGGAAATAGAGCGGCAGGATGACGATCGGAAACAGCGGGGGCACGATCAGCGCGCCGAGCAGGTAATAGTCGAACAAGGCTCGCGACGGCCGTTCGAGCCGGTGGATGTCCTCGTCGGTCAGCGCGGTGCTCACGACCGTATCCAAGTTGTCGGACGCCGGCAGCGCAAGCGCACGGCGAGGGGAGAAATGGCGCAAGTTTCCACTTGAATTGCGCCCGGCGGTGGAAAGTCTTGGCCGTGATGCCGTTCACCGCCTACCTCCCGTTTCTGATCCAGGTTCTCCTGGCGGTGCTGATCACGGGCGGTGTGATCGCCGCGAGTCATCTCTTTGGGCAGAGGGCGCGCAAGAACGCGATCAAGGACACGCCCTACGAGTGCGGCGTGCCCTCCGAGGGCAGCACGCACACGCGTTTCTCGGTCAAGTTCTACGTCACCGCGATGCTGTTCATCCTGTTCGACATCGAGGTCGTGTTCCTCATCCCGTGGTCGTTTGTCTACCGGGATTTCCTGGCGCGGCACATCGCGATCCTGATGCCCATGATGTTCTTTCTGGGCGTGCTTGTGCTGGGACTCATCTACGAGGTGCGCAAGGGCGCCCTCGAGTGGGAAAAGTAAGTTTTCCGCCATGCACACGGTCGCCCGGTCAACGTGCACAGGGCGGATCCCCCGGATCGGCCGCGAATTCTAGATGCGCCTCGACAAGTACATTTCGCGCAATCGCGTCGTCGATATTGCCAGCCCGGACATGGAGGGCGCGCTCGAGGAGCTGATGAGCCTCACGCTCGATCGCTTTCCGGATCTCGACCGGCCGGCGCTGCTCAAGGGACTGCTGCGGCGCGAAAGCACGATGACGACCTATCTCGGCATGGGTGTCGCGCTGCCGCACGTGCGCGTGAAGATGGCGCGGCGCTACATCCTGGCGATCGGCCGGAGTCATCACGGCATCCGCTACGACGGCGCGGCCGAGGGCGAGCCGGTCCGGCTCGTGTTCATGCTGATTGCGGAGGAAAAGGTCCGCGATTATCTTCCGGTGCTCGCGTCGCTCGCGCGTCTGCTGAAGGAAAAGGATTTTGTCGACAGCCTCGCGCTCGCGCCGGATCTGCCGACGTTGTACGAGCGCGTCTTCGCGGCGCTCGGCGGCATTTTGCAAAAGCGCGTGCCGGCGAAACAGAGCCGGCTCAACCGGTTGGTGCTCGACGAGACGGAGAAAATCGCCCGCGGCAGCTCCAGCCAGGTCGTGATGGTTTTTGGCGACACCTTCACGGGCCGATTCGATGTGCCGAAGTGGGGCTCGCCGCTGAAGTCGATTCTCGTCACCCGCAATCTCGTCGAGGCCGACGAACATCCCGGGCGCTATCACCACACGATCCAGGTGCGGTCGTTTTCCGACCAGCGCATGGCCCAGCTGCGCAGCGCCGTGCTGGTCGGCCTGACGCGCGGCATCCTGTCCTTTCGCGATCGCATCTGCTGCGTGGGCGGCCAGGCGGGCAGCAATCGGTTCGACTCCATCACCGTCGTCGACGTCGAGAAGGAGTTTCAGACGCTGATGGCCGGTCACAGCAATTTGCTGCCGGAGGACGTCGAGCCGGAGGTGCTCGAGCGTGTGATCAATGTCGCTACCGAGCTTGCCGTCGAGGGCAGGGAAGGGCGGCCCGTGGGCTGCCTGTTCGTGATCGGCGACAGCGAGAAGGTGGAGAAGATGACCAAGCCGCTCGTGCTCAATCCATTTTACGGCTACAAGGAGGAGGACCGGAACATCCTGAATCCGTTCATGGATGAAACGATCAAGGAATTCTCCTCGATCGACGGCGCTTTTGTGATCCGCGGCGACGGGGTGGTGAAGGCGGCGGGCGCGCTGATCCAGGCGACCGATTACGATCATGCTCTGCCCGGTGGGTTGGGTTCCCGTCACGCCGCGGCCGCCGCGGCCTCGACGGCTACCGACTGCATGGCGATCGTGGTGTCGTCCAGTTCCGGCCAGGTAACCCTGTTCCGTCGCGGAGTCATGATGCCGCTGACGGAGAGGAAGGTTACCTATTGATCATAAAATAGTTAAATGCAGGTCAAGGTTCGACTGTGCCGTCGGAAGATTTTGGGATTGCGCGAGGTGACGTGGAGGCTTTGCTGAACCTTTCAACCATTTCAAGCCATGCAAGAAACCGTCATTCTGGAGTGCACCGAAGCCCGCAAGGAAGGTAAGCCCGTCTCGCGCTACCTGACCAAGCGCAACAAGAAATCCGTGACCGAGCGTATCGAGAAGAAGAAGTACAATCCCTTCCTCAAGCGCCACACGCTGCACAAGGAAATCAAGTGATCGATTGATCGGGCGGACGACTTTCCGCCGATCCCCGGGCCGGTCCTGCGACCGGCCTTTTTGTTTTTGCAGGAGGGTGGAACCGGACTTCAGGGCCGGTTCGCGAAGAAGCGCGTCGGCGCCGTCGGAATGCCGCGAAGAATACGGCAAGGCCGGCGGGACGCCGTCCCCTACCGCATTCGATCAGATCCGGCCTTCGGTAGGGGACGATGTCCCATCGGCCTTCACGAGGCGCTCCTGCAATTCGCCAGTGCCGTGACCGCCGCGCTATCCGCGGTCAAATTGCGGATTGATTGAGGCGGGATATGGCCTTTCGACCGGCTCAGGACAGGCAATCCCTCCCTACAACGATCGTCCCGCGTTTTCTTCCGTGTCTTGCCCTCAGCTGCACTGCAGAAAATCCGTGATATCCGTGTAATCCGCGGTTGATCGGGAATTGCCAGCGGCGGGTCGGGAGACCCCGCCCAACAATCCGTATCCTACCGCTTCGCGGGCGGAATTTCCACGGGCTTGCCCGGCAGTACCGAAGCGCTCGTGGAAGGTGGTGTCGCCGCGCCGGAAGCCATGGCCGCCCGACGGTTCGCCCGCCAGGCATCGCGGTGCTTGCGAATCCAGTCGAGCAGCGCGCGCTCAAAACCGATGTCGTATCCTAGGCGCTCCGACTCGATCCACTTGTGTTTCAGGATCTCCTCCCGCTCGGCGAGAAACTCCTGATACAGGTTCGACTGCTTGACGAACTCCTTGCTGCCCTTGCTTTCGATCGGCGGTGGGGTCGTCATGGGCATGGCATCACGCGCAGCACGCGGACGCGCCGCGGGCATGACAAGCCTGGTCCTGCAGGGCGACTCGCATGGGTGACGCAGCCACGTTGGATGATGTTGCCGGTGCTTGTCAACAAGCCGCCGGGGCCAGCACACGAGTCATTATGACGGGCAAGACGTCGGCGAGTCGAAGGATCAATCCGAAGGGTTCACCGCATCCAATGAATCGGGAAGGGGCAGCTTTCTTTCGAGGGCTCGGTCCCTCAACCCTCAACATTCAACCTTCAACTCCACGAGTTCCCCTCAGATCTTCAGCGTCTTCAGGAGCGTTTCGCCGATTTCGCGGAAAACCGTCGCGGCGCGCCCCTGCGGATCCACCACCACGACCGGCTTGCCGGCGTCGCCGCCCGCGCGAATCTGCGGCAACAGCGGGACCTGTCCGAGCAGGCGCGTTTCGAGCGCCACCGCCGTCGCCGCTCCGCCGCCCTCGCCGAAAATCGCCTGGCGCTGGCCCGTGGCGTCCTCAAACCAGCTCATGTTTTCCGCCACGCCGAGAATCGGCACGTTTACCTTCTGAAACATGATGCCGCCCTTGCGCGCGATGTTCGTGGCCGCCACCTGCGGCGTGGTCACGATCACCGCGCCATCCAGCGGAAGCGTCTGGACGAGCGAAAGCTGGGCGTCGCCGGTGCCAGGCGGCAAGTCCACGAGCAGCACATCGAGTTCGCCCCAGCGGACATTCTGCACGAATTGCTGGATGGTTTTCATCACCATCGGCCCGCGCCAGACGACAGGCGTGTTGTCGTCGACCAGGAAACCCATCGAAATTGTCTTCAGTCCGTGCGCCTCCAGCGGCACCAGCGAGTCGCCCTCGACGGCCGGCCGCCCCGCGACGCCGAGCATCAGCGGAACCGACGGACCATAGATGTCGCAGTCCATGAGGCCGACGCGACCGGCGCGCCCGCGGGCCGAGAGCAACTGGTTGAGCGCGCACGCCAGATTGACCGCGAAGGTGCTCTTGCCCACGCCGCCCTTGCCCGAGGCGATGGCAATCGCGTGCTTGATCCCCGTGGGCAGCGTGCCGCCGCCGAGATTCGACTGGCCAGGCTTCGGCGGTGCCTTGGCGGCGGAGACCGCGAGCTCGATGATGACCTCCTTCACGCCGGGCACGGCGCGCACGATGCGCTCGACGTCGGCCTTGATTGCGGTGGGAACCTTTGGGTCCGAGGTGGTGAGGGCGAGAGAGACCTTCGCGGTGCCGTCGGCAAATCCGGTCGAGCGCACCAGACCGAACGAAACGATGTCGCGGCTGAAGCCGGGATATTTCACCTGCTTCAGTGCGGAGAGGATGTCGTCGTTGCTCGCCATGAAAATTGCTTGGAAAACGTCGCCGTTTGACCTTGTGAGTAGGCTGTCGCGAGTAAAACAAAAACCGGTTTACCGGTTCCGCCAGTCTTCTCCTCTCACTTTCATGCAGAATCTCATCCGCCTCCTCCTCGGGCTCATGCTCGTCGTTCCCGTCTTCGCCGATCGCAACATCGGCGACATCACCGTCTCGGGTGACACCCACACGATCCCCATCACCGTCACCTCCTCGTCGCCCGAGCTACAGAATCTGGCTCGCGTGGCCTTCGAGTCCCACGGAAAGTTCAAGGTCGTCGGGAGCGGTGCCGCCTTCAATTTCGTCTTCACCCCTGCCGGCGGCAGCCAGGTTCAGGTTTCGATCACCAAGGGCAGCGCGGGTACTCCCGTGCAATCGGAAGTCGTCGCGGGCACGAGCCTGCGCAACGCGCTGTTGAAGGCCGCCGATGCGGCGGTGAAGATCACCACCGGCACGCGTGGCTTTTTTGCGGGCCGGCTGGCCTTCGTCGCGGATCGCGGCGGCGTGCAGACGATCATGGTCGGCGACCTTTTTCTCGGCGACCTGCAAAGCTATCCGGTGAACGGAAAGCAGATCGTCGGCCCGCGCTGGGCGCCCGATGGCAACCGGATTGTCTTCACGAGCTATCGCACCGGTTTTCCCGACATCTACGTCCTCGATCTGGCGTCGCGGCAGATGAACGTGTTCGCGAGCTTCAAGGGCACGAACAGCGGCGCACATTTCAGTCCCGACGGCTCGCGCGTGGCGATGGTGCTCTCGGGCGAGGGCAATCCTGAGATTTATGTCTCGAACGCGCAGGGCCGCCAGATCCGTCGCGTGACCAACACGCCGTCGGTCGAGGCCTCGCCCTGCTGGTCGCCGGATGGCTCGCGGCTCGTTTTCACCTCGGATGCCTACGGTGGTCCGCAACTTTTTGTGATGTCGGCCGCGGGTGGCTCGATGTCCCGCCTCGGCACCAACATTTCCAAATATTGCGCCGAGCCGGACTGGAGCACGGCCGATCCCAACAAGATTGTTTTCACCGCCGGCATGGGCGGCAGCTACCAGTCCGCGGTGTATGAGTTCAACGGCGGTGCGGCCCGCATCGTCACGCACGCTCCGGTCGATGCGATCGAGCCGGTCTGGCTCGGCGATGGACGCCACATTCTCTGCACGTTCCGCACCGCGACCAGCCGGGCGCTCTACATCGTCGATACCGATCCCGAGACGCGGCATGAGCCGACCCGCCTGACGCCGTCGTCCGTCGGCAACGCGTGGGCGGCGAGCTATCTGGCGCGCTGAGCAACGAACCCCGATCGCGCGCGTGAAATTCCTGTTTGTCGGCGACATTGTCGGGCGGCCCGGCCGGGACATTGTCGTTGCGCAGGCGCCGCGACTTCGCTCCGAGCTTTCGCTCCCGTTCATCATTGCGAACGCCGAGAATGCGGCCGCGGGTGCGGGTCTCACCGCCACGCTCGCCCGGCAGATTCTCGATGGCGGCGTGGACGCGCTCACCCTGGGCGATCACGTGTGGGACCAGAAAGGTTTCGAGAACGAAATCGCCGGACTCGATCGCGTGTGTCGGCCGGCGAATCTTCCGTCGTCCTGTCCCGGGCGTCGCTACCTGATCGTCGAGCGGGACGGATTCCGTCTCCTGGTTTTCACGGTCCTAGGCCGGAATTTCATGAACCCGAAGGTCGATTGTCCGTTTTTGTGCGCGGATGGGTTGCTGCGCGAACTCGCCGGACAATTCGACGGCGCTCTCGTCGAAATCCACGCCGAGGCGACCTCGGAAAAGCAGGGACTCGCCCGGTATCTTGACGGACGTGTGACCGCGGTGCTTGGCACGCACACGCACGTTGCGACGGCCGACGCCACGGTGCTTCCGGGCGGCACGGCCTTCATGTGTGATGTCGGCATGACCGGCCCGCATGAATCCGTCCTCGGCCGAGAAGTCGCGCCGGTGATCGCGCGATTCCTGGATGGCATGCCCCGGCGCCTCGAGGTGGCCGCCGGCGACAACCGCCTGAACGGCGCGGTCGTCGATTTTGGATCAAACGGCCGGGCGACGAGTATCGAGCTCCTCTGCCGGCGCGGGTAACTGGCGCGATGGAGGGCGGCCGACCTCGGCCGCCCAAAAAGATACGCTGCGGGTTGGGGGAGCGGCTTTATGCCGCGAATGATTTTTCCCGCGGATGACGCGGAAGTAACGGATCACAAGACGAAGCGATTCCAAAGGTACATCCGTTTAATCCGCGCCATCCGCGGAAAAAGTATCGCTACACTTCTGCCGGTTGTCCGCAGGGTGGGGGAAACTCCGCCCCCGATTGTAAGGGATTGGGTGCCTCTCAGGGAACCCGCCATTGTCCCAAGGAGCATGGAGAGATGTCAGGGCACATATCAGGGCGACTTGCATTGCCAGATCGCGCATCCGGCGTCGGGCAAGACCGTGGAGACGGATTCACCGAAAAGCCGTCAGGGCCGCGGCATGGCCTTTTCGCCCACGGATCTGACCTCCGCTTCGCTGGGCGCGTCGATGGTCACGGCGATGGCACTCGCCGCAAAGACGCTGCTGGGATTCGATATCCGCGGCGTGCGCTGGGAGGTGGTGAAGGAAATGTCGGCCGACACGCCGCGACGGATTGCGCGGCTGACGACGCAGATCTGGCTGCCGATCCTGCGTTCGAAGGATCCGCAGGGCGTCCTCGAACGCGCCGCGCTGGGATGTCCGGTTTACCACAGCCTGCATCCCTCGATCGACCGGCCGGTGGTATTTCACTGGCAGGAACTGCCGAAGCCGATGGCGCGATAGCCCATTTTTTTTGGCCACGGAGGCACAGAGGAAATACCTGTGGGAGCGGCTTTATGCCGCGAATCTCCGATTCTCCGTTCCTCTGTGGTTCAGAATAGTAGGTGGTGAGCGGTGATCAGCGAGCGGAAGGCGGCAGGCAGGGCGGAGCAGCGAGAATCGAGGAGCAAGTATTACTGCAACGCGTATTGGTTTGGAAATCCGTGCCCTCCGTGAAATCCGTGGTCAAAACCTCCGTGCCTCTGTGGTTAAGAATGTTCCGCGTCGCGCTTCGATGCGGTCACCCGCCGAACTTGTACGTACCGTTGAAAATCAGGTCGATGCCGTCGACGTGGATCTTGAGCTTGAGCTTGCCGGTCTTGGCGTCCGCCGGTTGCGCGCGACCGGACACGGTGCGCGGTCGGCCTTTTTTGTCCGCGCCTGAGCCGGCGAATTCGACCGTTTCCCCGCGCGCGAGCCGGTCCAGGTCGGCCGCCGGGACGCGAATCGTGACGGACCCCGTTTCGTTCCACGGAAACCACGGCCACACGGTCGCGGCATAGGTGGCGGAATACGTATCGCCGGCGCGGACGAATGCGCTCGGGGTGAGCGTCACGCTGCCGACATAGATCGACGTTTTCATGGGCGGCACACTGAGCCGGTCCGACGGGCGGCCCGTCTCCGCGCCGCGCGCGAACGGCGCGGACAGCAGCAGAACCGTCAGGAGGAAAAGAAAATGCCGACGCACCGCCCGACCATGGGGTGGCGCCGGTTGCGGGCCAAGGGTTTTTCGCGGTCGGCGGCGGAGCGTTTCTCGTTGCCATCGTCGGGGCCGGACCGTTGCTTCGCCGCCTATGGCCAAGAAGACCCAGGCGACCTGGGGCGGACGCTTCACCGGCAAGCCCGCCGAGCTCATGCAGCGGTTCAGCGAGTCCGTCTCGTTCGACCGCCGCCTGGCGCCGTTTGACATCGCGGGCAGCCGCGCGCACGCGGCCATGCTGGCCAAGGTCGGACTGATTTCAAAAAAGGATGCGGCGGCGATTCGCCGCGGTCTCGACGAAATCGGCGCCGAAATCACCGCCGGCCGTTTTGCGTGGAGCACGGAGCTCGAGGACGTGCACATGAACATCGAGCAGGCGCTTTCCCGGCGCGTGCCCGCGGCGGCGCGCCTGCACACCGCGCGCAGCCGGAACGACCAGGTCGCGACCGACATGCGCCTCTATTTCAAGGCGGCCGCGGCGGACATCGTCGCCCACCTGCGCGCGGCGCAGGCGGCGATTCTCGGCGTCGCGCGAAAAAATGCTTCGGTTCTCATTCCCGGCTACACGCATCTCCAGCGCGCCCAGCCGGTGCCCGTGGCGCACCATCTGCTCGCCTGGATTGAAATGCTCGGTCGCGACGCCGAGCGATTCGAGACGGTCGCGGACCACGCCAACTGGTGCCCGCTCGGCTCGGGCGCGATTGCCGGCACGACCTTGCCGATCAATCGCGAATTCACGGCGCGCGAACTCGGTTTTGTTGATGCCGCTGGACGCCCGCGCGTCACGGCGAATAGCATGGATGCGATCAGCGATCGTGATGTGCATCTGGAATTTCTCGCCGCCGGCGCGCTGGCCGGGGTGCATCTTTCCCGCATCGGCGAGGACCTCATTCTGTGGGCGAGCCAGGAGTTCAAGTTCGCCGATCTGCCCGACGCGTTTTGCACGGGCTCCAGCCTGATGCCGCAGAAGAAGAATCCGGACTCGCTTGAGCTGATCCGCGGCAAGAGCGGCCGTCTGCAGGGCAACCTCAACACGCTGCTCGTCCTCGCGAAGGGGCTCCCGCTGACCTACAATCGCGACCTGCAGGAGGACAAGCCGCCCGTTTTCGATACCCACGACCAGTTGGTGATCTGTCTCGAAGTGCTCGCCGGGGCGATCGGCGGATTGAAGATCAATGCGGATCGCTGTGCCGCGGCCGTCGCGGATCCCACGCTTCTGGCCACGGATCTGGCCGACTATCTGGTGCGGCGCGGCGTACCGTTCCGCGAGGCGCATCACGTCGTCGGCGCCGCGGTGCGCCTGGCGGAGATGAAGGGCGTCGGCCTGGACCGCCTCGAGTTTGCGGATGTGAATACGCTGCATCCAGCCTTTGCCCGCGACTGGTCGAAGGCTTTCGACCTGCGCCAGGCCATGGCGTTGCGCGCGGGAACGGGAATGCCCGGTCCGGCCCAGGTGAAACGCCAGCTCGCCCGCTGGGCGAAGGCGCTGGGAGCCTGAACGCGGGGCCCTCGCTCGGTCTGAATCGCCAGTCGCCTCCGGACGCGCGTCGATGCCCACCATCCGCATCCTTTCCGACCGGGTGGCGAACCAGATCGCAGCCGGCGAAGTCATCGAACGCCCGGCCGCGGTGATCAAGGAGCTGGTCGAGAACGCCCTCGACGCCGGGGCGGATCGCATCGAGGTCGAATTCCGTCATGGCGGTCGCAGCCTGATGCGCGTCGAGGACAACGGCGACGGCATGACGCGTGACGAGGCCCTGCTGGCGATCGAGCGGCACGCGACGAGCAAACTGGTCGAGACGTCCGACCTCGATCATCTGGCGACCTTCGGATTTCGCGGCGAGGCGCTGCCGTCGATCGCAAGCGTTTCCCGGTTTGAACTGCAAACCCGCCCGGCCGCGGCCGAGGCCGGCACCGAAGTGTTGGTCAACGGCGGCAAGCTCGTCCACGTGCGCGATTGCGGCGCGGCGCCCGGGACGCGCATCACCGTCAGTCACCTTTTCAACGCGGTGCCCGCGCGGCGGAAATTTCTCCGGGCCGATGCCACCGAGGCCGCCCACATCGTGCAGACGGTGCGACTGTACGCGCTGGCATGTCCGCAGACGGCCTTCACGCTCGTCGAGGATGGCCGGATCCTTTTTCAGTCCCCGGTCTGCCACACCCTCGCCGAACGCGTGGCCGAAATTTTCGGCCGTCAGCTGGCGGATGATCTCCTGTCCGTGCATGCTTCGGAAGACGGACTGACGCTGTCCGGCCTGATCGGGAAGCCCGGGATCAGCCGCGCCGCGCGGCACGAAATGATCACCTTCGTGAATCGCCGGCCGGTGGACAGCCGGACGCTGAACTTCGCGCTGATCGAGTCGTACGCGACGCTCCTGCCGAAAGGACGCTACCCCGTGGCCGTGTTGTTCCTCGACCTCGATCCTTCGGCGGTCGATGTGAACGTGCATCCGGCCAAGCGCGAAGTGCGTTTCCGCAGCGAAGGGCAGGTGAGGGGCTTCGTCATCCGCACCGTGCTGCAACAGTTGCGGGAACTCGGTGCGCCTCCTCCCGTGATCGCGCCGCTGGCGCCGTCGCCGCTCGTTTCGCCGCCGGGTGTTGTGCCGCCTTCGTGGCGACCAGCGAATGCCTTTCCAGCTTTTCCCGCGCCACCGGCCGTCTCACCGGCGACGCCGCTGAGCGTGACACCTCAACCAACGATGCCCAACCGGGCGTTCGCTCCGGCTCCGGTGACGCCGGCGCCCGTTGCGCCGGTCGGCCCGCACGTCTGGCGATTCCTGGGCACGGCGCATTCCGATACGATTGTCTATGAGTCACCGGGTGGCGTGGTTCTGCTCGATCGTCGTGCGGCCTACGAACGCGTGTGGTTTGAACGTTTGCGCGACGAGTTTGCGCGCGGCGCCGTGGCCAGCCAGCGCCTGTTGTTCGCGGTGCCGGTGGAACTGGATGCGATTGCGAGCGCGCTGCTGATCGATCGTCTGCGCTTCCTGGCGGCGCACGGCCTCGAGGTCGTCGAGTTCGGACGTCATTTCTTCCGCATCGAGTCGGTCCCGGCGTGGCTCGATCCCGACGCCGCCGAGGGCTTCCTGCGGGACGTCGTGGCCTATTTTCGCGACGGTCGCATCGACGATCGACAGCCTTCGCTGGCGGACGAGGAGCTGGCCAAGCTGGCGGCCCAGAAAGCCGTCCGCCTGCCGGAGCGGGTCGACGAGCATGAGGCGCTCGCGCTGGTCGGGCAGCTTTTCGCCTGCCAGCAGCCGCACACCAGTCCCGCCGGCCGGCCGACGCATTTCGAAATCAGTCGCGGCGAACTGGCCCGGCGGTTTCAGCGATAGGGGGAAACTCGTGGAAGCCAAGAGCTGAGGGCTGAGAGGCGGAAGGTTCGACTTCGCTGTGTCGACCGGTCGTGTCCCTCCGTGCCTCTGTGGTTCAAAATGAGTTACGTTTCCCCGCTCGATCCCGGGTTTTGTCCAAGAATCCTGCCTTGCCTGGGGTTTTGGCACGACTTCTGATGATCGACAGCATGCCCGCGAAGTCCCGACCCGAAAAAAAGAAGTCCGCGCCGCCGGCCAAAAGCCGTCCAACTCCCGCCGCGGCGCCGGCTTTCGCCCGCCCCGCCCTGAGTCCGGGCAGCACCGTCCCGTTTGAACCGATGCCGGGATTTGCGATCTTGCATGCCGCGGTCACGGCCGATTCCCCGACGGTTGACCGCCTGCGCGCGCTCATCCAGCACCACCTGATCTCGACCCTGGCGCGGCATGCCGGCTCGGCCACGCCGCGCGACTGGTGGGTGGCGACGGCGCTCGCGGTGCGCGATGCCATTCATGAGCGGTTGATCGCGACCCAGGCCGTGCATAACGCGGAAAACGTCCGCCGCATCTACTATTTCTCGCTCGAGTATCTCATGGGCCGGCTGTTCGGAAACAACCTGCTCGCGACCGGCCTGTTCGAGACGGCCAAGGAGGCGTTGCTCTCGCTCGGTCAGGATTTCGAGCGCATTCGCGAGGCAGAAGTCGACATGGGCCTGGGCAACGGCGGCCTGGGCCGTCTCGCCGCCTGTTTTCTCGATACCCTGGCCACGATGGACTATCCCGCGCTCGGCTACGGAATCTACTACGAGTTCGGCCTGTTTCGCCAGGAATTCGACCACGGACAGCAGATCGAACACCCGGACAACTGGACGATCTTCGGCGACCCCTGGGAGGTGGTGCGGCCGGAATACACGCAGGAGGTGCAGTTCTTCGGTCGGGTCGAGAATGTGTTCGACGATCGGGGCAACTCCCGGCCGCGCTGGGTCGACACCAAGACGATCCTCGGCGTGCCGCACGACATTCCGATCGCCGGCTACAAGACGAAGACGGTGAATCTCCTCCGGCTGTGGGCCTCGAAGGCGTCGCAGGACTTCGACCTTGCGGCGTTCAATCGCGGCGGCTACGTCGAGGCCGTCACCGAAAAGGCCGTGGGCGAGACGGTCTCGAAGGTCCTTTATCCGAACGACAAGACCGAGCACGGCAAGGAGCTGCGCCTGATGCAGCAGTATTTCTTCGTGGCCTGCTCGCTGCGCGACATTCAGCGCCGGCACTTCCGTAATCCGGCGAACAGCTGGGACAATTTCGCCGACAAGGTGGCCGTGCAACTCAACGACACGCATCCCGCGATCGCGATCGTCGAGCTCATGCGCATGCTCACCGACAACGAGGGCATGGAGTGGGATCCGGCCTGGGAGGTGGTCAAACGCACCTTTGCGTACACGAATCACACGCTGTTGCCCGAGGCGCTGGAGAAATGGGGCACCACGCTGTTCGAACGCGTCCTGCCGCGCCATCTCCAGATCATCTACGAGATCAACGAGCGCCTGCTGCGCGAGGTCGACCGGAAATGGCCCGGCGACAACGACAAGAAGCGCGCGTGCTCGCTCATCGAGGAACACGGCTCCAAGCAGGTGCGCATGGCCAATCTCGCCGTCGCGGGCAGTCACGCGGTCAACGGCGTCGCGGCGCTGCACACCGATCTGCTGAAAAAGGATCTCTTCCCCGAGTTCGACGCGCTGTTTCCCGGCCGTTTCCAGAACAAGACGAACGGAATCACCCCGCGCCGCTGGCTGCTGAAGAGCAACCCGCGCCTGGCCTCGCTCATCACGGGAAAAATCGGCGATGGCTGGGCGCGCGATCTCGACCAGCTGAAGCGCCTCGAAAAATGGGCCGACGATCCCGTATTCCAGCGGGAATTCATGGCGGTCAAGCGGGCGAACAAGGTCGATCTGGCCGCCGTGATCCGCGGCGAGTGCAACGTCGAGGTTTCGCCTGACGCCCTCTTCGACGTCCAGATCAAGCGCCTGCACGAGTACAAGCGCCAGCACCTGAATCTGCTCCACATCCTCGCGCTCTATCGCCGCCTGCTGCAGAATCCGAACCTGGACATTGTGCCGCGCGTGTTCGTTTTCGCGGCCAAGGCCGCGCCGGGCTACGACCTGGCGAAAAACATTATCCGTGCGATCAACGTCATCGGCCAGCACATCAACGACGACATCCGCGTGCGGAACAAGCTGAAGGTGGCGTTTCTCCCGAACTACCGCGTGTCGCTGGCGGAAAAGATCATCCCGGCGGCTGACCTTTCAGAGCAGATTTCCACCGCGGGCAAGGAGGCCTCGGGCACGGGCAACATGAAGCTTTCGCTCAACGGCGCTCTCACGATCGGCACGCTCGACGGCGCGAACGTCGAGATTCGCGAGGAGGTCGGCGACGACAACATCTTCATCTTCGGCCTGAACGTCGACGAGGCCAAGGATCTGCGCAATCGCGGCTACAATCCGTGGGACTACTATCAAGGCGACGAGGAACTTCGCGCGGTCGTCGACTGGCTCGGCAGCGAATACTTCACCCCGGGCGAGTCGGGCGCATTCGGCCAGGTTCACGGCAGCCTGCTGCACGGCGGCGATCCGTATCTGGTGCTCGCCGATTATCGCAAGTACAGCGACGCCCAGGTGCGCGTCGATGCGGCGTTCCGCGATCCGAAGCGCTGGGCGCGCATGGCGATTCTCAACACCGCGCGCATGGGGAAATTCTCCAGCGACCGCACCATTCGCGAATACGCGGATGAGATTTGGAACCTCAAGCCAACGCGGATCCGGTAGGAAGGGCGGGGGTTGAGTGTTGAGGGATGAGAGTTGAGGGACGCTCGGAATTTAACCACGGAGACGCGGAGAATTCCGATGGCGGGCGGGCCACCACGCCCGCCGAAGACGCACGTTGCGCAAGAAATGTTCTTTTTATGGCCTATCCCGCAACGTGGCTTGGCGGCGGCCGGGGGCCGTCTTCGCCAAGGCTTCGCCGGGCCAAGTCGGCCGCCCTCCATCAGGCCGATGGGACATCGTCCCCTACCGACGATCAGCGGAATCGGTTTTCCCGGATTTGGAAACGCATCTCCTGGATTTATCCGCGGGCTCCGCGTCATCCGCGGAAGATCGAATATCCATTCGTGAAGGATTCGTGCCATTCGTGGGCACTCAGGTCCTAATCTCCATGCAGAGCTCGCGCGGGATCGACGCGCGCGGCGCGCCACGCGGGCCAGAGGCACGAACCAAGTCCGATGACGGCCAGCAGGCCCACGCCCGCCAGCATCACGATGGGGTCGAGCGTCGTAACGCCGGTCAGCAGGGAACGGAGCAATGAGCGTGTGGCCAGCGAAAGGACGAGACCGGCCGCCAGCCCGGTTCCAACGGCGAGCGCGCCGAAACGCATTGTCCACCGCAGGATCTCGGCCGAGTCGGCGCCGAGCGCCATGCGCACCCCGATTTCCCGGGTGCGCTGGTTCACGGTGTAGCTCATCACGCCGAAGATTCCCAACGCTGCGAGTGCGACGGCGGAGACCGCGAACGCACCGGTCAGCATCAACGTGACCCGTCGCGGCGCGGTCTGCCGCGAGAGCTGCTGCTCGAGCGTCTGCGGATTGTCGAGGGCCAGGTCGGCATCCACCTTGTGCGTGGCCATCGTCACCGCCCGCGCGAGCGCGGACGCATCGCCTTCAAACTGAAGCACCGCCGAGAGCCGCGAGCGGGGTTGCTGAGCCAGCGGAAAATAGGCGATCGGCTGGGCCGAACTTTCGAAACCACGCGGACGAATATCCGCGACCACGCCCACGATCGTGGCATTGGCGTCCGGTGTGCCATGCCCGCCGGGTCCAGGTCCATTCACCGTCGCACCGAGCGGATTGTCGGTGGGATGAAACTGGCGGACAAAGGCCTCGTTCACGATGGCGACGGTCGTC
Organism: Candidatus Didemnitutus sp.; assembly: GCA_035545955.1. GTDB lineage: Bacteria > Verrucomicrobiota > Verrucomicrobiia > Opitutales > Opitutaceae > Didemnitutus. The sequence goes on along the minus strand of DASZXI010000005.1, from coordinate 22,186 downwards.
GCCCCGTCCGCATCACGACCGTCGAACGCCCGCCCCTGGCGAAGTGCAATTCCGGTCGCGGCAAAATAGTCCGGCGTCACACTCGCCACGGACATCGTGGGTGGCGCGGCATTGGCGGAGGCGTTGGCGCCCGGAGCCTGTCCGGAGGCGATCACCATCGTCGCGTAGGGCGAGAAGGGCGGGAAATCAGTGACGGAAGCCTGTTTGACCCCCGGAAGTCCGCGCAGCGCGGCCAGCCAACGGTCGACGAAGTCGCGTTGCTGGGCCGGTGCACTGTAGCGTCGCGGCAGCGAAAGGTTGGCGGTAAGGACGTCCGCGGTCCGATAGCCGAGGTCCGTCGCATAAAGCTGGTAAATGCTTTTCAGCAGGAGGCCGGCGTTGACGGCGAGGACGAGAGCGAGGGCGAACTCGAGGGCGACGAGGGCCTGGCGCCAGCGAAACCCTGAGGGCGACGCCTGATGACCGCCTTCCTTCAGCGTCTCGAGCAGATCAACCCGGCTGCCCTGCCACGCCGGCATCAGACCGAAGCCGAGTCCGGCGACGATGGCGACCGCCCCGGCAAATCCGAGGACGGGCAGGCTGACTCCGATGGGATTGATGCGCGGCAGGAGGGTCGCGAGCCAGGCCTGCAGAGCCCACGTGGCGACCCAGGCGATCACGACGCCGAGCGCGCCGCCGCAGAGGGCCAGGAAAATGTTTTCCGCGAGAAGCTCGAACGCGAGGCGGCGCGGAGAGGCTCCGAGCGCGGCGCGGATGGCGGCAATGCGCTTGCGGGCCGAGGCCCGCGCCAGCTGCAGGTTGGCGATGTTGGCGCAGGCAATGAGCAGCACGAAACCGGTGGCGCCGAGCAGCAGCCAGAGTGCGGAGCGCGACTGTTGCACCAGTTGCTCCTGCAGCGGCACGAGCTGGCTGGGCGAATCGGCAAAGGGCAGGCGTGGTCCGCTGCCGCGCGGTGCACCGGGAGGGGCAAACGACCCCGCGAGATTGTTCCAGAATCGCGCGGAGATGCCATCGAGTTCCTTTTGCGCCGATTCGCGCGAGCTGCCAGGAAACAGCCGGCCGAACACACGCACCAATTGGATGCGCAACTGGCCGGGTGCCGACGGTGAAAGCGGGAGCGGACGCCAGAATTGCACCGGATCGACGAAATCAAAAGCCGGTGGAAGCACGCCGACCACCGTGCAGGTGACATCATCCAGTTTCACGACCTGGCCGATGGCCTTGTCGTCGCCGTTGAAATACGACTGCCAGGCGCCGTAGCTCAGCACAGTGACGGGCGTCGCCCCGTTTTTCATGTCGGCATCAGCCAGCAACCGCCCGCGCCAGGCGGATACGCCGAGCATGGGAAAGAAATTCGCGGTGACGCCGCCCGTGGGAGCGCGGACCGCGCCGTCGGTGCGGTCGAGAGTGGCCGCTCCGGAGCGGTAGCCGGCGAGCGTGCGAATGGATTTCGGCACCGCCTCGAGCCAGGCGATCAGCTCGATGTCGGGCATGAGGTCGCCGTTGCCCGGCACGTTCATCCCGGCGGGAGGCGGCTTGCGCGCCAGGACCAGTTCGCCGGGTTCGGGGTAGGGCAGCGGCTTGAGCAGGACGGCGTAGACCACGCCGAAGATGGCGGTGCTCGCGCCGATGCCGAGGGCGAGCAGGGCGATGACGAGTGTGCTGAAAGCGGTATGAAGACGAAACTGGCGCAGGGCGAAGTTGAGGGGGTTCATGAGCGCGGGGCGAACGAGTGGAACCAGATAAAGCGTCACCGATGGAACAGTTTGTTCGCTGAAGGTCAGGTTTCCCAAGAGTTGTGGCTTGGATACGCTCGGGATCGCGCCGGTAGGGGCGGATGTCCCCATCCGCCTTTCTGGAGAACCTTCCGCCGAAAGGCCGGCAGGATGCCGTCCCCTACCTCGGTGGCTCGCAGCGTTCCATGCCTGGTTCCCAAAGGTGGAGCGCGACCTCCGGGCGCGCTTGAATCCGAAATGATATTTCGTTTTCGATTCGAAAACCGGCCCACCTTTCGACTCCGCTCAAGGCCCTGAGCTTGTCGAACGGGGAGGTCCGGTTCCACCTTGGAGGTTTCCTTCCGTGTCATCCGTGTGATCCGTGGGCACTCTGGGTTTCGTACGACATTGGTGTCTTTCGTGGGGGACCGTATTGGCGGGGTCGGGCCCTTCGACAGGCTCAGGGCAGGCGACCCCGCCCTGCGACGGGACCTATGTCAGCTTTTGCCCTTGTCCGTACCGGTCCGGTCCGTAGGTTCCGCCATTCATGCCCGCGCGCGTCCAACGCCTCGTCATCAAGTTCGGTTCCGGCATCCTGACGAACCCGAAGGGCAACACGCTGGACCGGCGGCAGTTTGCGCGACTGAGTTCCGAAGTCGCGGCCCTGGTGCGCGCCGGTCACGAATGCCTGATCGTTTCGAGCGGCGCCGTGGCGGCCGGAATGTCGGCGCTCAGTCTGCCGGAGCGGCCTAAAGTCCTTTCCGCACGGCAGGCGTGCGCCGCGGTGGGTCAGACGCGCCTGATGCAGTTGTATGCGACCATGTTCGCGAAACATCGTCTGCAGGTCGCCCAGCTTCTGCTGGCCCACAGCGATCTCGACAGCCGCGTGCGACACGCCAACGCGCGCAACACGCTCCAGCATCTCCTCGAGCAGCGCAACGTCGTCCCGATCATCAACGAGAACGACTCGGTGGCGGTGGAGGAGCTGAATTTCGGCGACAACGACCGCCTGTCCGCGGAAGTGGCCACCTTGGTCGACGCCGACGCGCTTTTTCTGCTCACCAGCGTCGACGGCCTGCTCGACGAAAAGGGAAAGCTCGTGACAACGGTGACGGACGCGAACAGCGTTGGCGGCCTGGTGCGCCAGGACAAGGGTCGCGTGTCGGTGGGCGGCATGACGACGAAACTGCAGGCTGCCCGCATCGCCGTGGAGCACGGCATCACGGCGTCGATCCTAAACGGCCGCACTCCCGGGCTGCTGGCGCAGGCGCTCGCGGGCAAGGCGGTCGGCACGCGGTTCCCGGCGCGACCGCGCTGAGATTTCCGGTCATTCCCGCCGCGGATTGCCAAGCGGGCAATCCGGCACAGAATGACCGACCACCCGTCATGTCCGACCTTCGTCACGATTTCCTCGAGTTGGGCCGCCGCGCCAAAGCGGCGTCGCGACTCGTCGCGCGCCTGTCGACGGATGCGAAGAATGCCGCTCTGCTCGCGATGGCCGATGCGCTGCAGGGCGCGGAAGCGGACATTCTGGCGGCCAACGCGGCCGACGTGTCCGCCGCCCGGGAGGCGGGGATCGCCGCCGCGATGCTTGACCGTCTGCGGCTCGATTCGAAGCGCTTGACGGCGATGGCCGACGGCGTGCGCGCGGTGGCGAAACTGCCGGATCCGGTCGGAATCACGCAGCGCGAGTGGACGCATCCGAATGGCCTGCAATTCGCGAAGGTCAGCGTACCGATTGGCGTGATCGGCATCGTTTATGAATCCCGGCCGAACGTCACCAGCGACGCCGCGGCGCTTTGCCTGAAGGCGGGCAACGCGGTGATTTTGCGCGGAGGCTCTGAATCCCTGCGCTCAAATCGTGCGATCGGGGCTGCGCTTTCCCGGGGTCTGGCGAAAGCGGGGCTGCCGGCCGATGCGATCCAGGTGGTCCCGGTGGCGGATCGGGAAGGGGTCAGGATTCTCGCCTCGATGGATCAGCATCTCGACCTGATCATCCCGCGTGGCGGACGCGGTTTGATCGAGGCCGTGGCAGCCAACGCGCGCGTTCCGGTGATCAAGCATTTCGACGGCATTTGCATCCTCTACGTCGATCGCGAGGCCGATCTGGACATGGCGGAGGCAATCGCTCTCAACGCCAAGGTGCAGCGTCCGGGAGTTTGCAATGCGATCGAGACGCTTCTCGTGCATCGCGACGTCGCGGAAAAATTCCTGACGAAGGCGGGACGCGCCCTGCTCGAACGCGGCGTTGAGCTCCGCGTCGACTCGAAAGCGGGCGCGGCATTGGCGGAAATCCGCAGCGCAGGAAAGGTCGTGCTCGCGCAGGATGCTGATTTCCGCACGGAGTTTCTCGACCTGATCCTCGCCGTGCGCGTCGTGGACAGCGTCGATGAGGCGCTGGACCACATCGCCGCAAACGGCTCGCATCATAGCGACGCCATCGTCACCGCGAATGCCGCGACGGCCGAGCGTTTCCTCAACGAGGTCGACAGCGCGACCGTGTATTGGAATGCGTCGACGCGATTCACCGATGGCGGGGAATTCGGATTCGGAGCCGAGATCGGCATCAGCACCGACCGGCTGCACGCGCGCGGCCCGATGGGTCTCGAGGAACTTACCACTTACAAGTACGTGATGCGGGGCAGCGGCCAGGTGCGAAAATAGCTCAGGAAATTGTGTAGCCACGAAGAGGCGCAAAAACTTGCCGCTTCGGTTAAATTCATGAGCGCCTATAGGCGCGCGAATTCAAAGTTGCGTCGTTTTTGTGACTTATTGTGCCTTTTTGTGGCTATAGAATTATTGAGACGGCTCTAGTGATCAGAGAACCAAGGACCCGGGCTTGTCGCGGCCAGCTTCGCACCCTAACAGTGAGGTGCGTTTCTTCGGAGTCATGTTCGCCAGCATCCCGCAGTCCCTCATCATTTCCCGTCGGCGGGTGCGGCGGGCCTCGATCCTGCTGGTTTCCTCGATCGTTGCGGGACTCGTTCTCGGATGGCTTTTGCGCTACCAGCTGACCGCGTTCGCGGTCCGCTCCGGACTCGAGCGGGCCGGCGCGGGCGACATCGAGTTCACGATCATTGGCGTGTCTCCCTGGTCGGTCGAAGTCGCGAATCTTGGCTTCCGGATACGAAACCAGTCGTTCGCAGCGGATCGCGTGAGTATCGCCCGGGCGCATTGGTGGCAGTCCAATCTCGGCACCATTCTGATCTCCGGGGCGAAGATTCCGCTGATCGTCGACGGCTCGGACCTCAATCCGCGGGCATGGCCTTCCTATTCGGGCACCGATGCATTGACCGGCCCGCCGGTGTTGCCAGCCGATCACTTCAGTATCGACGGCGTGATCACGGTGAAGGCGGCGGATGTGGCGGATCGCGAGGTCCAACTGCACCTCGACGCGACCCTGATGCATCCCGTCGACGCGCCCGTGGCCGACAAAAATTGGATGGGCCACGTTCGCCTCGTGGCGGACGGTCTGGAAGTCGCCGCCGACGGCAACCTGGCCCCGAGTGGCCGCGGCGAATTTCACACGACGGCCCTCGCGGTCGATCTGAAGTCCTGGCAGGAAATCATTCAGAGGCTGGGCGTCATTCCGGGAGGTCCGTGGCAGGTCGACGGCAAGGGATCGGGTTCGCTGGTGGGAACCTGGCAGGACCGGAAATGGACCCTGTCGGGTTCGGTGCATCTGGCCGGCCTCGACGTGCGAAACGATGCCCGCAATGTTGCGGTGCTGGGTGCCTCAGCCGACTTTGCGGTGCTCGACTTTCTCAAGTTTCGCACCCAGCCGGGTACGATTCAGGTGCGTGAACTGCGCGCGGGGGATTTCTCCGCGTCGGACCTTTCGTTCCAGATCACGTTTGCAAATGTGAACACCCTGCAGGTCGCCCAAGCGAAGTTGTCGACCCTGGGTGGATCGCTGTCGGCCGAGCCATTCACGTATCAGCTCAACAAGAACGAATTGGATGCCACCGTCGTGGCCGACGGTCTGGACGTGGAACAGATTCTTTCGCTCTCGAAGAATCTGTCGGGTGCCGCGGTCGGACGAGTGGGCGGGCGGCTGCCCCTGCGGATCGATTCCGCCGGCGTTCGGTTTGGCACGGGCTGGCTGGCGTTGAAACCGGGTCTGCGGGCCGAAGTGACGCTGCGCTCGGCCGGCCTGCTCACCACCGGTGTCGCCACCTCGAGCCCGTCGTACGCGGTCCTGAAGAAGATCGAGACCGGCCTGACGCGCCTGAAGGTGAGCGAGATGCGCCTCGACGTCCGTCCGCCGAACGCGCCTCCGGGGAGGACCGCCGAGTTGCACCTCGTTGGCGAGCCCGTGGACCCAAACCTGAAGGCACCGATCACGCTGGATCTGAACGTCAACGGTCCCGTCGAACAACTGATCAACCTGAGCCTCGACCGTCGCGTCCGTCTGGGCACCGGAAAATGAGGCGACTTTTCTCCGGGACAATTCAGGCTTCGGACGGTCTAATTCCCCCGATGCATTTTCGTCCGTCGATTTTCACTTTTGCGGGAGCCGGGATTTCGCTGGTCCTGCTCGCGTTGGGCGCCGCCGGTTGCATCAGCGTCAAGACCGCCCCCATCGAGGTGAAGCCCGTGCACATCACGGTGGACGTCAATGTGCGCGTCGACAAGGCGCTCGACGATTTCTTCGACGACATCGACAAGAAGTCGACGACCGTCAACGCGCCCAGTGAGGAGACCAAGAAATGAAAATCCGCTTGCTCAGTCTTTTCGTCGTACTTTTCGCCCTCATCGTGAATGCATCGGCGCAGCCGCCTGGCGAGTTGCGCCGGCAGATGGAGGCGCGCGTGCCTGCGATCGACCGGCTCAAGACGCAGCTGATCGTCGGCGAGGACAACCAGGGATTCCTGCAGGTCGTCCAGAACGGCACAGCGGAGGCGGCCCAGGTGGTCGCGGCGGAAAACGCGGACCGTCGCGTGGTCTATGCCGACATCGCCCGTCAGGCGGGCAGCTCGGCCGATGAGGTGGGCCGCCAGCGCGCGCACAAGATCGCCGCGAACAGCCGGCCCGGAGTGTGGATACAGGATGCGGCGGGGCGTTGGGTGAAGAAGTAGCCCGCCCGCGAAAGGGGACGAACCTGGAGAGGCCCGCGAAATACGCGAATCACACGAAATACTGCGCTGATCGCCGGTAGGGATCGATGTCCCATCGGCCTATTGTAGGGCGGCTGACTTGGCCCGGCGAAGCCTTGGCGAAGACGGCCCCCGGCCGCCGAGGAGACACGAACCGGAAGAGGCCCGCGAAACACGCGAATCACACGAATTATTCCGCGAACGGAAATGGGATTTCCCGCGGATGATCGGTAGGGGACGATGCCCCTCGGCCTTTTGGAGAACGGCCGCCCCCTGCCGCCAAAAAGAATCTGATCAGGAGAGGCCTGCGAAATACGCGAATCACGCGAAATATTACGCGAGCAGAAATGGGATTTCCCGCGGATGGATCCAGGAGATGCTATTCGAAATTCGAGGACTCTGATACCGCTGATCGCCGGTAGGGATCGATGTCGTCATCGATCCGTTAGGGCTCGCCCGCCCTCCAATTCCCTGCGCATTGCGATCCCTACTTTCCGGCGGCGGAAATGATGTCAAACGGCAGCACCGCGTCGGGATCCTTCGAGACGTTGGCCGGGAGATAGATTCGGCCGGCCGGAGTATCATAGGTGTCGATGCGCAGGTACACGGGGAAGCGGTCGAAATAGATGACGAGGATCAGGCGGTTGATGTTCTTCGCGAGGTTTGTGCGCTGCACCAGCTGGTAGCCAAGGTAGTCGCCCGCGTCGGAAATCATCGGCCCCATCTGCGTCGCGAGTTGGCGCGAGCTGGCCGAACCGATGCCATAGATCGTGTCGGCGAACGTCGTGACGCCGTTTCCCTTGAGCTGCGAAAAGGCGACGTTGATTTTGGGTTCGGAGGTTTGGGCACCGGCAAGCGTGGCGAGAGCCAGCGCGGAAAGCAGGAGGAGTTTTTTCATGGAGAGGGATGTTGAGCGAATATGGGCCCAAGGATGTGACGCCGTGGGACGGCCTCGAATTTCACTGCAGCCACATTTCGTAAGATGGAAGGTGTTCCCCGCACCGTCAGGACCGGATCCTTTTTGCGCTCTTTGCGCCTTTTTGCGGCCACCATCTTTTCCGGATCGGCGTCAAATCTCGTCCAGTCGCACGCAGGCGGCCACGCGGCCGGGGCCGGCGGGCAGGAGCGGCGGCACGGCGGCGCGGCACTTGTCCTGCGCATACGGACAGCGGGGGTGAAAGGCGCATCCAACCGGCGGATGCAGCGGCGATGGCGGCTCGCCCGGCAGCTGGATGCGCATTCGCCGATGGCCGGGTTCGTGACTCGGAATCGCGCTGATCAGCGCCTTTGTGTAGGGGTGCCGGGGACGATCGATCACGTCCGCGGCGGCGCCGAGCTCCACGATCCGACCGAGGTACATCACCGCGACGCGATGGGAGATGTGCCGGACGACGGAGAGGTCGTGGGCGATGAACAGCAGCGCGAGTTGCATCTCGCGGACCAGGCCCGCGAGCAGGTTGAGGATTTGCGCCTGAATCGATACGTCGAGGGCGGAGACCGGCTCGTCAGCCACGATCAGGCGCGGCTCCAGCGCCAGCGCGCGGGCGATGGCGATGCGCTGGCGCTGTCCGCCGGAAAACTCGTGCGGATACTTGCGCAACAGGCGCGGGGCCAGTCCGACCTTGGCCATCAGCGCGGCCACCCGTTCATCGACCTGGTCCGGCGGCACCAACCCGTGGACCCGCAACGGTTCGGCCAGCGTGTCGAAAATGGTGAAACGGGGATTCAGCGAGGCGAACGGATCCTGGAAGATCATCTGCAGGCTCCGGTGGGCGTTGCCGGCGGCGCCGGCCGAGGTCCGTTCCGCGCCGGCGAAACGAATGGAGCCGCCCGTGACCGGCGCGAGCTGCATGATGGCGCGGGCCAGCGTGGATTTGCCACAGCCCGACTCACCGACGAGACCGACGACCTCTCCCGGCGCGATCGACAGGGTGACGCCATCGACGGCCTTGACCACGCCCGTCGTGCGCCGCACGAGGAATCCCGTTTCCACCGGGTAGTGGACGTGGACGTCACGGAGTTCGAGGAGAGGGTCAGGCATGTGAGGCGTTCAGCCGAACAATATCGCGGAAGATGTCCGGTCGCGAAGATGTTCAATCGGTAGGGCGGGACCGATTCCAGTTTCAGTTCTCAGATACATCGCGAAACTGGGCCCGCCGCGCATTTTCGGCGGGCCCAGCGGTCCCGCCCTACCTAAATATACGCGACAGATAATCGCGCCACCGTTTGTACCGTTTGAAAAATGGAAATCGGCGCTCATGGCTTTTCGAGCGGCGGCGCGGGGATCTCGCCGGCCTGGACACGCAGGCACGCATGGGAGTGGCCTGGTGTGACCTCGAGCAAGGGCGGCGTCTCGCGCCGGCAGCGATCTGCCGCGAATTCGCAGCGCGGGGCAAACGGACAGCCCGCCAGTGGCTTCGACAGATCGGGCGGCAGACCCGGAATGGCGAAGAGTTCCTGTCCTTTAGGCTGCAGGGCGGGAATCGACCGCTGCAGTGCGCGGGTGTAGGGATGCTGTGGCGCGCGAAAAAGCTCACCGACCGGAGCCGATTCGACGATGCGGCCCGCGTACATCACGAGGACCCGGTCGCAGAGTCCCGCGACGACTCCAAGATCGTGCGTGACAAAGATGATGGCCAGTCCGGTCTCGCGCTGGAGTTTTTGCAGCAGTTCCAGTATCTGGGCCTGGACCGTCACATCGAGCGCCGTGGTCGGCTCATCCGCAATCAGCAGCTCCGGGCGCGTGATGAGCGCCATGGCGATCATCACGCGTTGGCGCATGCCGCCGGAGAATTCATGCGGGTAGCGGTGCAATCGCGCCGCGGCGTCGTTGATGCCGACGGCCTCCAGCATGGCGAGGGCACGCGCCAGCGCGTCGCTTCGCGAAATCTTCTCGTGGATCAGGAGGGGCTCGATGAGCTGCTCGGAAATCCGCAGGAACGGATTGAGCGAGGTCATCGGATCCTGGAAAATCATCGCGATGCGCCGGCCGCGAATCCGGCGCAGTTCGCGCGCCGGAAGGTCGAGGAGGTTGCGCCCGTCGAACATCACGGGACCGCCTTCAATGCGGGCCGGTGGTTGCGGCAGGAGTCCGAGCAGCGAGGCGCACGTGACGGATTTTCCAGAGCCGGATTCGCCGACCAATCCGACCGTTTCGCCCGCCGCCACCGAAAAGCTGACCCCGTCCACCGCGCGATACACGCCGCCGCGGGTGTGGAACGTGGTGCGTAGATGGGTGACGTCGAGCAGGGGCATGGTTTAATCCAAGGCCAGCTGCCGTCGGTAGATTTTTTCCATGTCGGCGGCCATCGGAACCAGACTGTACTGGCGTTCGATCACGTCGACATCCGCTTGCGCCGCCTGCCTGGCCGCGGCCTGATCGCCGAGCAGTTTGGCAATGTCACGGGCGAACGCCGACGGCGTCGCCAATTCGGGCGAGGCGCCGTGATCGGCAAAACAAATGCGACGTGCCGACTCGAAATTCGCGGGTGTCACTGGTCCGAAATATCCGGTTCGCCCGGCGGCGATGGTCGGACGCCCGCAAGCCATCGCCTCCAGCGCGGTATTCGCCGTGCAAACACAGACGTCGCCAAGGGTCATCCAATACTCGACGTCGGAACGCGGTCCGATCAGGCGGGCCCGGGTGGCGCCGAGCACGCGGTTGAGTCCGTTGGCGTGGGATTCGAGCGCCGATTTTTCCGGGCCCTCGCCCACGAGCAGCACCTCGCACTCGATTTTTGCGTCCCGCAGGCGGGGAAGGGCATCGAGGAGCGCATGGCCGACGTCGGCCTTGCGATTCGAAAACCGGCTGACGAAGACAATACGGGGCAGTTCCGCGGCGACTCCCACCTCTGCGGCCTGGGCCGACGGATCGAGGCCGGGACGAAACCGCGTGGTGTCGATGCCGTAGAAACTGAGCGCCACCGGGCGCCGGCCTACGCCGCCCCACCACGAGATGTTGTCGCGATCGCCTTCGCTCATGGCCACCACCTCGTCGCTCCAATCGCGGAAAAACAGCTGCTTGAGGCGCGGCCGGGGTCCGTGGACGGTCATCAGATAGGGCTGCCCGAGCGCCGCGGCCACGCGCCGGCCGGCGCGGGCCGAGTTGTAGTTGTGCGCGTGAACGAGGTCGAAGTTCTCGCTGCGCAGATCCGCGAGCACGCCGGGCCAGTCGTGGGCCAGGGAAGCCACCTTGAAAAGTCGGGCGCCGCCCTGGACGGCCCAGGCTTCGTAGCGTCCGCCCTCGGTGAGCAGTCCCACGCGATGGCCGCGCGCGGTGAGCGCGGCGGCGAGCCGGCACAGGTAGGTTTCCACGCCGCCGATGTTGAGATGGCGGTTGACGAGAAGAATGCGGAGAGGCCTGTCCGCCATGCTGGCGGTCACGTTGTCCGCTGGCCGCCCCGGAGCAAGCGTCCGATGGCGCGGGTCGACTCGACCACATAACCCAAACCGCGGGCGGCACGGGTGATGAAGCGCTTGCTGCGCGCCAGCTGGAAGGTCAGGAGGCAGAGCAGGCTCAGGAAAAGACACCAGAAAATGTGCAGGGCGTGGCCAAGCAGCCGCGAGAGTGCCCAGCCGATGCCCTTGCCGCCGCGGCCGGTGCTTTCGACCACACGGGAGCGCGCGGCGTCGTAGACCTGCTTGAACGTGTAGCGAAACGTGAGCCGGCTGGCCGGGATCTGGTGCTGGAGTTCGCCGATCGGCGTGTACCACATGACATTTCCCGCGGCGAGGACCCGCCGGCAAAATTCATGATCCTCATTGAAGAGCGAGCTGTTGCCGATCCGGCCGAGGTCGGTGCGAAAATAGCCGACCTGGCCGAAAATCGGCTTCCGAAAGGCCAGATTGGCCGTCATCGGAAGCTGGTCCGTCCGCAATGGACCCACATCGGCGCGAAATCGCAGCGGACGCCACTGGTTCACGAGCCATTTCGGCAAACCCTCGGGGAAGACCGGAACGACCTCGCCGCCCACGGCCGCGATGCGCTCGTTGCCGGGCAGCAGGAACGGGGCGATGATCTGGCGGAGCCAGCCGGTGCCGCCCAGCATGTCGTCATCGGTGAAAATCACGATCTCGCCACGCGACTCCTCGACGGCGCGGTTGCGGGCGTAGCTCGAGCCCTGGCGCGACTCGAAAAAATAGCGCGGTGGTTTCGGCGCCGACTGGAACGATTCGACCACCTGACGCGTGTCGTCGCGCGAATTGTTGTCGACCACGATCACTTCCCAGCGGTCGTCGGGATAGTCCTGGCGCGTGATGAATTCGAGCGTCTCGCGCAGCCAGCGGGACCGGTTGTACGTGCAGATCGTGACTGACGCGAAGGGGAGGGAGGCGTCGGCGTTCATGAGTAGACGTCGATCGGTTGACCGAGCGCCTTTTTCTTCAACGTGCGCGCGGACTCGACCACATAGCCCGCGGCCCGGCCGATGCGGGTGAACTGGCGTTTGCCGGCGCCGGCCTGAAAGACGACGAAGCTGAGCAACCCGAGCAGCGCGTAGAACGGAATCTGCACCAGATAGATGACGATGCGCGACAGCAGCCAGCCGATCCCCCCGCGCTGGCTGAATCGCTCGATCACCCGCGAGCACGCCGCATCGTATTGCAGCTTCATCGCGTATTTGAACGTGAGCCGGCTGGCGGGTACGACGTGCAGGACGTCGGCGCGCGGCTCGAACCAGAATGTATAGTTCGCTGCCAGGATCCGGCGCATCAGGTCGTTGTCTTCTCCCGCGGTCAGTCGATTGGGCAGCCGGCCCAGGTCGGTCCGAAAATGCCCGACCTCGTCGATCACGCGACGCCACAGCGCCACGTTGGCCGTCGAGGGCAGTTGTTTGGCGGTCAACGGACCTGAATCGGTGCGGTAGCCGAACGGACGGAACTGTCCTTCGAGCCAGGGCGGCAAACCATCGGGAAAATGTGGGATCGTCTCGCCACACACGCCGGCGACGCGTTCCCGTCCGGAGTCCAGCAGCGGAGCCACCATCAGGCGGATCCAGTCGGCCCGCCCGATCACGTCATCGTCGGCGAACAGCATGATGTCCGTACCTGGACGCGCCTCGGCGAGCAGCCGGTTGCGGGCATGGCTGGAGCCCTGTTTCGCCTCGAGGAAGTAACGTGGAGGAGGCGTTGCGGACGCAAAGGCGGCGACGACCTCGCGGGTGTCGTCCGGCGAGTTGTTGTCCACGACGACGATCTCGTAGCGGTCCGGCGGATAATCCTGCTTCGTCACGAACGCCAGCATCTCCCGCAGCCACCGGCTGCGGTTGTAGGTCGGAATGGCCACCGTGACAAACGGCAGCGGCTTCGTATCGGCGGACATGAGGACGGATTCCATTATGCGCAGGGGGAGCGGCTTGTTCTCAAGACGCTTTTTGACGGACCGGAGTCGGACCTCACGACCGTCCCACCGCCGCCCGGAACCGCGCGTCCTCCGCGAGCAGGTTGCGCTTCTCGGTGATTTTCTTCAGCTCCACCGGCAGCTCGTTGATTTTCCAGCGGTCGTGCAGCCACAGCCAGCTGGCCGCGAGACCTTCGTCGGAACGGAGGAGATCCTCGAACGCAAGATTGATCGCGGCGAGGATGCCGGCCGTGGTGCCATCGTGGGTGACGGGCCGGTAAAAGATTTCGGATTTCCAGAAGCTGGTGCGACGCGTTCCAAAAAGCGCCAGATCGGCGCCGGTGCGCTGCACGAGCAGAGCAGGGAGCTCCGTCATGGAAATCCGTCGCCCGAAAAAGGTGGTCAACGTCCCGTGTCCGCCGGCGTTCTGATCGAAAAGCACGTTCACGTAACCCTGCCGGTGCAGGATGTGCAGGGCCTCGTGGATACCGCTTTTGCGCGAGAGCAGCTTCACGCCGAAGCGTCCGCGGGTGCGCACGATCCAGTCGTTCAGGGCCGGGTTGCGCAGCGGACGATAAATGGTCGACGGCTCCCGCATGGGTACGGAAATCAGGGCGGGGAACCAGGTCAGCGCCTCCCAGTACGCCAGGTGAGCCGAGACGAAAACGACGGGCCGGGGTCGGGCGTGAACCGATTCCAGATAGGCGCTGACCTCAGCCGTGGGGCGCGCGAGACGACGCACGCGCGCGGTGGAAAAATGCGGCGAGGCGAGCGCGAGCAGTCCGGTTTCGATCAGGCGATGACAGCTTTCGCGCGCCAGGCGACGTCGCCAGGCTGGCGGGCGGTCGGGAAAAACCGACTCAAGGTTGCGCAGCATGACGGCTCGTCGGCGACCGGAGGCGGCGTACACGATTGTGCCCAGGACCACGGACGTCGCGCGCAGCAACGGGGCGGGAGTGCGGGCGAACAGCCAGCCCGCGGCGTGCAGCAGCGTTGCAACCATGTCACGCCGCGCGACGGGCGCGGAGGTCGGCGGGAATTGGCGGAAGCGGATCGGTTCGCATTTGCCTTTGGCGGAACAAGTGCATGAAACCTAAGTCAGGGGCGGTTGAAAGTCATTTCTCCGTCCGCGGCATGCCGGAACTACTTGTCATTCAACCCTCCTCGCTCGGCGATATCGCGCACGGGTTGCAGGTGGTTGCCGTGCTCAAGGCGCAGCAGCCGGACTGGCGCGTGTCGTGGATCGTGCGCGACATCTTTGCGCCGCTGGTCAGGGCGAGCACGGTGGTCGACCAGTCCTTCGTCTTTCAGCGCCACGAGGGCGCGCGGGCGTTCCTGCGCCTGATGCGCGAGGTGCGACGCAAGCAGTTCGACGTGGTTTTCGATTTTCAGGGTCTGCTGCGTTCGGGTCTGATGACGAAATGGAGTCATGCGACGCGCAAGGCGGGCCGGACTGACGCGCGCGAAGGCTCGGGCATTTTCTATGACGAACGGGCTCCGCTGCCGGCGGCCGGACGGCAGGCGCATCCGCTCGAGATCCTGCTGCAGTTCTGCACGCTCGTTGGTGCCCGCCCGCAGGTCGAGGGCCCGCTGGCGTTCCGCGAAATGGACCGCCTCAACCTCGACTTCATGGAACCGCGACGCGGCGTGCGGCCGGTGCTGATGTTTCCCGACAGCCGGCGCGAGGATCTCAAATGGGGCGGCTACGCGGCGTTCTCGTCGATGCTGGTCCGCGAAATGGGCCGCAAGGTCGTGTGGGCGGGCGCCGCCTACCTGCCATGCCGCGAAGCGTTTCCCGACGGCACGTTCGTCAACCTGACCGGCAACACCAGCCTGACTTCGCTCGCCGCGATCATGCAGCGGGCGGACTGGGTCATCGCGAACGACAGCGGAGCGCTGCATCTCGCCGCGGCGCTGCAAGTGCGCACCCTGGGAATGTTTGGCCCGACCGATCCCGTGCGCCACGGTCCGTGGCCGCTGAACAGTCCGACGAATTTCGTGATCCAGGCGCCGGTCGGCGACCTGCGCCTGCTGTCGGCGAAGGATGCCTTCGCGCGCTTTCAGAAGATCGAGCAGGTCACGCTGTCGCGGTCCCGTTGATGCCCATCCTCCCGCCCGCCACCGAGAGCATTTGTCTGTTCCGCCTGTCGGCGCTCGGTGACGTCGTGCTCGTGCTGCCTCTGGTGCGCGCGATCCAGGCGCACAAGCCGGACGCGAAACTCACCTGGGTCATCGCAAAAGGCGCCTATCCGCTGGTTGCGGGCCTGGCGGCCGAAGGCATCGAGTTTGTCGTGTTGGAAAAGCCCAACGGTCTCGGCGATTACGTGGCGATTCATCACCGGTTGTCGGAACGCCGGTTCAGCACGCTGCTTTGCCTGCAGGCGAGCTGGCGCGCCAACACGTTGTATCCGTTGATCAAGGCGGATCGGAAGATCGGCTATCGCGCGGACCGGGCGAAGGATCTTCACCGCTTTTTCGTCCGCGAATCGATCGAGCCGCGACGCAATCACATCGCCGATGCCTTTCTGCAGTTTGGCGAGATGATCGGAGTGCCGGCTCCGGCCGTGCCCGAATGGCGCCTGCCCGTCGATCCGGCGGCGCGTGCGTGGGCTGAAAAGAATCTGCCCGCGCAGCCGTTCCTCGCGATCAATCCGTGCGCGAGCAAGGCCGAGCGCAACTGGAGCGTGGAAAACTATGCCACGGTCGCACGGTCGCTTCGGGAGCGTCATGGTCTCGAGATCGTGCTCGTGGGAGGACCAACGCGCGAGGAGAAGTCCGTGGCCGCGAGCCTGGCCACGGCGATCGGCGGCGCGATCAATCTCGTCGGAGGCACGTCGCTGTCGCAGCTGGTCGCGACGCTCGAGCGTTGTCGGCTGTTGCTCGCGCCCGACACCGGAGCCGTGCACATCGCCAATGCGCTCGGCCGCCCGGTGGTGGGGCTCTACACGAGTGCGCAATGCCCGCGGACCGGGCCGTATCGCCATCCGGAGTTCTGCGTCGATCACTATCGCGAGGCCGTGCAGAAATTCATGCGCAAGGATCCCGATCGCGAACTCTGGGAACTGCGGGTGCACGATTCGCGGGCGATGGATTTGATCACGGTGGAGGAGGTGATGGGCAAGGCGGAGGAAGCGCTGCGGAAGGAAGTAGCGAGTAGCCAGTAGCGAGTAGTGAGCAAAAGGGAGTGAGCAGTGAGCTGTGAGCGGTAAGGCAGTCGGCGGCGAGGGTCTGGATGTAGGGCGGGATTTCCAAATCCCGCCAAGGTGGAACGCGTTGTCCCCAACGCGTTCGGCGTCTTGAGGACAAGCCGCTGCATCGTTGGCGGGGTTCGGCGACCCCGCCCTACACGAGCCGCGGCTTCCGGCCATATAGGCTTGAACAGTTCGCGGCGGATTTCCGATAGTCCGACGATGAGCAACCAAATCCTCGAGATCCCGCATTTCGGCTGGACGACCGCGTTTCCGACGGAAACCCAGGCGACCGCCACGAGCGCGCTGGAGGATGGCGCGGTGGTGATGCTGCCGGGACTGGCGTTCGAACTCAGCGAGGCGGAAAAAAAGTTGCTCGACCCGCGCGTGCTCGGGAAGGCGAAGAACGTCAGCTACACGCCGTGGACGGGCAAGATCGGCCACACCACGTGCGTGGGCGAGGAGGCCGAGACGATGCGCACGATGCTCAAGCGCTACTCGGACTCAGCCCAAGGGCTGATGAAACGGCTTTTTCCGCACTACGAGAAGACGCTCAAGGTGCAGCGCGCGAGTTTCCGGCCGGCCGAAATCGCCGGACGAAAGTCGTCGTGGCGCAAGGACGACACCCGGCTGCACGTCGATGCGTTTCCCAGCTCTCCTGTTTACGGCGAGCGCATCATCCGGATGTTCTGCAACGTGAATCCGCATGGCCGTCCGCGCGTCTGGCGGCTCGGTGAGCCGTTCGAGGACGTCGCCCGCCGCTTTCTGCCGGGCATCAGCCGGCCGTTTCCCGGCAGCGCGCAGCTCATGTACTGGGTGCGTCTGACGAAGAAGCCGCGGTCGGAATACGACCACTACATGACGAAGATCCACGACGCGATGAAGTTCGACATGAGCTACCAGACTTCCGTCGGCCAGAAGCCGATCGAGATCGTGCCGGCGACAACGTGGATCACGTTCACCGACTCGGTTTCCCATGCCGCGCTGTCGGGTCAGCACCAGTTTGAACAGACCTTTGCGCTGCCGGCTTCGGGTATGCATGACATGGCGAAATCACCGCTGAAAATCCTCGAGCGCCTCACCGGCCGCGCGCTCGTCTGATCCGTTCCCATGATCGACCCGAAGCTCCTTCGCGAATCACCCGGCCTCGTCCGGGCCGCCATCGCCCGCAAGCACCTGCAGCTTGACCTCGACGCGGTTCTGGCCATCGACACGTCTTGGCGAACCGCGCTGGCCGAGGTGGAGCAGATCCGCTCGCGCCAGAAATCGGCCAACACCGAAATGGCGGCGCTGAAAAAAGGCTCGCCCGAATTCCTCGCGAAAGTGCAGGAGATGAAGGGCGTTTCCGCCGAATTGCGCGCCAAGGAGGAGGTGCTGAAGGAACTGGAGGGGAAATTCCACGAGGCGATGCTGTCGGTGCCGAACCTGCCGCACGCGACCGTGCCGGAGGGCGCGACGCCCGAGCAGAACGTGGTGCACGCGACCTGGGGCGATGTGAACGCGGTATCGCCGCACGCGAAGGCGCACTGGGAAATTCCGGGCTTCGACAAGGTGATCGATTTCGCGCGCGGGTCGAAGGTGACGGGCGCAGGATTTCCGTTTTTCGTCGGCGACGGCGCGCGGATGGTCCGGGCGCTGCTGAACTTCTTCCTCGAGGAGGATGCAAAGGCCGGCTACACGGAGGTCAGCCCGCCGATTTTCGTCAACGCCGCCAGCGCCACCGCGACCGGTCAGTTGCCGGACAAGGAAGGGCAGATGTACGAGACGGTGCCCGACCGGTTTTTCGCGGTGCCGACGGCCGAGGTGCCGCTCACGAATTTTTTCCGCGACGAGATCGTCGACGAGGAGGCGCTGCCAATCCGGCGCTGCGCCTACACGCCGTGCTTCCGGCGCGAAGCGGGCAGCTACGGCAAGGATGTCCGCGGACTGAACCGCGTGCACCAGTTCGACAAGGTCGAGCTGCTGAAATGGGTCCATCCGTCGAGCAGCTACGAGGAGCTCGAGCTGCTGCGCACGGATGCCGAACGGCTCCTCCAGAAGCTGAATCTGCCGTATCGCGTTCTGCTCATGTGCGGCGGCGATCTGGGTTTCGCCCAATCGAAAAAGTACGACCTCGAGGTCTGGGCGGCCGGTCAAAAGCGCTGGCTCGAGGTGTCGAGCTGTTCGAATTTCGAATCCTTCCAGGCGCGCCGGGCCCACATCCGTTTTCGGAGCAAGGAATCCGGCAAGCCTGAGCTCGTGCACACCTTGAATGGCTCCGGCCTCGCCGTGCCGCGCGTGCTGGCCGCCCTCCTGGAGAACAATCTCGAAGCCGACGGTCGCGTCCGCCTGCCCGCCGCGCTGGTGCCGTACTTCGGCCGCGAGCATTTCGCGTTCGCTTAGAAATGTAGGGCGGGGTCTCCCGACCCCGCCGGAAACGGAACGAGTTGTCCTTAGCACGTTGAGCGTCTTGTGGGAGCGGCTTTACGCCGCGAATGAACCGGCCGGGACGTCCGGTTCCACCTATCTGACGTAATCTTTCGGTTCGCGTCCCATCCGCGCCGTTCCGAAGATCGTCGCGATGCCGGCCAAGAAGCCACGTCGAATCCAACCGAACTGGCGCGCCTGCGCCGTTCGATTGTCGGCGGCCATTCCGTTGTCTGAACTGCATCCGTCGAGCCTGGCGCACGCGGGTTCCCGCGCCGCCGCCGGACCGTGGGCGATGGCGGTCTCGGGCGGTGCCGATTCGGTGGCACTCGCACTTTTATTGTGGGGACATTTTCCCGCCGACCGGCGTCGGATGGTGCTGCTCCATTTTAATCACCGTCTGCGTGGCCGGGCGGCGGACACGGACGCGGTATTTTGCATGCGACTGGCCCGGTCGTTGGGGATTCGATCGGCGGTGGGGGAGTGGAAACGCCGGCCGGCAGACCCCGGCGAGGCGGAAGCGCGGCTGGCCCGTCATGAGTTTTTCGCACGGGATATGAAGCGACTGAAATCGCGGACGCTGTGGCTGGCCCATCAACAGGACGACGTCGCCGAAAGCATGCTCATGCGCCTGGCTCGCGGCAGCGGCACGGCGGGCCTGGCCGCGCCGCGAGCGATTCAGCAAGTCGACGGACGCTGGCATGTTCGCCCTTTGCTGGGATTGTCCAAGGATCGAATCTGTTCGGCGCTCACGGAGACGGGAGCCACCTGGCGCGAGGACGCCACCAACGTCACCTCCCGCTTTTTTCGCAACCGGGTGCGGTCAGCGGTCATCCCGGCCTGGCAGCGTGCAGCCGGACGCAACGCGGTGGCGGGGGCCGCGCTGGCGCGGGAACGGCTCCAGGAGGACGATGAGGCCCTCGAACAGTGGCTGGCGCAGCACCGTCCGCTGAGCGGCCGTATTTTGAGTGTTTCCCGTCTAAAAGGCCTCCCGATGGCGCTCTGGCGGCGCGCGTTGCATCACTGGCTGGCGGTGGTGCGCCCCGAGACCGATCTCTCCCGTCGGGGCTTCGACGCCCTGCTGGCGGTTCTGCGGTCGGGACGCGACAGCCGTTTCAGCCTAGGGGCCAAGGGCTTCGCGATTCTAAAACGGGGCAGCTTGTCATTTAAGAAGTCATGACCTCGTTCCGATCAACCACTGTTATTACCATGTGCTTCCCTTTGACTTATCCGCGGGGAACCTTCACGTTACGCTGTCAGTCCCACTAACCGATGCCCCCTCCTGAAACGAACAAGAAGCGCCGGCCGCTCAAGAGCATGCCGCCCGATGGATTCCAGCCCAAAGTGCTGTTGATCTGGGTGGTGATCATTGCCGCGATTGTCGCGATCTATTACCTGCCATCGCGCCAGCCGCAGCCGGCGACGCTCAAGATCCAGCAGGTGGTCGAGCTGGCGGAGCAGGGCAAGATCGCGGAGGGTTTCATCCGCAGCGATTCGTCGGGCGGACGCGATTGGTCGTTCATCAACGGCGACACCAAGGACCGCATCCTCCACAACGAAACCGGACCGACGAGTTCGTTCGTCGCCACCGGCCGGCTCACCGACACCAATCTCGAAAAGCTCCAGAAATCGCAGGTCTTCACGGAAAAGCCGGCGACGACCGTGATGTCGACGCTGCTCTACAACACGCTGCCATTCGTCATCGTCATCGGCTTCCTGTATTTCCTTTTCGTCCGCCAGCTCCGCCAGGCGGGCAAGGGCGCGCTCAGCTTCGGCAAGAGCCGCGCGAAGCTCCTCACCCGCGAGAAGGATCGCATCACCTTTTCCGATGTGGCGGGTTGCGACGAGGCGAAGGAAGAGGTCAGCGAAATCGTGGAATTCCTCCGCGACCCGAAGAAGTTCCAGAAGATCGGCGGCCGGATTCCGAAGGGCATCCTCATGGTCGGTCCTCCGGGCACCGGCAAGACGCTCCTCGCGAAGGCCATTGCGGGTGAGGCCGACGTTCCGTTTTTCTCGATCAGCGGTTCCGACTTTGTCGAAATGTTCGTCGGTGTCGGCGCGAGCCGCGTCCGCGACATGTTCGAGCAGGGCCGCAAGAACGCGCCGTGCCTCATCTTCATCGATGAAATCGACGCCGTCGGCCGGCAGCGCGGTGCGGGCCTCGGCGGCGGCAATGACGAGCGCGAGCAGACGCTGAATTCCCTGCTCGTCGAGATGGACGGCTTCGACACCCAGGAGGGCGTCATCATCATCGCGGCCACGAACCGCCCCGACGTGCTCGACAGCGCGTTGCTGCGTCCGGGCCGCTTCGATCGCCAGGTGTACATCGACCTGCCCGACATCAACGGGCGCGAGCAGATCCTCCGCGTCCACTCGCGCAAGATCACCCTTTCCGACAACGTCGACCTCGCGATCATCGCGCGCGGCACGCCCGGGCTTTCCGGCGCCGAGCTGGCGAACCTGTTGAACGAGGCGGCGCTGCTCGCCGCGCGGCGCAACAAGAAGAAGGTCGACATGAGCGACATCGACGATGCGCGCGACAAGGTCCTGTGGGGTCGCGAACGCCGCCGCGTCATGGACGATGCCGAAAAGCGCCTCGTCGCCTGGCACGAGGCCGGCCACGCCATTGTGCAGGCGGTGCTCGATGACGGCACCGTGCCCGTGCACAAGGTCACCATCATCCCGCGCGGCCAGAGCCTCGGCAGCACCACGTATCTGCCGACCAAGGACATTCTCACCCGTCCGAAGAAGAAACTGCTCAGCGAAATCTGCATGGCCATGGGCGGCCGCATTGCGGAAGAAATCGTCACGGGCGACTTCAGCAATGGCGCCTATGGCGACCTCAAGGCCGCGACGCGCATCGCGCGGGCCATGGTGTGCGACTACGGCATGAGCGAACTCGGACCGATCGCATTGGGCGAAAACCAGGACACCGTTTTCCTCGGTCGCGACATCACGCGCTCCCAGCACGTGAGCGAAGACACGGCCCGGCGCATCGACCACGCGATTTCCGACATCCTCGAGTCGCAGTACAAGCGCGCGCAGCAGATCATCGCCGATCATCGCGCCGCGCTCGACAAGATCGCCGAGGCGCTGCTCGAGCACGAGACCATCGAGGGCCGTCACGTCCTCGAGATCCTGAACTACGGCGAGATTCGCTCGCCGATCGTGACCGTCCGTCCGCCGAAACTTCCGGGCTCCGACACGCCTGCGAAGCCGGCGAATCCGCCGTCCACGGCCAGCGATTCACCCGGTGCGGCCACGCCGGCTCCGAGTCCGGCTTAACTCGGGATACGAATTCGTTTCAAGCCGGGCCTTGGCGCCCGGCCTTTTTGTTTTTGATGTAGCCGGGTCCGAAGGGCCCGGTTGGGGTGAGCGATTTTATGCCGAATCGCCACGCTCGGATGCTTGCTGTAGGAGCGGCTTTACGCCGCGATGCATCGC
>DASZXI010000004.1:0-33524 GCA_035545955.1 Candidatus Didemnitutus sp. | reverse complement strand
TGGGCCCGCCGAAGTATCTGCGTCGACGGCGGGCCCAGCGGTCCCGCCCTACCTGACAATCAGCCATCGACCGGCTCGACCCTGACCGGTCGGCTGACCGCTCACCGCTCCCTATTGCAGATACGGATCAGGACCGGGCAGCTTGCCCTCCTTCACGAGCTCCTCGGCCTGCGCGATCGCGTCCTTTTCGGCGATCGGCTTCATGCCGTGAATCGTGATCAGATCGTAGTGCTGCTGTGCATGCAGCATGCGGTCGCGGACCGCCGCCAGGTATGCGGAGTTGTATTCACTGAGCAGCTGGTCCTGGGCCTTTTTCTGGGCGTCCTGCTTGTTGACGCCGGTCGCGCGCGCCTTTTTCCCGATCATTTTCCGGGCGAGATCGCGCGCAATGACGTCCGCTCCCTTGTAGTAGTCCTCGCAAATCTGCCGGTGTCCCTCCTCGTGCTGTCCGAGCTTGGGCGGAGTGCCGATGCCGACCCAGACGGTGATCGGGAGGCTCAGGACGACATCCATCGAGTCGACTTCGACCTCGACCGTATGCGGATCCAGCGTGTCCACGAGGAAGCCCATCCCGGCGTCGCAGGTCACCTGGAAATTGCAGTCGCCGGCCTCATTGCTCGAAATCTTGGGCAGATCCCGCGGCGGATGCTTCATGTCGAAGGGGCGGCGGACGATCTTCGCCGGGAGCTGCTTGATCGTGACAGGGTGTTCCTCTTCGGCGGCCATCAGGCCGGCCAGCGTGAGAAACCCGAACAGGAGAGCCAGGGTGCGCGTCTTCACGAATGGATACACCAGCGGTTTCATTTCCGGATGACAAATGGTTTTGCCTTCGCCTTCCCGAATTAACGCGGGCCTTGACGCCTCGCGCGGGAAGCGACGTAAAAGGACATGGAGTCGCCGCGCCGGTCCGACCGAGACCCGTCCCGTTGGCCTGTCCCGCCGGGGTGGGTTGAGGTGGCGGGGCTCGCGGCGCTCGGCGTGCTGGCCGCCTGGCTGTTGTCGACTTCCTGGCGCAGGTGGCCCGACCCGGTCATCGATTTCGGCAAGGAACTTTATATTCCCTGGCGGCTTTCGCAGGGCGCGATGCTCTACGTGGACGTCGACGATTTCTACGGTCCGTTTTCGCAGTATTTCAATGCCGCCCTGTTCCGCGTGTTCGGTCCGGGGTTGATGGTTCTCGTCACCGCGAACCTCGCCATTTTCGGCGGCATCTTCGCGCTGCTCTATGCGGGCTTTCGCCGGACCTGGGGCATGGCCGCCGCGCTCGTGGCCGGTGCGGTTTTCCTCGCGTTATTTTCATTTTCGCAAGGGGTGCCGGTGGGAAATTACAACTACGCGACCCCTTACGCGCACGAAGCCACGCATGGCATGCTCGTCGTGGTGGGTTTGGTCGCGATCCTTCCCGCGTGGGTGTTGCGGGCCTCGCGGGTGCGCGCCGCGGCGGCTGGATTGCTGTTTGGTCTCGCGGCCGTGATCAAGCCGGAGTTCATGCTGGCTGCGGGCGTGCTGATTGCGGCCGCGATGTTGCTGAAGCTGCGCCGCCGGGTCTGGAACCGGTCGGAGATCGGCTGGCTCGTCGCCATGGCCGTGCTGCCCACGATGGCGTTCGCGGGATATTTTTCCACTCGCGTGTCCTGGGGCGAAGCCTTCGGCATGGCGGGACGGGGATGGTTGAATGTGGTTACGACGACGAGCTACACCGCCGATCCGGCGCAGATCCGTTTCCTGGGCTTTGATCGTCCTGCGGAAAATTTCGTCGTCGAGTGCAAGGCGACACTGCTCGCCCTTGCGCTGCTCGGTGGAGTGGCGCTGGCGGGATGGCTGATGAGCCGGTTTCGGACCATCGCCTGGCGCTTCGGCTTTCTGGTGGTCAGCGCGGCGGGAATCGCCTGGGTCAGCAACCACGCCGACTGGTTCGAGGCGGGTCGTTGCCTGAGCGGTCTGATGCTGCTCTACCTCGGGCATGTCGTGTGGGGACTGTTGCGGCGACCCCTGGCGGACGGTTTGGTGACGGGGACCGTGCTGCGCCTGGCGTGGACACTCCTCGCGAGCGTCCTGCTGAGCCGAATGCTCCTGTTTGGGCGCACGTTTCACTTCGGATTCTACCAGGCCGCCATCGCGGGGATGATCGTGCCGGCGGTGATGCTGGGCGATCTACCCACCTGGCTGCGCGTGAGCGGATGGCAGCGGGCCGCCGTGACCGCGGGAGTGCTGGCCTTGCTGGCGCCGGGCCTGCATGTGCTGGTGGCACATTCGCAGGCACTGCTGCGTCAGCGCACTCATCCGGTGGGGACGGGACGCGATCTCTTCTACACGATCGCGCCCGAAACGGAACCGGCGGGCGACATCGTAGCGCAGACGGCGGCCTGGTTGGCTCACGAAAAGAAACCCGGGCAGACGCTGATCGTCCTCCCCGAGGGCATCATGATCAACTACCTCGCGCGGATGCCGAGTCCGGTGGCGCCCTTTTTCTTTTTTTCCTCGGCCACGCGTGGCGATCGCGAGACGGCGCTCGTGCAAAAGCTCGCGGCGCGCCCGCCCGACTGGGTGGCGATCATCAGCCGCGACCTGCGGGAGTTCGGCCTGAAACGGTATGGACAGGGCAGCGACCCGGGCGCGCAGATTCTGGGTTGGGTGCGGCCGAATTACGAGACGGCGGTCGAACTCGGCGGCGATCCGCTCGATCCCGATGATCGTGGCGGAGTGATCCTAAGCCGGAAGTAGTGAGTAGCGAGTAGCGGGTGGTGAGTAGTGAGTAGGCGGAAAGCGTGAATGGACGGGTGGGGATCGTTTCCTCGATCCGTCGACCATTTGAACCATGGAGGCATGGAGAAATCCGGATTTGGCCCACGGAACACACCGAGGACACGGAACGACGAAATATTCGATCTTTCCCACGAAATTCACGAAGGGGCACGAATCGATCGGTTTCCGTGTCCTCGGTGTATTCTGGGGGCTGACCAGGGCAGATCGACGGACATCGATCCCGGCCGAATGCCGCTCTCCGGTTTATCCGGCCGGCTGAAGCGTGACATCAACCATGAGGTCGGACGCGAGCCGCTCGAGTTCGGCGCGCAGACCGCCCAGCTCGACCTTGGGCGGGACCAGGACTTTTATTCTGGCCTGAAACAGCATCGTGCCGTCCATCGGGGCACTGACGCGTTCGGAGGTGAGTTCCTCCACGTTGACGTGATGCTCCGCGAGAATGCGCGAGACCTGATGCAGCAGACCGGGTCGGTCCTGGCCGACGAGCTCGAGCACCGCGAGGGTTCCAGGGGGCCGCGCCGGCGTGGTCGCCTCGCCCTCGACGGCGACGATCGCGCGTTGGGCGGGCAGGGCACGCAGCGCGGTGGCGAGGCCTTCGGCCCGGGCGGCGTCGATTTCGACCCGCACGATGCCGGCAAATTGTCCGCTCAAGTGGCACATGCGGCTCTCCAGCCAGTTGCCGCCCTGGGCCGAGACCGTGCGGGCGATCTGTTCCAGCAGGCCGGGCCGGTCGGGACTCAGCACGGTGATGACGAGAGTTTTGAGCATGCGTGAATTTTAACTGCGGATCGCCGGATTACGAACCCTGATGAAAGTCATAGTTGGAATGCGACAGCCCGCGGAATTCACCTTTAAGATGGGGCGGGACCGTTTCCCGCGTCGCCTTGCGGGTGAATCGCAAAACTGGGCCCGCCGAGAATTTACGGCGCGCCCAGCGGTCGCGCCCTACCGCGCAATCCCTTGGATCATTTGAATCCAGCGTAGGTAATTTCCCGGGAGGGTTTTTGCGGAACAACTGCGGGTGTTGGACGGGCGTCTATTCAGGTATGAAAACGCGAATCATACCGCTGTTTCTGATATTGGCGGGGACGACCTTCGGCGCGATGCCCGCGATCCTTTCGCCGCAGGCCCAGGCAGAGCTGAATCGGGAAAACAATCGCCCGCCGGTGCGGCCGACGGACAGCCTGCGCAAGATGGATTTCCAAGTGCCGACCCCACCCGAAAATCACCGATTCACCCGTGACAAGGGTGGTTTTCTGGCGATGGAACGGGTGGGGCCGGTCGACCTTAAAATCGGCGTCTGGCCGAGCGTGCAGAGCTTCCTGAGTCCATTCATCGACCACACTCCGCCCGAGCAACAAACCCGCGTCTCATTCGAGCTGGCCAAGATAGCATGGTAGAATGCTCACGGAGCGGCGACGCGCGATCGCCACGAGTCCTCGATTGCCTTGGCGGGCCGGTCGATCGACGCTGGGGCATGCCGCGCAAATTCCGTCATCGGGCTCGATGCATCCTGGCGGGGATGATTCTCACCGGTCTCAGTTCCATTCCGGTCGCGCGCGCGTCCGAGTCCCGGCCTTCCACGTGGTGCAATCCGCTGCCCATTCCCGACTATCCGGTGGGGCGCGGCGTGCGCCGGGTCCCGAACGGCTCTGAAACCGGCGGGGACACGCTCTGGCTTTCGCCGAAGACGGAGCAATATCGCGAACTCGCGGATCCGAGCGCACTGTGGTTCGAGGGGAAATGGTATCTCTATCCGTCCTGCGACCTGGCGTGGGTCAGCGAGGACGAAGGTCTCACATGGAAACATCATCCGCTGAACGTGCGCGATGTGGGATACGCGCCCACGGTGGTGCATCACCAGGGAAGATTCCTTCTGCTGGCGTCCGACTCCGATCTATACGCCTCGCCTTCGCCGCTCGGGCCATTTGAGAAGCTCGGTCCGATCGCGTTGCCGAAAGAGTCGGGCGCTCCGGGCCTCGGCGATCCGATGTTGTTTGCCGACGACGACGGCCGGCTCTTTCTCTACTGGGGCTGTTCGCCGCGCGCCGGAATCTGGGTGATGC
Organism: Candidatus Didemnitutus sp.; assembly: GCA_035545955.1. Classification (GTDB taxonomy): domain Bacteria; phylum Verrucomicrobiota; class Verrucomicrobiia; order Opitutales; family Opitutaceae; genus Didemnitutus. The sequence goes on along the minus strand of DASZXI010000004.1, from coordinate 28,692 downwards.
CGCTTTCGAGCGACGATCCGCGTCAGCCCGCCGGTCCGGCGACGAGGGCCATCCCATTCGATCCGGTGAACCAGCCTTGGGAATGCGTCGGCAACGGGAACCAGAATCCGAACATGGCGTGGATCGAGGGATCGTGGATGGTGAAGGTGGGGCGTCGCTACTATCTGACCTATTCCGCGGCCGGCACCGAAAACCGGACCTACGCGATGGGTTGCTACTTGGCCGATAATCCGCTCGGCCCGTTTCGCGCGCAAAAACACAATCCGATCCTGCGCACACCCGCCGGATTGGTTACGGGCACGGGACACGGCTGCATCGTGGCCGGCCCGCGCAACAGCCTGTGGGCTTTCTACACGATTCGCGCCGGGATCGCGCACGGATTCGAACGCCGCATCGGCATGGATCAGGCGCGTCTGGATGCCGCGGGCGAACTCTACGTCCCCGAGGCCACCAGCGTGCCGCAGCGTCTTCCGGATGCCGAAGGCGCGGCGGAGTCCGCGGGTTGGTTGCCGCTCAACGACGGCACGCGCACTGTCGGTTCGACGGACGCGCCGAATCTGGTCGGCCGATACGCCGCGGATAACAGCCTCACCACTTGGTGGCAGCCGGCGGCGGGAGACCCGCATCCGGTCCTGACGACGCAACTGCTCGCTCTCTCGACCGTGCAAGCCGTCCGCATCGCCTGGCGCGACGTCGGCCTCGATCTGACGAAGGGCATCGCGCCCGGTCCTTTTCGTTATCGGGTCGAGGCCGAGACTTCGCCGGACCATTGGACAACGATCCTCGATCGCAGCGACAGCCCGGACGATCTGCTGATCGACTACCGGGAAACACCGCCGACGAATGCCACGCGTGTCCGCCTCGTGATTCTTGGCGCGCCGACGGGAATCACTCCCGGGGTGGCGGACTTCACCGTGTTTGGAAAAGTTGAAGAGAAGTGACGAGTGACATGTGACGGGTGACGGGTGGCAGGGCCCGATGTCCTCATCGGGCCGTGTTTCGGTTTTCGCGAGGCAGCAGGATCCGGCTCAAGCCCAGCAACACGAGGGCGAGCACGAATTCGCCCGACATCGCTCCGCCACCACCACCGCCGCTGCTGCCGGACGAACCGGTTGATCCGCTGCTTGCCGCCGACACCGTGAGTTTCGCGGCCTGCGAGGTGGCGCTGCCCATCTGATTCGTCACGACGACGGAGTAGTCGCCCGCATTGCTCGCGGCGACGGACGACAGCGAATACTTGTCAGACGTGGCACCAGCAATGGCGCTGCCGTTGAGTATCCACTGATAGGTGAGGGGCGCGGCGCTCGAGGCCACAACGGAGAATTGGGCGCTGGCTCCCGCGGCGACGGTTTCGGCGGCCGGTTGCGTGGTGATCACGGGCGGCCCGAGAACTTCACCGATGCGAATTGCGTGGTTGCCCGTGTCGGCGATGTAAATCTTGCCGGACTTGTCCACAGTGATGCCCATCGAATCGTTGAACTGGGCCGCTTGGCCCGTGCCATCGGCGCTCCCGGCGTACGCGGTGTAGTTGCCCGTGCCGCCGAGCGTGACAAGATTCCCGTTTGTCATCCACATGCGAACGGTGTTTTCGCCCTGGTCGAGGAAATATAGATTGCCCGCACTATCGACCGTGATGGCGCTGGGATCCTGGAGATGACCTGTGTCCGTGCCTGGCGGCCCGTCTTGGCCACCCCAAAGGCCGCCGCCGGCGACGCCCAACCATTTCCCGTCCGCGCTGAGTTTGTTGATCACCTTGTGGTCGGTCACGAAGACGTCTCCCGCACTGTCGACCGTCAGTCCATTCAACTCGTCAATCGCGTTCGAAAGCGTCGTCAGAGTTCCATCCGGCGCGCGTTTGATGAGGGAGATGAACGTACCGAGCGTCGTGTAGTAGAGGTTGCCCGCGCTATCGATGCCCAGCCCGATATAGAGTGGGTCGGCGCCGAGGTTGCCGAGCATGGTGACCGTGCCGTCGGGAGTTATCCTGCGGATGTGCGAGGTCGCCGGCTCGGTGACGTAGAGGTTGCCGCTGCCGTCGATCGCCATGAAGCCGCCTTCAAGGTGAAAACTGGCCGCGCCGCCTGTTCCGTCCGCGCTGCCGACCTGGCCCGGCTTGCCGGCGATGGTCGTCACCACGCCCGCCGGCGTGACCCGCCGTATCGTCTCGTTGCCGGCATCGGCGACAAAGGCATTCCCGGCGCTGTCGACCACGATGCCGATCGGTGACTGGAAACGCGCGGCGTCACCGGTCGCATCCACGCTGCCGGCGGCGGCGGACTGACCTGCGACGACGCTGATCGTTCCGGAGGTGGTGACCTTCAGGATCTCATCGAAAGCGGAAACGATGATGTCTCCCGTCGCATTGATCGCGAGGCCGCAGCCGCTGATTCCCGCGGTGTTGGGAATCGTCGACACGGTTCCCGCCTGATCCATCATGACAATTCCATTCTGGGTACCGACGTACAGACGTCCCGCGGTGTCGAAAGCCATTCCGGTGAAGGCCGTCATCGCGGGCAGCTGCGTCAGCACCGTGACCGTTCCCGCCGAGTCCGCCTTTGCGATCACGTAGCTGAACGGAGTCGCGCCATTGCTGGAGTCGTATTCGAAGTGGGGAAAGTAGAGATTGCCGGTCGCGTCCGTGGCGATCTGGTAGCAATGAATGTCGGCCGCCCCGTACGGATTGACGGTGGGATCCGCACCGAACGGACTGCCGGTCCAACCCGACGGATAATTCAGACTCAGATTGGTGACGACGGCACCGGGGGAAATCTTGCGCAACTGGTCGGACGCCGGATCGGCGACGTAGATAATGCCGGTGCGATCGATGGCCGTGTTGCGCGGCTGAAAAAACAGCGCGTTGGTGCCGGTGCCGTCGATCGGCGAATAGCTCCCAATCGACTCGTTCTTGTTTCCGGCCAGGGTGGTCACCGCCCCGGCCGCCGTCATCGATTTCACGACGAACCCCGAGCCGAAGATCAGATTGCCCGCGGCATCGAGCGACGGACCGGCGGGAGCCGCCAGGCGGGCGGCCGCGCCCGTCGCATCGACATCGTCCCGCAGCGGCGCCGTGCCCGCCATGGTGGTCACGGTTCCATCGGGAGCGATTTTGCGGATCGTGTTGTTTCCGGTGTCGGTGACGTAGATGTTTCCCGCGGCATCGCAGACGACGCCACGGGCATCATTGAAGCGCGCCGCGGTGCCGACGCCGTCCTTGAATCCGGGCCCACCCGGAGCGCCAGCAAGGTGGCGGAAGACGTAGGTGGGAGGGTTGTCGGCGCCCGGAGCGATGACTGCGACGGCGAGAAGAAGCGTGACAATTCCGGGTCGAAGAAATGAGCGCATGGGAAACCTCTACAGTTTGAAACGGAGCAATTTCCTTCATCCGCCACGACAACTGTCCCGGCCAAAACTGCTATCGCGATACGCCAATCCGCCGGAGGTCGGACAGCCGGATCTGGCGAATCACCGGTAATATCAGGTGCGGAAGAGCATCCCGGCGTTACCATCGCGCGGCAGGTGGCGTTGACCACCCGTCGCTCGAGCGCTGACTGGCGCAATCCCTTAACACATTTATAGTTAGACGCTAACGATATCGCAAACGAAGGAGAGACACCAAGGTGAGAAGAAGCACAAAGGCCCCCGACATCGCTCCGCCGCCGCTTCCGCCGCTGGACGAACCGCCGGACGAACTGGTGGTTGCGGCTGAGACGGTGAGCTTCGCGGCCTGCGAGGTGGCGGTCCCGACGGCATTTGTTACCATGACCGAATAGTTACCGGCATTGCCCGCCGAAACCGAGGTCAGCGACAGCTGATTTGCGGTGGCGCCCGAGATCGCACTGCCGTTGAGCATCCACTGATAGGTGAGGGACGCGGCGCCGGTCGCTGTCACGGTGAACTGGGCGGTGCCACCGGGCGCGACTGTCTCGCTCGCGGGTTGCGTCGTGATCACCGGGGGCCCCGCCGGCTCGCCGATGCGGATTGCGTTGTTGAGCGTGTCGGCCACGTAAATTTTGCCCGATGCATCGACGGCGATCCCGCCGGGATGATCAAAATGCGCGGCCTTGGTGAGACCGTCTTCGCTCCCGGCGTACAAGGCGAGGCCGCCAATCGCCGTTACGTCTCCGGCCGGAGTGATTCGGAGCACCATGTCGAGATCCGGGTCGATGACGACAAAGTTCCCCTGGCCGTCGATGGCGAGAGCGGAGGGACGAAGGTAGGCGCTTGTCACGCCGATATCGGCCGCAAAGTTGAAGGTCGGCCCCGCGGCGGTGGTTACCTTTCCCTGGGCATCGACTTTCTTGATCGTTGTTCCATCAGCTCCGAGATTGGTGAAATACACATTGCCGCTGTGATCGGCCGTGAGTCCGAGAGGAAAGTCGACGCTCGCCAGTTGCGTCACCGAACCATCGTTCCCCAGCCGGCAAAGCCTGGCATCCAAAACGGCGACCTCTTCCACGGAGTACAGATTTCCCGCGGTGTCGACGGTGAGGAATCCAAAAACCGGATTGATGCCCAGGGTCGTAACGACTCCGGTCGGCGAGATTTTCCGTACTCGGGACGCGTTGGTAACCTCCGCCACGTAGACGTTGCCACTGGCATCCACCGCAATACCGCTCGGGTGGTCGAATTGGGCCGACGCACCCATTCCGTCGGCGCTGCCGGGTACGCCAGCCTGTCCCGCGAGCGTGATCACGGTTCCATCGGGAGAGATTTTTCGCACGGTGTCGTTGTTCGTGTCCGCCACATAGGCATTCCCATTATTGTCGGTCGCGATGGCGGTGGGTCCACTGAAGCCGGCCGACGCGCCCGTGCCATCCGCGCTGCCCGCCTGCGCGGCCAGACCCGCCACCTTGGTTACGACTCCGGTCGCACTGACGCGCAGAATCTGGTCGTAGTCCGCGATGATGAAGTCACCGTTCGGAGCACCGGTGATCCCGGCCCCGTCGATCCTGGAGTCAGAAGCGATGGTGGTGACGGTATTGTCCGGCTCCAGTCGAAGAAGTGCCCCGGGAACGCCAACCACCACGCGGTCCGTGGGATCACTTGTGACGCCGATCAAATCATTGATGGTGGGAAAGGCCGACAGGATTGAGACGCTTCCCAGCGCATCGACACGAATCACCTGGTAGAAGGACGGATAGCCAGCACTGGCCGGCACCGATTGGTAGTTTCCGAGGAGCAGATTATTCTGATGATCGATCGCGAGGGCGGAATGATACACGAACTGTGCGCCCCATCCAGTACCGAGCGGATTTGCTCCGAACAGGTCGGAGATTCCGTTGTTGCTGTTCAGCCAGGTCGGTGGGTTGGTGAGGACCGGCGTGGTTACGGTCGTGTCGGGAGCGATCTTGCGCAGGCGGTCGAAGCCTGCATCCGCGACAAAGATGCTTCCGCTTGTGTCCACGGCGGTGCCGCACGGCCCCCAGAAAACCGCAGCAGGTCCGACGCCGTCGAGTTGGGTGGCGTTGGGAGGATTGTCGGTCGGATTGGCCGTTCCGGCCAGGGTCGTTACCGCACCGGCCGGAGTCACTTTGCGGATGATGCTGTTTCCCCAATCCGCCACGATGAGATTCCCGCTGCCATCGAAGGACGGACCCACGGGAAAATAGAATCGCGCGGCACTTCCAACCGCATCCGTGCTGCCGGCGCTGAGCGGTGCGCCCGCCAGTGTCGTGACAGTCCCATCGGGCGCAATTTTCCGGATCACGTTGTTGCCGGAGTCGGTGACGTAGATATTTCCGAAGGCGTCGGCGATCGCGCCGTGGGAGTTGTCGAAGCGAGCTGCGCTTCCAACCCCGTCGCGATAGCCGCCGCCTCCGGGGGCGCCCGCGAGATGGCGGAACGCGTAGACAGGCGCATCATCCGCACCTGAAGCCAGGCCGGAGGCGGAAAGCAGGAGGGCGGCACCGAGTCCGCGCGGCGAAAGAAGACGAGATGAGCGCATGGCGTCATCATCCATGACAATCCAGCCGGTCGCGTCCGCCATCGCCAGAAGGCCGATTTGTCGGTCCGGGCGATGGACGAGATCGCCTGGTCCGCCAAAACCGGCGTTCAGCGCATCGGTTCGGCGCCGGAGAGTTCGAACGCGACCGATTTCGATCCCCAGCGCGACTCTTCGACGGCCACCAATTTTCCGTAAAAGCTGAAGGTCGCGCCCTTGATCAGACGCGCCACGAGCTCGGGGTCGGCGCGCGCGTCGCCCGCCAGCCGGGCCTGGATGTGGGTGCGACAAAATTCGCTCTCCGACTCCACGAACTCGATTTCACCGCTGTTCTTGTCGAAGGATTTCACCGTGCCGACGTAGCGATAACGCTTCTCCATCCAATCGTTGTAGAGACGCTTGCGATTGAGATTCTTGATGTAGCCGTTGTGCGGCGCGGAGGGTCCGGACAATCCATCCCAGGGCGCGACGTCGACCGTGCTGTCGGGCACCCAGACGTGCTTGAGGACGTCCGTGGGATCGAGCACGGGAAAGGCCAGCCCGAGATCGGGGTTCACCTTGAGCTCCGCATCATCGGTGATCGTGATCGGCAGTTCGAGCGGCGGAAAATCCTTCGCGATGATCGTCAGCTTCCAGTTGCCCGCGGGAAACACCGGCAGCGTTACCGGCGTGGTGCCGAGTTTTCCGCGACCAAACATGACCGTTGCGCCGGAGGGAAACGACTCGACCGTCAGCTTTCCGTGCGGAAGGCGCACCGTCGCCGCGGCTTCGCCGCCCTCGGCGATCGTGGTCTTGAAGGTCACCGGCGGCCATGAGGGATACTGCACGACCAGCGTGCATTCGCCCGGCGGCAGCATCGGAATCGTCAGCGGAGTTTTGCCGAGATCGTCCTCGCCCCGCCGCACGAGCGCGCCGCTGGGATCAGAGCTGAGTTTCAACGAGCCGCCCTTGAAATTGAGCACGAGCTCGGTCAGCTGCGCGGCGGTCATCGTGGCTTCGCCATGGAGATCCGTCCAGCCCTCGACGTGCGCCGTGACATTGTATTTGCCCGGTGGGAGTCCGGCCAGCGGGTCGCCCGCCGCTCCACTGAACGTCTCCGTTGACGCGTCGTCCGCCGACGGGATGCGTTTCGCTTCAATCGTGACCCCGGCCACATTGGATTTCACCACGAGGCGTCCGGTTTTCTTCGGATCGGGTTCGCTCGGCCCGTGGTGGTGTGAGCCGAAGGCGCATTTGCCGAGCAGGAGCAGGATCAGCACGAGAGCCACGACGACGAACGGCGCGAACTTGCGGCGCGGCGTTCCGACCGGGAAGGCCAGGTCATAGAGCGCATTGAACTTTGCGCCGAATCCGGGCTCGGGTTTCTGCCGTTTGGAAACCCAGACGTCGGCGGCCGACTCGACCGTGGCGGGCGCCGGAACGGTCGCGGCCTTGGGCGGGGGAGCCGCTCGGGTCGCGACGGGAGGTGGTGGTGGGGCGGCAGCCGGAGGAGGCGGCGGCGGAGGGGAAACCGCGGCGGGATCGCCCGCCGGCCGGGCGGTCCAGGCTTCGGGAGGCGGCTTGGGCGGGGGCGGACGATTTACGTCGGGCTGGGCGGGGGAGACCGGGACCAGCTTCGGCTTGGCGACGGGAGCCCGCGGGGCCTCGGCCCCCGGCGGCGACAACGGACTCGAAGGTGGCGCGACGTTCGCGGCCGCCGGCGCCGCCGCCGTTGGCTTCCCTCCCGGAACGACCGCGATCAGGAAGTTGTACGCTTCATTGATTTCCTGGACCCGGCGCTGCGCCTCCTTGGCCGCGGCCGGACCCTGTTCCGCCGCCTTGGTCGGATGCCATTTCTCCAGCAACCCGAGATAGGCGGCGTCGAGGGCGGAGCGGGAAGCTCCCACCTCCAAACCCAGGATCCGGTACGACTCTTTGAGATCCATGACGCGCCAGTCGGCGTCCACTTTCTGGCGGTCGCGCCCGGCGGGAGCAACGAGTTTTTGTGCCGGGCGGGTGAAAGATCTGCTTTGCCAGGAATATTTTTTCGACAAGCGGGTATCGATGTCCAAGGATGGTTTCCTTATGGCCGCACCCGACTCGCGCTCCGCCCTGGCGGCGACGTCGCTCGTGATCGCCTTGCTCGCTTCGCTTGCGCTGGCCGACCGGCTGTCCGCGGCGTCTTCGATCGCGGGCTCCTGGAAGGGTGTGTACTACACCTATCCGAATGTGCTGAAGGTCGAGCTGACCCTGGCGCCGGCGGCCAATGACACGCTGGGCGGTACGCTCAAATTTTCCCCTTCGACGGAACAGCGCAGCGGATTCAATCAGCCGGCGACCGGAACCTACAATGTCTCGGGACGCTACGACCCGGAGAGCCGGAGCTTCACCTTGAAGCCCGGATCGTGGGTGGAACGTCCCGCGATGCCGTCGGGGCTCGTTCCGATCGACGGCGTGTACGATGCGACGGATAACCGGCTGGCCGGAGTGTTCATGTTTCCTTCCGCCCCGAATCCCGAGCTGCTGGTTCTGGTCCCGGCCGACTCCGGGGACGCCTTTGTCGCCGGGATCGTGCGGTCGGCCTTTCCACCCAAGCCGACGGGGCGGGCGGCCAACGTCGACCGCCAGCGGGTCCAATACCAGCAACAGCTCGATCGGATGAAAGCGCTGCGGGAGTCGCAGGCCAATCCGGCCTACGATCGCGTGATCGAGACCATGCAGAAGAGAATCGACGCGCTGCCTCCACCGACCGAGGACACCGCGGGTGCGCCGGGTTGGACGCCGCCGGGCGCCGACCAGATTGTCACCTGGGCATCCCGGATCAAACAGGAGGCGCCCACGATGAACCTGGGCTCCACCGTGATGGAGAAAATCTACCTTCCCGCCCGAAACCTTTTTGCGGACGACTTTTTCAAGGCACAATTTGGTGCGACGTTCGAGGAGCTCAGCCCGGCGCAGCGCCACGCCTTTTCGACTGTCTTCACGCAGAATGGCCGCCAGTTGCAGGAGTACAATTTCCTGATGCGGCCATTTGGACTGACCGGCGATTTCGGGGCGCCGGATATCACCGTGTCGATTCACTGGCAGCAGGCGGCGCGGGCCTGGGATGCCGACGTCACTGCGGCGATGGCGGCGATGACGGCCTCCGCGGATTCGTTCACTTTTCTATCCGCGGATGAAGGCGCAGCGCGGACCACCCTGGTGTACCTCTGGCCGAGCGAGCGGAAGCAGTTTGCCGAGGGGCTCGCGACGGCGCGCACTCGGTTGGCGGGACCGGTTCTGAAAATCCACGCCGACGCCCTGATTGCCTCCGCGGCCGGGGATTCCGGTGCGCACCAGCTGGCGGGCTGGCAGGCGAGCGAAAAGGAAATCCTCGCCCATGCCTCGCCGTCCGATCGGGCGGAAACCCAAATCCGTATCGATGCGCGCCTGGACGCGCTGCTGACGGAGCTTCTGGCGGCGCCCTTGCGTGCGCTGGCGACGCTGGGCCACGGCGCGCCGGCCGTTTTGGCCGGCAACGCGTGGTATCGGCAGGTCACGCAGCGGTTCGATTTTGCGAAGACCCGACAGCCGGTGGCAGAAGCACTGCGCGAATTCCGGTCGATCCGCGACAGGAGCCTGGCGGAAGCGCGCTCCGCGATTCTAGCGGAAATCGACGCCGCACCGGACGAGGAAGCGGTGAAGGGAGTGATGAGCCGATATCTGGCCTGTACGGGGGACGAGGATTCACCCGCAGCGTCGGCGATCAACCAGCATGCCGGCCAGCGCGTGGTCGCGGTGAAAAAGGAGGAAATGCTGGCGCGGTTTTCCGACTACGAAAAGAGCCTGATGTCGCCGCCGGGTTCAGGCTATCTCGACCTGAGCCGCGAGGACGTGCGCCACATTCCGCAACCCGACGAACTTCGGCTGGCGTTGCTGCGGGGAATGTCCTTCGGCACCGGACAGATGCTCGGCCCGCACAAGGCGAAGGTGTCCGCTCTCTTCGGCGCGGGCTCGATGATCGTGACGATCTCGGACACGCGCAAGGGGCGCTACGTGTTCATTCCCGAACGACACTCATGGATGGTGCTGTATCAGGTCGACATGCATTTCTCGCTTCCGGATCACGACGCGTTGTGGGATGTGAATCCCGATTTTCGCCGCGGCGCGCAGCTGGCCATCGATGCCACCAACGCGACCTCGGCCCTTCTCTCCAACGAGGACAACATCGAGGAGTTCAAGCTCTATCCCGACGGCTGGGGCGTGCCGGATCTCCGGGAACAGGGCGCGGGCAAGGTCGGCCTCGAGGTGATGATTCGCGGGATGATGGATCAGGACAAGGTGCGCCAGTTCAAGGCGCACTGATGAGAAATGTAGGGCGGGGTCGCTTGCCCTGAGCTTGTCGCAGGGCCGAACCCCGCCTCTTGTTTCGAGGTGGAACCGGACCTCTGGGCCGGTTTCGAATCGAGGACGAAACATTATTCCGGACGCAAGCGCGCCCGGAGGTCGCGCTCCACCTTGGCGAAGGCCGGCGGCTCTGGGCAGGCAATCCCGCGCAACATTCGATGAACTTGCACCTATGGACAGGATTCCCCTGCCATTTGGTGACCGATGATTTTGCGCCTTTTTGCGGCCATCTTTCTGTCGGAATTCGCCGTCTACGGCTCGACCACGAACAACGCCACGCCCGACCGCGGCAGGTCGACGTGCAGGGTTGTGGTCCCGCTGGCGACGGCCACCGTCCCAGCCGGGCCCATCGTGGCAAGTTCGCCGGCCCGCTCGAGTTCCGCGTATTGGGAATTGTTCGGCGCCACCGGCGACCCCATGCGCTGCCACGCCGTGTAGGCGTTGCTGTGCTCGCCATCGATACGGTACTGCGTGACGTGCGCGTTGCTGGACTCGACCGGCAGCCCTCTGATCTGTAAGTCGATCGCGGCATCGGGAAGCGGAACGTCGTCGTCGAAATAGTACCAGACCAGCACGGTGATTTTCTTTCCATCGCGCGCGGCGACAGCCGAGACGTCCGGGTTCGGACCCCGCACGCCTTGGGCGGTGATTTCCTCCAGCGGGCGTTCGCCCGAACTGGCGACCGCGATCTGATCGCCGGACATCCGGCTGAAAAGGCGGAACACGTTCAGCACGGGCAGGGGGAGCCCGTTGCTCGAAAGCGAGCGAAACCCGACGAAGTACGGCTGGTCCTCGAACTCGAAGGCCCACGTCACCGCGCCGTCGAGGTGCAGGCCGTGGCGATGCGCGAGCCCCAGCAGCCGAGGAATCACGGCGGCGGTATAGCTCGAATACAGGGTCGAGCGACGATAACCGAATTGCGGACCGAGGCACGCGGCACAGGAATCGGGATCGGACTCGCCGATGATGATCGGCCGATTGGCGAGTTCGGGGAATCCCGCGATGATGCCGAAGGCGCGATCGACGGTCTGCAGATGATTCGAGATTCCGAGGCGCAGATGGTTGTCGACGAACTCCGGTTTGCCCTTCGAGTGGAAGGAGAGAAAATCGGTCGGCGTTCCGATCTTTCCGGTGGCGTAGTTGGTGCCCTGCGTGATGTGGCGCAACCAGTCGGCGGTGAATTTTCCGCCGTCGCCCGCCGCATCGTAGCCGCCGACGCGCGCCGTGGGCAGGGCCCGGCGCACGCCATCGATCGCGTAGTCGTGCAGCTTGAAGAATTCCTCCTCGGTGCCGCTCCAATACGGAATGTTCGCCTCGTTCCAGGTTTCCCAGTACCATTGCTCGACCTCGGCCGCACCGTAGCGTTCGACGCAATGACGGGCCCATTGATAGACGAGTTCGCGCCATTTGTCGTAATCCTTGGGTGGCTGCGTCCAGCCGATCCCGAGGTCCTTGAAGTCGAGTCCCGGATGCCACTCGGTCGCGTAGTGCGCGGGTGCACGGGAGAGCGGCTCGGGCATGAAGCCGATTTCGACGTACGGTCGGATTCGACGCGCGCGGTAGGTGTCGAAGATGCGATCGAGAATGGTCCAGCTGTAGGTCGGACGCCCCTGCGCGTCCTCGTGATAGACATCCGTGCTGCCCCATTTCAGCGCCGGCGTTCCGTCGCCGCTCGTGAGCAGGTTGTGGGCACGGAAATAAACATGGTCCGGTGCCAGGGCGCCGAGTTCGCCGAGAAGTTTGCGACCGTCCTTCATCGTGGCGTAGTTCGGCTCGTCGGCCCCGAAAAAGCGCCAGATGGCCGGCAGCGGACCGGTGGACTGGGCGACGTCGACGTCGATCTTCACCGCCAGCGGCGTAGCCTCGGCGGCGCAAGCAAGGCCGCTCGCAAGAGCCGAAAACGATGCGACCATCAGGATGGGGACGCGACGAACGTAGAGACATGCCATGACGCGCAGGGGTTGAAGCCTCTTGCTGATCCTTCGGTTCATCACCGGCAAAATCTATTTCAGTGGACCGTCAAGGTTCGGGAGCCGGATAGCTCAAAGCCTCATACATGGGTAACTACCGAGCGCGGAAAGTTTGTTCCGGTAGGAGCGGCTTTACGCCGCGATGGAATCCACTCCGATTCTCCACGGATTTCGCGGATCAAGCGGATTCCGGATCGGCGGGATCATGGATTTGTCCGAGATATCCGTGTAATCAGCGGGAAACTCATCGGGCTCGATTCGCGGCGTGAAGCCGCTCCCACAGGTTATTCCTCCGTGCCTCGGTGGTTCAAATTCGTTCGGAGATCTGCGGTCGCACCAAAAATTTTCTCTCGCGGCGCTACTTTTTTGTGTCGGCCGGTTTATCATCCGGCACCACTCCGATCACCTTGATCTCGCCCGCCTTCACTTCGCCGTCGCGGACGCGGTCGGTGTCAACCAGGGTCGGTTTTTCCGACGCCAATCCGATCTGCGACTGGGCGGCGGTCAACATCGCCGGCAACGCTTCGGCCATGCTCTTGCCATTGGCCGGGAGCGCGATTCGCGTCTGCCAGTACACGATCGGTTTCGGAGTGCGGGCCGACTTGTATTCGAAGGCGGTAATGATGACTCCGTAAATCGGCTCGTTGGAGTCTTCGAGCACAGTATCGGTCATCCGGGAACGCATGTTCCGGCGAAAGACTTCCGGTCCAAGCTGGCCGGGAAACGCGGGACTGGCGATGTCCTGCGCGGGATTGTAGCCCAGGAACCACAGGAGATCGCCGGTGGCCGGAGTCAGGTAGCCCCACTGGAGCACCAGGAAAAGCGTGGGTTCGTGTTTGCCCGGTTCCGCCCGAAGATATCCTTGCCGGGCGAGCACCCGCGCCACCACCTGCTCCATCTGCTCCTTGCCGGGCTCGTCGTCCCCCGAGATGGATCCGAGCCGGTTGCCGAGCGACCAGCCGGTGACATAGACCGGCTGATCGGGGGTTGGCGGTGTTATCTTCGCGCCTTCCGGTGTCGTGTCCGTGGCCACGATCGCATTGCCCCAGCTGGGATGACCGAAGAACGCCAGGCCCACGGCGAACGCGATGGGGGCCAAGGTCAAACCCAGCAACCCGGCAAGAAAATGGGCGAGGCGCGGCCGGCGCATGCGCATAAGTATTCACAATCCCGGCCGTCGTCAACTGGCCGCGCCAAAGCCATTATTTTACCACAGAGGCACGGAGGACTGATGGCAGGTGACGGTTTACAGTGGGCGAATGCGCGACGGAGGAGCGAGAACCGGGGAGCGAGGTGAAGACTGCGGAGTGCCGAACGGATTAACGGCAGTTGAGGTAATTCATGGGTGATAGGAAATTCATGCCCTGCGTGATATCCGTGGTCAAAAATCTCCGCGTCTCTGTGTCTCTGTGGTTCAAAACAGTAAGCAGTAAGCAGGGAGCGGTGAGCGGGGAGCAGTGAGCGAAAGATGATTGCGGAGTGCTGAGGGCGGAAGGCCAGATTTAGGAGCGAGCACCAACGCATCATTTGTTAATTTGGAAATCCGTGGTCAAGAACCTCGGTGCCTCTGGGGTTCAAGATAGTAAGTGGTGAGCGCTCACCCCTCAAGAACCTCGACGTCCTCGCCTGACATGCGCACTTCGATCCGCGTCCCCTTGCGCACCTCGACCGTGTCGTCGTCGATGCGCAGGTCGCAATGCGGCAGGACCAGCTCGATCCGGCGGCATGGCCGGGAGGCGAGGCGACGCGGACGTTTCGATTCGTGCAGCGCGTCCAGCAGCGCGGCGATCAGGTCCGGGCGCTGGCTCGCGCGCACGACGACCGCGTCGAAGCAGTCGTCGGAAAAATTGGCGCGCGGCACGAGCGTCACGCCCGGTCCGACGCGACTGATGTTCAACGCCTCGAGCAGCAGGAGGGATTCTCCGACCCTCTCACCGTCGATGCGGACATGGGCCGCAATGGGGTGGAGCTCGTGGGCGAGCATCGTGAGCGTGCGCAGATCGGACAGGACACGGTCGTCCTTGTCCTCATGTTCCCGGATGTTGCGCCAGGATTTGAGGATGCCGATGGCGCGGCCGAAGAGTCCGATCCCGACGCCTTCGACGAAGCGCTGCCGGCCCCACGGTCCGTGCACGCAGCCGACGCTGAAGCGCCGCCGCCGCGCGCGCGGCCAGCGCGCGATGATGCTCTCCGGCGAACCTTCGACGCCAAGGGTGCGCGCGATGTTGTTGGCGGTGCCGAGGGGCAGGAGCGCGAGTGGCCGGCCCTCGAGCGGAAATCGAATCACCACCTTGCGAAAACTGCCGTCACCGCCGGCCACGACGATCAGGTCGCCGCCCCGCCAGCGGTCGGGTTCCCGCAGGGCGGCGCCGAGCTCGGCGTAGCGGACGGAGTGACCGTCGGCGCGCAGCATCTCCAGCAGCCGGCGACGCGAATGTTCCTCGTCCCCGGCCGTGCGGTTGTGGAGCAAAATGATCTCCATCCGAAAAAAGACCGGGAACCGATGCCGTTGGTGCCGGACTTCATTAGTGTCATGCGCATTTTGGTCTGCAACGACGACGGGATTTACAGTCCCGGCCTGGTGGCGCTGGCGGGCGTCGCGGCGAAGTTCGGCGAGGTGCGCATCGTGGCCCCGGACATCGAGCAGTCATCAAAAAGTCATGCCATCACGTCGTCGCGTCCGCTGCTTTATCGTCGCACGCCGCAGGTGAAGTTCGACGCCTGGCGGGTGAATGGCACGCCCGCCGACTGCGTGTCGCTCGGCGTGTATCACTGGGAAAAGGTCGACCTGGTGGTGTCGGGCATCAACCTGGGGACCAACCTCGGCAATGCGGTGTGGCCGTCGGGCACCCTGGCGGCGGCGAAACAGGCGGCGCTCCTCGGCATCCGGGGGATCGCATTCAGCACGCCGGTGCACGACACGGAACCGGATTTCGCCACCCTGGTTCCCTGGGTCGAGCGCACGCTGGAGCAGTTGTTGCCCGAGAAGGAACTGCCGCTGGTCAACGTGAACATTCCCGCCCAGCCGCTCGGCTTCTGCTGGACGAAGCTGTCGTTCCGCCATTACGACGGACGGGTCGTGCCGCAAAAGGATCCGATGGGACGCCAGCAGTACTGGATCACGGTGATTCCGGTGGAGGGAATCGAGGAAGGCACCGACCGCTGGGCGATGCAGCGCAATCATGTTTCCATGACGCCCCTGATGCTCGACATCACCGACTCGAACGAGCTCAGCCGCATTCGGTCCCGCGAAGGCGGTGCGACGCGACTGGTCACGAAGTCGACGGATGGGGCGCGGATGGCCGTGGGCGATGTGCCGGTGTCCACCCCGCTCAATCACGATCACGAAGTGGTGGGGGAAGAATAGGTCGTACGTTTAGCCGTGCCTGTCTGGAGGTAGGAGCCTGCGCGCAGGCGATAAGCCCGGCGATGGAGTTGAAGGTTGAATGTTGATGGTTGAAGGACCGGGCTCGGAATGAATACCGCGCAGTCTCGGTTTATCGCCCGCTACGCATCGTTTGATTCGACCCCTCGATCAAACTTCGGACGTCTCGACGGGCTCGTTCGGGATGAGAGCGACGATGATCCGATCTGTCGCCTGCAGGCAGGTTCCTGCCTCAAACAGTTCAAACAATTCGTAGGCACGGCAACTCAAGTAGTCGATGGCGAGCGGTCCGATCGTCCAAAGCAGGCGGCCCGTGCTGACGCAATGGATATCCCGTTAGCACCGGGCCACAGATGACGGAGTCGCGGGGCTTTCATTTATATGTTGCCGCGGAGCGTCATCATTTTGCTCCATTCCGATCATCTCATGAAATCTCCGACGCGGCTCCGACGGCAACTTGTCGCGATTGTCTTTTGCGCCCTGGGTGCACCGCCGGATGGTTGGGCCGGCGAGGTTCCGCCGGTCTGGCAGCCGTCACCCGGACATGCGCAGATTCCACTCTGGCCCGGTGCCGTTCCGGATGCACAGCCGGTCCCCGGACCGGAAACGATGAGGATCCAGACGCATTCCCTGGTGGCGGGAAAGCCATGGATTGCGGTGGAGAATGTTTCGCAGGCGACCCTGACCGTCTACTCTCCGTCCGCGGGAAACACCGGGGTGGCGGTGATCGTGTTTCCCGGCGGTGGATATCAGGATCTGGCGATCGATCTCGAAGGCACGGAAGTCTGTGAGTGGCTGGCGTCGCGCGGAGTCACGGGCGTGCTGCTCAAATACCGCGTGCCGGACTCCGGTCACCATTGGGATCCGAAACTCAAGCGTCATGTCGCGCCGAAAGCCGAGACCGCGCTCGAGGATGCCCAGCGCGCGATGGGACTGGTGCGACGGCGGGCGACGGAGTGGGGGATCGATCCCCATCGGATCGGTGTGCTGGGATTCTCGGCCGGTGGCCACCTGTCCGCAGCGATCAGCACCCATTGGGAGAAACGACTTTATCCGCCGGTGGACGCGGCGGACCAGGAAAGCTGCCGGCCCGATTTCGCGGTCGCGCTTTACCCCGGGCACCTCTGGGGTTGGACGCCGCACGACAACCCGAACTTCGACCTCAATCCGGAAATCGCCTCCCATCTCAATGCGCGGACCCCGCCGACATTTCTGGTGCAGGCCGGGGACGATCCGGTGGACAATGTGAACGATTCGCTCGTTTATTACATCGCGCTGAAGAAAGCAGGGGTCTCAGCCGAAATGCATTTGTTTGCGCACGGCGGTCATGCCTTCGGCTTGCGCCCCACCCAACAACCCATCACCGACTGGCCGGAACTGTTTGCGAAATGGCTGCAGTCGATCGGGGTCTTACAGCCGCAAGGAGCCCCTAAGTGATGCGGTGTAGGGCGGGATTGCCATATCCCGCCTAGTTTTCATGCCGGTGCGTTCATTGAGCCGTTCCCTCAGAAACCCAGCGAGCGCGACGGTGGCGGCATTTGGAAATGCCGCGCTACAAGATCAGGCCTTGCCTCGCGCCGCCTCAGCCCCGCCCTCCGCCACCACTCGGACTCACGTCTTTTTTTCCTGCCCGGGCGGCGTGAAATCGAGCGGCATCAGCAGCTTGCTCTCCACCGGCTTGCCGTCGGTGATGCGCGGCAGAAAACGCCAGAGCTGCACCGCGCTCAGGGCGGCTTCGCCGAACGCCGGATCGTCTGCGCTTTGGACGGCGAGGTCATGCACCCGACCGGCCGTGTCCACCCGGATCGAAATCATGACGCGGCCGGACCGGCCCTCCTTGAGCAATTTCTCCGGGTAGTCGGGCGCCGGGCCCACGAAAGGTTGCGGATCGGCGGCATGGACGGACGCGATGCGTTTGGCGACCATGCGATCCAGCGCGCGATCGCGAACCTCCTCCGGCATTTTCGAATGGAGCAGTTCGCGGCCGCCGGCAAACACATGGAGCCGATACTGTCCGTTGCCGAGACGACCCGAAACGGGAATGGTGAGATCGAATTGCCGGGCCTCGCGCGGCACGAGCGTCCCGACCTCGTGGGCGAAGAGCAGGTTTTCCGGCCGGTCGGGGTGAAGCTCGACGACAAAAAAGACGTCGTCCAGATGGAACGGCGTCTCGAATTCGGCGTGCAGGTGCACCTCGTTGTTGATGGGCGAACCATTCACATTCCGGCCGCTGGTATTGATGCGGAAGTCGCGCACCGTGACGAGCAGCGGACGATATTCCTCCGCCTTGGCGAAGGAGAAGCGGTTCGAGGAGGTTTCGACGATCTTGCCGTCGGCGAGCACCTGCGGACGGGAGTCCCTCATCGAAACCACCGGACACATCTTGTCGCCCCGTTCCGCCAGAAACACGCTTTGCGCGCGGCCAGTCACTCCGGTCAGAAGGGCGAAGGCCAGGATCAACCACGGGCGGGGGAGTCGCACCGGAATTCTCATCGGGAAAGGAAATCAGAAAACGTCGCGGGTAACGAGCACAGACCAGCCTCACCGGCCGTCCTTGGCGGCTGTCTCGACGTTCTAACATTGTACCCCGGAATCCTGAGCCAGACCGTTCACGACTCACTATTTTGAACCACAGAGACACAGAGGCATGGAGGTTTTTGGACCGCGGATTTCACGGTCCGCACGGATATTCATACCAACGCGAGATGCATTGATGCTCGCTCCTCGCTCCCCGGTTCTCGCTTCTTCTTCCGGCCTTCCGCGTTCCGCGCTCAGCACTTCGCAGTCTTTCCCCGGCTCACAGCTCCCTGCTTACGAATTTGAACCACAGAGGCACAGAGACGCGGAGGTTTTTGGACCGCGGATTTTACGGTCCACGCGGATATTCATACCAATGCGTGTTGCAGGATGCTCGCTCCTCGCTCCCGGGTTCTCGCTCCTTCTGACGCTCTAAGGGAAAAGGCTTGCCATCCGCCTTAGACCGTCCAAGGGTAAGGCATGGCCCGAAAATCCGACCTGCTGCAGGGCACCCTCGACATGCTCGTGCTCCGCATTCTCGATCGCGGCGAACTGCACGGGTGGGGCATCACCCAGAAACTCGAGCGCCTGTCGAATCGCGCGCTCATTGTCGATGAGGGTTCGCTCTATCCGGCCCTCTACCGCATGGAGGAAAAGGGCTGGATCGAGGCGGAGTGGAAAATGACCGAAAACAGCCGGCGCGCGAAATTCTACGCTCTGACGCGCTCCGGCCGGCGCCAGCTCGAGGAGGAAAAGGAAAGCTGGGAGCGCATGTCGGCCATCATCGCCCAGGTGATGCAGTCGGCCTGAGCCGGAACGACTCCGGTGACCGCGAGTCGACACGAATTTACCCAAATGAAACCCACCGGTCGAACGTCTCACCGCGCTTCGCTCCCAGCGGAATTGACGAAACGGCGACTCGGGAGATCACGACCATGAACTTTGTTCGACGACTCTTTCGCAGCGTAACGGGCCCGTTTCGACGCCGCCGCGTCGAGGCCGACATGGCCGAGGAAATGCGATTCCATCTCGCCATGCGGGCCGAGGAACAGGCGGCCAGTGGCGTGTCCGCTGTCGATGCGCCCGATGCCGCGCTGAGAAAATTCGGCAACGTCGCCCGCATCCAGGAAGAGGCGCGGGCCCAGCGCGCCGGAGCGACGTGGGAACAGTTGGGCCGCGACTTCACCCTGGCGTTCCGTTCGCTGCGCAAGTCGGCCGGCTTCACGCTCACCGGCGTGCTGACGCTCGCCCTGGGCATCGGGGCGTCGACGGCGGTGTTCTCGGTCGTGCATGCGCTGCTGGTCGCGCCGTTGCCCTATCGCCAGGCGGACCGGCTGGTCGAAGTGATTTCCGAACACAAGGAGGAGGGCATGTCGGGTCTCGCTCCCGGCACTTTCGGCGATCTCGCCGCCGGCGACACCTCGCTCTCAGCCGTCACCGCGCAATACTATTACTACCTCAACCTGACCGGAGTGGAGCCGAGCGCGCGTCTGGTGAGCGCGGATGTCACCATCGATTTCTTCAAAGTATTTGCCGAGGCGCCCTGGCGGGGCCGGTTGCTGCAGCCCGACGACTTTAAGCCGTCAGCCGCACCGGTCGCGGTGCTGAGCTACGGCCTGTGGTCGGGCCAATTCAACTCCCGCGACGAGATCATTGGTCAGCAAATCCTGCTCGACGACATCTCCTACACGGTGGTGGGCGTCATGCCGGCTTCGTTCAAGGACCCGGGCGAGACGGCGCAGTTCTGGCGGCCGATGCGAGCCGGAGTCGACGATTTGCAGAATCGCAGCTCGCGTTATTGGACTGCCTACGGGCGATTGCAGGACGGCGCGACGCTCGAGCAGGCCAACGCGAAGCTGGCCACGCTCGGGCAGCGTCTCGCTCACGATCACCCACGCAACTACGAGGGATGGACCTTGCGCGCCTCGGACCTGCGCGCGCTCGTGATCGGCAACTTCCGGTCCGGACTTCTCGTGATGGCGGGCGCGATCGGTTGTGTGATCCTTATCACCTGCGCCAACCTGACGGGCCTCGCGACCGTCCGGGCGCTTTCGCGACGGAAAGAATTGGCCATCCGCACTGCGCTCGGTTCGTCGCGACTGCGGCTGGTCCGCCTGCTGGTCGCCGAAAGCCTCGTGCTGGCCCTGCTCGGCGGACTCGGGGGCGTGATCCTCGCCGCCTGGGGAATGCAGGCGCTGCGCGCGAGCCTGCTCGAAGCGTGGCTGCCGCGCGCCGATGAGATCGCGCTCAATCTTCCCGTGCTGTTCACGGCGGTGACGGCGGCGGTCGTCACGGGAATCGTGGCGGGAATGGTGCCGGGTCTGACGGCGGGACGGGTCGATGCCGGCGATGCCCTGAAGGATTCGTCGCGTGGTTCCGCCGGCCCGAAAGCCCGGCGGCTGCGGGCGACGCTGATCGTCACCGAGATTGCGCTCGCCCTGGTCCTCCTCGCCAGCACCGGACTGTTGGGACGCAGTTTTCTCGGACTCGTGCACCGGAAGTCGGGCATGGAAGCGGAGCGCGTGTTGTCCCTGACCATTTCGCTCTCGGGGCCGCGCTACAATTCCTCGCCCAAATCCTGGAGCTACTATTCGCGGGCCGAGACCGCCGTCGCCGCGTTGCCGGGGGTCGAGGCGGCCGGGTTCACCCAGACCTCGCCGTTCCGCTGGGGCATTCCGGCCGGCTTCGCGCCGATCCGGGGCGACCGTCCTGCAGCCGCCGAGGATTTTCCGCAGGCCTTCTTCGACTCCGTGAGCATCGATTATTTCAGGGCGATCGGTTGTTCTTTGAAGGCGGGGCGACTCTTCAACAGCTACGACGACGCCGACGCGCGACACGTGGTGATCATCAGCGAGACCGCCGCCCGGCGCTATTTCGGCAACGAGAATCCCATCGGCCGTCTCCTCACGCTCGGCCTGCCGTCCACGTTCGAGGTGGTCGGGGTGGTGGGGGACGTGCGTCGCTCCGGACTGACGGCGGACGCGCCACTGCAGGTCTATCGTCCGCTCGCGCAGCGCCCTCCGGCCTTTGCCACGCTCATGGTCCGGACATCGGTGCCGCCGCTCACGCTGGGTCGGGCGGTCCAGGCGGCGCTCAACCGCGTCGATCCCGACACTCCCGTCTCGGACATCGCGACGATGGACAGTGTGGTGAGCAAGAGTGTGACGCAGCCGCGGCTCCATTTTCTGGTCTTCGGGCTTTTTGCCGGCCTGGCGCTCCTGCTCGCGAGCATCGGACTTTACGGACTCGTGGCGTACAGCGTGGCGCAGCGCACGCGCGAGTTCGGCATTCGCACGGCGTTGGGCGCCGCGCCGCGATCCATCCTGTCGCTCGTGCTCGGGGAAGGACTGGGCTTGATCGCGCTGGGCGTGGCGTTCGGCCTGGCCGGATCGCTCGCGTCGGCTCGCCTGCTCGAAGGCCTGATCTTCACCACCTCGGTGCACGATCCATGGGTGTATGTCGGTGCGCCGCTCATTCTCTCGGTCATCGCGCTTCTGGCCTGTCTCCTGCCGGCCCGCCGCGCCACGCGCGTCGACCCGATCATCGCGCTGCGGAGCGAGTGAGAGGAGAGAGTGAGCAGTGAGCGGTGAGCTGTACACTGTGAGCGGCGGCTGGTGGGCGGTGCGGCAAAGATGATTTGGCCCGATTGGCGTCAGGGTCTCAGGCTCGCCCTCCGCCTTCAGCGTTCATTTCGCTCACCGCTTCTCCGTCCGACTTTCCACCCTCGGCGCTCCGCGTTTCCCGGCCGCTCCCTGCTCACCGCTCCCTGCTTACTATTTTGAACCACGGAGGCACGGAGACCCGGAGTTTTTTGACCACTGATTTCACGGAGGGCACGGATTTCCCAACCAATGCACGTTGCAGGAATGCTCGCTCCTCGCTCCGCGATTCCCGCTTCTCCGTCCGGCCTTCCGCGTTCCGCCCTCAGCACTCCGCAGTCTTTCTCCTGCTCACCGCTTCCTGCTTACTATTTTAAACCACAGAGGCACCGAGGCGCGGAGAAATTTTAACCACGGACTTCCCAACCAATGCGCGTTGCAGGGATGCTCGCTCCTTCTTCCGGCCTTCCGCGATCTTCAGCCCGCTCACAGCTCACTGTTTTGAACCACAGAGGCACAGAGGTTTTTGGACCACCGATTTCACGGCGGCACGGATTTTCGATCACCCATGAATTGCCTCAATTCCCGCTTCTCCGTCTGGCCTTCCGCATTCCGCCCTCAGCACTCCGCGGTCTTTCCCCGCTCACCGCTCCCTGCTTACTGTTTTGAACCACGGAGGCACCGAGGCGCGGAGAAATTTTAACCGCGGAATTCCCAACCTATGCGCGTTGCAGGGATGCTCGCTGCTCACTCCACGATTCCCGCATCTCCTTCCGGCATTCGGCCTCCGCTTACGGCTCACCGTTCACTGTTCACTCGTCTTGACCACAGATTTCACGGAGCGCACGGATTTCCCAACCAATGCGCATAGCAGGGAGGCTCCCTCCTCGCTCCTCGATTCTCGCTTCTTCTTCCGCTCACTGCTTACCGCCCACCGCTCAATCCCCACCTTACTCCGCCCGCAACGCGATCATCGGGCTCACCTTCGTCGTGCGCCGGGCCGGCAGCCAGCAGGCGAGCACCGCCACGGCGATGAGTGCAACAGCGGCCAGCGCGACGACAGTGGGGTCCTTACCGGGCAGCAGCGGCAAAGTTCGTCCGAGGAAGGTGACGAGAAAAAATGCGCCGAGCAATCCGATCGCGGCGCCCGCGCACGCGAGCACCACACCATTCCGCACAAACATCCAAAGAATGTTTCCCGGCTCCGCGCCGAGGGCCATGCGGATGCCGATTTCCTTGGTGCGCTCGGCGGCGAGATTGGCCACCACGCCGTAGATGCCGACGGCCGATAGAAGCAGCCCGAGAACCGCGATCTCGACGAGCACCCGGCGGAGAAAATTGAAATAGGCCACCAGCAAGGCGGCGTCCTCCTCGACGGTTGACAACTCATTGAGCGCCAGGTCGGGCAGGAGCACACCGATGACGCGGCGCACCGATTCCTTGAGCGGCGCGGGCGGGCCAAAGGTGCGAACACTGATCTGCACCTCGCCCGGACCGGCCAGATCCTGGGCCCAGGGACGCATGAAGCGGAGATTGTTGATTTCCGGATTATAGAACTCCCCTCCGCCCTTGAAATCCCGGACGACGCCCACCACTTCCGCCCAGACCAGGGGTTGCGACTGCGTGTTGGCGATTCGTTTTCCCAGCGCGGACTGGCCCGGCCAGAGCTTGCGCGCCATCGATTCGTTCACGATGGCCACCGGGGCCGAGTCCGGTCCGTCGGCTTCGGTGAAATCCCGGCCCGCCACGAGATGAAGGCCGTAAACGTCCAGCAATCCAGGTCCGGCGGGGAAATAGGCGGCGGCCGGCTCCTGGCCCTTGGCGACGGGAGGGGTGCCCTCGACCTGATAGGGAGCCATGCGACTTCCCCACGCCGGCAGGCCATTGGAAACGGCGGCGCTCTGCACGCCGGGCAGCGCACGCAGTGCGGTGAGCACCTCGCGTCCGAAGGCGAGCACCTTGTCGCGGTTCTTGTCGCCGCCGAAATGGTCCTGATCGAGCGAGACCGACGCGATGATCTCGTGTTCGGTGTCCCAGCCGAGGTCGCGATGCGTCAGGCGGTAAAGTCCGCTGATGAAAAAACCCGCGCCGGCGAGCAGCGCGAGCGCCATCGCCAGTTCGACGACCACCAATCCCTGGCGGAGCCAGTGTCGCGAACGATTCGACGTCGCGCCGCGGCCGCCCGATTTGATCGCGTCGCCGACCTCGCCGCGAAATGCCAGCAGGGCGGGAACGACTCCGAAAAACACGGCCGTGATCATGGCGATGCCGGTGGCGAAGGCGACGACCCGGAAATTCAACGGCAGGTCGATGTCGAGAAAGCGCGCGACGAAGGCATTGCTCCATGCCGCCACCGCGATGCCGAGCGTGCCGCCGATCGCGGACAGAACGAGGCACTCACGGAGGATCATTCCGACGAGCCGATGTTTGGGACAACCAAGCGAAAGGCGAATCGCGAATTCCTGGCTGCGCCGGGTCGTCCGCACCATTTGAAGATTGGCGAGGTTGACACAGGCGATGAGGAGCACGAGTCCCGACAACGCGAGCGTCATCCACGCGAGCTTGGCGTCGTCATCACCCAACGGACCCTTGGGGTAGGGAATCACATCGAAGGTGCGGTCCTTGTTGGTGTCCGGGTATTGGGTCGCAAGGCGTTTGCCCCAAACATTCATCTCCGCCTGCGCCTGTTCGAGCGAAACGCCGGGTTTGAGTCGAGCCACGGCTTCGTACCAGCCGACCTGTCGCACGCCGCGACTGTGGGTCACGGGATCGAGATAAAAGAAGGCCGGATGGTTGGGGAAAAGAGCGGAGTCGCCGAACGCGGGCGGCATGACGCCGATGACCGTGCTGGGGCGACTGTTTACCCGGACCGTCTGACCAAGCACCTTCGGATCGGCGTTGAAATGATCGCGCCAAAACCGGTCGCTGAGGAGACAGACGAAGGCTGATTTGTCGGATTCCTCCTGCGTGGGCGCGCGGCCGAGCTCGGGCGTCACGCCGAGCACCGAGCAGAAATTGGACGTCATGTAGACCGCGCCCACCTTGATCGGGGCCTTGCCCTGCTCCGCAAAACTCATCCGCTGCCAGGGTTGCGCGGCGGCGACTTCGGTGAAGACGGAGTTCTGGTCCTTCAGATCGAAGTAGTCGGCCGGTGCGAACCCGTCGCGTCCATCGCGCGGCGTCTTCGGCCAGATCTGCACCAGGGTGTCCGCGTCGCGGAAGGGCAGCGACTGCAGCAGGAGGCGTTCGAGGACGGTGAAGGCGGTGGTGTTGACGCCGATGCCGAGCGCCAGGGTGACCAGCGCGATGGCGGTGAATCCGGGATTCGACCGCAGCTGCCGAAGAGCGTGCTTCATGGGGCGATTCGAAGTCTAAACCGCAGGAACGGGAAAAAGTAACAAGAATTCGTACGGCCGGTCGATTGTCGCGGCCCACGGCCGCCGCTCACCGCTCCCTGTCTTGAACCACAGAGGCGCGGAGAAACTGAGGAATTTGCCCACGAATGGACACCCATGCGCACGAAACGAAGGAACTGCCTCGGGTTTGCTTACTGCTCCCCGTTCTCCGCAAACCGTTTTGAACCACAGAGCACGGAGGATTTTAACCACGGATTTCACGGAGGACACGGATTTCCGAACCAATGAGCTTGGCATCGACACTCGCTCCTCGCTTCACGAGCCTCGGTTCTCGATTTGGCTTTCCACGTTCCGCCTTCAGCGCTGCGCAACTTTCCGGCCGCTCACGGCCGCCGCTCACCGCTCCCTATCTTGAACCACGGAGGCACGGAGGATTTTAACCACGGATTTCACGGACGGCACGGATTCCCGATCACCAATGACCTGCCTCGATCTCCGCTTCTCAGTCGGGCCTTCAGCAATCCGCACCCCTCCGCCGCCCGCTCACGGCTCACCGGTCACTGCTTGATACCTTTCCACGCATCTTCCGATTCATCCGTGTAATCCGTGGTTAAAAGGATCGGGGTCGCGTCCCATTCACTCACTCTGCGCCTCGGTGGTTCAAAATAATGACCTCATGAAAAAATCATCGGCACCCAAACGCGTTACGATCGACCCGACGAAATTCGACCCGCTGCAGATCTGCGTCCTCGACGCGATTGCGGCCGATATCAAGTCGGGCCTCGAGGAGGCCGGTCTCAAGGGGGCGAAGCTGCAGGGACTGACGGAAAACCTGACTTTTGCGGTGGCGGCGGTGGTCGACGGCAGTCGCGTGATGCAGCTCGACGGCGAGTGGGTCACTCCCGTTCTCACCTTTGCCGCCGACGAAAAGGGCGACCGGTTGATCGGGGCGGACGGTGGCTCGTGGATGCACGAGTATGCCTTCGGCGCCGCCGAACAGTTGTTCGCAAAATCGGTTCCGCCCGGGCCCCGCCTCTGGATCCTGCGGATGGAATTTCCCTCGCCGGTTCCGGGGAAAGTGTGGGCCCACAAGATTCGGATCGATGTGACGAAGCCAAAGAAAGCGCTGCTGGCCGAGCTGGCCGCGGACACGAAATACTTTCGCGATTCCGGGCGGGACCCGAAGACCTTGATCAAGGCGATGTTTGTCAGCCCCGAGGATCGGAAGACGCGTTTCGACGTGCAGCCCCTGATTGCGTCCGGCTTCAAGACGGCCGACCTTTATGCTGCGTTCATGCACGCGTCGCGGCACGGATTCTGAGCGAATTCGCCGACAGGGGATAGCGGCCGCCCCTGCCGGTGGATTGCTCACCTTCTGTTCCAAAGAAGGGCTTCCGCAGGTAGGGCGGTACCGCTGGGACCGCCGAGAAATTCCGCCGGATCGATTGCCGCAAAAGGGCGCAAAGAACGCAAAGACCACGGGTAGGGCGCGATGTCCCGATCGCGCCGCCAGGTCTGAGTCCTGCCCGCGAAACACGCGAAGGGCGCGAAACTCGTCGTGATTACCTCTACTGGATTTCCGCTGAATCTACCGATCAGCGGAAATCCGAACTTTCCCAGACATGCGCATCGCGCAAAACCTGACCCTATCGGATCGCCCCACCGCCCGGAGAATCATCTTCTTCTCGTGGGCGACGTGCGTGCAGATGATTGCACCATATCCTGAAATCTCTTCGAACGCCATAGTTTTGGCCGAACGTTTCAGCTCAGCCACGCGCGGAGCGCGTTGGCTGAGCTGACTTGTTCGCTTTTCTTTTCTCACTCTTAATCGGCCTGGCAAACCCATGGGGCGGGACTAAATCCATGCTGCGCCAGCCCCAGTCTTTCAGGGTCTCGATAAAGGGCGCTCGCTCGAATGATCCGTAGCCGACGGCACTGATAACCGAAAAGAAATAGCCATGACTGGCGGCCAGCCGGCGAGCGGGGCCGAAATCTTCATCAAACGTCGAACTCGCAAAAAAGACGGTCCCCTTTGGGCTTCCGAAGCCAGCAACCAAACCATGATACTGCACTCTCTCGGAACCCTCGCTTAGCGAATACGGACCAGTGAACTCGAATCCGATCTCGCGGGCAGCCGTGCGCCATGCGTCCTGGACTTTGGTAGTAGACTCCATCTTTTGCCAACGTTCATTGATGAGCCATGGCGGTGCGCAGCACCGACATTGGCTCTGACCGCTTGTTGGACCCTTGCTTCATTTCCAATGGTGCCACCAATTGCCGCCAGACTCCCGATCGACAGTCTCTTGTGACTCAAAACCAATGTGGACCTCATTCCGGCCAGCCAACGGATACTGATAGTCTGTGAGCAAAGTGCGGAGCTTTCGGTAAAGATCGGGGTCCTCTTCGAGTCGCTTCTTTTCGGCATCAGTCTGAACGCAAATCCAATAAACGAGATGCTTCGGATGGATGTCGTTCGCGCCATAGTGCGTGACCCAATGCTTCTCTTGAGAGACGCCAGCGATCATCGCGTCCATCGCCTTTTCGATGCGCTCCGTCACCGTCTTGATGTCGCTTATGGCGGTCACGTTTTGTCCAGGTCAACGTTCAAGACGAGTCACGGTCGGAGGCCGTTGGCTCGGATTCATTCGAGTGCAGAATATCGATCGTGAGTCGCCCAGTATGGGCAAAGTGGGCACTTCTCGCCAGCGGGATAATCGATCCCCTCTTCGTGAGGGCAGCCAAAAATCTTCTCCACCATGATCAGCGTCCGTACCTCATGCTCTCGGAGCCGGGCGAGAACGTCTTCCTGAATCTCGAGTTTGTAGCGCACATCCTTGTCTTCGCTGAAATAGCGGTGAATCGTGGCTTCATCGCCGTCGCGAAGAACTATGCCAAGCACCGCCTTCACTCCTCGCCGGTCATCCGGACCGTAAAACGCGAGCGTCGCACGAGGAAACCCGTGATCGCCCGCCTTCGCTTTCTTCCTGAGCCGTGAGATGTACGTCGCCATCTTTTCTTCGCCCAACGTTTAGGTCAGCCCCGAGTTGGATGTGACGACTTGTTGGGTCCCTTTGTCCTCTTGAATGTTCGCTGGACTCGAGGATCAGCGATATAAGGGTGGCGGTGGTAAGCTGCCCTCCAAGTCTGGATATCGGCCCGAATGGACTCTGGAATCTCTTTGTTTTTCTTCTCGCGCCACCGTGTTGAGAGCTTCGCCAACAATAAGGCGCGGAACTCTACTTCGAGCTCTGGAGCTACCTGCGAAAGCATCCAAACGATATCTTGAACGTAGGTGTCGAATCCGCAACTCAACAAGTGCTCGTCCATTGATGGATCGCCAGCAATTTCATCTAGTTCGGTCAGGCCGCGGAATGCCCGTGCGAACTCAAATGGAGGGTCGAACTTCATCAACGTTCATGATGAGAGGACATGGGAGTGGTCGAGCGGCGAGGCACGAGACCTGCACCGCCCGACCACTTGTATGATCACGAACAACAACGACGATGTTCGCGAAGCGAACTCCAGCACGGGGCCTGCCACGGCAGGCGCCGTTTCCCAG
>DASZXI010000003.1:0-310955 GCA_035545955.1 Candidatus Didemnitutus sp. | reverse complement strand
ACTCGTCACTCGTCACTCGTCACTCGTCACTCGTCACTCGTCACTCGTCACTCGTCACTCGTCACTCGTCACTCGTCACTCGTCACTCGTCACTCGTCACTCGTCACTCGTCACTCGTCACTCGTCACTCGCCTTTCAATCGCCGCAAAGATCGCCTCGCCGGTCGCCGGTGACGCCAGGCTGACTTCACCACCTGACATTCCAAACGAGGCCACGGCGTCGCGAATCGCCTCGCGAACGGAAAAGGCGAGCATCAGCGGGGGTTCGCCGACAGCCTTGCTGCCGTGAATTGTGTTGGGCTGCGTCGCGTGCGGGAAGAGGGTCACGTTGAATTCCATCGGCGCATCGCTGATCGCCGGGATCTGATAGGTGCTGGCGCTGTGCGTGAGGAGGCGTCCCTGGGCGTCCCACTTCAGTTCCTCGGAGGTCAGCCACCCCATTCCCTGAACAAAGCCGCCCTCGATCTGGCCGCGATCCACACCGGGATTCAACGAATCGCCGACGTCGTGGACGATGTCGACCCGACGCACGCGATGCATTCCCGTGTAGCCGTCGACTTCCACCTCCGCCACCGCGGCTCCACAGGCAAAATAGGCAAACGGACGCCCGGATGACGTGTTCCAGTCCCAGCTGATGCCGGGAGTCTTGTAGTAGCCGGTGGTCGAAAGGCTCACCCGTTCCGTATAGGCCTTCGCCACGACCTGCTGAAATGGAATCCGTACCGCCGGTTCGCTGCGGGAATGCACTTCGCCGTTTTCGAAGACAATCGTGTGGGTCGAGACGGGCGGCGGCAGTTGATTCGCCAGTTCACCCAGTCGCGTCGCGATGAGATCGGCCGCGATCGGCGCCAGTCGCTCGCGCAGCGTCACGCAGGCCGCGGCCACCGCGGCGCCATTCAGATCGGCGCCGCTCGACGCCGCCGTCGCCGAGGTGTTGGGCACCTTGTCGGTGCTGGTCGTCATCAGACGGATGCTGGTCGCCGGCAGGCCAAGTTCGCGCATCGCCACGCCCAGGATTTTCGTGTGCAGACCCTGCCCCATCTCCGTGCCGCCGTGATTCACCTGCACCGAGCCGTCGAGGTAGATGTGCACGAGCGCGCCCGCCTGGTTGTAGTGCGTGAGCGTGAATGAAATTCCGAATTTCACCGGCGTGATCGCGAGGCCGCGCCGAATCCGATCGTGGGCGCGATTCCATTCGACGATTTCCGCACGCCGTTTGGCGAAGCCCGACTGGGCCAACGCCTGATGCCAGATTTCCTGGATGCGATTGTCGCCCACATCCTCGAGATAATGCGTGCGGTTGGTCTCGCCGACCCCGTGGTAGAGATTCCGCTCGCGCACGAGCTCCGGCGCGAGTCCGAGGCGACGCGCCACCCGATCCAGGATTTCCTCGATCACGATGATGCCCTGCGGCCCGCCAAAGCCGCGGAAGGCCGTGTGCGAGGTCGTGTTCGTCTTCGCCACCCGCCCCGTGAACCGCACGGCCGGCAGATAATAAGCGTTGTCGAGGTGGAAAAGCGCGCGATCGAGGACGGGCTGCGAAAGATCCAGCGACCAGCCGCCATCCGACACCAAGGCCACGTCCGCCGCGAGAATCCGCCCGGTGGCATCGTAGCCAACCGAGAACTGCGAGTGAAACGGGTGCCGTTTCCCCGTCAGCGCCATGTCGAGGTCGCGATCGAGCTGGATCCGTGCCGGCCGGCCGGTCTTCAGCGCCGCAAGCGCCACCAGCGCCGCATAAGTGTTGCCCTGCGTTTCCTTGCCGCCAAAACCACCGCCCATCCGCGGCGCCTGGACGACCACCTGATGACGCGAGACCCCGAGCACCTCCGTGACGATCGTCTGAATCTCGGTCGGATGCTGCGTCGAGGAATGAATGGTGACCGAACCGTCGTCGCCGGGCTCCGCCCAAGCCGCCTGCGTCTCGAGATAGAAGTGTTCCTGGCCGCCAAAATCGAATTCGCCGTCGAGCCGGTGCGGTGCCGACGCGAGGGCGGCCGCACACTGCCCGCGCTGAATCGTGTGGGGCGCGGTGTGATAGCTTTCCTGACGCATCGCCTCCGCAATGCCGATGATCGGCGGCAATGGTTCGTATTCGACGACCACCTTGGCCGCCGCCGCGCGGCAGGCGCCCAACGACTCGCCCACCACCACCGCGACCAGGTGTCCGTGGTAAAGTACTTCCGTTTCCGCGAGCAAGGTCTCGTCGTGACGCGACACGCCGACGTTGTTGTGTCCCGTAATATCCTCGGCCAGCAGCACGGCCACCACGCCCGGCATTTTTCGCGCCGCGTCGGCGTCGCGCCGGCTGATGCGGGCGCGCGCGTGCGGCGCGCAGACCGGCCAGAGCTCGAGCATCGGCCGGCGCTGCGCCGCGTCATCCACATAGCGCGCGCGACCGGTCACGTGGCCGACGGCGCTCTCGTGGCGCAAATGCCGGGTCGCGTCGTCGACCGGCCAGGCGCCTTGGTGAGCGTAACTGGGATGACCCTCGTGCACCAGACTGCTGTCGCCGCTCACAAACCGGCGCCACAACGACGAAACCAGCCCGCGCCGGTACGCCGCCCCACTCCGCGTGTCGTCGATGGGTTTGAACTCGCCATCCAGAATGCGGCAAACCTCCTCGCAGGACTCTTCCAGCGCCCGACCAATCAACGCCTTCTCGGCCGCCAACGCGCGTCGCGTTCTTTCCGCGACTCCGCCGAACGCCATGCGAGCGCTCCGGACAATGCCCCCGGCGTCGCAGTCCACCGCAAAAGCCGCGGCCACGATGCTGATGTCCAGCTCCTGGCGATGCGAAACCTTGATGAAGTCGCTGCGGCGCTTCAGTCCGGAGGGAGCGGCGAGCGGCGGCAGGACAATTTCGCGAATGATTTCTCCTTCGAGCAGCAGCGTCTGGCGATAGCCGACAAAGAAATCCGCCAGAGCCACGGTGCGTTCGCCCGCCGACGACGCGAGCACGAGGGTCGCATCGAGGGCCATCAGCACGGGAGCGCTGTCGCCAATCGGCGAAGCGGTCGCGAGATTTCCCCCGAGCGTCGCGCGGTTGCGAATCTGCCGCGCCGCAAAAACGCGCAGCATTTTGGCGAGCACCGGATATTCCCTGCCCACGGCCTCCTCGATCGCCGTCAGCGCCGCCGCACCGCCGATGCGCCAGCCCGCCCCGTCGCGACGGATGGCGGTCAATTCCGGCACTCCCTCCGTCGAAATCAGACAGGGGAAGGCCTTGAACTTCTTGTTCAAATCGACGCCGATCTCGGTCGCCCCCGCCACCAGACGCGCATCGTGGTGTTCGGCGAGCAGCGCGAACAGCTCACGCAGCGAGGCCGGACGGAAAAAACGGTCCGTTCCGGTCGCGTAACGCAATGACTCCAAGGTCGGCGGAGCCGCGGCCAGTCGCGCCGCGAACGGATCGGCCGGATCAGCGCCCCGCTGGCGGAAGGCCTCGAGCGCGGCATCGCGAATCGCGCGATAGCCGGTGCAACGACAGAGATTGCCGCACAACTGGTCGTTGATCCGCTCCGGATCGGCGCAATCGCGCCGATAGAATCCCTCGAACATCGAGACCACAAACCCGGGCGTGCAGTAGCCGCACTGCGACCCGTAGTTGTGCACCATGCAGGACTGCACCGGGTGCAGTCCCGCCTCGCCATCCCTCGGTTGGGCGAGCCCTTCCACAGTGACGATTTCCCGGCCGGCGAACATCGGCAGCAGCGCAATGCAGCTGTTGATCGCCCGATAGGTCGCCCTGCCCGCGGCATCCTGGTCGAGCAGGGCCACCGTGCACGCGCCGCAATCACCCTCCGCACAACCGCATTTTGAGCCGGTGCGGCCTGAGGAACGCAGCCAATCGAGCAGCGTCGTCGTCGGGCAGGCGCCGTCGACGTGCACGCTCCGGCCGTTGACCGTCAGGTCAAAGCCGCGGGAGGTGGACGAGCCGTTGGAGTTGCTGCTCACGTACGTCTACGAAAAGAGCAAAAACAGCGGCGGGCAAATCAATGCCGCACCCAGGGCGGTGAGCGCCATGGCCACGGAGGCGAACGTGCCCATCTCCTCGCTTTCCTCGAAGGCCCGCATCGTGCCCAGCACGTGCGAGCCGCAGCCGATCGCCAGGCCCGCGGCGCGCGGGTCCCGAATGCCGAGGCGTCGAACGATCCAAGGGCCGCCGATCGCGCCGAGCATGCCCGCGACCATCGTCGCCACGCCGGCAAGCAACGGCTCCGCATGGATCTCCTGGGCGATGGCGAAGGCCACGACGGCCGTGACGCTCTTGAGGCACAGCGCCTCGATCACGGTGCGCGTGAGGCCGAACAAAAGCAACACACCCGCGGTGCTCGCAAGGCTGAAGGCCAGCGACGCGATCACCACGATGACCAGCCCACGTGCATGGCGCAGGATGATCGCGCGCAGCCGGTAGATCGGCACGGCCAGCGCAACGACCGCCGGACCGAGAAACCAGAACATGCCGGTCGTCTGCTCGCGATAGAGCGCGTAGTGCCCGTGACCGAGCGCCTCCATGACCACGATCAGAGTCACCGAGGCCCACATCACCGGATGCAAAAGCGGCGACTTCGCGCGCAGGTAAATCCAGCGCGCCGAAAAAAACACGGCGAGCGTAATGAATGTCCACGCGAACGGAATCATGACGCGCGTCCCTCGGCTCCGAAAACCCGTCGCGCCAGCCACCCTGCAAACCACCACAGGGCCACCACGCAGAACGAAAGTGTCCCCACGATGATCAGTCCCCATTCCCGCCAGAGGGCGTGATTCTCCGCGGCCAGGACATAGATCGGCACGAACGCGGCCGGGAGCAGGAACAGCAGGAGCCGACTCGCGTCCTCTACCCAGGTCAGCGGCACAATCCGGAATCCCAGCAAGGCGAGCAGGAGAAAAAGTCCGAGCACGCTCGCCGGAATGATCAGCCCGCACCGCGCCTTGATGAATTCGCCGGCAAAGAAGCAATCGAGAATGACCGCCAGGCCCAATCCGAGCCGGCCCAGCGTCCGCGGATGCCATGAAGGCAGCGACACTCCAAACGCCTGGCGCGACGAATCCGTCGGCGACGCGTCAGAGTGCGGCGCGGTTGACATCCTTGTAGTAGAGGTAGCGCGCGGGCGTCTTGCCCATCGCGACAAACCATTGTGCGCAGTACGGCCCCATCCAGATCACGTCGCCGGCTTCGACCGGGTACCAGCGATCCTCGAGGCGATAGACCCCCTGGCCGCTCAGCATGATCAGGCCGTGCTCCATCACGTGCACCTCGACATAGGGCAGGTGTCCGCCGGGCTGAAAGGCGAAAATATTCACCGCCATGTCGAATGACGGCTGATCGGGCAGCAGCACCTGCAGATTCGCCGCCGGGTCGCCGAGGAAGGGGGTGCCGGCAACCTTGGCCGCGTCACCGATAATCGGCGCGGGGATCGCGGCGCCGCCGAGCAGCGAATACTTCTTCAGGAAAAGGACGAGCTGCGTCCCGGGCTTGGGCTGCTCAAAGCTCCAGGCCGTGCCCGCCGGCGAGTAGAAAAATCCGCCCGGGCCGGCGGCGTGTTTCTCCTTGCCGACCGCAACCGATCCGCCGCCGCTCATCACGTAGCCAAACGCCTGCTGGTCTCCCGCTGGCATCGCCGCGCGGCCTCCTTCCTGAAACGTCACCAGCAACTGGGCGAATCTCGCGCCCATGGCCTCGTTGATCAGCACGACGACCGTTGCGCCGGAGATGCCGGGCACGGTGCTGTTGACGTGATTGCCGGTCGTGATCAGCGCGTGCCGGGAACCGACGTGGGCGCGAGTGTGGCCGAAAAGATCGGGCATGGTGTTCAGGATGGGTTCGGGGCAACAAACTGGCCGGTTGGGGCGCCGGGTGCAATCCCCGGCTTCCGCGTCACGGACCGACCGCGCACAAAAGTGTCGACGACCCGTGCCTGCGTCGTCCGGCCCGCATAGGGTCCCTGACGGTGCCGGTACAGCAGGTCCTCGTTGCGCAGGGTTTCTGTTCCGCCCAATGCCAGGATGGTCAGGTCGGCATCGTTGCCGACCGCGACCGCACCTTTGTGGGGCAGTCGGAATCGACGGGCCACGTTTGCGGCCAGCAGGGCGGCGAGCGCGGCCAACGACGGCTCGCCCAGGCGCCAGGCCTCGCCGATCAGCAGAGGGAATCCATGCTGGCAACCCGAGATGCCGCCCCAAATCGCGAAGAAATCGGCCGAGGTCTTCATCGCTGGCGGCGCCGGCGAATGATCCGAGCCGATCGTATCGATCTTTCCCGCATCCATTTTTCGCCAGAGTTCCTGGCGCAGGGCTTCCGGCCGGAGCAGCGGACAGCACTTGGCGCTCGCGCCCAGCCGGATCACGTCGTCCTCGTTCAACAAAAGATAGTGCGGACAGGTCTCGGCCGTGACATCCACGCCTCGGGCGCGCGCCTTGGTGATGACGTCGATCCCCTCGGGACTGCTGACGTGTACGACATGCAGGCGGCAACCGGTCTCGCCCGCCAATTCGGTCGCCAGCCGAATGGCCTTCAGCTCCACCTCCACCGGACGCGTGCTCAGCCACGAGCGCACATCGGTCGCGCCGCGCGCCTTTTCCTCCGCGGTCAGACGCGCCGCCAGGGCCTCGTCCTCGGCGTGAACGGCGACCATCATCCCGAGGGCAGCGGCCCTTTTCATTCCCGCCCGCAAGGTCGCCGCATCCGTCACGCCGGGAAACTCGTCCACGCCGCTGCCGCACATGAAGGCCTTCAGGGCGATCGCGCCGGCGTCACGCAGTTCACCCAGCCGGTCGAGATTGCCCGGCACCAGCCCGCCCCAGAGCGAAAAATCCGTGACCGACTTCTTCTCCGCAAGCGCCTTCTTTTCCGCGAACGATGCGGCATCGAGAACCGGCGGAAGCGAGTTGAGCGGCATGTCCGCAAACCAGGCGCCGCCGCCTGCCGCCAGCGCGGCCGATCCCGTGGCGAGGCCTTCCCAATCGGTCCGACCCGGCTCGTTGAAATGAACGTGGGCATCGAGAATGCCCGGAAACACATGGTGGCCGCGCGCGTCGACTTCCGTGCGTGCGGAGCCGCGGAGTGCACGGGCCACCGCGACGATCCGGCCTTCGGCAATGCCAACATCGGCGACTGCGGTCGCGGTGGGAGTGACGACCGTGCCGCCGCGCACGACGAGATCGAAATCGCTGCTCATGCCTGCTGGCGGGCCAGCGCCTCGAGAAAATCGATGGTGACCTTCAACGCGACACCGAGGTCGCGTCCCGAGGCATATTCGTCCGGATGGTGGCTCAGTCCGTCGCGGCAGCGCACAAAGAGCATCGTGATGGGCATCTCCAACGAAACCACGACTCCATCATGTCCCGCGCCGCTGACCAGCGACGGACACGGTCCTTGAATTTTTTTCACCGATCGCGCGAGCGTCGCGGTCAGTTCCCGCGCGCAGGCGGTCGCCGGATTGTCCTGGGTGCGCTGCCAGTGCACAGTCAGTCCGCGTTTTCGGGCGATGGAAGCGGCCAGGCGCCCCAGCTGGAACAGCGCTTTTTTCCGCACGGCATCGCGGGCGTGCCGCACATCGAGCGAATGCACGGTCTCGCCGGGAATCACATTCGCCGCCCCCGGCCGGACACTGACCTGGCCGACTGTCGCGACCAGGCCGGACGTTTTCCGCGCCAGCGCCTCGACCGCGAGCGCAAACTCCGCCGCCCCGGCCAAAGCGTCACGACGCAAGTCCATCGGCGTGGTTCCGGCATGCCCGGCCTTTCCCGTCCACCGCAGGCGAAAGCGGCTCTGCCCCGCGATCGCGGAGACGACGCCCACCGCCAGATTTCGCTTTTCCAGAACCGGGCCCTGTTCGATGTGCACCTCAAAATAACCGAGCCAGTCACGATGCGACGATTTCCCGTCGCGCATTTTCCGCCGAGGTTTCGCGCCGGCCATCGCTTCGGCGACGGAAATCCCCGCTTCGTCCCGCAACGCCAGATCGGCCGCTTTCAACCGGCCGCAAAATCCCTTGCTGCCGAGATACGCGCTGGAAAAGCGGACGCCTTCCTCCTCGGAAAACCCCACCACCTCGATGGCGAACGGCAGCGTGACGCCTCGCCGGCGCAGTTCGCCCAGTGCAACGATCGGAAGCAGGACACCCAGCGCACCGTCAAATTTTCCCGCGTTGCGCACCGTATCGAGATGCGAGCCGAGAACGAGCGTGGGCGCCTCGCGATGGGGACCGGCCAGGCGACCAATGAGATTGCCCGCGGCATCGACGGTCGTTTCCAAGCGAGCCTGCCTCATCCATTTTCCCACGAGGTCGTTGGCCCGCTGCATCGCGGGCGACAGGAACGTGCGGGTCAGTTCGCCCGGCACGTCGCTGACGCGACCGAGCTGTTCGAGTTTGCGGACGAGCTCCGCGTCGATGCCGGCACCCATGGCTCAGCTGCCCCGATAGGTGTTGTAGGACCAGGGTGTCACCAGGAGCGGCACATGGTACGAGGCGGACGGGTCGGCGAGATGGAAATGCAGCGGCACCTGATCGAGAAACGTGCACTCCACAGATCGGGCCATGAAATAATCCCGCACAAAAAACCGGAGCTCGTAGTCGCCGGCCGCCATCGTCGGCCCCTCGAGCAACGGCCGTTCGGTGCGACCATCCGCATTGGTGCTTACGGTGGCCAGCAACACCGGGTTGGCGCCGAGTCGCCGCAATTCAATTTTCATCCCGGCGGCAGGGCGGCCGGCGGCGAGATCGAGGACGTGAGTGCTGAGTTTCGCGGGCATGATGGAAATACCACCGTCGGTTTGCGCGGTCGTTGACCCCACGCCGCCAAGCCTAGCCGGGGCGGCTCATCTGGCGAGCGCATCCTGCAGGCGCAACCAGGCGATCTTTTCGATTTCGGCCAGGGCCGCAGCGTGCTCGACTTCGGGAGGATTTCGCAATCGGGCCGTCATCGCGGCGACGATCGCGTCCTTGGCGTTGAGGCGCGCGCAGATGATGAACGGAAATCCGAATTTGGACCGATAGGAGTCATTCAGGCGCTGAAAGGACGCCAGTTCCTCCTCGGTCAGGCGATTCAGGCCGGCACTCGCCTGCTCGCGGGTCGACTCCGCGGTCAACTGGTTCTGACGGGCCAGCCGGCCGGCCAGATCGGGATGGGCCTCGATCAACGCCCGTTGTTCCGCCACCGGGGCCGCGCGCATCGTGGCGCCAAGCCGGGCGTTCAGATCGGCGACGTCGCGGAACGGACGCTGGCTCCAGGTGCGTTCCGCCACCCAGGGCGAGTGCTCGAACAGATGACCCAACGCGGCGATGAAGGCCGCGCGATCGAGAGAATTGACTTCAGCGAGCGTGAGCATGGCGCACGGTCAGTGAAGTCGGACCGCAATGTAGGAGCCTGCTTGCAGGCGACCCAAGGCAGGGCGCGACCGTTTTCCGCAACGGCTTTCGGCTGAATCGCGAAACTTTCCGCGCTGTGTATCGCCTGCAAGCAGGCTCCTACATCCGCTCCAGGCCAACATAGCCGGTGTCATCCGAGCAGGTCGTACGCCGGCAGCGTGAGAAACTCCTCGAACTTCTCCGCCTTGACCATGCGCATGAACAGGTCGACGGCCTTGGGAAAATGTCCCCGGGCAAACCGCGGCGTGCCGATCTCGCTCTCAATTTTCTTCAGTTCTTCATCCATCAGCTGATCGTAGAGGGAAGCGGTCACCTGGCGGCCATCAGCCATCCCGGCGCTTCGCCGCAACCACTGCCACAGTTGCGAACGCGAGATCTCCGCCGTGGCGGCGTCCTCCATCAGGTTATAGAGGGGAACGCAGCCGAGTCCCCCCAGCCACGCCTCGACGTATTGCACGCCCACACTCAGGTTCGTGCGCACGCCTGCTTCGGTGACGGTGCCGGCCGGCGACGCCAGCAGCTCGGCCGCGGTCACATGGACGTCGTCGCGCTGCCGCGAGACCTGATTCGGACCGGGCATGTGCTTGTCAAAAGCCTGCAGCGCCACCGGAACGAGTCCCGGATGCGCCACCCAGGTGCCATCGTGCCCGTCGGTCGCCTCCCGTTCCTTGTCGGCCAGCACCTTGGCCAGGGCCGCGTCGTTCGCCGCGGGATTGTTCTTGATCGGGATCTGCGCGGCCATGCCGCCCATGGCATGGGCTCCGCGGCGATGACAAATCTTGATCACGTGAAGGCAATAGGCGCGCATGAACGGCGCCGTCATCGTCACCTGGCCACGATCCGGGAACGGGTCGCCGTGAAACGGCAGCTTCTTGATGCGCGAAAAAATGTAGTCCCAACGCCCGCAGTTGAGTCCGGAGGCGTGCTCGCGCAGTTCGTACAGCATTTCCTCGGCCTCGAAGGTCGCGAGAATCGTCTCGATCAGCATCGTGGCGCGGACACTGCCGCGCGGCACGCCGACCGCGGCCTGGGCATGCAGGAAAACCTCGTTCCACAGCCGCGCCTCGCGATGGCTTTCCATTTTCGGCAGGTAGAAATACGGGCCGCTGCCGCGCGCCAGCAGCTCCTTTGCGTTATGAAAAAAGTAGAGCCCGAAATCGAACAACGCGCCGGAGA
This sequence comes from Candidatus Didemnitutus sp., assembly GCA_035545955.1. Classification (GTDB taxonomy): domain Bacteria; phylum Verrucomicrobiota; class Verrucomicrobiia; order Opitutales; family Opitutaceae; genus Didemnitutus. The sequence goes on along the minus strand of DASZXI010000003.1, from coordinate 300,406 downwards.
CTGCCTTGCCGTCCACACGCACATGCTTTTCGGGCAGGTGCCAGCCGCGCGGGCGGACGAGCAGCGTCGCCACCTTTTCATTGAGCCGATAAGCCTTCCCCTCGGGATTGGTGAAGCTGATCGTGCGGCGGATCGCATCGCGGAGGTTGATATGGCCGTCGAGCAGGTTCTCCCAGCTGGGCGCGGTCGCATCCTCGAAATCGGCCATGAAGACCTTCGCGCCGGAATTGAGGGCGTTGATGACCATCTTGCGGTCAACCGGACCGGTGATTTCGGTGCGACGGTCCTGCAAATCGGCCGGGGCCGAAGCCACTTTCCAGGACGAGTCGTTCCGAATCGATGCGGTTTCCGCCGGAAAATCGGGGAGCTTTCCGGCCTCGAGATCGCGCTGCCGGGCGACCCGGCGCGCCAGCAGTTCCTGGCGGGTCGGCTCGAACTTGCGGAACAAACCGGCGAGGAAGGCGCAGGCCTCGGGGGTGAGGACGCTGGCATGGGCGGCGCTGATCGGACCGGTGATCTCGAGGCCGCCAAGGTGGGTGGAGCTCATTTCCTCCTATGAAACCGTCGGCACGCCCGCTGTCAGCATCAGAGTGCCCGCGCCAACGGGCTCGCCACGCAAGGTTCCGGGCCTTTTGATGGGCTCAATGCAACACGAGGAATTCATGCGCGAGGCCATCCGGCTGGCGGATGAGGGTGTCCGCGCGGGCCGCGGCGGGCCGTTTGGCTGCGTCGTCGTCCGCCAGGGTCGCGTGGTCGGTACCGGCAACAACCGGGTGACCTCCACCAACGACCCGACCGCGCATGCGGAGGTGACGGCCATTCGCGACGCCTGCGCGAAACTCGGCACGTTTCAGCTCACCGACTGCGTGCTCTACACGAGCTGCGAACCGTGTCCCATGTGCCTGTCCGCGATCTACTGGGCGCGCATCCCGACGGTTTACTACGGCAATACCCGGCAGAATGCGGCCGCGATCGGATTCGATGATGAATTCATCTATCAGCAGGTGCCGCTGGCGCCGGAGCAGCGCACGGTGCTGATGAAGCCGCTGCTGCCCGACGAGGCGATCGTGACTTTCCGGGCCTGGGAAACCAAATCCGACAAGATCCGCTATTGATATGAATTTTGTTCCTTCCTCCGCCCGCGCCATCGGCGCCGGTCTTTCGCTCCTCGTGTTCGCTGGCTCGCCGCTCCACGCGGCCGACGTCGGCAAGGCCGCGGCGCCCGTCGCCGCCCCCGCGCCCACCCCGGCTCCGAGCCCCGCAGCCGTGTCTGCGGCGACTCCCGCGCCGAATCCGCCGATCGATCACTCCGTCGAGAATGCCGTCGTGAAGGTGTTTTCCACGATGCGTTATCCCGACTCCTTCCGTCCGTGGACCAAACAAGCCCCGACGGAGGCGACGGGAACCGGACTGGTGATCGAAGGCCGGCGCATCCTGACCAACGCGCACGTCGTCCTCTATGCGAGCGAGGTGCAGATCCAGGCGAGCCAGGCCGGCGACAAGATTTCCGCCAAGGTCGAATCGATCGCACCCGGCATCGACCTCGCGGTCTTGAAGCTCGACGATGATTCGTTCTTCGATTCCCACCCGGCTCTCGCGCTCGCGAACAAGCTGCCCGAGATCAAGGACCCGGTGCTCGTCTACGGGTACCCGACGGGCGGTTCCACGCTTTCGATTACGAAGGGCATTGTGTCGCGGATCGAATTCACCTCCTACAATTTTCCCACCTCCGGACTGCGCATCCAGATCGACGCGGCCATCAATCCCGGCAACAGCGGCGGGCCGGCCCTGGTCGGCGACAAGGTGATCGGACTCGCGTTCAGCCACCTCTCCAACGCGGAGAACATCGGCTACATCATCCCCTGCGAGGAAATCGAGTTGTTCCTGAAGGACGTCGCGGACGGACACTACGATGGCAAGCCCGCCATCTTCGACGAGTTCCAGACGCTCGAGAATCCCGCGCTGAGAAAATTCCTGCATCTCGACAAATCCGTCGAGGGCATGGTGGTGCATGAAATCGACGACCCTGATCCTGCCTATCCGCTCAAGGAATGGGACGTGATTACCGCGGTCGACGGCCAGCACGTCAACGACCAGGGCAAGATCAAGCTGACCGACCAGATTCTCGTCCAATTCTCCTATCTGATTCAAAAGACGGCCCACAACGGCCACGTGCCGCTGACGATCGTTCGCAACGGGAAATCCATGGCCGTCGATCTGCCGGTGAATTCGGTTCGTCCGATGCTGGTTTACGATCTCGCCGGCGCGTACCCGTCGTATTTTGTCTATGGACCGATCGTCTTCTCGGCCGCCACGGCCCAGTTTGCCGGTGGACTGGCGGGCAACGGCGGGTTCTACAACTGGCTCAGCGCCGGCGGCAGCCCGCTCGTGAACCGGCGTTTTGCGCGGCCAGCGACGCCCGACGAGCAGCTGGTGGTGATCTCGTCACCGTTTTTCCCACACAAGCTGGTGAACGGCTACGGCAACCCGACCTCGCACACGGTCAAGACGATCAACGGCACCGCGATCAAGAATCTCAAGCATCTCGTCGAAGTGCTGCGCGACTGTAAGGACGAGTTCATCACGATCGAGTTCGTGGACCATTTCGCCGAGGCTCTGGTTCTGCCGCGCGCGGACTGCCTCGCCGCCACCGAGGAAATCCTGATCGACAATGGCGTGCGCAGTCAGGGCTCGCCGGATGTGATGACGGTGTGGAAGGCGAAGGCGCCGTAGGGGCCGATGCGTGTTGAGGTGGAACGCGTTGTCCGCAACGCGTTGAGCGTCTTGAGGGCAAGCCGCTCCACCTAGTGGTCCGGCCAGTTCAATTCCGCAAATTCCACGACCTCGCGCGGGCCTTTGCGCAGCGCCTTGCGCGCGAATTGCACGACGACAGTGCGTCCCCGCTCGGACAACTGGATCGCATGTTCGCCCGACAAGCCCGTCGCTGATGACGGCAGGGCAATCAGAAACTCGCGTCCCGCGAAGGCGCCCGGCGATTTGACGGTCACCAGGGTGAGCGGTCCGAGAGTGCTCCCCCCTTTCTCGAACGGGCGTCCGCCGGTCTGCATTTCGAAGAGCGTGCCGTCGGGATCGAACTTCGTCACCGTCACTTCGAGCGAGACCCAGGGGATTTCCGGAGCGGCCGGGATGGCGCAGCCGGCGGCGACCAGGAATGGCAATGCGAGGCAGCTGAGCAGACGCATGGCGATGCGGATGATGTTTCGTCGACGGGACGCCATCGGATCGAACGGCGGGGTTCGGCGACCCCGCCCTACACCGTGTCCACCCCCGCCATCAGATTCATCAGCGTCGTCTCGCTGAATTGTTCGCGCGGCACTTCGCCGACGAGCCGCCCCTCCCGCATCACGAGGATGCGGCGGCACAGTCCGATCAGTTCGGGCAGCTCCGATGAAATCATCAGGATCGCCTTGCCCTCGCACGCGAGCTCGTCGAGCAGCTGATAAATCTCGGCCTTCGCACCGACATCGATGCCGCGTGTGGGCTCGTCGACGATCAGCACCGAACAATCGCGCGCCAGCCATTTCGCGAGCGCGATCTTCTGCTGGTTGCCGCCGCTGAGCGTCGCGACCACCGTGTCGAGACCGGGCGCCTTGACGCGCAGGCGCGACACGTAGCGGCCCACGAGATCGCGCTCGGCCCCGCGACGCACCCAGCCCAGTCGAGTAACCAGCGGGAGCGCGGCCAGCACGGCGTTTTCTCGACAATTGAGTCCGAGCACGAGGCCCTGGCGTTTGCGGTCCTCGGGCACGAGGCCAAGGCCCGCGGCCAGCGCTGCGTCCACGGAACCGGAGGTGACCGGCCGGCCGTTGACGGCAACGCTACCGGTCGCGTCGGGATCGAGACCCAGCGCCGCGAGGGCCATTTCGCTCCGGCCGGCTCCGACAATTCCCGCCAGGCCCACGATCTCGCCGGCCCGCACGGACAGATGAATATCGCGAAAACGGGTCGGATGGGAAAGTCCGCGCACCTCGAGCGCGACCGGCCCCGGGGTGCGCTCGAGATGCGCGTGGGTGCGGACGAGCAGTTCTCGGCCGATCATCTGGCTCACCACCGCGGAAGGCGTCGTGTCCCGCACCGCCTGCGTCTTCACGTGCCGACCATCGCGCAGCACGGACAGCGTGTCGCACAGCGAGAAAATCTCCTCCATGCGGTGGGAAACATAGAGGATCGTGATGCCGCGTCGGCGCAGATCGGCGAGCAGGCGAAAGAGTTCGCGCGATTCGCCCAGCGAGAGCGAGCTGGTGGGCTCGTCCATGACGATGACGCGCGCTCCCGTGCCCACCGCCGCGGCGACCTGCACCAGCTGTTCCTCACCCGTCGACAACGTGCCAATGATCGCCTGCGGATCGATGCGCGCGTTGATCGAGGCGAGCATCTCCGTCGCCCGGGCGTGAAGCTTCTTGCGATCGAGCCAGCCGAGGGCGCGCCGCGGCAGATCGCCGAGGCAAAGATTTTCGGCCACGCTCAGGTTCGGGCAGAAGGCGAGTTCCTGGTGCACCATGGCGATGCCCGCCGCGCGCGCGGCGAGCGGCGACGCGGGGTTGATCACGCGACCGTCGAGGGCGATCTCGCCCTCATCCGCCGGCTGCACGCCGGCCAGGATCTTGCCGAGGGTGCTCTTGCCCGCGCCGTTCTCCCCCATCAGGGCGTGACAGGAGCCGCGCTCGACCGCCAAGGACACGTTGTCCAGCGCGAGGACGCCCGGGAAACGCTTGGTGATGCGGCGAAATTCGAGGAAGGCCATGTGAACTTAGCCGCAAAAGGACGCAAAGATACGGGCCGCCACCGCTGTCATGCTTCAACTCGATCGCGGCCTAATGCATATTTTTTCATCTCAAACCTGGACGAGCCAAAGTTCACGAGCACGCCGTGTTCGATGCGCGTGGACTTGAGATAACCCAGAAGCTGCGCGATGTGTTCGTCCGCCAGAGTTCGGACCGCCTTGATTTCGACCAGGAGACGCTGATCCACCAGCAGGTCGGCAAAGTAGTCTCCAAGGTGCGTGCCATCTTCATCGAGGACCTTGATCGGAAACTGCCGTGCGACGACGATTCCCTGCTTCTGCAGTCGCGAGGCGAGGGCATTCTCGTAGACCTTTTCCAGGTGGCCGTGGCCATGGAACAGATGGATCGCATACGCCGTCTCCCGGATTTGGTCGCAGAGTTCAAAGATTGATCGCACCCCAAAGGCTAGAACCTTTGCGTTCTTTTGCGGCAACTCCTCAGTTTACTGCGGGAGCCACTTGGTCCAGTTGGCGGCGTAGGCGTCGACGTTCGCCTTCGTGACCGGAATCAGCGGGCTGACTTCCTTCACCTCCGGCGGGTTTTTCTTGAAGACAATCTTGTCGACCAGCAGCTCCACGCTGCGGTGACCCCACTGGTAGCACTGCTGCGCGAGCAGCACGGGCACCTGCCCGTTGCGAATGTAGGCGAGCTGCGCGGGCAGCGCGTCGACCGACACGCACGCCACCGAACCGGCCGGCCACTTGAGCGCGTTCTCGGTGAAGAGCGGCCAACCGCCGATGAAGGCCCAACCCGTGATGTCGGGATTCGACTGCATCACCTGCTCGATCCGCGCCACGGCGTCCTGCGGCGTCTCCTTGTGATAGTAAACGTCGCGAATCTTGAGGCCGGGATATTTCGCCGCCGCCTCCTTCGCGCCCCGCACCCGGTTCTGCAGGTTGGGCGCATTGGGGTTGCCGGCGAGGATCGCAACGATGCCCTTCCCACCCATCACCTTCGCCAGCTCCTCCATCGTCTGGCGGCCGCAATCGATGTCGTCTACTCCGTAGGTCACGAACCGCTTCGAGGCCGGAGCATCCGAGTCGAAGGTCGCCACGGGGACGCCGTTGTCGACCGCACGATTGATCGCATCGGTCAGCTTGTTGGCATCGGAGCAGCTCACCGCGATGCCGTCCGCGCCCGCGAGCACCAGCTGCTCGATGGCCTCGGCCTGCTTCTGCGCGTCTTCCTCGTTGGGTGTACGCCAGTCGATCTTGATGTTGAGATGATTCCTGGCGCCGAGCTCGCGCGCGGCGTCCTCGGCTCCCACCCGGGCAGCCTGGAATACCGGGTTGCCCTGGGACTTGGCCACGAGGCCGATGGTGATCGTGCGCGTTTCGGCCGCACGGCCGGCCAGCGCGAAGGCGCCGGCAAGCAGAAGAACGAGGATTCGTTTCATGGGGATGTTGGGGGAAATTATCAATGGCCGGCCCGGACCAGACGCCGACGGGCCAGCCAGCCGTTGAGATTGTCGAGCACGACGGCGGCGATCACGACGCTGCCGATGATGATCTGGCTGTAGTTCTGGTCGATGCCGAGAATCACGATGCCGCTGGAGATCATCTGGATCACCAGCGCGCCGAGCACCGCTCCCAGCGCCGTGCCGCGCCCGCCCGTCAGGCTCGCTCCGCCGACGACCGCCGCGGCGATCACGTTGAGCTCGTAGCCCTGACCGTCGCCGGAACTGGCGCTGCCATAATAGCCCAGCGCCAGCAGCGCGGCGACGCCGGCGGAGAGTCCCGAAATCACGTAGACGCCGATTTTCACGCGCTCCACGCCAATCCCGCTGAAGCGCGAGGCGAGTTCGTTGCCGCCGATGGCGTAGACCCGTCGACCGGCGGCGAGGCGCGAAAGGAAAATCCAGCCAACCACAGTCACCACAATCATGACTCCCAGCGGCACCAGGCTGAGTCCGCTGGCCGTGGTCCATCCGATCATGCCCCGAAAAGCCGTCGGGAATCCGCCGACCGACTGCCCTCGCGTCACGACGAAGGCGATGCCGCGGAGGATCGCCATCGCGCCGAGCGTGACGATGAAGGGATGCACGCGCAAAGCCACGATCAGGGCACCGTTCGCGAGTCCGCACAGCGCGGCGGTTCCGACGCACGTGACCATGCCCAGCACCACGCCGGTTACCGCCGAACCGGCGGCGGGTCCTCCCGGTCCATAGTGATTGAAGACCATCGCGCCGAGCACGGAGGCGAGCGCGTAGGCGGCACCCACCGACAGATCGATGCCGCCTGAGATGATCACGATCGACATCCCCACCGCCATGATGGCCGTGAAGCTGGTGTCCTTGGCGAGTTGGGCAAGATTCCGGACATTGAGAAACTTGTTCTCTTCGACGAATACCGGGACGCGCTCCCCCGCGGCGTTCGTTTCGAAGACGCGCTCGCGCGTTCCATCGGCCCCCACGGTCAGCAGCGGCGTGCGCACCCGTCCACCAAACGTGGTCAGCAATGCGCCGAGGACAAAGATCACCACCAGCAAACCGCCTTCCTGCAGGCGAAAAAGGGAAAGACGGCGCGACGGCATGGGTAAAAGCCGGCGTTCATTGAGGGCGTCCGGCCCAACCCTGACAAGCGCAACCCCATGCCGGTTTCCAGTTTGTTTCGGCCGCCGCCAGGCATGCCACCCGCCTTCGGCGCCGATCCGGATGTCGGGTAAAAACGACTCGCAAAACCGGCAAAGCCGCGCACGTTCTCACGCCATGTCGTTCTCCAACTTCCATTCGGATCTCCGCAACCCGGTCGCGCCGCGCCTCGACGATGATGACGACGAGCCCGAGGATCCCGTGGTGGGCAAGGTTCCGGCTCCGGTCGGCGCGCAGATCCAGCGGAAATTCCTGGAACAGCGGAAGATTTTCCTCTGGGGCGCCGTCACCGACGAGTCGGCCAAGGAGATCACCGAGAAGCTGCTCTATCTCGAGTCCGCCGACGACGGAAAGGACATCACGTTTTACATGAACACGCCCGGCGGATCGATCACGGCCGGCATGGCGGTCTATGACACGATCAAGATGATCACCTCACCGGTCACGGTAGTGGTCACCGGCATGGCCGCATCCATGGGCTCGATCCTGCTCAGCGCCCCCAAGAAGGGCCGGCGGCATCTGTTTCCGCACGCGCGCGTGATGATCCACCAGCCGCTGATCGCCGGCCGCTTCATCGGCCCGGCCACGGACATCAACATCCAGGCACAGGAAATGGAAAAGATTCGCGCCGAGCTGAATCACATCCTCGCCACCGCGTCGGGACAGCCGATCGACAAGATTGCGCGCGACAGCGACCGCGATTTCTACCTGAACGCCCAGGAGGCGATCGACTACGGCCTCGCCGACAAAATCGTCGAACACTTCTAGGAATTTACGAGGTACGATTGACGATCTTAGATTGGTCGGACCGGAAGCGCGAAGGACGGCCTCCCTCAAACTACGTCTAGAGTAGTTTCAGGAAATCTTTAGCCGCAAAAAATCGCAAGAGGCGCAAAAAGTAGCGGATTTGCAGGAGGCGACGGAGGATTCTTTTTTGTGCCTGAAGGTTTGAACCACAGAGGCACGGAGGACGGAGTCTTGACCACGTATTTCAAGGCGGACCAAGGATGATCTTTCAGGAGATTGGTCGGATAAGAATGGAACCTCTGCGTCCTCCTCGTCTCCGTGATTCCATTCTGATTGGCCACGTCTAAAATTGATCTCTAAGTTTGCTCGGTTGCCTCCCCCCGTGAAAATTTTCCGGCGCTCCTAGCGATCTCCCGCAAGTATAGTCCCGACGGAAATCGTCACTCGTAGATCGTACTTCGTAAATTTCATTGGTCTCGTAGTCGCTCGAATTCGCGCGCTTTCGTTTCGTCGCCTGATTTACGTGCGGCGGCGATGGCATCGGAAAAGACGCTCAACCGCCAGGCCGCATCGGGCGCCGACGCGTGAACCCATTTTTCGTACAAGGCAAGAGCACCTTTGACGTCGTCGTGTTTCTCGAGGAGCCGCGCCGCCTCGCGAAGGGCCGGCCATTCCCCCGCGGAAAATTCCGAATGGTCGGCAATCGACTCGAGGGCCGTTTTTCCCGCCGCAACGTAGCCGCGCGAAAATTCCAGGTTGGCCCGGGTTACGGCCAAAGCAGCGTGGTGCAGGGACGAAAACGCGTTCGAGAGCAACGCATCCGCTGCGTCCGGCTTCCCTGCCCTCTCGAGCTTGCACGCCTGGCGAATCCAATCGTAGGCCTGTAAATCCGTCGGCAAGTGCATCGCTGCCCCGGCCCTGAACGGTCGGTAGAGCGGATCCCCAACGAGCACGGCCTGCCAGCTCAGCACAGGAAGGGATTCGTAGGCTGCGTCCCCCAGGGTGGCGCCGCGAGCCAGGGCACGCATGAAAATATCCGGGCGATGCGTGTATTCGAGATAGGGTTCAAAAACATTGCCCATCGTCGCCGTCACTCCGCGCGCAATGAACGGTCCGCACCAGTTGTGATCGCCGGAACGCAGGGTCTCGGCCGAGTTGCTGTGAATGTGCAGCGCGATCGCTCCGGGTGGAAAACGGAAGTTCTCCCGCATGAAGGGTCCGACGCAATTCAGCGCGTACCACCCAAAATAAAACAGCGGCGCATCGAACCGGTCATCCGTACTGAAAACACGCGAGGTGTGTTCCACGTCGCCCTCGAATCCGAGATCGTCGAGCTCATGCGCGGTTTTTTCGAGCCAGTCGTCACCCTCGGAATTGCCGGTGCGCAAATCGATGTAATACCGGCCCGCAATGCCGTCGCGCTCCGCGGTGAGCGCCGAGGTGACGAGTGCGCGGGCGTCCGCGTCGGTCGGTCCGTCGAGGCGCGAGACTTTGATCACCAGCTTACCTGCCAGCGAATCCGCGCCTTTGCCTTGAAAAAGCGGATTCGGCACGAATCCGTTGATTTCGTAATTGCCCGCCGCGAGCAGGCTCAGCTCAGAATCGACCGCACCCTCATTGTTGCGAAACGCCTCCGGCATTTTCCACGTGGCCGACTCCGCAATGAGCGACAGATCTTTCTGAATGCGCAACGGCGTGCCCCGGCAGACCACGAGATAGGAAAGGTGGTGACCGGAAAAAACCGCCTCGCGGCGCCCCACCGAGTCACGGGACTTGCCGGTCACGCCGACCAGCCAGTCGCGTTTGACCAGTTCGTCCTGGAGGGGCTCCCAAAGGGTGGCGACGAATTCCGGCCAGGTGATCGTTTCCCCGGTCGACATTGGGAGCACGATGATGTTCGCGAGTGGAACCTGTCTCTCGCGGGCGTAGAATCGCGCGAGTTCCACCGAGTCCGGTTGGGCTGAGTTGGCCAGAATTATGATGCGGTCCGCGAGATCCCCGCTGGCTGCACACGCAAGGCGAGTTGTCGCCCCAAAACCCAGGACGACTGCGGCGATCCACCAACGGACTGGGGGCATTTTCGACAACACGGCAGGGTGTGGGAGGCCGGCGCGCGGATCGAGCCGGATCGGTCCCGCGCCGCAAGCGCCACCGGCGGCTTGCGTCATCGCTGGCGTTCGCCTTTTCTTGGTCCGGCGATGGATTCCGCCTTCCCGCAAGGGTAAACCGCCGCACATTGCGGCTGATGACTCCTGGGCAACAGCAATCATCCCGCGACTCATCGTGATCACCTATCTCCTCATCGCCGTCGGCGGCGCCGTCGGCAGCGTTCTCCGGTATTGTCTGGCATCGTTCATCGGCGACCGAATTGTCTCCGGATTCCCCTGGGGAACGTTCGTCGTCAACGTGACCGGGTCATTCATCATCGGATTCTTTGCCACCTTCAGCGGCCCGGAAGGCCGGATGGCCGCACGGCCGGAAACCCGGCATTTCGTGATGACCGGTATACTCGGCGGCTACACGACCTTTTCGTCCTTCAGTCTGCAGACGCTCAACCTGGCGCAGGACGGCGATTGGGTAGGAGCCGGCGCGTATGCCTTTGGGTCGCTGGCCTGCTGCCTCGTCGGCGTCTGGCTCGGGCACCTGCTCGCCACGCAGCTGGATGGACGGGGTTGAGGCCGGTGGTAGGGGACGGCCTCCGGACGGCCCTGGAATGTTTGCGGAAAGGCGGATAAGACATCCGCCTCTACCGATGCACTTCGTATTGGTCCGCGGTTAGGTTCGAACACCGAATTCAGATTCGATGGTGATGCCCGCGACCCAAGTTCGTTGACCGCGGCGCAAAGCCGCTCCCACAGCAGAGATATTGCCTCGATTCGGTAGGGGACGGCCTCCGGCCGGCCCTGGAATGTTTGCGGAAAGGCGGGTGAGACATCCGCCCCTACCGATGCACTTCGTATTGGTCCGCGGTTAGGTTCGAACGCCGAATTCAGATTCGACGGTGATGCCCGCGATCCGAACCCGTTGATCGCGGCGTAAAGCCGCTCCTACAGGCGAGGTATGGCCTCGAATCGGTAGGGGACGGCCTCCGGCCGGCCCTGGAATGTTTGCGGAAAGGCGGATGCGACATCCGCCCCTACCGGCGCTTTTCGAACCGGCCCGCCTTATTTTGCCACCGGGGCCGCGTTCTTCTTCAGCAGCGACGAACGCAGATAGTTGTCGGGCGCTGCGGTTTTCCAGGCCGTGTACCAGAGCTGACCGAGCATCTGCCCGCCGACAAGAAGCTGCCTCTCGATGAAGGCCTTGCCGTCCGGGCTCGCCGGACGGTCGTCGTGGTTGAGGCCGCCCGCTTTCTCGAGCTGATAAAGCGGCTCCATCTGCGCGTGCTGGGCCAGCAGGTAGTCCATGACGAGCGCGAAAACCGGGTCGCGCTCCGGGCCAGGACTTGATATCGATGGCACCGCCAGCGCGGTGGCCGGTTTCACCTGGTCGCGGAGATCCGCGAACGTGATGTTGGCCTTGAGAATGAATCCACCGTCGATCCACGCATGAATGCGGTCCCACGTCGTATAGCCATGCGGGTTTGCGCCGACCCAGCCGTTGTGATGGATTGTCGTGTGCAGCGGCTGGCTGCCGTCGCCGACGTAGTGTCCGAGCACGCCCATCTGTTCGACGATGCTGGCGCGCGTGAGCGCGGCGTCGGCTTCCATCCCAAATTCCTCATACACCTTCAGGCGGGAGAAATCCCCGCGCAGGCGGCCGAATCCCTCCTCGATGGCCCAAGGCAGAAAACCGCACCACGGGCGGGTGTGGTCGCGGTCCTTTTTCGGATCGATGGGTGGGAAATTTGCGAGGTGCGCCGCGCGCGCGGCCGAGAACTGCGCGGCAAAGTCGTAGCGGAAGGACGGCAATTCCGCGGTGGTCAGCCCGGCTTCGTCGAGCTGTTCGAGATCGATGTAGTGATCGATCGCGTTCTGGTGAGTCGCCGGGAGATCGGGCGTGCTCCGCCACCGATCGGGTTCGCTCGAGAGCCAGGCGATGCGCTTCGCGGTGGCCGGATCGCGCACAAAGGCGGGAAAATCGGCCGGCAGCGAGGCGAGCGCGACCTCGTTCACCATCCGATGGCCCTCCTCGTTCCAGGCCTTCAGGGCCGGAGCGGCGGCGAGCGCGAATACGAAGGAAGAACCGGCAAGGAAACGAAGGATGCGGGAGGTGGGCATGGCAGTTATCGGGACGGTCGGGTGGAGGGTGCGGTTACGGGTCGGGTTGGCGGCATCAGCACAGGCGGAACCTTGGGCGGCGGCGGCGCCGGGTGGAGACTGGCGATGGCCGTGGCATAGTCCTGCAGGCCCGCTGCCAGCGCCTCGGCAATCTTTTGCCGGTGCTCGGGCGTGGCGATGAGCCGGGTCTCGGAGTTGTTGGAAAGGTACCCGCACTCGACCAGGATGCCCGGACATTCCAGCATCCGCAGGACCGCCCAGCGGGCGTGCTTGAAGCCGCGATCGGACGATTTCAATCCGTCGATCATCGCGCGATGCACTTTTTCGCCGAGAAAAAGATTGGCCAGGTCGAAATGATTCGCCGGATACGCGACCTTGGTCATGTCGTCGCCCTGAACATTTCCGGCCGAAAGCATGAATTGCGGAGCGAGCGCGTAGGTCTCGATTCCGGTCACGCCCAGCGTGGCGTCGTTGAAATGAATGCTGAGATAGACGTCCGCCTTGCTCCGGTTGGCCAGCTCGTCCCGCATCAGGAGATCCATCTTCTTGTCGCGGGAAAGCTCGATGTCCTTGTCGCGAATCATGATCACCTTCCAGCCGCGCGCCTCGAGAATCGGGCGCAGCCGGAGCGCCACGTCGAGGGTCATGTCCTTTTCCCAAACCCGAAAAAGCGCATTGTGCGTGCCGGGATCGCCGCCGCCGTGACCGGGATCGATGACAATGGTTTTCGGCGCGCCCGCGGGAAGCTTGTCGGCGTGTACCTTCGGATCGAGGAGCGGTGCCACGATCTTGATCACGTCGAGCAGCGACACCCAGAGCGAGTCGCGGTCCGGCAGCACGGGCTGTCCGAGGAAAATCCGCAACCCGTCGAAATGAATGTCCTGCTGCCGCGCCTCGAAGATCAAGCGAGGCCCGTGCGCATCCTTCAGCACCATGGTCAGACCGAGGCGCGTCCATTCCGCCTTGAGTCCGAAGCGCTCGGCGAGGTCGCGCACGTCGACGCGCTCAACGCCGTGAATGGTGCGCATCGGCCACAGTTTCTGTTCGGCCGGCGCGGTCGCCGGCTGGGCCGAAATGATCGCCGTCAGCCCAACGGCAAATAGGAAACCGACCAGCCAGCGCGTGGAGCGGAGCCGCGCCATGGGACAGGACTGTCCGTCAGCTGTGCGCCGTCGGAGCGGACTCCGGATGCGCCGGCGCGGCCACCGGGGCCGTGCCCGGTTCGCGCGTGTGGAACTTCAGCTTGCGCTTGTTCACCGGATGCGGCGTGAGCATGACGTTGATCTGCTTGCCGGCGAGCTTCGGCTCGGAATCGGGGTGACCGATGCCGGAAAGCTCCTCCAGCGCCTTCTTGATCATGTCGAAGCCCATCTCGGTGTGTGCCATCTCGCGACCGCGGAATTTCAGTCGCAGCTTCACCTTGTTGCCGTGGTCGAGAAATTCCTCGGCGTGCCGGATCTTCGTGATGAAATCGTTGTGCTCGATGCGCACGGTGAACTCGATCTCCTTGATCTTGCCCGCGGCCGGCTTGCTGTGCGCGTGCTTCTTCTGCTCTTCGTAGACGTATTTGCCGAAATCCATGATGCGGCAAACGGGCGGCTGGGCATTCGGCGCCACCTCCACGAGGTCGAGATTGAACTGCACCGCGAGCGCCAGTGCTTTCGGCGTATCCATGATCCCCAGCTGGCGTCCTTCCGGACTGATTACTCGAATCTGCGGCGACTTGATGCGCGCGTTGCGGCGAATGGCCGCGAAGGGGTCGTTGTTTCGGCGCGGGTCGCGATTATAGGGAGGGCGACCGCCGGACGGAGGAGAAGATAATGCCATTCAGTAGGTTTTGCTTGGATCAGGACGTACGGGGCTGTTTTTGCCCCGAACGAAATCGATGACAACATCTATTTCAGCATCGAAAAAGCGAATCATCGACCCATTTCCCGACCCGCATGCATGTCGATCACCCTGATGGTAAATATGATACGCAACGCAAATTTTTGCATCAACCGCTTTTCCGAACGCCCTCGTGCTGCGACCGGATCAGACATTGAAGCTCTCGCCGCAGGAGCAGCTGGCCTTGGCGTTGGGATTGCTGAATTTGAATCCGCCCGCCACCATGCGATGCGAGTAGTCGAGGATCGTGCCTTTCAGGTACAACGCGGTCTTCGGATCGACGAGCACCGGCACGTTGGCCGACTGGACCAAAATGTCGCCGCGCCGTGGTTCGCCGGTGAAACGCAGCTTGTAACTCAGTCCGTTGCAACCGCCACCGGTGATTGCGATGCGCAGGTACTCGCCCTGGCGCTCACGGGCGATCAACTCGAGGACTTTGACACCCGCGTCGGAGGTCAGGCGAACGAGGTTCTCGTTTCCCGCGCGAACTCCTTCGGGCATGGACAGGGCAGTCGTCATTATCGCCGCGAACCTATGCCTTGGTCCGGAATTTTATCAAGCGCTGCGCCAGCGTCACCGCATTCGCAAAGCTCTGCGGATTCGCCTGTCCGCGACCAGCAAGTCCGAAAGCGGTGCCGTGGTCCGGACTCGTGCGGACGTGCGGCAGGCCGAGCGTGACATTCACCGCGGAGTCGAAGTCGACCGCCTTCAACGGCGCCAGTCCCTGATCGTGATAGAGAGCGACGACGACATCGAACTCGCCGCGCAGCGCACGGGCGAACAGCGTGTCGGCCGGCTGGCACAGCGACAATCCCGGCCAGGTCGTTTTCATTTTCTCCAGCGCCGGATTCAGGAAATCGATTTCCTCGCGTCCAATCACGCCGTTCTCGCCGGCATGCGGATTGAGTCCGCACACCCCGATCCGCGGCTGGGCAATGCCGTCGACGCGCGCGAGTTCGTCGGCGGCGGCGATCGTCCGCTGCAGCCGATGCGGACCGAGTGAGCGCGGAACTTCGTGCAGCGGCACGTGCCACGTCGCGAGCGCGACGCGCAGGCGTCCGCCGGAAAACGCCATCACCGGTTCCCCACTCCAGCGCGCGGCGAAGAATTCCGTCTGCCCGGGAAACGCGAAGCCGATGCGGTGGAGTCGCTCCTTGCTGACCGGTCCCGTCACGACACCGGAAAACTCGCCGGCCATGCAACCCCGCGCGGCCCGCTCCATCGCCGCCCAGGCGACCAGCGCGCCATCGCCATCGGGATGACCGGCCTGCGCAGTGAAGTCCTCGAGCCCCACCGGTACCGGAAGAAATCCCTGTGGAAGACTCGTGAGCCAGCGTTCGGGTCCGATGACCGCCACGTCACCCGCCTCTTGCGCATGTGCCGTCAGCCACGCCGTCACGATCTCCGGGCCGATGCCCGCCGGATCGCCGCAGGTAATGGCCAGCTTGGGAGGAGGCATACGGTTGAAGGTTGAGAGTTGAGGGTTGAAGGACCAAGGCGCTGCGGCCGGTGGAAGCACTCTGATATTCCCGAGGACTACATTGATCGGTGGGTCGAGCCAACGCGAACGGAGACCGGATTTATTCCCCTTTATTCGTGCCGTATTGGTGTTCGTTCGTGGGCCAACGAAAGCTTTCCGCGCTAGGCGCCGTCAGGGCTTTCATCCGCGGATGCGGCGCTCCGGGCGCGGGCAAATCCGCGTTTTCCCTCGGCAAAGAACGTCAGAAAATGACGCGCCTCGTCCGTCTTGAACGTGCCGTCCGACAACGCCGCCGCGGCCACCGTGCGGATGTTGCCCGGCGTGAAATAGACGTGGCGGAATGCGTCCTTCAGTTCGCGGATGGCGTCGCGACTGAAACCGCGGCGCTTCAGGCCGATGAGATTGAGGCCGATCACCTCGTTGCGTTCGGCGGCGAGCGTGTACGGGGGAACGTCCTGCGCGGCACGCGTCGCGCCGCTGATCATCGTGCTTTCGCCGATGCGAACGAACTGATGCACGAGCACGGCGCCGCCAAAGAAAGCGTGGTCGCCGATGGTCACGTGGCCGGCCAGCAGAACGCCATTCGCCAGAATGACCCGATTGCCCAGATGGCAGTCGTGCGCGACATGCGAGCACGCCATCAGAAAACAGTCCTCGCCGATCTCGGTATTGGTTCCGGCGCGCGTGGCCCGGCTGATCGTCACGCTCTCCCGCACGACCGTCCGCGCGCCGATGCGCACACCGGATTTCGTCGCGGGATCGAAACGCAGGTCCTGCGGGTCGCCGCCGATCACCGCAAACGGATGCACCACCACGCCCGGTCCGAGAATGCTGTGACGCTTGATGATCGCGTGCGCGTGGACGACGCAGCCCGCGCCGAGTTCGACGCCCTCCTCCACCAAAGCGGTCGGATGCACGGTCACGGGCGGCCTTTCCGTGTCGGCTCGCGTTCCGAAATGAGATCGAGCTGCGGGTCGCGCAGCAAATCGTAATTCTTGAGGATGCGGATCACCTGGAGCGTGTCGGATTTGCGGTAGTTCTTGTTGATCTCCACGCCATCGATGATGTCGAGCAACATCGAGCGAAACGAGACAATCGCGTCGACCCCGCGCTCCTTCAGCAGGGCGACGCTTTGCGAGCGAAAGGGTTCCGCCGTCGGCAGACCGGGCAGCACCAGGATCTTTGTCACGTCGGCGGCGTTGCCCGGCTCGTCGGCATCGACGGGAAAAAAACGGGCGAGATCCTTCATCACGGCGTCCTCGAGAAACCGGAAGATGTCGGGATTGCTCTTGAAAGTCGACGGCGTGAACCAGCCCGTGGCATGCCAGCCCTTCACCGAAACGATGGCGCGGTGCACGTAGCGCAGCTCGTTGGGAAAAAGAAAAAAATCGGGCTTCCGCGACGTCCGGGCGTAGGCCGGGTTGTAGACGAGCAGATCGACGTCCTCGTCGCCGGTCTTGCGCCGTACCTGCGTCTGATACTTCCGGACCTGGCGGACGAGGAATCCGTTTTGTTCGAAGTATTCGCGGACTATGCCTTCGTCGATGGCGGACACGGCGGGGAGGAGATTTTCGATTTTGGATTAACGATTTTGGATTTCAGTTACCCAAACTTGGAATGTTGGACCCTATCTTCAGTTGATCGAATGTGAAAGGTCCATTCTGCCGGAACCTTGCGAACCGATGAAGAAGATTCCGGCGGGGATTGTGTCGCGAAGAATCCAAAATCAATAATCCAAAATCGAAAATTATCCGGCTCCGATGTCGTTCCAGACCGAGCGCACGAGTTCCGGATCAACGTCATCCCGGGTGGCGGCCGCACCCAGTCGCTCGAGGACGACGAATCGCAGGCGTCCGGCGCGGACCTTCTTGTCGTGTTGCATCGCCGCCATCAGCGCCCCGATCTCGAGCGGCGCCGCGAGGCGAATCGGGAGCTGATGCGCGGAAACCACGGTCTCGACGCGTGCCACCTCGGCCTCGGAAATGAGTTTGAGGCGACACGACAGCCGCGCCGCCGCCGCGAGTCCGATCGCCACCGCTTCGCCGTGCAGGTAACGCGAGAAACCCGTCACCTGCTCGATCGCGTGGCCGAAGGTGTGTCCGAGATTGAGCAGCGCCCGGCCGCCCTGCGTCGCCGTCTCGCGCTCGTCGGCCTCGACGACGGCCGCCTTCATTTCACAGCAGCGACGAATCGTGGCCTCGAGATGCGCGGCGCCGGGTCGCAGGGGAGTCTTCTCCAGGCGTTCGAACAGGGCGGCATCGCCGAGCAGGCCGGTCTTGATGACTTCGGCCATGCCGGCGGCAAACTCACGGGCGGGCAGCGACGAAAGAAAATCCGTCGCGATCAGCACCGCCGAGGGATGATGAAATGCGCCGACGAGATTCTTGCCCGTTGAAAGATTGATGCCTGTTTTTCCGCCGACGGAACTGTCGACCATCGCGAGCAAGGTCGTTGGCACCTGCACATAACGGATGCCCCGAAGATAGCTGGCGGCGGCGAATCCACCGAGGTCGCCGATCACTCCACCGCCGATCACCCAGAGCGTGGCGCCGCGCCCCAAGTTCGCTTCCGCCAGAAAATCGAGGGCGCGACCGAAAACATCGAGCGACTTGGTCCGTTCGCCCGCCGGAAGGGCCAGTCGCGGAGAATTTCCGAGCAGCGCGTCGATGGCGGCGCCATGGATTCGGGCGACGGTTTCGTCGACCAAAACCGCGTGTTGTCTTCCTGCCGAAAGCGGGTCGACGTGACCTGCGGCGATCAGCGCCCGCAGATCCTTGCCGAAATGAATCGGGTAGCTGCGTTCGCCGAGATTGACCTGGAGGGTCGAGGCCACGGACCACTTAAAGGATAACCACTTGGGAGGGTCAATCCGCGGTTGCGCGGAAGTATGAGAACGAGTCGCAGTTTCATGTTGACGTGAGATTAGGTCTCATCTTCAGAAGAACGGTGAGCGAAAACTATTTCTCCTCGGTTCCATCAACCGCATTGCCCGCCACGTCCGCGGCAACTCCGGAGCTGCCCGAACGCCTGCGCGGCAGGCCCAGTCTTGCGATTCACCCCGAAGCCGGTGCGGATAACAGTCCCGCCCTACCTCTCACTCGAGGCACTGTCAGTTCAGTAACTCGTCACTTCCCCGCTCCGTCGCTCGCGGTCACCGCCGGTGTCGCGGTGGCCCAGGCCTTTGGACTGGCTGGCGTGGCCCGGGCCGACGGCTCAGCCGATGCCGCCGCAGGCGAATTCGGCGATCCCACCGTCCTGCCCAACTACGTGATCGAAGACCAGAAACCGCAGGCCGTGGCTTCGCCGAAGTTCACCCAGCCGCTCGTCGACACGCCCCAGACGGTCGTGGTCATCCCGCACGAGGTCTTCGCCGGACAGGGAGCGGTCACGTTGAGCGACGTGCTGCGCAACACGCCCGGAATCAGCTTCGCCGCCGGCGAAGGCGGGAGCGCGGCCAGCACGGCCGGGGACTCCTTCTACCTGCGTGGCTACGACACCACGAACAACATTTTCGTCGATGGCGTCCGCGACATCGGCGCCTACGCGCGCGACGTGTTCAACATCCAGCAGGTCGAGGTCGCCAAAGGACCCGAAGGTTCCGACATCGGTCGTGGCGGCACGTCCGGCTATGTAAACCTCGTCACGAAGAAACCCACGCTCGAGAATTTTGTGGCGGGCACGACCAGCTACGGATTCGACGAAACCACTTCCGGCGATCGCCGGCGCGTGGCCCTCGATGTCAACGAGGCGATTGCGCAGTCGCCGGTTCCCGGCACCGCGCTCCGGCTGAACCTCATGACGCAGGACAGCGCCGATGCCGGTCGCGATGTCGCCTTCACCAAGGGCTGGGGCGTCGCCCCGTCGCTCGCGCTCGGCCTGGGGACGCCCACCCGCGCCTACGTGTCCTACGAACACGAGCATCAGGACAACCTCCCCGACTACGGCCTGCCCACCCCGGCGTTTCCCGGCTACACGAGCACGCCACCCGCGCCGGCGATCGACTGGACGAATTTCTACGGTTTCCTCAGCGACTTCGATCGCGTCACCCACGATGCGATCACCGCCAAGGTTGAACACACCGACGCGAATGGCGACGTGTTCTCAAACCAGACGCGCTACAGTTCCGTGAGCCGCGAGGCGATCGTAACCGGGCCCGGTTCGAATGCCGCCAGCTACAATCCCGCGACCGGACTGCTCACGCGCACGCGTCAGGGCAACAAGCGCGACACCAGCATTCTTTCGAATCAGACCAATGCGACCGGCAAGTTTACCCTCGCCGGACTCGAAAACGACGTCAGCGCCGGACTGGAATTCTCCCGCGAGAAGGCGTACAGCCCCGCGTTCGTGTCAGTGACGCTGACGCCGATTCCCGTCGCGTCGCCCGACCCCACCGCCACGCCGAGCGGCACGCCCGTGCGCAGCGGCGCGTACACCAATGCGCACCTGAAGACGGGCGCCGCCTACGCCTTCGACACCCTCAAGCTGAGCGAGCATTGGCAGATCGATGGCGGGCTGCGCCTCGATCACTACCGGATGGACTATCTCAGCGTCGCGGTCGGCGGCGTGCCGACGTTCGTCAACACCGACGGCAACCTGCTGAGTTCGAAAGCCGGACTGGTGTTCAAGCCGACGAAAGCGGGCAGTGTCTATGCCGCGTGGGGACTGTCCTACATTCCGCCCGGCACGGATCTCGCACTCTCGAGCGCGGTCGGCAACCAGAACAACCCGCTCGTGCAGCCGCAGCGGACCACCAATTTCGAGACCGGCGTCAAATGGGACTTCCTCGACGGGCGGCTCGCCACCACGGCTGCCCTGTTCAAATCGGAAAACGACAACACGGTGTTCACCGATCCGATCCTGGGTCCGATTCCCACGGGGCGTCAGACCGTGCAGGGTCTGGAACTCGGCGCCACCGGACATCCCACGGAGGCCTGGCTGGTGTTCGCCGGTTTCGCGTATCTCGACAGTGAAATCAACGCGGGCCTCACAACGGGAAATAATCCCGCGGGGGCCGAACTTCCCCTCATTCCACGCGTCTCGGGAAATCTCTGGACGACGTACCGCTTTCCCTTCGGCCTCACGCTCGGGGGCGGCGCACAATATCTCGGCGAGGTGAATCGGCGCGACTATACGACCACGGTCCCGCGGCAAATGCCGTCGTACTGCCTCGTGAGCGCGGTCGCCGCCTACGAGGTCTCCCCGCACCTCACGCTCCGTCTGAACGTGAGCAATCTCTTCGATCGCCGCTACGTCGCGAGCTTCAACAACAATGGCGCCCGCTTCAACCCGGGCCTGCCGCGCGCCTACCTGCTGAGCGCCGATTTCAAATTCTGAACATTCATGATCATCGAGATTCCAAACGTACTTTCAGGTGAAGCCCTGTCCGCAGCCCGTCGGACCCTCGAGGCCGCCGAATGGGTGGATGGCCGCGTATCGGCCGGTCATCAGGGCGCGCAGGTGAAGGACAACCTCCAGATTCCGACCACCCATCCGGCCGCGCGGCAGGTCGGCGACCAGATCCTGAAATCGCTCGCGCAAACGCCGCTGTTCGTTTCCGCCGCGCTTCCGCTCCACATCCTGCCCCCAATGTTCAACCGCTACACGGGCGGGCAGCATTTCGGCACGCATGTCGATGGCGCGATCCGCGTCGTACCGGGCACAAATCACCGGCTGCGCACCGATCTCTCCTGCACGTTGTTCTTCACCGGACCGGATGAGTACGACGGCGGCGAACTTGTCATCGAGGACACCTACGGCAGCAAGCGCGTGAAGCTCGCCGCGGGCAGCATGATTCTCTATCCGTCGACCAGCCTGCATCACGTGACTCCCGTTACGCGCGGAGTCCGGCTGTGCTCGTTTTTCTGGCTGCAGAGCCTGATTCGCGACAACACCCAGCGCGCACTCCTTTTCGATCTCGATGTCGGCATCCAGCGAATTGCGATCGATCAGCCCGGGCACGCGGGAGTCGTCCAGCTGACGGGCGTGTATCACAATTTGCTCCGGCAGTGGTCCGAGACTTGAACATAGTGCCCGCCCTCCTCGATTCCGCGACAGGATCCCGCGAAGAGCGGCGGCAGTGCGCGATCGCGCACATGAACCGCGGGCACGAAGGCATCCTCGCGGGCCATCCGGAGGCGCTCGATGCCGCCCTTTCGGAATACGAGCGGGCGATCGAAGCGTTGACGGACGACGAAGGGACCAAGGATGTGGCGTGGGGCAACAGTCTGGCTGCCGCGTGGCTCAACCGGGGTCAGTTACTGCATCGTCGCCACGGAATCGCGCGGGCCACCGACGCCCTCCGATCGTTCGATGAGGCCGAGCGGCTGCTCGCCAGCCTGTCGTCCGATTTTCCCTGGCCGCGCCGCAATCGCATCGGCGCCGCGATCAACCGGGCCAATCTGCTGCTCGACCTGGGCCGACCTCTAGAGGCTCACGATTCGGCCGCCCTGGCCGTTGTGCTCGGGCTAAATCACGAGCGCGCAAATGCCCTCGACGCCGAACTCGGCGTGAAGGCCCGGCGAACCCAATGCGACGTGATCGGGCGCCTGCTGGTCCCGCCCGGCGCCAACCAGCGGCTTCTCGCCGATCAGGCCAGCGACCTGGTGGACGACGCCCTCGCGCTGATTCGCCTCTGGGCTCCTCGCGTCCCCGGAGTTTTTGGACTCTTGTCCCGGCGTCTCTTCCGCTACGGCGCCGAGCTCTACCGTCTTCATCAGCCGCAGTTCCTTGCCGAATTCATCCGCGAAAACGGCGCGGCCGAAAACGAACTGATCGATATCGCGCGCGAATGCCTGGAGCGGGCTCTCGCCGACCGTCCCGCCGGGCGATGGCTGACCATCGGCGATCCCGCGTCCGAACTATACATCCAGCGCATGCGCGAACTTGAAGCGCTTCACGCCGCTCTGCCGCGGGGCAAATAATCGCGCAGCGCTAAACGACATTTTATGGCTGAAGGTTTGAACCACAGAGGCACGGAGGACGGATTCTTGACCACGGATTTCAAGGAAAGCCACGGATGATCTCCTCCGTTTGCTCCGTTGCCTTCTGGAAATCAAAATATCTCCGAGTCCTCCGTGTCTCCGTGGTTCAATTCTGATCGGCCCAGTACAAAATTGATCGCTCAGTTTCCCCTGTTTCCTCCTGTGAAAATTCTTCCGTCCATGGCTGACCGGTCCCGATGAACCGGTTTCGCTCCGTCCTGTTTTGGGCCCATTTCGCCTGCGGCACGATCGCCGGCGTGTTCATCGCCGTGATGTGCGTCACCGGCACCCTGCTCGCCTTCGAAAAATCCATCGCGGATTTCGTGGATCGCGAGAGCGTCCGGGTTGCGCCGCCGCCGGATCACTCTT
Organism: Candidatus Didemnitutus sp.; assembly: GCA_035545955.1. Lineage (GTDB taxonomy): Bacteria > Verrucomicrobiota > Verrucomicrobiia > Opitutales > Opitutaceae > Didemnitutus. The sequence goes on along the minus strand of DASZXI010000003.1, from coordinate 277,328 downwards.
CGCCGCTCGGAATTCGCGAGATCCTGCGGCGCGTGCGCGACCAGAACGATGACGCGCGTCCCACCGCGGTCACGGTTTCGTCCGATCCCGCCGTCGCCGTGCGGGTGGATCTCGGCCGGGACGGAACCGTGTTCGCGAATCCCTATTCGGGCGAAATCCATTCGGCGAATGCGAGTGTGCGGTCGTTTTTCAACGCGGTCGAAGACTGGCATCGTGCATTGGCGCTGGGTGGCGATCGCCGTCCAATCGGCCGCGCGATCACCGGCGCGGGCAATGCCGCCTTCCTGATTCTGGCGCTGTCGGGCATTTATCTGTGGATGCCGCGGCGATGGTCCTGGAGTGCGTTCCGGTCAGCCATTTCGTTGCGCTGGCGGCTGGCCGGTCGGGCCCGGGATTTCAACTGGCATACGACGGTCGGAATCTGGGCGTCTCCCATTCTGGTCGTGCTCACCCTGACCGCCCTGCCGATGTCCTATCGCTGGGCCAACGATGCGCTTTATCATCTGGTGGGAAGCACACCGCCGGCCGCTCCGACGGCGGAATCGACTCCCACGATCGTGCCGCCCTCGCCGGACACCCGTCCGCTCGATCCGGATGCCTTGATCACGGTCGCGAAAACCGCCGTGCCCGGATGGGAAACCATCACGCTTCGTCTCCGCAACGCGCGGCGCCCGGAAGGATCCGCCACGGGGGCGCCGCGCGAAGTTTCGCGCCGGGGAGAAAGTGCGCGCGGCGGGAATTCGCGGGCGACCACCGCGGCAGGACTCAGCGTTCGCGCTGCCCATCGCTGGCCGCTTTTCAGTTCCGTCATGCTGTCGGTGAATCCGTACACAGGCGAAATTCTGCAGCAGAGTGATTTCGCGACGACGGAGACGGGTCGACGGTGGCGCAGTTGGGCGCGTTTCCTGCACACCGGGGAGGCGTTTGGCCTGCCCGGCCAGATGGTCGCCGCGGCCGGAACGCTGGGAGGAATCGTCCTGGTAGTCACTGGAGTCGCGCTGGCCTGTCGGCGCGTGTTCGGACGCCGGCAACAAACGGTCCCCTGATCAGTCCATTTGCCCACGAATCACACGAATCGCCACGAAGATCCAGCTCGTGCAATCCGTGCTCACTCTCGATTGAGAAATTCGGTAGGGATCGATGTCCTCATCGATCCGCCGGAATATTGAACCACGGAGACACGGAGGCCCGCGGTCCGAACTCGTTATCGGTCACGGATCACCGATTTGGTTTTGCCCACCAATCACACGAACGCCTACGAATCGGTCTTGGAGACCCAAAGTGGTCTTCGGGAGGGATCGATGTCCCATCGATTCGCCCTCCGTGCAGCTGTTGGAGCCATTCCCATTTGGCCCACGGAACACACCGACAACACGGAATGCGCAGATTCCATGATCCTTTGTGGGAGCGGCGTTCTTGTCCGTCCACCAACGAGGCAGCCTCCCGTCTTGTTGTCCGCGGACGGCGGGCCTTGGTCCCTCAACTCTCAACATTCAACTCTCAACCGAGTTCCCCCGCCTAACCTCGCCGCACAGCCCCACCGCAGAAACTCGGGCAGGACGCCGGCCCAGGTGCGCTCGTTGTGCTCGCCACCCTCGACCTGCCGATAGACCACGTCGACTCCCCGGCGAAAACCGCGTTCCACCATCGCATCGATCAATTCCGTGGTGTCCTGAATGGCATCGATCACTCCGTTGCCGTCGCGGTCGTCCTTTTCGTCCGCCGTCCCGGCTTCGAACCACAGGCGCAAATCCGGGCGCGGCGTCGTGGCGCGGATGCGCCCGAGCATGATCCGCGAGGATTGTCGGGCCGCGGGCGACGAATCGTCGGATCGCCACCAGAGCGACCCCGAGAAAATTCCCGCGAACCCAAAAACCGCCGGATGATTCCAGGCGGTGTCGAGCGCGCCCAATCCGCCCATCGAGGCGCCAAAAATACCGATCCCTTCGCGCGTGCGCCCCGCGTGCGTGCGCGCGCGAATCGCGGGGATCACGCCCGACACGAGAAAATCCTGAAAGGCTCGCGCCCGCTTTCCGCGACCGGCGAAATCGGGAATGCCGGCGGTGCCATATTCCTCGAGACGGTCCGCGGAGGCCGGGATCGCCGCCACGACCGGAAAGATCGGCTGTGGTCCGGTCGCCAAATTATCCAATGTCGCCGCCAGCTCCCACTGCGGCATGGTCTGTCCGTCGAGCGCCACCAGCAACGGTCGCGCCGGTCCGCGACTCGAGCGCGTCGACGAATAGAGCGTGATCGGCCGTGGCGTGAGCCCTTTCGGCCAGGCGAAATCGTCGATGACGTCGATCTTTACGGCCGGCTCCGATTGCCACCAGCGGGTCAGCCAGGTGCCCAACGGAGTGCGAGTTTTGGCCGGCGCGGGCATGGTGCGGCCGGGATTGTGACCGGCCCGGCGGCGGGAAGTCGAGCGCGCGGCAGGGAGAGCTTGCGCTTTGTCATAAACATGGCGCAATCCCGCGCATGCCTTCCCCGGCCGCGGCCTCCGCCACCGTCGCAAAACGCCGCGAGTTTCTGGGACATCCGGCGCCGCTTTACACGCTGTTTTTCGTCGAGATGTGGGAACGCTACTCGTTCTACGGCATGCGGGCGCTTTTGTCGTTGTTCATGGTGCTGCCGAGGTCGAGCGGCGGCATGGGATTGTCGGTGGCGAACGCCGCCCTCATCTACGGCACCTACACGTGCTCGGTTTACATGGTGGGAATTCCGGGCGGCGTCCTGGCCGACAGCGTGCTGGGCGGCCGGCTCGCCGTGCTCCTCGGCGGCCTGATCATTTCCGCGGGCCATTTTTCCATGGCCTTCCCGAGCGACACGACGTTCTACCTGGGTCTGACGCTGATCGTCATCGGCACGGGACTGCTCAAGCCGAACATCAGCGCGATGGTCGGACAACTGTATGCACCGGGCGATGCGCGACGGGACGCGGGGTTTTCCATTTTCTACATGGGAATCAACATCGGCGCGACTCTCTCGCCTTTCGTGACCGGGTTCCTGGCGCAACACAGCTGGTTCAAGGAGCGGCTGGCGGCCTGGGGATTCGATCCCAATCACTCCTGGCATTGGGGCTTCGCGGCCGCGGGCGTCGGCATGGTGGCCGGCGTAATCAACTTCCTCATCTACCATCGCGGCCTGCAATCGATCGGCTCGCCCCCGGCGCGACCGCCCGGCTTCTGGATCCGTCCGGTCGTGGTCACCGCCCTGATCGCGGTTTTGTGGGGACTGGTCTGGCTCTCGGATCGCGACGGCTTCACCTGGATTCGCTGGGCGTTGTTGGTGATTCCGGTCGTGGCGATGATCGCATTCGGACGCTCGCCCGATCCGGGCCGGCAAAAGCTCGCGGCCGTCTGCTATTTTTTCATCGGCGGCATCGTGTTCTGGGCGCTCTACGAACAGGCGGGAACGTCGCTCAATCTTTTCGCCGACCAATTCACGGTGACGCACGTCTTCGGCGTCGAGGTGCCATCATCGTGGTATCAGGGAGTGCCTTCGATCTTCGTGATCGTTCTCGCCGGCGCATTCGCGGTCCTGTGGGTCAGGTTGGGAAGCCGCCAGCCCAGCAGTCCGATGAAATTTTCGATCGCGCTCGCGCTTCTGGCCGTGTCGTTCGCCGTCATGGTGCCGGCGTCGCGGCTCGCGGTGGTCGGGCGCGTCGGGCCGATCTGGCTGCTGTCCGTCTATTTCATCCAGACCCTCGGCGAACTTTGCCTGAGTCCGGTGGGCCTGAGCATCTTCACGAAACTCGCACCCCCGAAGCGCGACGGGATCATGCTCGGCGTCTGGCTTCTTGGCATGGGACTGGGCAACAAGTTTGCCGGCGTGCTGGCGTCGACCTTCGGCGAAGGCGACGCTTCCAGCCTGGATCGGTTCTTCGGCCGGCAGGCCATCGCGGTGTTTGTCGTGGCCGGCGTCTTCCTCGCTCTGGTGCCCTGGGTCCGGCGGCGAATGGGAAACGTACTCTAGGGCAGTTTCAAAAAGCCTGTCGCCGCAAAAAAGCGCAAAGATGCGCAAGAAGGAAAGCTACCTGCGCGGATGGCTGCAGCCGGCTCGACGCCAGACTCAGCGTTCCCGCTTGATGTAGCCGGGGGCGTCCGCCCCCGGGAAGTCGATTGCGGCATCAGCCGCATCCGGAACCTGACCGGGCCCTTCGGACCCGGCCACACCTTCTCTGAATCTGCGCCAGGAAGTTTCAGAAAATGTGTCGCCGCAAAAGACGCCAAAAGAAACCGCATTTGCCGGAGGAAACGGCGAGTTCCTTTTTGTGGCTGAAGGTTTGAACCACCGAGGCACGGGGGACGGACTCTTGACCACGGATTTCAAGGAAAACCACGGACGACCTTCCCGTGAATGAATGGATCTCTCCGAGTCCTCCGTATCTCCGTGGTTCAATTCCGATCGGGACACATGAAAGGGATCGCTCAGTTCCCTCCGATGAAAAACCGTTTCCGGATCCGGCTAATCGATCCCGGAAAAAGAAAAGAGCCCGCGCACGTCACGGGCCAGTAAACGCACGCGGGCCCACTTGGTCACCTCTCGCACCCTCGCGGGTACGAAAAAGACGTGCGAAGCATAGCGTAAGGCCCGAGCGTATCGAATGGTCGAAACCACCTTTTTTTAGGTGGTAGCGAAGAAAAGCTGCCCGCCGCAGGCGCCCAAGCAATACTGCATCATGCGTGATGTTAATTGCTTACATATTAGCTCCTCCGATTGAAGAACTCCGAATTCGCGTTCCTCTTCTTGACGCAGCTCGTGTCATAGCAATCAATGAGAACGTGATTCCGTCTCGGGAACTCAAACTGAAGATCTGGCAGCGCGCCTGCGCGTTGCTGTTCGCCGGTTTGGTGTTCGCCCTGGGAATCCTGGGTGCCAGTCCCGATCTGCATTCGTTGATCCATCCGGATGCCGACCACGGAAATCACACCTGCGCGATCACGCTGTTTCATCAGGGACTCGACGAGGCCGCTCCGATAATCGCAGCGGCCCCGGCTCCCTCGCTGGTGGAAATCGGCGCAGCGGTCCGGGACGGTGCCCGCCGCCCGGATGCGCATCTCGATCGCCTGATGCCCGGGCGCGGTCCGCCGTCCTGCTGAGTCGTTCGCTCGCGTCACCCGACGGAGTGGCGCTGTTGGCATTCCGGGCCGCCTCCCTCGGCGGCCGCACGTTTGCGACGTTCACTCAGCATGAAATCCCTTTTTCCATTTTCCATTTTCCTTGCGCTTGCCGCCGTCGCGCACGGCCAGGCCAGCCCGCCCGCCGACCCGCCCGCGGGAAATTCCACCGACACCGAAGAACCGGTGATCAAACTCGAAAATTTCGTGGTCAGCGAACATCTCGATCAGGCTCGCGAAACCATCATGCCCAGCCTCGGCGCCTCGACGTTCACCGTCGATGCCGCCCAGATCGCCATCGAGCCGCTCGGCGCCAACGCCCCGTTCAGCCAGGTCATCCTCCGCGCCCCGGGCGTCGCCCAGGATTCCGAGGCGAACGGCGACCTCCATGTTCGCGGCGAGCACGGCAACCTGCAGTATCGCATCAACAATGTCCTGCTCCCCGAGGGCATCACCGGGTTCGGCCTTGAGCTCGATCCCCGCTTCGTCGGCAGCATGCAGCTCATCACGGGCGCGCTGCCCGCCCAATACGGTTTTCGCACGGCTGGCGTGGTCGACATCAAGACCAAGAGCGGCCTGTTCGACTCCGGCAGCGAGGCGGAGCTTTATGGCGGAAGCTACGACACCGTGCGCACCAGTTTCGAGCAATCGGGTTCGACGCGCAACGTGAACTACTTCGTCGATGGAAGCATCACCCACAACGATATCGGCATCGAGAATCCGACCGCTTCCGCGACGCCGCTCCACGACGCCACGACCCAGTACAAGGCCTTTGGCTACGTTTCGTACGTTCTCGATCCATCCAGCCGTCTCAGCTTCATGGCCAGCGCCTCCAGCAGCGCGTTTCAGGTTCCCGACACACCGGGACTGTCGGCCGGAACGTCGCCCGATGGGACGCCGTGGGTGCCCGGCGCGTTTGACTCGAGCCGGCTCGATGAGCGACAGAACGAACAAAACACGTACGGCGTGGCCGCCTATGAAAAGACGCTGGGCGATCTGAACTTCCAGGTCGCCGGGTACGGCCGGTTCAGCAGCGCGCACTTCATTCCCGATGTGACCGGCGACCTCTACTTCAACGGTGTCGCGACGGACATCGATCGCCAGGTCGCCGCCGCCGGCATTCAGGCGGATGGCGGCGACATCCTCAACGACCACCACACCGTGCGCGCGGGCGTGATGCTGCTGGGCGAGAATCTCACCACCCATGCCGCCACGACAGTTTTCCCGGTGGACACCCATGGCGACGCGACCGGGCCGGCGTTTGTCATTCGCCAAAATGGCCGGCAACACGCCGACTTTTACGGCGCGTATCTGCAGGACGAATGGAAGGTTTCGCGGAAAGTAACCGTCAACTACGGCGCGCGCGCCGACGGCTATTCCTCGTCCACCGACCAGGAGGGCCAGATCAGTCCGCGAGTGAGCGTCCTCATCGAGCCCACCAAATCCACCTCGATCCACGCCGGTTACTCCCGCTATTTCACGCCTCCCCCGCTGGAAAACGTGAGCGCGACGGCCGTCGCCGTCTTCGCCGGCACGTCCAACGCCGCCCCGACCCTGCAGGACGATCCGGTGCGCGCCGAACGGGCCGACTATTTCGACATCGGCCTGACCCAGAAGCTGCATCACGGGCTGCAGGTCGGTATCGACACCTACTACAAGACCGCGAAGGACCAGCTCGACGACGGGCTTTTCGGCCAGTCGCTGATCCAATCGGCCTTCAACTATCGCGACGGACGCGTCTACGGCGTCGAACTCTCGTCATCGTACACCTCCGGCGGATTCACCGCTTATGCCAATGTCGCCCGCTCGATCGCCCAGGGACGCGACTGGATCTCGGCGCAGTTCCTTTTCGATCCGGCCGATCTGGCCTACGTGAAGAATCACTGGATCTATCTCGACCACGCCCAGCAACTGTCCGGGTCGTTTGGTGCCGCCTACTCGTGGAAGCACCGTCAGCAACGGACCCAGGTGTATGTCGATCTGCTCTATGGCAGCGGCCTCCGCAATGATGCCGTCGACTCCTCGGGAAACGTCATTCCCAACGGTGGCTCGGTGCCGGCGTACCACACGTTGAGCACCGGAGTGGAACAGAAATTCGAGCTCTCCGACCACCGTGAATTGAAGGCGCGCCTGGACATCGTCAACCTGACGGACGAAAAATACGAACTGCGCGACGGCTCGGGCGTCGGGGTCAACGCCGCCCAGTACGGCATGCGCCGCGGGATCTTCGGGTCGCTCGGAATCGCCTTCTAAGCGGAATTTTCAACCGCGGAGGCACGGAGAACGGGACTGACACCTTAGTGAGCGGTAAGCGGCCGGCAGTGAGCGGTCAGCGTGCCCAATTTTCGATTTTGGATTCCTGATTTTCGATTTCCGAACTTCGAATTTCGGAATGCGGACTGAAGATTGCGGATATCGGAATTCCCAAAATCACCCGAACGTCCGACGAGGGAAGTTCTAGTCGAACGGATTTGCGAATTCCCATGCCGATAGGAATTCAGTAGTCGCGAACTCCACTCTGACCTCTGACCTCTGACCTCTGACCTCTGACCTCTGACCTCTGACCTCTGACCTCTGACCTCCGACCTCCGACCTCTGACCCCCGCTCACTGCTCTCCGCTTACTCCAAGCCAAAAACCGCCCGCGCGTAATTATCGACGGAGAACGGCTGCAGGTCGTCGGGTTGCTCGCCGAGCCCGATGAAATAAATCGGAATCTTCAGCTCGCGATAGATGCCCACGAGTGCGCCGCCGCGGCTGGTGCCGTCGAGCTTGGTGACGATCAATCCGGTCAGGCCGAAGCTCTGGTGGAACACCCGCGCCTGCTCGATCGAGTTGCTTCCGAGCGAGCCGTCGACCACAAGCCAGCGGTGTTGCGGTGCGGACGGATCGTTCTTCTGGAGCACACGGCGGATCTTGGCGAGTTCCTCCATGAGATTCGACTTGGTGTGAAGGCGGCCGGCGGTGTCGACGATCAGCCATTCGCGTCCGCGCGCCTTCGCCGCCTGCCAGGCGTCGTAGGCAACGGCGGCGGCGTCGGCACCCGTGTGACTGGCCACGATCTCGAGATCGAGTCGCGTCGCCCAGCTTTTCAATTGTTCCACAGCCGCGGCGCGAAACGTGTCGCACGCCGCGACCACGACCCCACGACCATCCGCCTTCAGCTTGTAGGCCAGTTTGGCCGTCGTCGTGGTTTTGCCCGATCCGTTCACTCCGATCAGTGCCACAACCGCCGGTTTTCCCTCGGCGGCCGGCGTAGAGGCGAACACGCCTTCGGAACCGGCGAGAACGCGCCGCAGAACGTCAGCGCCGATCTCCGCCGCCTGGCGTCCCTGCAGGGCCGGATCCTTCCGGTAGGCGGTCTTGATCTCCGCGAGAATTTCCTCGGTGGTTTCGACGCCGAAGTCGGCGGTGTACAGGGCCTCCTCGAGCTCGGACAACGAGGCCGCGTCGATCTTCCGTCCGCCGAACAGCCCGTGCGTCTTTTCCGCGATCGCGGAAAAAGTCTTGGTCAGGCCGTCCTTGAATTTCTTGAATAACGAAAACACGAGGAGATTTACGATCTACGATTGACGAGGGACGAATGAACAATCCGGCCTGAACCACTTGTGAACAGTCCCTCCGGACCGGAAATCTCAGCCGTCACTCTCACGGGCGCGGAAACCTGAGAATCTTCGTCCAGGCAGTGACGCGAGCGGCACGGGTTTGGGCAATCGTCATTCGTCAATCGTCCTTCGTAAATCTCAGTTCGTCCTTCGTACTTCGTCCCTCGTAAATTCCCGCTATTCCGTCGCCGGCTTGCGCGCGTCGCGGCCAAGCTTGTCCTTCATCCGGTCGAGGATGCCATTGATGAAGCGCTTCGAGTCGGCCGTGGAAAAATGTTTGCTCAGGTCGATCGCCTCGTTGATCGACACCACCGGTGGGATGTCCTTGCGGTGCAGCATCTCGAACATCGCCAGCCGCAGGATCGCGAGATCGATGCGCGCGATGCGGTCGAATTCCCAGTTGTGCGCCAGCGACCGGATGTGACCGTCCAGCTCGGTGACGTTCTCGATCGTCCCGTGAATCAGCTCCTCCGCGAACGCATAGTGGTCGCGTGGCTTCTCCAGTCCGTAAAAGAACACCTGCAGGTCCCCGGCGAGATTCGACGGCGTGTTCATGCTCCACGCGTACAAATACTGGAGCGCCGCGGCGCGGCTTTCCCGACGCTGGGCAAACTGGCTGCTCATCGCGGCAGTCCCCCGATTTCACGGCGGAGCGCCGCCATCTCGAGTGCCGCGCGCGCGAATTCCGATCCCCGGTCGATCCGGCCGGTGCAGCGGTCGGCCGCCTGCTTCCAGGTGTTGGCGACGACCACGCCGTTGATGACCGCGAGCCCGCGATCCACCGCCACCCGCTGCAGCGCGAGCGTCACGCCCTGCGCCACCACCTCCGCATGCGACGTCCCGCCCTGCAGCAGGACGCCCAGCGCGACAATGCAATCGTGACCGCGACCGGCCAGCCAGTGCGCCGCCACGGGAAGTTCATTCGAGCCTGGCACGCGCACGGTTTCGATCTTCGATGACTTGACCCCCGCGCGCTCCAGTCCCGCCGTCACCCGGGCCAGGAGTCCGTCGACGAGCGCCGGATTGAACCGCGCGCAGGCAATGCCGATGGAATACGGTGTCCCGTCGATTGCCAGGGGAGCTGGATTGTGTCGGCTCATGAATGTCTCAGGGCAGGGATTCCGGAGGCGGCGGGCAATAGCAAACCGTCGTCACACGGGAATCTGCTCCACAATCTCGAGGCCGTAGCCTTCGAGGCCGACCACGCGCCGCGGCGAATGCTGCAACAGCCGGATCTGGCGCAGGCCCAACGACGCCAGGATCTGCGCCCCGATGCCATAGTCGCGCAGATTGACCGGCACGCCGGCATGGCGCTTTTCGGGGTGCGCGAGCGCCTCCTGCATCCGGCCGGTTTGCTCCATGTACACGATCGCTCCATGTCCCGCCTCCGCCACACGGCGCAAGGACGCGAGGAGCGAATGATGACTGCCCATGTCGCGCGCGTGAAAGACGTCGCTGAGCAGATTCTCCGTATGGACCCGCACCAATGTCGGCGCGGCATCGAGTCGCCCCATCGTGAACGCCAAGTGGTGGCGGCCGTCGACCTTGCTGCGGAAAACGTGCAGGTTGAAATCGCCGTATTCGGAGGCAAACGGCCGCTCGTCGATCTTTTCGACCAACTGTTCCCGGCCGGCGCGATGCTCGATGAGCTGCGCGATCGAAATCATCGGCAGATTGAAGCGCTTCTTGAATTCGGTGAGTTGCGGCAGGCGCTGCACCGTGCCGTCGTCGTTGACGAGTTCGCACAGCACCCCGACCGGCGGCAAACCCGCGAGCACCGCCAGGTCAACGGCGGCTTCGGTGTGGCCCGCCCGTTCGAGCACGCCACCGGGACGCGCCCGCAACGGGAACACGTGTCCGGGCTGGACCAGCTGATCCGGCGTGGCCTGGCAGTCGGCGAGAATCCTGATCGTGCGGGCGCGATCGAAGGCGCTGATTCCCGTGGTGATGCCCTCGGCGGCATCGACCGTGACGGTAAAATCCGTCCGTTGCACCTCGCGGTTTTGCTGCACCATCGGGCCGAGTCCGAGACGCCGGAGCTGATGCTCCACCGTCGGCACGCAGACGATGCCGCTGCAGTAGCGGATCATCATGTTGACCGTCTCGGGCGTGGCCTTCGACGCCGCCATGATGAGGTCGCCCTCGTTCTCGCGGGTCTCGTCGTCCGTCACAATCACGAGGCCACCCGCCGCGATGGCCTGAATCGCGGCGTCGACCGAGTCGAAGGGATTGGGTGAAGGCATGAGGGCGAATGTCGAGCATCCTCCGGCGCGCGCCCGGTGTCAAATCCGGCGCGGAAATCGGCGAGTCGCTCAGGTCCGCGGCTTATTTCAGCTTCAGGACGTCGTCCGTGACGTTGACGACGTAGTTTTCAACGGCCTGCTCGTCGTTGCCTTCGCCGTTGAGCAGAGCAATCCGGAGGACAAACACGTAGGGCGGGCGCACCGGTTTGCCGCCGCCGAGCGCCTTGCCGCCATCGAGAACGTTGAGAACCGTCTGGTCCGGGATGGCCCGCTGCTTCGACTGCCAGTTGAGGCGAGCGCGCGTGACGTCGACCGGGATCGCCTTCCGCTTCCTGTCGAAAAAGGAGAGCTTGAAACTGCCGCCGACGATGGTCAGCCCAAGCTGTTTGCCGTCACCGGTCGATCGGGCGATGACGATGCCGGGGATGGGCGGCTCTTCCTTCTCGGCCGGCTTGACGGGCGTGGCCGTCTTTGGCGCGGCCACTGGGTCAGCCTGCAACCACGTCGCCAGGGCGAGAAGTCCCATCAGCACGACAATCTTTTTCATACCGGAACCGTATATGCCCTCGTTCCGCGGGGCAAGTCCGCTTGCGCTGGATACCTCCCTGACGGCCGGTCGGAAACGCTTCATTCAGCGTTTTTTACTCGGTTTTCGCCCGGAAATTCCCTCACGATTGGGAAATGCAGCTCGTCGCGGTATCGGTCGTCAAGAACGAGGCCGACATCATTGAAGCCTTCGTACGGCACACGGGCGCCTGGGTGGATCGCCATCTGATCCTCGACCACGACAGCACTGACGGCACGCGTGAGATCCTTGGCCATCTCGCGCGCGAGGGCCTGGCCATCGAAATCTACGCCGACAACGCCATCGGCAACCTGCAGCAGGAACGCAGCAATCATCTCACCCGCATTGCCGCCGATCGGTACGGAGCCGACTGGATCTTGCCCCTCGACGCCGACGAATTTGTTTCGGGGCCCGGTCGACCCGCGTTGGAACAGGCCCTGGCGGCAAGTCCCGCGCAGGCGACTTCATGGCCGCTGCTGAATCACGCTCTGACGGGCGGCGAAGACACCGCGGAAAAAAATCCGGTCCTCCGCATCCGCACCTGCGAGCGACAGGTGGCGCCGACGCGCAAGATCCTCGTCCCGCGCGCGCTCGCCCTGGCCACCGACGTCATCGCCGGAAAGGGCAGCCACGGACTTGCGCGCGCCGGGAAGGCGTTGCCGACCACTGCACTGCCCGAAAAGTTCTGTCTGGCGCACTTTCCCGAACGGTCGGTTCCGCAAATTGCCACCCGCATCACGCTGGCGGAACTGCAGAAACTCAGTCGCGGCTCCGCCCATGCCGGCGTCGATTCACACTACCGCCTGCCCTTCCAAACGCTGGCGGCGAATCCGGCGCTGTTTGCCCGGGCCTTTCTGCGGCCCGAGTCGGAACTTCGCATCTCACCCTTCGAGTATCTCGGGGGCGCGTTGCGTCACACGACCGCTGCGCCCGAGTGGGAACGCCTCGCCTGCGGCATTCTGCCCTATCTCGAAAAACTTGCCGTCAGTCATGGACGGATGCTCGATGCGGAGAAAACGTCGTCACCCACCGCAGAAACCCGGATTCGCACTTTGACCGCAGATGAACTCGCCCCCGCCAGCTTTGCCGGACACCCGGAGGCATTTCGAGGATTCAAGGTGGTCGCCGGCCTTGGTCCCGACGAGGGCCCCGTGCCGGCCGCCTATCTGCCGCAGTTTCGATGGGGAACGGCGCCCGAAACGATTCTGGCGCTGGACGCGGGCTTTGTGGGGCCTCGGAGCATCGAGATCGAGGCACTCACCTATTCACCCAACCAGGTGCTCGAAATCCTTTGCGGTGATACCACCTTGCTCACTCATGCGTTCGGACGCGTGGAGCAACGGGAGCGCATCCGCGTCGATCTTCCCGTCGGCGCGACGGAGGTCCGGCTGCGTTATCGCGAGGCACTCCAATCCGAACGCGACAAGCGCGCACTCGCGGTGATTTTTCTGTCGCTGCGCGTGGTGTGAGGAAGGGGAAGAGTTGGCGGTGAGCAGTGAGCGGCTCGTAGCAGGGCGGGGTTGCCTGCCCTGAGCCAGTCGAAGGGCCGAACCCCGCCAATCGGTAGGGGACGGCGTCCCGCCGGCCTTCATGCATGCATCGCGAAAGCCGATGGGACATCGGACCGACTTGCCGGTTTATTCGCCCGAACGAATCGTCACGAATCAAGCGCGTCCGGAGCCCGCGCTTCACCTGTTCGACTGTAGGAGCGGCTTTACGCCGCGATAGGTGGAGCGCGACGTCCCGGCGCGCTTGATTGTTGAACCGGCACGGAGGTCCGTTTCCACCGACCGGCGGGATTCAACCTCGTTGCGCCCGCAATTCCTTCCAGCGCGCCAGCCGCTCGGCGATGGCCGCTTCAGCGCCCGCCTTCTTCGGCGTGTAGATCGTCACCGGTTTTTCGAGATACGCCTGACCTGAGATGGCCTCGGAAAACTCATGCGCGTAAAGGTAGTCCTTCCCATGGCCGGCACGTTTGCTCGCCTGCCCGCCGCGATCGCGCAGCGCGATCGGCACCGGTTGCACCGGCGCTTCCTTGAGCAACCGATGGGCCTCGCCCAGCGCGAGCGTCGCCGAGTTGCTCTTCGGCGCCGTCGCGATGTACAGCGTGGCGTGCGCAAGGGTCAGCTCGGCCTCGGGCAGGCCGATGAAATCACATGCATGGTGCGCCGCGACGGCCAGCGGCAGCGCCTGTGGATCGGCCAGGCCGATGTCCTCGCTCGCCAGAATGACGAGTCGGCGCGCGATGAAACGCGGGTCCTCGCCCCCGGCAAGCATCTTGGCCAGCCAGTACATCGCGGCATCGGGATCGCCGCCCCGGCAGCTCTTGATGAACGCCGAGATCGTGTCGTAGTGCTCGTCCTCATCCGCGTCGTAGCGGATGCGACGCTCCCGTGCAAAAATCTCGAGCTCGGCCGGAGTGATCGGCGCACCGTTCGAGAGCGAAAGCGCGATGACCTCGAGTGCGTTGAGGGCGCGGCGCAGGTCGCCATCGCACAACACCGCCAGTTGCGACAAAACCTCCTCGCTCGCGGCATGCCCCCGCGCACCCAGTCCGCGTTCCGCATCGGTCAGCGCCCGCGCGAGCACGCCGGCGATCTGACGCGCCTGCAAAGGTTCGAGGCGGAAAAGATGGCTGCGGCTGAGCAGCGGCGGATTGACGTAGAATCCCGGATTGTGGGTGGTCGCACCGATGAGGCGCACGCTGCCCTCCTCCACGTCCGGCAGCAGCAGATCCTGCTGCGACTTGTTGAAGCGATGAAGCTCGTCGATGAAGAGAATCGTGCCGGCTTCCGGCCGCCGCCGCGCCAGCGCCAGGATTTCGCGCAGCTCCGCCACGTTGCTCATGACGGCATTCACCCGGACGAACCGGCTGCGCGTCTCGCGCGCGATCACCTCGGCCAGCGACGTCTTGCCGCACCCCGGCGGCCCGTAAAACAGGAGGCTGCCAAACCGGTTCGCCGCGATCAGGCGGGGAAGCAAATTGCCGGGCCGGATGATGTGCTCCTGTCCGACCACCTCGGCGAGGGATCTGGGCCGCATCCGTGCGGCCAGCGGCTGATGACCCGGTTTCTCCACGACCTCTTTCGAACGCTCAAGGCCCGCCGTTTCCTCAACGGGGTCGTCGCCGAAAAGCGTGGTTTGGTCGTCGTCGGCCATCGCAAACCAAAACTCTGCGTCAGTTGCATGATGAAACAAGTTTGAAGCGAACGTGAGTCCCCAATTTGAGCACGGCTACGCCTGGGATGGTGCAGCGTGACCGTTTCCACGACCGGCTTTCGGGCAAGTCGCAATGCCGGGCACGCCGTGATTTTTCGGCGGGCCCCGTTTGCGATTCAGCCGAAAACCGGTGCGAAAAACGGTCCCGCCCTACCCCGAAAGGCAGATTCAGCCAGCTACATCATCGCGGAAAACCTCTCATGCCTTCGCCCCGGACCGTTCTGCGCGCCCCGTTGCTCTGGTTGCTTGCCCCCGCCATGGCGGGCATCGCCATCGGGCAGTCGTGGCCATGCTCGCCACGAGTCGCCGGTGGTGTCGCGGCCGGCAGCGCAGGTCTGGCCGGGATCGCGCTGGTATTCAGCCGTCGTGAGTCGATTTTCGCCACGGTCACGACGCTTCTCGCCCTCGCCGGTGCCTCCCTGGGCATCGGATACGGCTGGCAACGCTGGCGGGCTCCGCCGCCTTTCGAGCCCTTGCCGGCACCGCGCGAGGCCACGCTGGACGTTCGAGTCCTGCGCCGATTCGCGTCGGAACCTATCCGTCGCTCCGTTGGCGGCATGGGACTGATTGAAAGTGCCGACCCGCCTTTGATCCGGCTGGCCGGCCAACGCGTCTATTTTTCCGTAACGAAGAAGCGCGGACCGGAGCCTTTGGTCTCGGGCGCCTATCGCCTGCGCGGAGTCATACAGGATGTTGTGATCGAAAGCCCGCAGGACGGGTTCCACCAAATGCTGATCGCGCAAGGGGTCTTCCTGGAACTCCGGCGCGGGCTCGTCCTGCGCGCAATCCACCCGCCGAGTCGGACGACCCGCTGGGTAAATCGCGCCCGCAACGCGATCGAACGCATCCTCGCCGTGGGAATCGCGCGGCATCCCGTCGAAGCCGCACTCGAACGGGCCATGTTTCTCGGCGAGCACGCCGCCATGACCGAGGAGCAACGCACGGCGTTTCAGCGCAGTGGCACCTTTCACGTGTTCGTCGTGGCCGGCCTGCACGTCGGGGTCGTCGCCACCACGATCCTGTCGGCGCTGTCGCTCGCGCGCCTCCCCAAAGGCATCGCCCTGATCACCGGCCTGGCCGCCATCGCCGCCTACGTGGAGCTGACCGGGGCGGGACTGCCGGCGCAGCGAACGTTCATCATGCTGGCGTGCCTGCAGTGCTCACGCAGCTTTCGCTTGCCCGGCAACTCGCTGGCGGCGCTGGTTCTGGCCGCGAGCATCACGCTCGTCATCGATCCACAGGAACTGTTCAACCCGGGGTTTCAAATGTCCTACGCGGTGGTGACGGCGCTCGTGGTCATGGGCACGCCGCTCCTCCGTCGCTGGGAAATCGCCTGGCGACCCTGGAGTTCCCTCCCGCGGGCGGATTGGGGATGGCTTCGAATCGCCATTCGCGATCTGGGACGAAAAGTTCTCCACGGCGCGGCGACGGCGTCCGTGGCGCTGCTGGCGAGCGCACCCTGCATGATCGGAAGCTTCGGCGTGCTCTCGCTCGGTTCGGTGCTGGCCAATCTGGTCGTGGTTCCGCTCGCCGCCCTGTCGGTCACGGCGGGGTTCTGGTCGTCCTTGTGCGGACTTGCCTCGGGCGAACTCGTCAGCGGCCTGTTCAACCGCGCCGCGGTCCTGACGATCAAGACGATGGTGGCTCTGGTGGCGCTCGGCAGCCGCGTGCCGGTGGCCAGTGTGTCGGCGGAATTTCGCCAACCCTGGATGGCGCCGGCCGCCACCGTCGCGGTCGTGTCCGCCATGCTGGCCGGAGCCAGCCTGCGTTGGCGGCGTTCGGCCGGCGGCTTCTGGCTTCCGGTTGCCGTGTTTGTCCTCGTCCTGCTTTTCGGCGTGAAATTCGGCGGAAACGGGGCGATCGTGCGCCGATGAAAAGCGCCTACGAACTCGCGATGGAACGGCTGGCCAAATCCGAGCCGACCTCCGCTCCCCTCACGGCCGAGCAGAAAAAGCAGCTGCAGGAAATCGACCGGGTGTTTCAGGGCCGGATCGCCGAGCGCGAGATTTTCCTGAAGCAGCAGCTCGAGGCTGAACTGGCGGCGCAGAAATTCGACGAGGCCGACAAGCTCCGGCAGCAGATCGCCCGCGAAAAGACGCGCCTGGAGGAGGAACGCGACGAGGCGAAGGAAAAGGTGAGGCGGGGGGCGAGGTAAAGTTGAAGGTTGAGGGATGAGAGTTGAGGGACCCGACCACTCGTTGCGGATCGAGAGGTAGGAGCCTGCTTGTAGGCGATTCGCTTGGGTGGATTCGGGGCAAGACAAAGCCATCGATTGCCGCAAAAAGGCGCAAAAAGCACATAAGGTAGGAACCGAAGTCCTCATAGGACGAACGGGGCGATGAGGACATCGACCCGTGCCGTTGGTCGCGCCGTCCGCTCAGCCGGAGCTATTGAGTCGAGGAGTCGAATCGAAACGCGCCGCAGCCGACGAATCAGCATTTCGCCGATTTCATCCGGGCGCCCGGTCCCTCAACCCTCAACATTCAACCTTCAACTGAATTTGCCCGCTTAGAACTCAAACTCCGCCACCAACACGTGGTGATCGGATGACGGCGTCGGTTTCACCTCGTGGGAGATCAGCTTCAGATGATGGCTGTAGAAGATGTGGTCGAGCACGTAGGGCCGGCGACGCCAGGTCACCTTCTCCGACTGGACAGTCTTGAACCCGACCTCGCCGAATTGTTGGACGAGCGACTCGTGTTTGCTGACATTGAAGTCGCCGGTGAGGATCGTGGGAACCTTGCTCGCCGCGAGTTCGGCCGCCACCAGGTCGCGCTGCTGCCGGTTTTCCTCGCTGCTCGATTTCAGCATGAAAAAGGCCAGCAGGTGGGTGTTGAGCAGCCGAAGCTCGCGCCCGTCGGGACGCGTGCTCGCCCCGATCAGCAGCCGGTCGGTCGGTGTCTTTTTCTCGCCATCGAACTCGAATTCCACCGGCGGCGAAGGCAGCGCGAGGCAGACGTTTTCCTCCAGCGCCCATCGGCAAAAAATCGCGAGGCCGATGCCAAAGGGAAGCTCGCGCGGGTCGGCGGCGGGAAAGGCAAAGGTGCTGTGCATCGGCACCAGCTCCTGCTTGAGCCGCGAATAGTTGGGTGGCACCGGAGGATGCGTGCCTCCGGGGCGGGCGCGCTCCACCTCCTGCAACATGACAATATCGGCCCGGTGCGACTTGATCTCCGCGATGGTGTCCTGAACCCGAATCGGCGCGTTGTCCGGGTCGTGGTCGCGCCAGACCTGACCGAACTGCATGTTGAACTGGACGACTTTCAGGCGCATGGAATCAAACCCGTCGCATCGGGTGTCCGCCGCTGGAGCGGCCGGCGGTTGGGCGCGATTCCAAGCACGACAGAAAATGCCTGATCATGCGTGCAAAAAAGGTGGGCGTGGTGTTTGCTCAAGGCGCGTGAATTGCGCCTGGGGAGATGCGCAACCACTGGCCGGGCAGCATGTTCGCTCACCCAAAAATTCCGGCAAGCCTATTCTGGCTCGGCGGTTCCCTCTACAACCCAGGGGGCCGCCTCGGGGACTTGGCGGACGAATTCCCTGAGCGCCGCCGCCAGATGTTCCGCGTAACGGAAGTGCGCGCCCATGCCAGTGCGCAATTCAGCCTCATAGATAAACTTGTCGGCATGCGTGCTGTGCTCGAAAGGGGTCTGGGCGCCCAAAAGCAGCGAATAAACGTAGGCGGGCGACCCGCGCTCGAGCAGCTCGCGCGTCAGGCCGGCCTGTTCGTCCAGAAAGCCTTGATGGCCGGCACGGTCGATCTCGGGCGGCAGATAGAATCCGGCCTGGATCATGGGGGTGAGCCGATGCCCGGTGCGATGCCGGTTCAGGTCACGCAGTTCGGCGACCGCCATGTTGTTCCAGGCAAAGGCCACCCGCATCCGGCGCGTGGCCGAACCCTGGTAACCATAACGGTTGGCCCGGTGCTTCAGCGACTCGGCCAGCGGTTGGGATTCCTCGAGCCAGGGTGGCGCCGCACGGTCGATGCGCACCCAAACCTGGTCCGCCAATGCCGCGGTCGACAGTCGTTCGCGTCCGAGCCGCAGGCTGGTGGCGAGTTCCTGCCGGGCCTGCTCCTCATAGGACTTCTCCGCGCTGCTGTGTCGCATCAGCCGCGGCGATTGCTTGAGCAGTTCGTTCCGGATCAGGCCTGCGGCCGCCCGCGCCTCCGGATTCGGCAGCGAATCGAGATGTTTCACCGTCTGCGCCCACATGCGCGAACTCTGGACCAGCGCGAGATTCGTGCGCGTCGCGAGCGGAATGAAATAGCGGGCGCGATCGAGCGCGTAGTTCTTGCGGATGCGATTCGCGACGGCGGGCTTGGCGTCCTTCGGCAGACGGATTTTTTCGGGAAAATCCCGGCCCACCTGATCCAGGCGCGCGTATTCAGCGTGGTAGGCGGCAAAGGCCCGGGACATGATCGCCGACCAACGCGACGCCAGGTCGGTCGGAATCCCCAACTCTTCCGCCGACGGAATATTGGTCGCCTCCATCGTGATGTAGCGCGTGCTCGATTCCTGTCCGTCGGCCATCTGGGCGAGCTCGAAAATCTTGTAGGCGAGCCACATCGACACGCCGTCGATCGCCACGGCCAGACCGCCGGTCAGCCCGCCGATCGAGGCATGGCCGTAGTCGACGAACTTCAGGATGCGATCGATCGATTCGTCCGGATTCGCCGGATCGACCTTCTCGAGAATCTTGTGAATGCCATCGTTGCTGCGCGAGTAGCGCGCGAGCACGGAGGCGAGAAGTTCGGGGGTGACGCGCGGAAGATCGGCGGCGCTGGGAGGCGGGACAAGAGCGAGTCCGGTTACCTTCATGGGCGCGGCCACTCGAAACGGTTTCCCGTCCGCTGGCGAAGAAAATCAGCCGCCAATGAAATTGGCCGCAGAAAAGGCGCACAAAGCACAAAAAATCAACGATCCGCAAACATGCCATCGGCCGGAAGGGCGGTAGGGATCGACGTCCTCATCGATCCGTGCTGCCCATCACGGATTGGTCTCCGTGCCTCTGTGGTTAAACAAGTTCCCTACCGGATCGGCAGCCAGCTCGTGATCGGCGACTGCCAGAGTCCGATCAGAATCGTCGCCAGAGCCAGTCCGCTCAGGATCAGCGTCGGAATGAACGCCGGCGCGCGGCGCGTGGGAGCTGCCGGAGCCTCCGGCGCCGAGGGCAATTGCCAGGTCGCGAAGAACGCCGCCTTGATCCAGCCGAAATAGTAGTAGATCGACATCACGACGCCGATGATCGCGATCACGAGCAATCCGTAGAGGTGCGCCTGATAGGCGGCGATGAACACGAGCAGTTTGCCGATGAACCCGGCCAGCGGCGGGATGCCGGCGAGCGAACCCACTCCGACGGCCAACACGGCCGCCAGCAACGGACGCTGGCGCGCCAGCTGGTCGTAGGAATCGAGTTCCTGGCCGGCATCGTCATCGCCCGCCACATGCGCCATCACCCCGAATACCGCCATTGAGGCCAGCATATAGGTGAAGAGATAAAACCAGACCGCATTCGCCGCCCAAGCCACCGTCATCGAGGCCGTGACGCCGATGAGCAGGAAGCCGGCGTGCGAAACGCCGGAGAGCCCCATCAGCCGCTTGGCATTGCGCTGGGACAGCGCGGAGAGATTGCCAAAAATGATGGTCGCCGCCGCCATTGCCGACAGGACCGGCACCAGAATGGCCTGCAGGGGAGCGAAAACGTTCTGCACGAGAATCAGGAGAACCGCGAAGCCGGCGGCCTTGGATGACACCGCCAAAAAGGCGGTCACGGGGGTCGGCGCGCCCTGATAGACGTCCGGGATCCAGACCTGGAACGGAAAGGCACCGATCTTGAACGCAACTCCGGAGAGGATCAGCAGCACACCGACGAGCGCGAGGAAGTTGTCGGGCTGGTGCTCGAGGAACGTCGCCGCCGTCGAAAATTCGAAGCCGGTGTGGGGATTGCCCGAATAATCCATGACCCGTCCGACGGCGCCGTAAAGCAGGACGATGCCGAACAGCAGGATGCCCGAGCTCAGCGATCCCATCACGAGGTATTTCAGGCCGGCCTCGAGCGTCAGCGGGGATTCCCGGTAGTAGCTGACGAGAATATAGAACCCGATTGTGAGCGCCTCGAGCGAAACGAAGAACATCACGAAGTGATCGCTCTCCGCGAGGAGCATCATCGCCGCCGTGATCACCATGACGAGATGGTAAAACTCCACCCGCGGCACCCGGCGCAGCGGCAGGCAGACGCCGGCGAGGAACGTGACCAGCAGCGAGGAAGAAAGGAAGAAGACCCGCGCCACCTGCGAGGCCGCCGTCAGCCGAATCAGTCCGCCAAAAAGCGACTCATGGCTCCAGTTCGAGGCGCTGCCAAAATTCATCACGACGCCCAGCAGCGCGGCCGCCTGAATCAGCGTGGCCAGGTGCGGAATGAATTTCTGCTGTGACTTGGGCAGAAGGATCTCGGCCACGAGCAGCAGCAGCGCACCGCACGCGAGCATCAGCTCGGGCACGATGGCGCCCCAGTGGTTGGACTCCGCGATGGTGACGAGATGTTCGGTCGGCATGGGCGGAGATCAGCGCGTGACGGCGGCGGCGACGGCCTTGGGCGCCGGACGGTTGGAAAGGGCCTCGTTGGCGGCATCCGAGAACGCGCGCGGCCAGAAGCCGAGGTACAGGAGCGCCGCGAGCAGGATGATCGCCGGAATGCGCTCCGACCACTCGAGGTCGGTCGGCGGATTTTGCGCGGCCACCTGCTGGAAGCGTTCCGTCGGCGGACCGAAGAACACCCGCGCGGCGGCACGCAAGCCATAGACCGCCGAAATCACGACGCCGGCGATCGCAACCGCGGTGACCCAGCGCGACAACGGCCAGAGTGAAACGAAAATGGTCAGTTCGCCCCAGAAGTTGGCGAAGCCCGGCAGTCCCAGTCCGGCGAGCGTCGCGGCGACGAAGAACGCCGCCAGCACCGGAGCGTGTCGGACGAGGCCGCCCATTTCCCCGAGGTCAAACGTCCGCGTGCGATGATGAATGCTCGTCGCGAGCAGAAACTGCAGGGCAACCGAGAGTCCGTGCGCCACCATCAGGAGCACCACCCCGCCCGCGCCGGCCACCGAAAGCGTGGCAATGCCCAGGAAACAGTAGCCCATGTGCATGACCGAACTGTAGCCGATCATCTGCTTGAGGTCGCGCTGCGCCATCGTGACGAAGCCGATGCCCAGGACATTGCCGAGCGCGGCCAGGACCGCGAGGGGTACCACCCATTGCTGGGCGCCCGCCGGCAACAGGGGCAGCGCGATCTGGATCAGGCCGTAGAGCCCGAATTTCTTGAGCACGCCCGCGTGAAGCATCGCCGCGGAACTCGGCGCCGCCCCATACCCGAGGGGCGCCCAGGTGTGCAGCGGCCACAGCGACACCAGGATGCCAAAGCCAAAGAGCAGCAGTCCGAAGATCGTCTTCTGCGCCCCGGCCCCAACCGCATGCGCTGCGATCGCGTTGCGCAGGGTCACGAGATCAAACGAATGCGCGCCGCTTGTCACGTAGAGCGCGATCAGGCCCACGAGCGACAGCATGGCGCCGAGCGTGAGATAGATCGTCATGTTCATCGCCGCATAGTTGCGGTCACGCCCGCCCCAGATCCCGACCATGATGAACGTCGGGATCAGCGCCAGCTCGTGGAAGAAATAGAAGAAGAAAACGTCGACGGAGGCGAACGTGCCCATCAGGCCGCCCAGCATCACGAGGAGCAGCATCAGGTAGATCTTCAATCGCTCCGCTCCGGAACGAAGCGCGTAGAGCCCGGAGGCGAAGCCGACGATTCCCGCGAGTACAAAAAGCGGCAGCGAAATTCCGTTCAGGCCGAGCTTGAGGCTGATGCCCATCGCCTGGAGACCCGTCGGCGTGTCGCTCGTGAAAGCGTAGCGCCCGCCCAGGCCCGCCGGAAAACGCGTCCACAGCCAGATGGCGATCACCGCCGGAATCGCGAAGGCCACGGCTGCGAGGCGAACCGACCAGCGCTTGGGCAGGCCGAGCCCGATGATGAGCGCGGCGACGAGGGGCGCGGCGATGGCGAGCTGCAGGAGGGTCGCGTTGTCGAACATGAATCAGTCGTTGGTCAGAGATAGCCGGAGGCGTAGCCCCAGAGCAGGACGAGGCCGAGCAGGAACCAGTAGACGTAGGCGTGCAGGCTGCCGACGTAGAGGGCGCGCGCGCCGATGCCGATGTAGCCGACCAGCCCGGCGAGCCCGCGCACGATGAACCCCGCCAGGAAAATCTGCTCGAAGAAATTCACGAGCATGGCAAAGCGCTGCTGCACCTTGGCCACGTAGTAATTGTAGACGGCGTCGAAGGAGTCGCGCAGCGCCACCAGGCCGTTGAACAGGAAGGGAGATTTCTGTTCGAGCGCGTCCGTGGCGGAGCTGCGATAAAACGCCCAGCCGGCGATGCCGCCGACGAGAAGCACGGCCAGCGACACCAGCAGGATGGTCACGTGCTCGGAACCTTCCGCCTCGGGCACCAGCTTCGAGATCTGACCCGCCAGCCGTCCGAACACACCCTCGTAACCGCCGATGATCGAGAGAACCGCGAGCACCACGAGCGGAAGAACCATCGTGGCACCCGACTCATGCGCGTGAGACGCTTCGTCGGAACGCGCCTCGCCGAAGAAGACGATTTTCCACAGCCGGATCATGTAGAAGGCCGTCAGCACCGCGGTGAGCGTCAACACGGCAAAGATCGGCGTGTTCTCCTCCATCGCGAGATAGAGAATGGCGTCCTTGGAGAAAAATCCGGCCAGCCCAGGGAGGCCGACGATCGCGAGCACGCCGATCGTGAACGTGAGGAAAGTTACCGGCATGCGCTTCCGCAGCCCGCCCATGCGGAAGATGTCCTGTTCGTGATGGCAGCCGGCGATCACCGAGCCGGAGCCGAGGAACAGCAGCGCCTTGAAAAAGGCGTGCGTCGTGAGATGGAACATCGCCGCGGCCACTCCCGGATTCAACACCGTGAGGCTGGTCAGCGTGAGGACCTCGTGTCCGCGCGTGGTGAGCATGCGCTCGTGTCCCTGCAGCAGCGCCGCGCCGCCGCCGCCGAGTCCGAACGCCGCCACCATGTACCCGAGCTGCGAAAGCGTCGAATAGGCCAGCACCTTCTTGATGTCGCGCTGCACGATGGCGCACAACGCCGCATAGAACGCCGTGACCGTGCCGATGCAGGCGATGACGTGCAGGGCCTCGGGCACCATCAGGAAATTGATCCGGCCGAGCATGTAGATGCCGGCCGCCACCATGGTCGCGGCGTGGATGAGCGCCGACACCGGCGTCGGACCCTCCATGGCATCGGGCAACCACACGTGCAGCGGCATCTGGGCCGACTTGCCCATCGCGCCGCAGAACAATAGCAGCGGCAATGCGACCGGAATGATTTCGCCGGCCTGACCCGTGAGCTCCGCCAGCCGGCTCAGGTCGGTGGTGCCAAAATGCCAGTAGGTCCAGATGATGCCGAGCAGGAAGCCGAAGTCGCCGACGCGGTTCACGATGAACGCCTTCTTGGCGGCGTCCGCCGCCGATTGTTTCTCGCAGTAGTGATTGATCAGCGAGTAGGAGCTGAATCCGACGAGCTCCCAGAAAATGAAAATCATGAACAGGTTGTCGGCAAAAACGATGCCGAGCATCGAGAACATGAAGATCGACAGGCCGCCGAAGAACCGCGCCTTCGACGCATCGTCGTGCATGTAACCGAGCGAAAACAGGTGGATCAGAAATCCCACCACCGAGACGACAAAGAGCATGAGCGCGGCGGGAGCGTCGAACTTGAAGCCGAGCGAGACAGTGAAACTGCCGAAGCGCAGCCACTCGAAGCTGGCGGGAAAATTCCGGTCGCCGCGGAAGATCAGCAGCAGCGAAAGCACGCAGAGGACGCCGGCCGCCGCGGTCGAGAGCCACGCCGCCAGCGTGCCCTTGCGCCGCAGCGCCAGCGCGATGAGCGCGGCCGCTCCGAGCGGCGTGAGCATGATCCAGAGGATGAGTTCGACCGGGGACATCAGTTTTTCAGGCGGTTCAGTTCCTCGACCTGCACGGTGTGCCGCAGGCGGAACAGCGCGACGATGATGGCCAGCCCGACCGCCACCTCGGCTGCGGCGATGGTGAGGATGAAGAAGACGAAGACGCTGCCGTCGAGCGTGCCGTTGAACCGGGAGAAGGCGACCAGCGCGAGCGTCGAGGCGATCAGCATGAGTTCAAGGCACATGTAGATCACCAGCGTGTTCTTGCGCAGCAGCACGCCGAAGAAGCCAATGATGAACAGCACGCTGCTCACGAACAGATAGCCGGAGATGCTGTTGGCGGTGATCTGGCCGAAAAGCGCGGGCGTCATGAGGCGTCCTCCTTCGCGTCGTATTTGCGGCTCAGCACGATCACTCCGAGCATGGCAGCCAGGAGCAGGAACCCGACAATTTGAACGGGCAGCAGGTAGGTCGTGAAGAGCTGCTCCGCGTAAGGCTTCAACGCCGAACCGGTGATCGCATCGGGCGCGCCCGCGGGGAACTGCGCGCGGCGGAGCGTCGTCACCAGGCCGAGCAGCAGCAGCGCCGCCCCGATCGTGGACGCGGCGATGGTCATCGGCTGAAACGGCTTGAGCGCCTCATGCCGCGTATCGAGCAGCATGATGATGAAAAGGAAAAGCGCGACGACCGCGCCCGCGTAGACGAGCAGCAGCACGAACGCGAGCAGGGCGGCGTCGAGGAGCACGAAGAGCCCGGCGACGCCTGCGAGCGCGACGAGCAGGAACATCGCCGCGTTGACGGCGTTCTTCGTCCAGACCACGAGCGCGGCGCACGAGATCGTCAGGATGGAAAAGGCGTAGAACAGGAAATTCGCCATGGCTCAGTGGTGACCGCCTCCGCGCTCCTCCGCGGCTTTCTTTTTTTCCCACTTGAAATGCTGGTCGGGCAGCGTGCCGCCGAGCTCGTACAGGCGGTCCTTGTGGTTGACCATCTCGGCACGGGTGTAGCCGGACATCGAGAACTGGTTCTGCAGGAAGATCGCCTCTTCGGGGCAGACCTCCTGGCACAGGCCGCAGTAGATGCACCGGAGCATGTCGATGTCGAAGGCCTTCGGGCCCTTCTCGACGTTCGCGTTGACGCTGTCGGCGGGCAGCTCGCCCGGCGTGATGCGGATGGCCTTGGGCGGGCAGACAAATTCGCAGAGCTGGCAGGAAACGCATTTTTCGCGTCCGTGCGGATCCTTCACCAGCGTCGGCACGCCCCGATAGCCGGGCGGAATCGCCGGCCGCTGCTCCGGGTACATCAGGGTGACGGCCGGCTTGAACATGTACTGGAACGTCACCTTCATGCCCGCGAAGATCTGCGGGAGATAGAGGCGCTCCGCGAGGGAAAGGGATTTGCGTTCGACGACGTAGGCCATGGCCGATTCAGTTGAACCACGAATCGACACGAATGGACACCAAGGTCGCCGGTGTCCCGTTCGGCTGGAATTCGTGTTGATTCGTGTTCATTCGTGGTTGTTTCAGTTCCGGGTCTGGAGATACGCGATCGCCAGCGCGTACACGATAAGGTTGCCGATCGCGAGCGGCAGGAGCTTCTGCCAGCCGAGCTTCATGATCTGGTCGTAACGGAAACGCGGCACCGTCCAGCGCACCCACATGAAGACGAAGATGAGCGCGAGCACCTTGCCGAGGAAGATCGCGATCGAAATGATTCCGAGCGCGATGGGATGATCCGCCAGATGCCCGGGCATCCAATTCGCGAACGTTGCGAGCGAAACCCACGGCAGCGGATTCCACCCGCCCAGGAACAACAGCGTGAAGACCGCCGAGCCGACCAGCATGTGGGAGTATTCCGCGACGAAGAACAGCGACCACTTGAACGCGCCGTATTCGGTGTGGAAACCACCGACGAGGTCCGCCTCGCCCTCGGCCATGTCGAATGGCAGGCGGTTTGTTTCGGCAAACAGCGAGATGAGGAAGATCACCGCCGAGAGCGGCATGAGGAAAATGAACCACATCCCGCCCCAAAAACCGTTGGCGCTCTGGAACTGGACGACGCGCGCCAGGCTGAGCGAACCATCGTAGCCCGGGGCGTTGACCCACAGGAACACCGGCAGCACCGCGAGCGTCAGCGAGAGCTCATACGAAATCAGCTGCGCCGACGCGCGCACGCCGCCGAGGAACGGATACTTCGAATTCGAAGACCAGCCGGCGACGATAAGCGAGTAGACGCCGAGCGATCCGACGGCGAACACGGCCAGGATGCCGATATTAACATTCGCCAGCACGAGCGGAACGAGATGGCCGGCCGCATCGACATAGCCGCCGAACGGCACGACCGTCGCCGTGGTAAACGCGGGCGCCACCGCGATGATCGGCGCGAGGATGAAGTAGGGCTTGTTGACGTGTCCGGGAAGCGAGTCCTCCTTGAACAGCATCTTCAGTCCGTCCGACATCAGGTGAAACACGCCCAGTCGCTGCAGCAGCGGACCGAGCACGGGCACCCAGGCAAACCAGAAGGGTATGGCGCGATTCGGACCGGGCCGGCCCTGCATCCAGGCCGACACCTTGCGCTCCGCAAGCGACGAGGCGCCGGCGATCGGAAAAATGACCGCGATCACCGCGATGCCCTTGAGGAACATCTGCACCAACGGATGAAGATGGGACCAGAATTCGATCATCGGTGTGCGATGTAGGGCTGGATTTCCCGACCCCGCCGGTAGGGATCGATGTCTTCATCGATCCGCCAAAGAGATTTTGAGAGAGACCGCGAATGTCGGAGATTTGGCGGGGTCGGGAGACCCCGCCCTACAACAAAATGATGAAACGATGTGTTCAGTCGGCTCATCGTCAGGTGGCCGCCGCGACCGCGGGTTTGAAGTGAAGCGTTTCGCCTTCGATGAATGGCAGCCCCGACCAGGCAGAACCATCGAGCAGCAAACCGGTCGCAGGCAGGCTGGCGTGGCTGATCGCGCGCAGCACGGGAATCTCCGCGGCCAGCGCCGACCAGACACCCGCGAGATCGGAGGCGACACTGCCGCCGGCCGCCGCCACGAGGGCCGACAAGGTGACGAGGTCGTCCGCGACTCCCTGCGGTCCGGGGACGGCCTTGGCGAATTTCTGCAGGCGGAACTGCTGGTTCACGAACGTGCCGCTCTTCTCGAAAACCGTGAGTGTCGGAATGACGACCTTGGCCGCTTCGCTCGTCGCGTTGCGATGGGCGCCGAGATAAACGACGGCGATGCGCGCCAACTGGGCGGCGCTCAGACCGGCGGCGGTGAGATCCTCCCCGAGCGAGACGATTGTCTTGACCTGGCCCGCGTCGATCGCGGCCGCCAGCGAGGACAATTGCGCCGCCGGCAGCGCGTTGATCAATCCGGTGACAAGCGCGCCGCGTACGTTCGGATTGCGGTCGGCCGAAATCAGAATCCGGTCGCCCTGCCCCACCCGGCTGACCAGCGAAACCGTCGCCTTGGTCGCTTCGGCGAGCTTCCGCGTCAGGAACTGCTCCTCGACGCTGCTGCGTCCGGAGCCGACGATCGCGACCGCGCCGCCGGCCTTGAGCAGATCCGCCGCCGCCTTGACGGCCATTTCCGGCGCCGAGGTGATGCCGTTGACGGTGGCTTGCGCGAGTCGGTTGTCGGCCAGGACCTGCTTGTAGAGGACGCGTCCCGAATCCGCGAGCCAGGTGTCGTTGACGTCGTCGTTGCGTCGCGGCGTGATGCGATAGAGCACGCCCTCGCGACTCCACAATTCCGTGTTCACGCCCACCGACGACTCGGTGTCGATGCTCGGCGTGGTCTTCAGGAACCAGACCCGCATCTTGAACCGGAAATCGGTGCTCGTGAGCGCGCCCACCGGGCAGATGTCGACCGTGTTGAGCGAGTAATTGTTTTCCAGCTTCTTCCCCGGATAGCAGGTCAGCGTGCTGTAGCTGCCGCGTTCCGTGAAGCCGAGGACGTCGTCCTTCGCGACCTCGTTGCAGAACCGGATGCAGCGCGAGCAGAGAATGCAGCGCTCGTCGTCGAGCGTCACCCGCGGTCCGAGCTGCGTACGCTTCGGCTTCACGTTTTTCTGCTCGACGAAACGCGAATAGCCGCGGCCGTAATTCGTCGAGAATTCCTGCAGCCGGCATTCGCCCGCCTGGTCGCAGATCGGGCAGTCGAGCGGGTGGTTGATGAGCAGGAATTCGGTGACGCCCTCGCGACATTCCTTCACGAGCGGCGTGTTTGTGCGGATGTGGAGCCCGGGCGTGGCGTTCGTGGCGCAGCCGATCTGCGGCCGCGGCATCCAGTTCACCTTCTGCTTGCCCGTGGCCGGATCGATGACGGGCTGCTTCGTCGCCGGGTCGACCGCCGGCAGTCCCATCTCGATGAGGCACATCCGGCAGTTGCCCACCACGCTCAGCTTTGGGTGATAGCAATAGTGCGGAATCTCGACGCCGAGCAGCTTGGCCGCCTCGATCACGTTCGTGCCCTTCGGCACGGCGATGTCACGGCCGTCGACGTTGACGGTGACGAGATCGGGTTTGGCGGTCTGAATCATCGGATGGTTTTCGGATTAGCCCACGAATTTCACGAATCGGCACAAATAATCGAGGCAGCGGCTTGGGGGATCATTTCGTGAATATTCGTGTGATTCGTGGGAAAACTCAGACCAGTCGGTCGGCTTCGGCCGGCTTGGCGGAACGCCCGGCGGCCGCCTTGAATTCATCGCCGAACTTCGCGACGAAGCTCTGCGTGGGCCAGGCGCAGGCCTCGCCGAACGCGCAAATGGTGCGGCCCGCAATCTGGTCGGCGACAGTCTTGATGAGGTCGCCGTCGTTCGCCCGGGCGCCGCCGTGAACCATGCGGCTGGAAATTTTCTTCATCCAGAGCGAACCCTCACGGCACGGCGTGCACTGGCCGCAGCTCTCGTGCGCGTAAAACTCGTTGATGTTGGCCAGCGCCTCCACCATGTCCACCGAGTCGTCCATCACGATCACGCCACCCGATCCGCCCATCGTGCCCGCGGCCGCGAGGGTGTCGAAATCCATCGGCAAATCCTCAACCGCCAGCTCGAGCATCGAGCCGTCCTTTTGCTTGATTTTGAATTTTTCCCCGAAGCGCAGAATTTTCGCCGAGGAACCGCCCGGGATGACGGCCTTGAACTTTCGTCCCGGCAGCGGTCCGCCGCACACCTCGTTCAACAGCTGGCCCATCGTGATCTTGCCGACCTCGAATTCATAGAATCCGGGACGCTGCACGTGACCGGAAACACACAGGAGGCGCGTGCCGGTGTTGTTGGGCGTGCCGATCTTGGCGTAAGTCTCGCCGCCCATGTCGACGATGTGCTTCACATGGCACAGCGTCTCCACGTTGTTCACGATCGTGGGGCATTGATAGAGTCCCAACACCGCCGGAAAATACGGCGGCTTGATGCGCGGATACGGGCGTTTGCCCTCCAGCGATTCGATCAGACCGGTTTCCTCGCCGCAGATGTACGCCCCTGCGCCGCGATGCACGTAGATCTCGCACGAGTACTCGGAACCCAGGATTTTCGGCCCGACGTAGTTGGCTTTCCGCGCCTCCGCAATCGCGCGCTCCAGAATGCGCGCTCCCTCGGGAAACTCGCCGCGGATGTAGATGTAGGCCTGCTGGACGTTGTTCGCCCAGCATGTGACCATGATGCCCTCGATCAGCTGATGCGGATCCTGGTGGATGATGTAGCGATCCTTGAAGGTGCCCGGCTCGGATTCGTCGGCATTCACGACCAGGTAGATCGGCTTGCCGCTCTTGCGGTCGACGAGCGTCCATTTCAGGCCGCAGGAAAAACCCGCGCCGCCGCGTCCGCGCAGGCCGGATTTTTTCACTTCCTCGATCAACTCGGCCGGTTTGCGCGCCAGAGCCTTCTTCAACACCTCGTAGCCGCCGTGCTTCAAGTAACAGGCCAGATCGTTGCTGTAGCCCTCCTCATCGATGTGGGCGAAAATCAACCGGCGTTGGGAGGGGGCGGACATCAGGAAATTTTCGATTTTGGAATCTCGATTTTCGACTTCTTCGAACCGACAAACGAATCCCGAATGGGGGACGACCCAAATACAGCAGCCACCCGCTTTCCCGAAAACCCGCATTCCCTGTGGTGATTCGTCATCATCGTCAGTTCGAGTCGTCGGTGTGGAACTCGATGCCGCCGGTCCAGCGGACGGCGATGTTGTAAACCATCGCCAGCAGCACGCCGAAGATGAAACCCGCCACCGCGTAAATGAGCGGCATGAAGATCGCACCGGCGCCGAAGAACAGCCAGGGAATGCCGAGCAGCGAGGGCTTGCCCAGGGTGGCCCAGACACCGACGGACAGCAGCGCCAGCGGGATCATCACCAGTCCGGCGACACCCGTGATGAAACCGAAAATGAGGCCGAAGCGTAGGGGCGCCACGTGGCGAAGCCGATGCCGCGTCATGGTCATGATTTTTTCGCCTCCGTCTTGATGCGCTGCGAAATCGCCGTGGCCTTGGCCGCGTCGACTTTTTCGTGGAGTTCGTCGTCGACCATCACGACGGGCGCGGTGCCGCAGCTGGCCAGGCACTCGACAAACTCGATCGTCACCTCGCCGTCCGGCGAAATCTCGCCGCGCTTGCAGCCAAATTCCTTCTCGAACTGCGCGCAAGTCTTGTAGCCGCCCATCAGCGCGCACGACAGCGTGCGACAGACCTTGATGTGCCGGCGTCCGATCGGATGCTGCCGGAACATCGGATAAAAGGTCACGACCTCGTAGACGTTGATCGGCTGCAAGCCCAGCTTTGCCGCCACCCACTCGATCGCCTCCTGCGAAATGTAACCCGCGTCCTCCTGAATGAGGTGCAGCAACGGCAGCGTCGCACTCCGCTTCACGGGATAGTGCGTGATGACCTCGTCGATGCGGGCAAGAGTTTCAGGTTTGAGATTCATTACCTCAAGATAGTCCTCCCACCAAACACACGAAAAAATCGGCCGATTGAATGGGGTTGGTGCTCATTTCCGCGTGATTCGTGTATTTCGTGGGCAAAAATCACCGATCACATTCCCCCATCACGAAATCGAGTGAACCGAGGATCGAAACGACATCGGACACGAGGTTGCCGACGCAAAGTTTGGGCAGGATGGACAGGTTGCAGAACGAGGGGCTGCGGATCTTCATGCGCCAGGGCACGCCGCCGCCCTTGCTGACGATGAAAAAGCCCAGCAGCCCCTTCGGATTCTCGACCTCGAAATAGACCTCGCCCGCCGGCATCTGCGGTCCCTCGGTCACGATCATGAAATTGTTGATGAGCTCCTCCATCGAGGTGAGGATCTTGTCCTTCGGCGGGGCAAAAATGCGGCGGGCGTCACGCACATACCAGTCGCCGGCCGGAATCTTCGCGATGGCCTGCTTCACGATGCGCACCGACTGCTTCATTTCCTCGCCGCGGCAGAGATAACGGTCGTAGCAATCGCCCTTCGAGCCGACCGGGACGTCGAAATCGTATTGCTCATAGCCCCAGTACGGCCGGTCCTTGCGCAGATCCATCGTCACCCCGCTGGCACGCAGATTCGGACCGCTCAGTCCGTGCGCGACGGCATCGGCCGCCGAGATCACACCGACGTCAACGGTGCGGTCGAGAAAGATCTTGTTGCGCGACAGCATGCCGAGGATCTCGTCGAGGATCGGCAGGAACTGGTCGCAGAACGCATCGGCCTCGCGCAGCCATTCCGGCGACACATCGCGGGTAACGCCGCCGACCCGGCTGTAGCTGGTGGTGAAGCGCGCGCCGGTGAGTTTCTCGAACAGCGTGTAGAGCTTCTCGCGCTCGGTGAAGCAGTACATGAACACCGACCAGGCGCCGGTATCGATGCCGAACGCGCCGAGGCCCATCAGGTGGGCGGAAATGCGGGCGAGCTCCGAGGTAATCACGCGGATCGCGTCGAGGCGCGGCGGCGCCTTGAGTCCGGCGAGTTTTTCCACCGCGGCGGCGTAGGCGGCGTTATTGGCCAGCGGCGCCAGATAATCCAACCGGTCCGTGTACGGCACGAACTGGTTGTAGGTCATGTTTTCCGCAATCTTCTCGTCGCCGCGATGCAGGTAGCCCAGCACCGGATCGGCCTTCGTCACGTTCTCGCCATCGATCTCAAACTGGATGCGCAGCACGCCATGCGTCGATGGGTGCGACGGGCCCATCGAAATCGACATTTTCTCGGGATCGAACTCCTTTGGGAGATTGCCGGCCTTCGCGGCCGCTTCGGGAAATGCGTGTTCCGTCGCCATGGTTCAGGTGCGGGGCTTTTCGTTTTTCTCGTCCCACGCCTCGTCCTTGGCGCGCGGTTCGATATCGCTCATCGGACCGCCCGATGCCGCCACGAAAGGGCCGCCCGACATCGGGGCCGAGATCAGGCCGGTTTTCGTTTCCGCCGACACTTCCGGATCGGGCAGCTCCGTCGGCAGACCCGCCAGCGGGAATTCCTTTCGCAGCGGAAAATACGGATATCCCTCCCACATCAGAATGCGGCGCAGATCGGGATGACCGGTGAAGTTGATCCCGAACATGTCGAACGTCTCGCGTTCATGCCAGTCGGCCGCCGGCCAGAGCGAGGTCACCGAGGGCATCGACGGATTCTGATCGTCGGCACACGCGGCGACCAGGCGGACGTACCGATGTGTCGCCTTCGCGTACAAATGCCAGACGACCGAAAAACGCGGCGACTGCGCGGCGCTCCAGTCGATGGCCGTGACGTCGACCAGGTAATCGTAGCCGTGATTGTCCCGCAACTCGCGCAGGATCGCGATGGCCTCACCGGCGGGCACGTTCAGCGCCGGATGGTCGGTGCTGGGACGCGCGGTGGCGGCGGGAAACTTTCCCTGTAAGGCGGTGGCGACGTCGACGGTTTCGGTCATGGGCGGCGATAATGCCGGTCAGGCCGCTCCCACGAGCTTGGCAAACTGCGTGTCCTTGAAACTGCGGTCGCGACGGTTCTTGGCCTGGAGCTTGCCGAGCGCGTCGAGCAAGGCCTCCGGCCGCGGTGGACAACCGCTGACATACACGTCCACCGGAATGATGCGATCCACGCCCTGCAGCGTGGCGTAGCTGCGGTACATGCCGCCCGTCGAGGCGCAGGCACCCATCGCGATGACCCATTTGGGCTCCGTCATCTGATCGTAAATCCGGCGCACGGCCGTGGCCATCTTGTAGGTCACGGTGCCCGCGACGATCATGCAGTCCGACTGGCGCGGCGAAAAACGCATCACCTCGGCGCCAAAACGGGCAATGTCGTACCGGCTGGAGGCCGTCGCCATGAGCTCGATGGCACAGCAGGCCAGGCCCATCGGCATGGGCCACATCGAGTTGTTGCGCACCCAGTTGATGGCCGCATCGAGGCGGGTGACCACGACATCGCCCTCAATCTTGCTGTTGTAGGCCAGTTCGTTGTCGGCGGAAGCCATGCGAGTTTCAGGGAAAAAATTCAAGGCACGTTACCAGCCGGGTATGGTCGTGCAAGGAGCTTTTGCGCAAAAGCTTTATGCATTAGCCGCGGCGAATCGTTCCATCAGTCGACCCCGATCGGCTCCAACGCACTATTTGCTTCCGGCATCCTTCGCCGCCCGCCCCTTCAAGGGCGGCAACGCGGCGGAAAGCGCGGGCAGGTCATAAATGCGCGCGAACGCATGCGCCCCGAGCAGAGGATTGCGCTGCGGAATCCCGTCCTTGAGATCGCGAATCAGGGCGAGAACGATCGCGCCCATTTCCGCCGGCTTGATTTCCGGCCAGTCGCGCTTGGTTGAAGACGTTTTGTCGCCGAACGCCAGTCGGCGATCCGGGTCCAGCCACACGCCCTCCGCCGTCGCCGGCACATTCGCCAGCGGCTGAACCATCAGCGGACGTTGCGCGGAGTAACGACTCAACGCGGACTCCATCCAGGTCCGGAACCGCGCCAGCGCCTCCGCCGAGCGCAGCATGTTCTGCAGGCTTTGGGAGGCACCGGGCTTCTCCGCGTTCACCCTCAGCGCCCGCACCAGCCCGTCGAAATCGTATTTGTCGAGAAACTCCCTTCGGAGATGCTGGATGTCCGAGCGCAGCGCCGCCTCCGAGGACAACTCATCGCTCAAATTCGGCGCGGGCGGATTGGCGACTGGGGTGGCGCTCGCGGCGGAAGATTCCGTCTTCGGTGTCGTTGCCGTCGTCGACCCCGTGCGGTTCCAGGCCACGATGCCCGCACCCACGAGGACGACAGTGATGCCCGCGGCGATCCACGGCCAGTGGAGGACGCCCTTGGATGGAACCACGGGCGGACGGGTTTTCGATTTCGCCGGCGGCTGCAGACCCTGCGCGTCGAGCAGGAGACGGTAAACCGGCATGGCTTGCGCAATGTTTTTCAACTCCCGCGCCCCGAGGCTGACCGCCTGCATCTCGAGCTTGTTGTGCACGACATCGTACACGGTCTGGGAAATGCAAATGCCGCCCGGCTCCGCCTCCGATTGCAGGCGCGCGGCGATGTTCACGCCGTCACCCATCACATCCTCATCCTGGACCACGACGTCGCCGAGATGAATGCCGATTCGGTGCAGGAGCGGCTCGTCGGCTCCGGCCTTGCGGCCGTCCGCCGCGAACTGACGCTGCATCGCGAGGGCGCAGGCCACGGCCTGCACCGCGCTCGTGAACGTGAGCAGCAGACCATCCCCGGTCGACTTGAGGACGGAACCCTCGTGCTCCGTGCAGAGGCGCTTCATCTCCGCGAAGTCGTGCTGGAGCAGTTTCAGGGTGGTCATCTCGTCCGCGTGCATCCGCGCGCTGAATCCGACCACGTCGGTGAAAAGGATCGCCGCAAGGGTGCGCTGGCCCGGCGTGCGACCGGGAATGGGGGGTACCGTGCTCATCGCCGCCCGGAGAATGTGCCCCGGGACCGGAGCGACGCAAATCCCTTGTCGGCGCCCAAATATCAGGCCGCAGCTTACATTTCATCGGGGAATTCCCCGGACGCTGATCCGGCGGATTCCGTGGTCCTACACCCCATATCGGACCCAGCGGAAATGTCGTAACAATACGGGCCTGCAAATCCTAACCCGACTGCAGCGACATCCGCCGAAACCCAAAACCACCCATACGATGAACCTGAATCAGAATGAAAAGGCGAATCCGGGCGCGAAGCGCGCCGCGGTCCTCGCCCTCACCTTCGCGCTGGCCCTGCTGCCGCAAGTGGCCCGCGCGAACAGCACGGCTCCCGTGCTTGCCGCGGTTTCGACCGCGGCACAGCAAGACGAGTCGGTTTGCCGGGATACGCCCCGCGACTGCGGCCCGACGTCTTCCGTGCCGGATGCTTCGGCCACGCTGACGCTCCTCGGCTGCGGCATCGCAACGCTGCTGGCGTTCAAACGCCGTCTGCCATCCCGCTTCACCCACGTCTGACGCTTCGCCCGACGCAGGAAAGCAAACCACCCTTTCGGGTCACCTTGGGTCGCGTGCGCGCGACTCTTCCCGGTCCCACTCCGCCGACTCTTCGCCAGGTCGGCCCTGCGTGAGACCGGTGACCCGGAGGGGTTTTTCTTTGGCTTCGAAAGTCCCGGAGAGTTTGCCCACGAATTTCACGAATACGTACCCGGCCCGCAGTCGCCGATATCCTCATCGGTGATCGACCCGCGTCGACGTCGCACTGTCTGAATCGTTTCCGTGTCCTCGGTGTGTTCTTTGGTCTCGAGGGTCCCGTGATGGATCCCCCACAGAATATACGGACCACACGAAACGCATGTATAAGCGAGGCGGACAATTCCCTTCGTGCCAATTTGTGGGTATTGGTGGGCAACCCTGCCTTGGTTTCTTATGGGTCCTGATGGACTCTATCCTTTCCGATCTGGTCCCGCCTCATCGCTTACGCGGGCTGGCCGGAAATCCCATCTGCTCGAGTCGCCGGAAGAGCGCCCGGTTAAAACGCGCCATGGCGTCGTAGCGCGTCTCCTCGATCGCGAGACGCGACTGCCCATAGACTTCCGTCGGAAACATCTCCGGGAAGACGATCACCTCCACCCCGACTCCGTTGTTCCCCATCAATTTTCTTCCCTGCCTGTCGCTCAGACCAGGGAAGAAAGCCGTTCGCGTCCTGAAGTCGTCGAGATAAACCCGAAAGGCGAAGTCGCCGCGGCGGATCCGCGCGTCCAAATCTGCAACGCTTCCCGACGCTTCGAGAAATGCCTGCTCGTCATTCGCCCCCAGGCGGGTGACCCGGTCCACCGTGACCCCTCTCATTTTGAAACCGAGGAATCGCGGATCGCCTGCCGAATCCGACGTGGCGCAACTTTCCAAAAGGGCGGCCGCCAGCAGAACGAAAATGGGTCCGAGGGTTCTCATTGACCTGCCACTGACGACGACAGTTCAGGTCGACATTCCCTCACCCAAATCTGCATAAGACGGTGGCTCATTGTCGCGTAAGAGGCTGGCGGGACGCCGTCCCCTGCCTCAATCCGTAGTCCGGAGAGTCATAACGAGGTGGAATGCATTGTCCTCAATGCGTTAAGCGTCTTGGGGACAAGACGCTCCACCTCAATTCTGGCACCGCCGGTTTGTCCTTGCGACCGTGCGCGATTCGCGACGGAGTCGCCGCATGGAGACGGAGCCGCATCGCGGACTGCGTTTTACCGTTTTTTCGCTCCCGGCGAAATTCGTTCGCGACGGTGACAGGACATGCGCGCCCGAGGGAGAACGGAGCTCCTTTTACAGTCACTCACCGCTGGCGGTCAGCGGTTGGCCGCGAAACCAGATGCCCGTCCACTGCGTCACGATGTAAGATGTCGGATCACCATTCTCACGACCACTGCTGCCGCGGGTACTCGGAGAACATCGAGGACTACCTGCTGACCCGCCGACAATTTCTCAACCGCATGGGCATGGGCATCGGAGCCCTCGGCCTCGCCTCGCTGCTTGGGCCCGCCGAGCTGGTGGCAGCCGTGACCGGTCAATCGGCGAACGTGACCAATCCGCTCGCGCCCCGCCCGCCCCATTTTCCCGGCAAGGCCAAGTCGGTCATCCACATTTTCGCCCAGGGCGCCCCTTCCCACATCGATACCTGGGATCCGAAGCCGTTTCTGACGCGGATGGACGGCAAGACGCTCGCGAACGGCGGCGTCGCGATGGGCTCGCCCTTCCAGTTTCGGAAATATGGGAAGAGCGGCATCGAAGTCAGCGACCTCTTTGCCCGCACCGCCGGCTTCGTCGACGACATGGCCGTCATCCGCTCGATGCAGACCGACATTCCCGCGCACGAGGTCGCGACGGTCTTCATGAACACGGGCTCGCTCCGGATCGCGAAGCCCAGCCTCGGTTCCTGGGTCGTCTACGGACTCGGTTCGGAAAATCAGAATCTCCCCGGCTTCATCGCCCTGCGCAACAACGGCGGACTGCCCGTCGGCGGCGCCGGCAACTACGGCTCATCCTTTCTGCCCGGCGTGTATCAGGGCACCAGCGTCAACGTTCAGGCGCAGCGGGTGCAGCAGATGATCCAGAACATCCACAACCAGTATCTCAACAAGGCCGAGCAGCGGCGTCAGATGGATTTCGTCAACCATCTCAACAAGATCCAGACGCAGAACCTGCAGCAGGAGGCCGGACTGGAGTCGCGCCTCGAGACCTACGAAATCGCGTTCCGGATGCAGACCGAGGCGACCGACGCCTTCGACATCACCAAGGAATCGGAGGCGACCCGCGCCGCCTACGGCAACACGCCCGAGGGAAAACAGATGCTCATCGCCCGCCGGCTCGTCGAGCGCGGCGTCCGTTTTGTCCAGATCTGGCACGAAGGCTGGGACCACCATCAGGATCTCGAGGAACGCATCACGAAGAAGGCCCGCGAAGTCGACGGCCCCGTAGCGGCGCTGATGGCCGATCTCAAGCAGCGCGGCATGCTCGATTCGACGCTCGTGATCTGGGGCGGCGAATTCGGCCGCAAGCCCACGCGCGACCGGAATTTCAACGACAACCCGGGCCGCGACCACAACAGCAAGGGATTCTCGCTCTGGATGGCCGGCGGCGGCATCAAGGGCGGCACGGTTTACGGCGCGACCGATGACACCGGCGCGGAAGCGGTGAAGGACAAGGTCCAGATCCACGACCTGCACGCGACGATCCTCCATTGCCTCGGACTCGATCACACGAAGCTCACGTACCGGTTCAACGGCCGCGATTTCCGCCTCACCGATGTCGCCGGCGAAGTCGTGAAGCCGATCATCGCCTGATCGTTCCCGCCGCCATGCGCGCCCGCCTGAAAGCGAGTTTGTTCGGTGCCATGGCTCTGGCCGGAGCGGCGATTGCCGCCGTGGCCACCAAGCCGGTCACGCCAGTGACGATTCCGCCCCAGCGCCCGCTTTCGTCCGACGACCTGCAGTTTTTCGAAACGAAGATTCGTCCGCTACTCGTCAACAACTGCTACAAGTGCCACAGCCGCGACGCCGACAAGATCAAGGGCGGCTACCTGCTCGACACGCGCGAGGGCATGCTCGAGGGCGGCGATGACGGTCCTTCGATCGTGCCCGGCCATCCCGAACTCAGCCACCTGATGGAAGGTGTCCGGTACGGCGACGAGAATTTTCAGATGCCAACGGACAAAAGATTGTCCGACGACCAGATCGCGCTGCTCGAGGAATGGATTCGTCGCGGCGCGCCCGATCCGCGCAGCCGCATCGTCAAGGGCAGCAGCCCCACGTACGGCGGTGTCGGCAAGCAGCACTGGTCGTTCCTGCCGGTCAACAAACCCGCGGTGCCGGTCGTGCAGGACAGGAACTGGGGCCGCTCGCCAGTGGACAATTTCGTTCTCGCGAAACTGGAGCAAAATGGCCTCCACCCCAATCCGATCGCCGACAAGCGCACGCTGATCCGCCGCGTCACGTTCGACCTCATTGGGCTCCCTCCGACCGAGCCCGAGATCCAGCGCTTCCTCGCCGATGACTCGCCCGATGCGTTTGCCAAGGTGGTCGATCGCCTCCTCGCCTCGCCGCACTACGGCGAACGCTGGGGCCGCTACTGGCTCGATGTCGTGCGCTACGCCGACACCAAGGGCGAGCCCGTGAAGCGCACCGACCCGCGCTTCCCCCACGCGTGGACCTATCGCGACTACGTCATCGACGCCTTCAACTCCGACAAGCCCTACAACCAGTTCATCGTCGAACAGCTCGCCGCCGACCATCTGGTCAACAAGTCATCCCCGGATCAGTCGGCGCTCGCCGCCATGGGTTTTCTCACCTTGGGAAATCAGTTCGAGGGCAACATCCGCGACATCGTGAATGACCAGATCGACGTCACGTCGAAGGCCTTTCTCGGCCTGACGGTCTCGTGCGCGCGCTGCCACGACCACAAGTTCGACCCCATTCCGCAGAAGGATTATTATTCGCTCTACGGCATCTTCGCGAGTTCCACGCTGCCCAAGACGCTGCCCGCGCTCCATCCGGTGCAGGACACGCCGGAGTACCAGGAATACCGCAAACAGATGATCGCGGTTGAGTCGCAGCAGAGCGAGCTGCAGCTGCAATTCCGTCAGGCGCGTCGCGCGGCCGGAGGCAGGTTGCAGCCCGATCAGCGGAAGGAATTCCTCAAGAAGGAAACCAATCTTCAGCGCGAACTCGGCGACCTGGAAAATTCAGCCGGCGCACCGGCCCGCGCGATGGAGCTCGTCGACTCCAGTTCACCCAAGGACTATCCGGTCCTGCTTCGCGGCGAAGCGCAGAATTTCGGCCCCGTCGTTCCGCGCCGTTTTCTCGAGGTGTTGTCCGGTCCGCAACGACCCAACTACACGAAGGGCAGCGGACGGCTCGAACTCGCCGAGGCCATCGCCGATCCAAAAAATCCGCTCACTGCCCGCGTGCTCGTGAACCGGATCTGGCAGCAGCATTTTGGTGACGGCATCGTGCTGACCCCCGACGACCTCGGGAACGCGTCCGCGCCGCCGTCGGATCCGGAGCTGCTCGACTATCTGGCCAAGCGTTTCGTGGAGGAAGGTTGGTCGATCAAGAAACTCCACCGGATGATTCTGCTCACGAGCACCTATCAGGAAAGCAGCGCGCCGAATCCGCTCGGCGCCGAGGTCGATCCCGACAACCGGCTGCTGTGGCGCGCGAATGTGCGGCGGCTTGATTTCGAGGAAATACACGACTCGATTCTCGCCATCGCCGGCGCACTCGACTCGACCGTCGGCGGCAAATCCGTCTCGCTCGGCAGCGAGGGTTTCGCCACCCGACGGGCCATGTACGTGTACATCGATCGCCGGAATCCACCCGAGCTTCTCACGCAATTCGATTTCCCGAACCCGAACGTGCCGGTCGGCCATCGCTACGTGAGCATTGTCCCGCAACAATCGCTGTTCCTCATGAACAGTCCGTTTGTGATCGAGACGGCGCGTCGTCTCGTGCACCGGCCTGAATTCCTCGACATGAAGGACGACGCGCTGCGGGTGAACATGCTCTATCTGGCAATTTATCAGCGCTCACCCACCGATGCAGAGACCAAGCTTTGCCTCAGTTATGTCGAAGCCAACCCGAACGGAACCTCGACCGATTCACCCAGCCTGAATCCCGCCGTCGCGGCCCAGATGGACCGCGTCGCAAAGCAGCAGGCACAGGTCGCCGAACGCGTGGCGCAGAACGCGGGCCGCAAGAACCTGCCGCAGGTCGAGGCCGGCGGAGCCGCCTTCAAGAGTCGCGCCCCGCTCGACGCCTGGACGAAGCTCGCCCACGCGTTGGTGCAGGCGAATGAAACGGTGTTTGTGGATTGAGGCAGGGGCGCCTCGGGTAGGGCGGGACCGCTGGGCCCGCCGTAGAACTTGCGGCGAACATCCGTCCCAGTAACGCGGCGCTCCCATCGGTCGCGCCCCACCCCGAACCGTCCTATCGCGGGATAAACCCGCTCCTACAGGCGATCTTCTCCTTCGGTGGAATTTCATTCGCGACCATTCGTAAGATTCACCGGCAAATTCCCCGGCTCGATGAGGACATCGAACCCTACCGGACTGACTTTCTCGTCGCCGCGCGCCCTACGCGAATTACGCTCGCGCCATTGTTCGTAAGATAGGGGCGGATGTCCTCATCCGCCCGTTGTAGGGCGGCATTGCCGAATGCCGCCATCGACCGCAGGATAAACCCTCTCCTACCGCCGGTCTACGCGTCTCGACGCGAATTCATCCGCGAAATCCGCGGTCAAAACTTCTCAGCTTCCCTGAATCCACTTCCGGATCAGCGCGATCTCATCGGCCGACAGCGGATCGCGCGGATGCGACTTGGTGGATTTCGGCATCGCGTCCTTGTCCGAGCGATCGGCGACCAGCACCTTGTAGAGCTTCGATGAGTCCGGATCGCCCGGGTGCACCGCCTTTGTGTTCTGCCGCAGGTCAGCGAGGTTGGTCGCGCCGTCGAGCGCCGGCTTCTTCGCCTTCTCGTTCTTGTGCTTGGTCGGCGAATGGCAGTCGGCGCATTTTTCGTCGAAGATTTTCAACACCGACGCGTCAAGCGTGGCGTCGGCGCGGCAGCTGACCGCCGCACCAAGGAGAACGAGGGGAACGAGGATTTTGTGCATGGATTGGATGGTTAACTTCGGAAAATCGGCGAGATCACTGATTTCACTGCACGGGAATCGAGATCGATCCTGCGTGGGTTTTGGGATTAGGGTTTCTATCCGTGTTATCCGTGGTCAATAGCTCCGTGGTAGTCGGGTCATTGAAAGAAATCGTCGTGCCACACGAGCAGACCGCCGAGGTGACCGCAAACCGCAACCACCAGGGCGGTGAATAATAAGAGCCAGCGACGCGCCCTGGCGCCCTCGGGTCGCCGTCCGATGAACCAGGTGCCAGCCGACAACACGGCCACGCCGATACCGAGCCAGCGGTGCCACTGGAGCATCGCGCCGTCGGCGTTCTCCTGTTGCCGGGCAAACCACCAGCCCGTCAATGCCGAGGCGACCGCACCCGCCGTGGCCACGCCCAGGAACGCATCGAAAACGATGCCGGGAAACGGCTGCTTGCGCATCCAACCGATCAGCTCGAGGGCCGCCGCACCCAGGATCAGTCCGATGGGAAAATGCACCACGAGGGGATGAAGTCTTCCGAACAGGCTGCTCCAATCGATGTGCATGAATCCGGGAATCAGACGGCGGCAAGGCTGTCGCCGTCACGCGCCGCGACAACATATTTCAGAAACGCCAAGGTAAGAGACTGGCAGCTTGCTGAGATATCGTTCCCAACCGCCCAAGGCAATGAAAGGTGGGGCGCGACCGCCGCGCGCGCCGTCTCGCGCCATTCGTGGGGTCGCATTTCCGACGCTTTTTGGCTTCCGTTTTCCCGGCCAAATCCTAGTCGTTTCCGTCTGCACCCGGAGAGGTGGCAGAGTGGTCTATC
Source organism: Candidatus Didemnitutus sp. (assembly GCA_035545955.1). Classification (GTDB taxonomy): domain Bacteria; phylum Verrucomicrobiota; class Verrucomicrobiia; order Opitutales; family Opitutaceae; genus Didemnitutus. Next base: position 234,233 of record DASZXI010000003.1, on the reverse strand, counting down.
GTACCTGACTCGAAATCAGGCGTGCCCGAAAGGGTACCGTGGGTTCGAATCCCACCCTCTCCGCCACTTTGCCATTTGGACAATCGGGCACAGCTGCGTCCAACCGAGGACTATCCTCCTCAAAGGGAATGGGTTTGCCAGCTGTTTTGACCGGCTTTGTTCCTTCGCCTTTGTCCATCGCGGGACAGGCCGGGACAGGTTTTAGGGAAGATTTTGAGGAATTTGGGGAAGCCAGTGGGGAAGGCGCCGGCAACTTCTCCAGCTCGTTGAACAAGGCCAGACTGGTCGCATCGGTGTACGTTTTGTGCGTCAGCCTCATGTCGCTGTGCCGCATCAATTCCATGACCACACGCGGCGGGATGCCCGCTTTGTTGAGCAGCGTGCCGAAGGTGTGGCGCAATGCGTGGAAATCGACGCGACGGCCCAAGGAATCGACGACAGGAATGCGACACGCCTTCAGATCCTGGGCGAGTCGCTTCGCCGTTGGAACGCCGAGGTGAAATACTTTTCCGTCTTTGGCTCGATTCTTTTCGCGCACATCGCGAAGCGCGTGCTCCAGCAAAGGCATGAGCGGCAGCACGGCGCTTTTTCCATTCTTCGTCGTGGACGCGCGAACCTCGAGGTAAGGATTCGGTGCGTCGAGGTGCACGTCCGGCCAGGCGAGTTGCTTGATCTCACCTCGCCGCAGCCCGGTGTAGATGGCGAGCAGATAGGCCACGCTGCGTGTGCCGCTGCTTCCGACGAGCAGGTTGACCTCATGCTGCGTCAGAGCGCGCCGGAGACGCCGTTCCTTGCCCTTGGTGTCGGCTTTGGTGACATGCCGCAGGGGATTGTGACCGACGCGGCCGTTGCGTTCCAGCCAGGCGAAGAACGCCGACGTTAGCGCCAGGTATTCGTTCAACGTCTTGGCCGCGTGATTTTGCCGCGAACGCCACCGATTGAAGCTATCTGACGAAACATCGGCCAGACGCACCCAACCGCATTGTTGGGCAAGACGGCCGATTCGATTCCGGGAAACGGCAATATGCTTCTTTGAGAGCGATTGGGCGGTGAGGTCCGCGATGTATTCACCCAGGTGCTCGATCAACGGACGCCGTGCGGCCTCCCGTCGCGGCTGGGGAGGCAGCAGGCCGGCCAGCTCCTCCTGGGCTTCGAGTACGAGCTTCCGCAATTTCGCTTCGGCGACGTGCTTGATTTCCGTGTGTAGCGATACATCGAAAATCTTCGGATTGTCGCCGAGGCGGAAGCGCCCGCGATAGACGCGGCTTCTTTTCTGTCGAAAAACGCGCGGTCTCATGGTGCCTCCTTTGTCATTTCGCCGGCCTGTTGGTCAAGGAACGAACGCAGGTCACGCTTCCGGACCACCCGGGCGCCTCCGAGTTTGTGCGAGTGGAGCAGGCCGCTCTGAATCCAGCGACGGACGGTCTTCTCGGACACGTCGGTGAGTTGCGCCACGGTCTTGAGACGTAGCGGGAGGACTTCGTCCGGTAGAACCGGATCGTTGGCGGCCAGGGCAGGCCGGCCCGAATTGGTGGAGGCCAGAGGCTCCACCGTTGATGAGCTAGGGTTCACTTTCACTTGAACCTCCCTTTCGAGAAGGTGGTGCATCGCCCGCAGCGCTCGTAAGAGCACCGCTAAGAAAGCTCCGCGCCGGGCGGCCTTGTCGGGTGACTCTCTGCCGGCCTGGCAGAGCCCTGCGCCTTTAAATGATGTGAACCCTTAAGAAGTGGCGGCCTATTTATCCGGGCCTAATATTGTGGCGGGTCTTTTTGAACGTGTTGGCGTGAGAGAAAAGAAGCCATGCTGGCCTCGTAAGTCAACCCGTCCCGCGGCTGTGTCCCGATTTGTCCCAGCGAACGTTCAGCGGTGTGCCGCGCCATCCGGCGTCGGCGCCGGCAGCTGGTTGGGCCGGCTTCTTTTTGCTTCATCCACCATGCCAACTATGAAGTCGTGAAGCCGGCTCTTCTGGTCGGCATATTTGATAAACAATTCTCGAGTCGCTCGATCCTGAATCGTGAAATAGAATGGGGAGACCTCAACGCCATTAATCGTCATTCCTGGTGTAATACCAGTTGCGGCCTGAATCTCTCTAACCCTGCGTCTCTCCTTCTCCTTTTCGTCGTCAGACAGAATGATTTTGCCGCCAACTGCTTGCCAGTAATCCTTCGCAAATAGGATACGCTGCTCCGCCAGTCTTTTGTTTCGTTCCGATACAAGGCGAGAATTGCGGGCTATTTCGAAAAGATTAAGATTCAAGTAGAGCTGCTCGCGATTCATCTCCATCAGCTCTTTTTCTTTGCCGGACTCAACGAGCAGGAGATTCATGAGTGGACTTGTATCGCTGGCAGCAATCTCAATTCGGCCATTGAGCTCGCCGTAGCGCACGCCGGCGTAGAAGCTGGCAGCGCAGAGGAGCAGACACGCCACGGAGATTAGTACAATAGCCTTCATTCGACTGCCCAATGTCTCAGCTCAGACACGCCGCTTTAGCGGTGTTGTCTGTGGCAATTGGTTAGCCTCTTGTTTGGCATTCATGGTAATGACGTGCTTGCTCGCGCACGTAGTCGGATGAGTCGGGATTGCCGCTTACGTCAGCAAGCAGCGCCATGAGTTCGTTCCTTTCTTTCGAGCTCCGATGCGCGTTCAGGATTCGATGTGCCATCGTGACCGTCGTAACCGAAGGCTTCCTCTTCAAGGATGCCGCCAGCAGGTCTTCATACTTTCCGACATGGCTCTCGATGAGATGCACAAGTGGTCCGGGAGAGCCCAAGTCCGCCTCCGGATGCCGCTCAAAGAAAGCAAAAATCTCGCCGAATGCCTCTACCGCTGACTCTTCTTTCTCGATCGGCCCTACCATGGGATAGAGCTTGGTGATCGGCAACGCATCTTCGCTTGGGTCGTAGGACCGCAACGAGGACATGAATGATGCGACGGCAGGACTCATCTTCTGGCTAACGTTGGTTATGCCGAATGGCGTTTCACGGATGAAACACACATGGCGTTACGGGTTAAAGTGTTGAAAAATTCCTCGGGTAAATTACTCGCACCGGAAATATGGCCCGTAAAACCGCGCGATTCCGAATCTCCCTAAAAGATAATCTCACTGGCGCCAGCCTCAAGGTCGAATTGCTGCCTTGGATCGGCTCTCGATTCACCGTTCGGCAGGACGGCGTCATCGCCCGCCGAATAACACACGCCAGCCTGTCTGTCGTAACTGACCGGCTGAGGCGCTGGCTCGTACGGCAGGCGAAGGCCGCACCGCGAAATTACTGAAGACACGTTTCCCAACGCAGTTGTTGGCCGACTGTACCACCGTTGCTACCATCTCCCTCTACGCGCGTGCTCAAGTGTCGTTTGCCAGGCAGTGCGATACAACGTGACTCGATCTGAGAACTGAAAGGCAGTGCCGCGGTAAAGTTCCGCGTCATCACGCACACGGCTGACGACAACATCAAAATACACATCTGGGGCGGACCACAACAGCCACGGCAACCACTCCCGCGCCTCACGCCGCCAAGGGCATTCCACTAGGTCGACCAAGTCCGGAAACTCCTTCCCAAGTTCCACTTTCCGTTTTTGCGCGCGCTTGGTGATGAAATTCCAGGGACTGAACGGACCGCAAACGCAGCGCTGAAAGGAGCGGGAGTAACGAACTAGCCGGCTCCGCACATCACCGGCTTGGCGTTTGCAGTTCCCGGCGACGTAACGTGCCAGGTATTTCCCAAAGCCAGCTTCCTCACGAATGGGCATGAGCTCGTGCCGGCCGAAGTGGTAAGACGGCAACGTCTCGCGGAGCCACTTCCACTCCGCTTTTAGGTAGGGGCTTGCCGAAGAGTAGTCGCGGTTTCTCACCTGATCAAAATTGAATCCGCGGCGAATGTCCTCTTCGAGAACGACGACCAAATGGAAATGGATTTTCCCGTCTTTATGGCGTTGAACCACGGCCAACCATTCCGCGTACCGTTTTGAAAGGCGGTTGCTTAGGAGACTGTTCATACGCCGGGACGCCTCGGCAGAAGTTTGCACGTCGTCGGAGAAGGTAAAAGTCAGGAAGCCAAGTCTTCCGATTCCGTACCGCATAACCAGTCCTTGCACCTCCAGCGTTACGATCAGCTTCCGATGCCGACCAGCTAACGCCCCACGAAGGGGACGGGTTGATTTATTGACTTGTTCACTCACTAGACAAGGAAGCGCCGCGGGGTCGGGCGCCTCCGGCGCCCGGACCCCGGCGGCGCCCTGGCCTTGGCTGTTGGCTTCCGAAGAGGGGAAAGCCGTGCCCGTGACGATGGTAACGTCGCCGGCAGGCTCGCCCTGCTTCGCACTTGATCCAAGTGCTGGCTCGCCGCCGGTCGCGAACTCAATGCCGGTGGTCATGGGCGCCTCCTGCCGCGCTGGCGATAATGGCCAGAATCGCGGTCCGTAGCTGCGGCTGAAGTGAGGGCCAAATCCGAACTATCGAGTCCAGATCAGGACTTAGCGGCTCAGGATTCGGGGAAGCCAGCAGGGAGGATTGAGCTTCCCCACTTTCGCAAGTCGCAGTAACATCGACGCCTTGGCGGAGCGGGTGGGTAGGTTCGAATCCCACCCGCTCCGCCATCTAAAACAGTAGCGAGGAGCGAGTAGACGAACGGTAGTGATCGATGTCCTCATCGATCCGGCGGGGTTGGCAACCCGCCCCACATCAATCTCATAGTGACCCGATGAGAACCTCGGGCCCTACCCCGCTTACGCCTCACCGCCACCCGCTGACTGACCGCCGCTCACTATTCTACACCACACCGGTTCACTTTCTGGCACTCTGCATTCCGCATTCAGCCTTCCGCAATCTTCCGCCCGTTCACCGCCAACCGCTCGCCGCTCACCATCCACCGCTCACTACTCAAACATTCTCATCCTCATCATGCAGCTCCCGCCGATTCACGGGCAGCTGTTGCGGAAAAAAGAAATAGTAGAGCATCAGCTGCCAGCTGCGGGACGAGCGGTACAATGCGATCGGCACCACAACGGACGCCGCGATCGCCATAACCATGGCCGGCGTGCGTCCCAGCACGCCCTTGTACCAGGCGATCGCGATCGGCGCGAGAAACACGATCAGGGTGATTCCGTAGTTGAGCGACATCGCCCCGAGAAAAAATCCCTCGTCCTTCTCGAACCTCAGGCCGCAGGACGGACATTCCTCGTTCAGCGTGAAGGGCGATCCCGATTTGAACAGGGTCTTGTTGCCGCAATTGGGACAACGATTCATCGCGCCCCGCTGCAGGATCCGGCCTTGGCTCACCTTCATCGGCGCAATCAACCACTATGCGCCGCAGCGCGCAAGCCGGAGGAGCGGGTTCATTCCGCGATGGATTGCATTGTGGGAGCGGCTTTCTTGTCCGCCATAGCCTTGGCGACGGCGGAACGCCACGAAGTATGTTGTAGGGCGGGGTCTCCCGACCCGCGCCAAGATCTATCGGGTGGAACGCGACGTCCCCGGCGCGTTTGAGGGCTGAGTATCGACTCTTTTCCCAATTCGAAAAACCGGCCCGGAGGTCCGGTTCCACCTTTCGCGGCGTAAAGCCGCTCCCACAACCCGATCACTCCTCCAAAAAAAACGCCCCGAATGTCTTCGGAGCGTCGGTCTCAAAAAATCCAGCGTCGCTCCATCCGGAAAAGCGCGCCCGGAGGTCGCGCTCCACCTTCGGATCAACAGGCGATCAGGCGCCGAGCTGGAACCGGACGAAGCGGCGGACCTGCATGTTTTCGCCGAGCTTCGCGATGCGCTCGGTCAGCAGATCCTTGATCGTCTTCTCGCCCTTTGGGTCCTTCACGAACGGCTGATCGAGCAGGCAGACCTGGGAATAGTATTTCTCCAGCTTGCCCTCGACGATTTTCTGCACGGCGGCCGGCGGCTTGCCCGCGACCTGCGCGGCGGCGATGTCACGCTCGCGCGTGAGCTCGGCCTCGGTGACTTCCTCGCGGCGCACATAGAGCGGGCTCGCGGCGGCAATCTGCAGGCAGATGTCGCGGCAGAACGCCTTGAAGTCGTCGGTCTTCGCCACGAAGTCGGTCTCGCAGTTGACCTCGAGGAGGACGCCGACCTTGCCGCCGACGTGGATGTACGACTCGATCAGGCCTTCGGACGTGCTGCGGCCGGCCTTCTTGGCGGCGGACGCGACGCCCTTCTTGCGCAGAATGGTCTCGGCCTGGTCGAAGTCGCCCTGCGCCTCATCGAGCGCTTTCTTGACATCGAGCAAGCCCGCTCCGGTCTTTTCGCGGAGGGCGGCGATCACTTGGGTGGTTACGGTTGCCATGTTGAATGAGTGAAAGGTTTTGGGAATTACGATTTACGATGTACGAATGACAATTGGAGCAGGAGGTGATGCGTGACTGCGAGGTTAACGGAGAATGACGATTGAAGCCGATCGCGTTAAATTCAGGTTGCGCGATTCGGCATTCGTACGTCGTCAATCGTAATTCGTAATTTTGTCTTCGGTTCTCGCTACTGCGGCAGCTCAGACATCCTCAGTGCTGACCGCGGACTTCTTGGCGCCCGCGGTGCGCGTCGAGCGCTTGCGCGGGGCGGCACCGGCCGGCTTATCGCCCGCCGGAGCCTCGTCGTCCGAAGGAGCCGCGACCGGAGCCTCGGTGGCACCGTCAGCCGCGACGGCGGCCGGAGCGGCCTCGGTCTTGTCGGCCTGGCGCGTCGTGTGACGCGACTCGCGGGCGGCGAGACCCTTCTGGATCGCCTCGACGACCGCGTCGATGACGATGCGGATCGACTTGGTGGCGTCGTCGTTGCCCGGGATCGGGTGCGTGAGGAGGGTCGGGTCGGAATTGGTGTCGACGAGTCCGATCGAGGCGATGTTCATGCGCTTCGCTTCGCGGACGGCGATCTCCTCGTAGGAGACGTCGATCGCGAACACGGCGCCCGGGAGGGCTGCGAGGTTCGTGATACCGTCGAAATTGCGGGTCATGCGCGCCATCTCGCGACGGATCGCGGACTCCTCTTTCTTCGGCAACTTAGCGAGGTCGCCGTTGGAGTCCATCGTCTGGTACTTTTTGAACTTCGCGAGCGACTTCTTGATCGTCTCGAAATTGGTGAGCGTGCCGCCCATCCAGCGGGTGGTCACGTACGGCATGTTCGTCGCGGCGGCGGCCTCGCGGACGAGTTCCTGCGCCTGGCGCTTGGTGCCGACGAGGAGGACGTCGCCGCCCGAGGCCACGAGATTCTCGATGTACGCGCAGGCCTTTTCGAGGGCGGCGTGGGTCTTCTCGAGGTCGATGATCGTGATGCCCTGGCGGTGGCCGAACACGTAGGGCTTCGAACGCGGGTTCCAGCGGCGGGTCTGGTGGCCCAGGTGAACGCCGGCGTCGAGGAGGTCTTTCGGAGTGATGTTCATGATGATCTATGTATGGTGATACACAGGTCGGCCGGGAGGGCCGCCTTGCGATCGCTAACAGGATGCCTTGGCAATGATCCACTCCTGTGGGTGGCGCACCGCGGCGGGTTGGTTGAAGGAACAGGAATCGTCAAAAACAGAGAGTGGCGTCCGCTCTGGCAAGACCTTTCGCCGAAAAGCTCAAAATCGGGTTTGACAGGCCCCGGGGCCGTTCGCACGGTGACCTTCCCATTGTTGCAGGGTGGAGCAGCCTGGTAGCTCGTCAGGCTCATAACCTGAAGGTCGCTGGTTCAAATCCAGCCCCTGCACCCAATTTGAACCCCCCGGAAACCCTTCCGGGGGTTTCTTGTTGAGGGAGTTACGAGATTGAGGTGCGCGGGCATTGGTCGGTGCAACGTGGGTGAACTTTAAGCGATTTTCTGAAACCTGAACCCAAGTTTACGCCCAAGTTCTCCCGGGCGAAAGCCGAATCGGCAGAGCATTGGACAGGTGCAAAATTCGCTCGATTCCCACGCGCCCAATAACGGCCAACCCAGGCGGCGGGCAAGGTGGAGCGCAGGAACGAGCAATACCTTGCCGGCCGCCGAATAATCGTGGCCGGGCGAAGGGAAAAGGGCTGCTAAAGCAGCCCCGCCTCCCGGAAACTGTAGTACCCCCGGCCCAGCGGATCGTCGTCCTTGGTGCCGATGATTACGTGGTCGAGCAGGTCGATTTCCACGGTCTTCGAGGCTTCCCGGAGTAGCTTGGTGATCGTTAGGTCCGCCGCGCTCGGTCCGGGGTCCCCGCTGGGATGATTGTGTTATGTGACGCCGGCGCTTATGTGCGCGACGCCGGTTGAGTAGACCGGAGTCCCCGGGGACCGCCCGCGACGGTCATCACATAATCCGGAGTCGGTTTCGGTAGGCTCTTCCGCGCTTTCCGTGTGAACGGTCTAGCCTTCACCTGCCGCCCGTCATGCGCAACTCATTTCAGGCGGCCGCTCCGGCGGCGATCCCCGGTTTGGAGCTTTGGTATCGGGAGCGACGAACGCTCGTCGACTTCCGTCGAGGCATTTTGGGACCCGTGTTCGACGGATTCGCAGCCGCTCTCAAGCGGAAGGGCTACTCACAGCATTACGGGACCTCGATCCTCGGGATTTGCTGCCAGTTCAACGCATTCCTTGAAGAGCGCGGCGTCACTCGCTGGACGGAGGTCCAGGATTCGCTCATCGAACCGTTCCTTGGCCGCTATTTGGCGGGATTCCGTACAACAAGTGATCGGTACTCACCGCGGACCTACCCAACCGGCTGTCTCCGGGTGCTATTCCGGTACCTGATCGACTCCAGGATCATCGCGGCCCCCAAGCCGGTTTTGAAGGTCGTTCCCTATAGCTGGCTCCTCGACCCATTTGTTCGCCATCTCGAACAGGACTGCGAGTTGGCGCCCGCCACCGTCAAAAGGCTGGCCGATCATGTCGGCGGGTTGCTCGATACCATGAAGCGCGACGCGGAGCGAAGTCGGTTTCCCACGCTGAGCGCAGAAGCGGCCGAGACGTTCATCACGGCGTTCGTAAAAAGCAGCCCGGCCAACCCGGGCATGCTGACTTCGAGCCTGCGACGGTTCTTCCGCTATTGCATCCTGCACCGCCTTACGCGGACCGACTTCTCGGGACTGGTGCCGGCCGTCCGCCGATATCGATACGCTGCTTTGCCGAAGGGGGCCAATGATTCCGAGCTGGAACGACTCCTCAGAGCAATCAAACGAGATACACCGATGGGGGCACGGGACTATGCGATCATGCTCCTCATGATGGCCTACGGCGTTCGCGGTATTTCCGTCGCCGAGCTGCTCCTCGATGACATTGATTGGCAGCAGGCGCGGATTCGCATTCGCGCAAAGAAAGGAGGCAAGGAGGTCGTCCTGCCGCTCATCAAGCCGGTCGGCGATGCGATCGTCGAGTGGTTGCGCCATCGACACCGGCAGACCCCGTTTCGCGAGGTCTTCCTCGGAACGCGAGGCCCACATGAACCAATGACCAGCTTGACCATCTCGAAGATCGTCCACGACTACATGACCCTCGCCGGCATCGCGGCGCCGGGGCGAGGAGCGAGGACCCTGCGGCACTCCTGGGCGATTCGTGCGCTCGCCAACGATTCATCCATCAAAGCCATCGCCGACGTTCTCGGCCACCGCTACATCGACACGACCTTCATCTACGCCAAGGCGGATCTGAAGGCGCTCAACGAGGTGGCGATGCCCTGGCCCGGACCAAAACCGTGACCATCCTCTTTCGCAGCCCGCTCGCATTCCGGCTCCAGGGCTTTTGGCAAACCCAGTGCCGGGCCGGTCAACGGGGATTCGCGACCGGCAAGATACTCTTGTATCTGGATCGATTCCTCATGGCTGAGATCGCCTCTGGCGACACGATCACCCGCGAAGTGGCCGAGCGATGGTTCGAGAGCATGGACCACCTCAGTCCGGGCACGCGGATCAACCGCATGTCCGTCCTGCGGCAGTTCTGCCTCTACCTGAGCCATTTCGATCCGCGGACCTGCATCGTCCATCGCATCTATATGCCACGCCGCCGCCACTCCGCGCCTTACATCTACCGCCCGAACGAGGTCCGCCGGATCGTTGCGGCGGCCCGGAGGATCGGCCCTCATGGGACCCTGCGCCCCCTGGTCATGGCCACCGTGATCGGCCTGTTGTATTCGACCGGTCTCCGCATCGGCGAGGCACTAAAACTCGATGTCGCCGATGTTGACCTCCAGCGCCGTGTTCTACACATCCGCAACACCAAGTTCAAGAAGTCCCGCTACGTGCCCATTTCGCCCTCCACGGCGGCTCACCTCGCGGCCTATCTGCGCCGTCTCCGCAAAAGCGGAGGCGCAGCTACTCCGCAGTCGCCGTTCTTCGTCACGACCCGCGGCAACCGCGGCAGCCAGTCCGGGGTCACCACCGCATTCCTCGATATTGTCCGAACACTCCGCATCCGCGCGCCAACCGGGCGCGGTCCGCGTATCCACGATTTCCGACATAGTTTCTGCGTCAATCGCCTCCTCGCCTGGTATCGCAGCGGCGACAACCTTTACGCCAAACTGCCGGTCCTGTCGACCTACGTCGGCCACACCACTGTCTCCGGTACCGAGGTGTACCTCCACGCCACAGCCGAGCTCTTGGAGAGCGCCGGAAAGCGATTCCGCGAGCATTTCGCAGTCCCGCCAATACCTCGACCCCGCCACCGCTATGCCCGCTCCTGATCTTGGCGCCGCCATTCGCGGCTTCTTCGAGCACCATCTCGTGTCCCAACGCGGGCTCAGTGCCCATACCGTTCTCGCCTACCGGGACACCATGAAGCTCCTCCTGGAGTTCACCTGCCAGCTTCGTCACCGGCCGGTGACGGTTCTGGAAGTCGGCGATCTCACGAACGAGACCGTCCGCCGGTTCCTCGAACACCTGGAGCACGTCCGGCATAATTCCATCCCGACCCGCAATCTCCGGCTCGCGGCCATTCACTCGTTCTTCCGTTATCTCGCGGTCACCGATCCGCGGTATCTGGACCACTGCCAGTCGATCCTCCTGGTCCCTTTCAAACGGCGACCCCATCGCGTCCCCGAGTTCCTGGATCGCGACGAAGTTCAGCACATCTTTCGCGGCATCAACGTTTCCACTCCGCTTGGCCGTCGCGATGACGCCCTGCTGCGGTTGCTCTATAACACCGGCATGCGCGCCCACGAGATCGTCAGCCTCGACGTGAACCACATCCGGTTCTCTCGCCCGTACACCGTCCTCATCCACGGCAAAGGCCAAAAGGAGCGCGTCTGTCCGCTCTGGAAGGAAACGGTCGATGCACTCAAGCGCTACTTGGCCGACCGAAACGCCCGACTCACCGACACCGTGCCGCTCTTCCTCGGAGTCGCCGGTAGCCGCCTTTCCCGATTCGGCATCCGCTACATCGTCTCCCGCCGCGTGGCCGTCGCGACGAAGTCGTGCCCGTCCCTTCGCACTCGGCACGTCACCCCTCATACCTGGCGCCACGCGACCGCGCTGCACTTGCTTCAATCCAACGTTGATCTCACCATGATTCGGTCGTGGCTCGGACACTCGTCTGTTCAGACGACTCATCAGTATGTCGAGATAGATCTGGAGATGAAACGGAAGACCTTGAAGTCCATCGAACACCTCGTGCCGAGGAGCGCCGGCTCCACCGGAACCTGGAAGGCCGGCAGAGATATCCTCGCGTGGCTATCGGCCCTGTAGCCCTGCAATGCCCATGAAGGTGCCCGAAAGCGGAATGCCCGCCGAAGCCTACTGGGAGTCGCTCTTCGACGTTCCCCTGACCCTCGATCGGCTCGCAATCCGACCGCCAATCGCCGATGTGATCGAACTGGGCTGCGGTTATGGCACCTTCACCATCCCCGTGGCCCAGCAAATCGACGGTACGATTCACACCTTCGACATCGAACGGGCCATGGTCGATCGCACGCTCGTCCGCGCCACCGGCGCCGGTGTCGCCAACATCAACGCCATCGTCCGAGATGTCCTCTCCGCGGGCTTTGGACTGGCCGATCAAACCTGTGGCGCCTGTTTGCTCTTCAACATTCTACACTGCCCGAATCCGGAAGCCTTGCTCAACGAAGCGGCTCGTGTCGTGCGGACTGGCGGTCGCGTACTCGTTACCCATTGGCGGTCGGACATCGTGACCCCGCGCGGACCACCGCTCTCGATCCGGCCTCGGCCCGAGCAAGTCCACGCCTGGGCAACCGCCGCCGGATTGCGACCAGACGCCCCGGTCCACTTGCCCCCGTGGCATTTCGGGATCGTCCTCCGAAAGTAGCCTCCGGGTTATGTGCAGCGTCCGGCGTGCTCCTCGACTCGGACACCCCGCATTCGTACCCGCCCGCGCACATAATTCGACTGGCCACATAACATTTTCTATGTGCCGCGACACATAGATTGTGGACGCATACGATGGCAGCCGCACTCGCCAGAATCGCAGCCCGGAATACTTCCCGAGGATGAGCTAAGGCAGAGGTCGCAGTTCCCACCGTCACGCGGTGGCGTCCCAACGGCCGGTTTTTGCGGGTGAGGCATACGACGTAGAACATTTCCGCTACCGGAGCTTCGTCGAACGCACCCTGCATGTACTCCACGATCTTTTCGGCCCGATTTAGGATTTCCTGGGGGCCTTCTTGCACGAGGTGGTATTGGATTTTGGCTTCATAAACGCGCATTGTGAGCGCTCGCGCGAGCTGCGTTACCCTTCTCAACAACGTGTCGAGTGATCTCGGGTGCTGCCCGCTTAAGCGCCCGCTTTCCATGGGCGAAAGTCAAAGCGCTGGATGGAGCGCCGAGGCGGCGGACTTATCCGCAACGAGGGGGAAGCGGAATGTATGCGCGTGGTGGAGGCCGAAGGCACGACCTTGACCGCCCATAAAATCGGGCGACACGGACGGGGCAGAGCTAGAACAATTACGAGCGAAGCGAGCATCGAATGGCGAATGGCTAACGCTCTTGCTCTAGACTTGGGCTTGCCATTGCTGGGAAACGTCACGGCAAAGCCGCTATCCCTGCGTTTATCCCTGGCCCTCGGTTCCGATTCTCTGCAAGGTTAGGCCGATGCCAAGCGTTCCCCGCAGCCTTCAGAGTCATGGCCGAAGAAGTCGCGTTTACGTTCCGATTCTTCTGCGCATTTTTGAAGAGAAATACCGGGACGGGGACGTCGTTCTTGACTTCACTCTCGATGACATTCGGAAAGCTGCGGCGGAGCTCAAAATCTCCAGTCGAAACGTAGCGGACGTGGTTTACAGGATGCGGGCCCGGACCGTTTTGCCGAAGGCAATCCTGGACAAGGGATTCTATATTTTACGGGCTACGGGCCGGGGGAAATATCGCTTTGAGGTCGCCGAAAACACGATTTTTGCGCTGCCGGCCTGCGAAATCCAGGAAGCGCTGGATCTAACCCCTCTGCCGGTACGGCGACTCCTTCCTAAAAATGTGGCCGAAATCGACGAGCAGGGTCTGCTTACGATGATTTCCTACTGCCAGCTATTGGATCACTTTACAGGGCTCAAGGTTTACCGGCTCCGCAGCCACGTCAGAAAGTCGGTCGCCGATATTGGGCAGGCGGAGCTCGACGAGATCGATGTGGGGGTGGCTCTGCGCGAGGACGAAAGACCGATCATCTTTCCAATCGAGGCCAAGGCGGTCGACGAGCCGGTGAACCGCGTCCAGATTGCTGCCATGGTGATTTTCTGCGACCAGTATTTTCCCGGCCATGAGATCCGGCCGTTGGCTATCAAGTTGGACTACGACTCGTTGATTCACTTTCTGGAGTTCAACCCTGCGCGCGTGTCCGCAGATCTCAAGATAGTGAAGTCCGCGACCTACCGTCTGAAAATGTCTCCGCAGCAGGAGGCTCTATTTGCGAGTCATCAGGTTGAATCTGAAGCGCTGAAGCGCACGTTTAAGGATGAAAGTTAAGAAGGTGCACAAACCTGTTGCGATTGAGCTCTTCGCTGGCTGCGGAGGCTTTTCCAGCGGTTTCTTGGACGCTGGCATTGCGGTGCGCGCGGGGTTCGACAACAACGCATCGGCGATTGAGGCGTTCAACTACAATCACGAATACCGTGGCGCAAAAGGCTTCGTGGCCGATCTGACCAATTTGTCGGGAGCGGAGTTGCTGGCGTCTGCCAAAGTAGAATCCGTCGATCTGGTCATCGGGGGTCCCCCTTGCCAGCCGTTTTCCATCGCCGGGAAACAGAACGGCCTTCGCGACAAACGGGGGAATCTGGTGTTCGAGTTCGTTCGGATTGTGAAAGAACTCGGTCCCGCGGCTGTACTCTTTGAGAACGTTGCAAATCTCGGCACGATCAATGGCGGCGAAGTTCTTGAGGATGTGATCTCCGGACTGGAAAAGCTCGGCTACAGCGTTACGAGCGGCGTACTCAATGCGGCCGAATACGGTGTCCCTCAATCACGTAAGCGGCTTTTCATTTTCGGCTTGAAGGGGGCGGTTCCAACGTTTCCGCTCCCAACGCACGGCGCCGTTGCGACTGAGGATTTTTTTAGATCCCTTTCGCCTTTTGTCACCTCAAGGGACGCTATCGACGATCTTCCAGACGTCGATAGCCCCGAGGCAGAGCGAGTGCACAACCACGAGCCGACGTTTCACTCCCTTGGCATGTTGAAAGCGTTCGCCGAACTGCGGCCCGGTGAACGTGATCGAAAGAGTTTCCACGACCGTCTTCATCCTGAAAGGCCGAGTTATACACTCCGTGCTGGAACTGGCAATTTCTCGCCCCTTCGCCCGGTCCACTATCGGTATGACCGGGTGATCACCGTCCGTGAATCGGCTCGAATCCAATCGTTTCCGGACAGTTTCATTTGGCCCGACTGGATCCCCCGCTTGCAGCAATATCGCCAAGTGGGAAACGCAGTTCCTCCCTTGCTCGCGAAGCGGTTCGCCGAGCATCTCGCCTGTTTGCTGGACTGGCGGTTGACCCCCAAACTCCTGAAAGGCGATCCGAGTTCGAGGGCTAATCCGATCCGATTTACGCGAGAACAGAAAAACGAGGCTCGGTTAAAGCGCATGCGTGGGGCTTCGCTTGGGTCCGTTCAGGCCACCGCTTAGGGAGAAAAATGGTCGGGACTGGGGCGGGGACTCGGTCGACCCCAGTCTGTTCGGAAAGAACGTGCCTGGAGTCGTGGCCGAACAGCCGTTCATTTCCCTTCCGCAGTTTCAACCAGCGCCACCGCGCCCACGGCTGCTGGGTCAGCTTCGTCTGTGAGCATGGCGGACGCTTCCGATTCCGGTAACGCCTCAACCTTGGTCAGCCTCCGTTCGAGCTGCCGGCTCCGGTGTGCGGCCTTCTCGATCGCCCCGCCGGTCTCATCTAGCTTCTGCTTCACCTTCTCCAGCGTGTCGCCGAACTTGCCGAATTCGGTCTTCACGGCGCCGAGCACCTTCCATACTTCACTGGACCGCTTCTGGATTGCCAGCGTTCGGAAGCCCATCTGCAAACTATTGAGGAGCGCGGTGATCGTCGTCGGCCCGACAATGTTGACCCGATAGTCGCGTTGGAGCGCATCGGCCAGTCCGGGGCACCGGATGACTTCGGCGTACAGGCCCTCAGTCGGGAGATAGAGCAACGCGAAGTCTGTCGTGTGCGGTGGGGAAATATACTTGTCCCTGATGTTCCGGGCTTCTGACCTGATGCGGGCTTCGAGGTCCTTACGCGCTTGCTCCGCGGCAACCGGGTCGGCCTTGGCCTCCGCCTCCACAAGGCGCTCATAGTCCTCCTTGGGGAATTTGGCGTCGATTGGAATCCATACAGGTTTCCCTTCGCCATCTTCGCGGCCAGGCAGCCTGATTGCGTATTCCACCGTCTCACGGCTGCCGGGCCGAACGGGCACATTGTTCGCGAATTGCTCGGCCGTCAGCACCTCGCTGAGGAGATTGCCGAGTTGAACCTCACCCCAGGTGCCGCGGGTTTTCACGTTGGTAAGAACTCGCTTGAGGTCCCCGACACTCGTTGCGAGCACCTGCATTTCGCCGAGCCCCTTGTGTACCTGCTCTAGCCGGTCGCTTACGAAACGGAACGACTCGCCCAATCTCTTCTCAAGTGTGCTCTGCAGTTTCTCATCCACGGTCCGCCTCATTTCTTCTAGCTTCGCCGCATTTTCCACCTGAATCTGGCCCAGCTTCGCGTCTACCAATACCCGGAGGTCGTCGCTCTTCTTCTCTGTGGTCTGGACCAGCTTGCCCACTTCACCGCCGAATGACTCTAACTGCTGTTTCTGAAGCCGGAGCATTTCCACAAGCTGGCTCAGCACGGATTCTTTTAGTGCATTCAGCCCCTGCGTTAGTTCGGCGCGGGATTCCGCCTCCCTCCGGCTGCTGTTCTGGCCGAATTCGGCGAGCCGGCCCCCGAAACCGTCAAACTGGCCCTGGAGCAACGCCGCGTTCTCGGACTGCCGCCGATCCTGCGCCTTGCGCGATTCGGCCAGAGCCTCTGTCACTTCCTGTCTCAACTGTGCCGCCGAGCGGTCGCCGGCCTGCTTCAGCTCATCAAGCCGGGACGCAAAATGTTCGAGCTGCTGATGCTGCGCTTTGGAGGTTTCGCCGACGCTCTGGACTAGCATCTCTGACGCGGCTTTCATCGAGACCTGTAACTCAGAGCGGGACTCAGCTTCCCGGCGACCGCTCGCCTCGCCAAACTCGGCCAGCCGGCCTCCGAACGCCTCGAACTGACTCTGTAGCAAGGCCGCATTCTCAGACTGCCTTCTGTCCTGCGCCTCGCGGGAAGACGTCAATGCTTCGGTGACCTCCTGCCGCAGCTGCACTGCCGAGCGGTCGCCGGCCTGCTTGAGCTCCTCAAGTCGGGTCGCGAAATGCGCAAGCTGCTGGTGCTGAGCCTTGGAGATCTCCCCCACACTCTGGACGAGAGTGTCAGAAGATCCTTTTATTGCGGCCTGGAGTTCCACCCGCAATTCTCGAAACCGGTCAGACGCCTCCTGTCGGCCGCGCTCAAGCGATTCTGCGAGGGTGCGCTCCGTCCGGTCGAGAAGTTTTTCGAGCGTGGCCGATTGGGTCAGCAGAGGAGAGAGATCGGCGGCTGCCGGCCTGCGGAGCAAGACGGCCAATACTGCCAAGATCGATACAAGCAGGCCGATGCAGATGAGGATGAGTGTTGTGATCATAGATGAGACGGCTTTAAGGGTCGAAGTGGAGCGTGGCCCGCCGCAATCGAAAGACCGGCCGAAGCTGGCGGTACCGCACGGCGCAGTGTATTTGTTGCCGAGATGGCCGACATCTTTTCCAAGAAACAGAGGTCAGCGTTGATGAGCCGAATTCGCAGTCGGGGCAATGCGACCACCGAATTGGCGCTCGTCCGAATGCTCCGTGCGGCCTCGATCAAGGGATGGAGACGGCATCGACGGATGGCAGGTGGCGCGGCGCGGCCTGACTTCATTTTCCCTTCAGAGCGGGTCTGCATCTTCGTCGATGGATGTTTCTGGCACGGCTGCCCAAAGTGCTTCCGTGCGCCCAAATCAAATGTGGCGTATTGGAGAGAGAAGATCGCCCGCAACCGCCGCCGCGACCGACGCACAACACGCCTCCTCAGAACGGCGGGCTTCCGGGTGGTGCGGGTTTGGGAGTGCAGGCTGAAGAGTCCACGCGCCGCCAAAGGTTTTGTGGCAAGGCTAGCGGTTCTCATCGGTCATCGGCTCCCGGACCAGCGATAGGAACTCTTTCTGGGTAAATTTTTCGTCGGCCAGTTTTTCCGCGCCATCCAGCATCGCCGCGGCCGCCTGCGCCTTCTTCTCCACCCGCTTCACGATCTGCTCGTCGACCGTACCGCCGGCAATGAGCCGGAGGTAGGTCACATCACGGAGCTGTCCGATTCGGTGATTTCTGTCCTGGCTCTGGGCGAAGAAATCGTAGCGCCAGCTCATGGTCTCATAGATTGCGACATTGGACGCCGTCATCGTGAAGCCAGTCGCAGCCACCGCGGGGTTCGCCAACAGGACCATCGGCCCTGCCGACTCCTGGAAGCGGGCCACCGCTTTAGTCCGGTCTTCGGACGAGACTTCGCCGTAGAGCATGGCGGTCTCAAAGCGGGGCGCATACCTCGCATGCAGCGCTTTGATCGTCTCGACGAAGGACGACCAAACGATGACCTTCTGCCCCCGCGCCACGACGAAATCCGCGAGCGCCGCATCCAGCGCGGCAAACTTGGCCGGCAGCCGCGCCTCGGATTTGAACACCAGCGCGGGATTGCTCGCCACCTGCCAGAGCCTGAGCAGCCGGTTGAGCGCCTTCGGCAGAAACGTCTGGAATTCCTTGGCTGTCATTCCGGCGACGTCGCCGATGAGCCGGTCGCGCACCGCTGCGTAGAGTTCCATCTGCCAGTCCGGCAGCGGCACCACGCGGTCTTCGAAGAGTTTCGCCGGCAGCGAGAGGCATTGCGCCTTGGTCCGGCGCAGGACATGCTTGGCCAGCACGGCGCGGAGTTCGGCCGGCTCCTCTGCGGCATCGCCGAACTTGGCCACAAAGCAGTCCTCCGGGCCGAGCGCGCCAGAGTTGTCCACGAAAGCGAGCTGGGCATAAAGGTCGGTAACCGAATTTGTGTAAGGCGTGCCTGAAAGGAGCCACCGATAGGGCGTGAGTTCGCCTAAGTTGGAGGCTGCCGTATGCGAGATGGTCGCGGTGTTCTTAATCGCGTGGGACTCGTCGAGCACGAGCGCGCAGGGACGGGCCGAGAGCAGGCCGCGGAGGACGGTTACCTCGCCGCGGACCGCCTCATAGTTCACTATGATTATGTCCGCGCGCGTGCCCGCAAGCGCGCGGCGGCGGGCGCGACCAGCAGCGTCGATCACCGCGGTCGACAGTTCCGGGCAGAACCGAGCCACCTCGGCCGCCCAGTTCCCTTTGAGCGAGTTGGGGCAGATAACGAACAGACGGCTGACCCGGCCTTCCGCCCGCAGCTCGGCGAACGCCACCAGGGCGGTGAGGGTCTTTCCCAGCCCCTGCTCGAACGCCAGCAGGCCCGCCTTGCGCTCCTTCAGGAAGCGCACGCCTTCAAGCTGATGGGGCAGTAGCGTGGGGGGCATGTTCAACCCTTCGGCCACCATGCGGCGCGTTTGCTCAGCCGGTCGGAGAGGTCCTCGAAGCCGAGCTTCATCTTCGAGTAGTCTTCCTGTGTGAGCGTGAGGAGGTCCGTCAGCGAGGCGCCTTCGAGCGCCTTCGCGAAGGCAAGCGTTTTGAGCCGGAAGATGCCGACGTCGCCGCCGAGCTTCGACTCCATCAGGTCCACGCAGCGCTGCAGCTCCTCCAATTCGGTCGCGCCGACGCTCGGGTCGCCCTGGCTCATGGCACGGTCGATCTGGTCGTGCAGCCGGTTGATCCGGTCTTTCGCGGTGCTGTTCCCCGCCTTGATCTCGTTGGCCAAGCGGTGGGCGATGTCCTTCTCGTGGGTCTTGAGCAGCGCCCACTTCTCGGCGTCATCGTGGAATTCACGCATGTAGCGCGCGTCCCGGTATTCCTTGAAGACGCCGTTGGACACCATGTCGAAGACTTCGCCGCGGAGCTGTTCCGCTTCCGGAGTCGTCGCCTTCAGGCGAGGTCCGAAGCCAGTCGACTTGCTGATCTCCTCCAGCGTGGAGAAGTATTCGGCCGCCTGCGCATGGACGTTCACACCGGTAGCCTCGATGTGGTCGACGAAATGCCGCGCGAATTTGAAGGCGTCGCGCAGGCGGCTGACCCAGGAGACGCTCTTGCCCATGTGGTCCGCCAGCTCCGACACCGAGAGTACGGCCGCGCCACCGTTTACCCCATCCGTAGCATCGTGGACGAACTTCGCCTCAATGTAGCGGCCCCAAGAACGAACGCCGCTGCCGCGGACGTGGATGCGGGCGAGGAGGATTACCCGGTGTGCCAGCGGGAAATTCGGCGGGAGGACCTTGGCGCGCACACGCTGATGTCGACCCTCGTTCGGCGTATTGCGCTCTGCCAGGGCCAGCTCGCGCAGAATCGTCACGCGGGTGGCGCCTTCGAACACGAGATACTTGCTCATCGTGCTGCTCTTCCAGACGTAGATCGGCTCAAGCTGCCCGCTGTCGGCCACCGACTTCTTCAGGTCATTGTAGCCCTTTGTCTGCGCGATGTTCATCTGCAGCTCGGCCTCTCCCGGCACGCCGGCGTCACCGCCGAGATAGGGGATGAGGCGGGGATTGCTGTCCCACAGCGTGACATCGTCGAAGACGTCGAGCTGCTGTTCGGGGAGCTGGTATTCGGTATTGCCGAATCGTTCGACCCAGACGACGGGCTGGGGCGCGTGGGGGGTGGCGGCGGGGGCCGCGGCGGGAGCGGTGCTCATAGGAGGATGCTTGGGTTCAGGGTTCTTGTTGGAAAAGGCCGAAGGGCGGCAATATCGGAAGGATCGGCGTCTCTGGCTGGGGCATGCGGTCGTTGGCGGGCGGGGCGAGCAGCCGGATCAGCGAACGCTCAACATTGTCGAGCTGGAGCGGGAGGACATGGGCCGCGGAGAAGTAAGTGGTGCGCAGGCTCCGGAAGAATCCGACGCCGCCTGCGCGGCTTCTGCCGTGCTCCGCAAGCCGGCGCCGTAAGTCGCGACTCTGGCCGACGTAAAACGCGGGGAAGCTGGAGGACGCCGAGAAATGCTGCAACAGGTAGACGCCAGGCAGTTCGCCCGGAATGAGTTCAAGGTGGCGAGAGGAGAGCACGAGGGGGCCGAGCCAACCCAGTCGGAGAGGTATAAAGTTGCTGGAACAAATCTGTGCAAAACGTGACAACGGTGAGGAGTAATCGTCGGAAAGCTGCATATTGCAAGATTTATTTTGCTGGTGCAAATGTAAGCAAATAAAAGCACAGCGATGAAACTGAGCTTTCGAAGTTATAGCTTGCCATCTCAATTTTTCTCAAGACATTGGCTTCCAGGATGAAAGGCTTTGATCCAACGATGTCCGAGCCCAGCACAGGTCTTACCTGTGTTGATGTTTTCTCTGGAGCCGGCGGCCTTGCAGAGGGGTTCCGCCAAGCTGGTTTCGACATCATTTCCGGCTCCGACATTGATCCCTGTGCGTCCGAGACATTTCGGACCAATTTTCCTGAAGCATCATTCTTTGAGGGCGATATAGCGGAGCTGCAGGGCCAGAAGATTCTGGATTCCGCAGGCGTTACCGACGGCGAGATCGGCTGCCTGATCGGCGGGCCGCCCTGCCAGGCGTTCAGCTACAACAGCCACCTTCGCACGCATGAGGGCGAGGTCGCGGGGCTCTTCCGTGGCTATCTCCGACTGGTCGAAGAGCTGAACCCGCGCTATCTCGTCATGGAGAACGTCCCGGGCATCCTGTCTATCGGGAATGGAGGCGTAGTCGGCGAAATCGCCTCCCATTTGGGCGAGCTCGGCTATGAAACCGACGGCCGCATAGTGTATGCGGAGGATTTCGGCGTCCCGCAGCAACGTCGCCGGATGATCTTCATTGCCAGCCGTGTCGGCCTTCCCGCTGACATCTTCCCTTCTGGCTCGCACGGTCCAGCTCCCAAGCCGGCATCGAACGAGCATGTTCACCGTTGGGAGCGGAATCCAGACAATCGGGCTTTGCCTCTGGTGCGGGTATGGTCCGCCATCGGCGACTTGCCCGCTGTCGCGGCGGTCGTGGGCGACGACAGCGCGCTCAGCTACGCGGCCGGAGCCTGGTGTGAATTTCAGCGCTACGCGCGTGAAGAGTCTCCCGGCGTGTTGAACCACCACGCCGCGGGCCTCGGCCGGAAAATGCTCACCCGCATCAAGCACGTTCCGCAGGGCGGTTCGTGGCGCGACATCCCGCGCCGGCTGCTGCCGGCCGGCATGAAGCGGGCCAGGAAGAGCGACCACACGAAGCGCTATGGCCGTCTAGCCCCCAAGGACCTTGCCTGCACCCTGCTGACAAAATGCGACCCGCACTGGGGTTGCTACGTCCACCCGCACGAGGAACGTGTGCTCACCATACGCGAAGCCGCGCGACTCCAGAGCTTCCCCGACCGTTTCAAGTTCATGGGTCCCCAGCTTGCCCAGTACCGTCTCGTCGGAAATTCGGTCCCGCCCCTGCTGGCCCGGGCCATTGCACAGTCGCTCCTCGCCTACGACGCCCAGGTAACCGCCCCCTGCGCAACTAAGCAGGCTGGCTAGAGCTCGCCGCGCCACCCGTTCCGCCAGTCCATTGTTGATACGCTGGCGCTCAGCTCCGCCCAGAGAGCCTGGAGGCCGGCGGGCACAGGCGGATCGCCTTTCGCCAAGGCGGCAAGCTGTATCAACCTGAGCCGGTCCAAGATCCAGCCTTGTTCGCTCAGGCGGTCCCAGTGGACGGCTTCCAGTCCGGCAAGATCGTCGGGCGTGGCGCCGGTCCTGACGCTGCTGTCCCGGTAGAAGCCCTGTTGCCAGACCCCCGGAAACACATGGACTTTTTCGCCGAGCTTGCTGGACAGCTCCGTCACCGGGCCGGTTGCGCACTGCACCAGCACCACCGGCCGGCCGCTGCGACCGTGGTCGATCTGGGGCCAGGTGGCGATTACATCGACCCCGAGATCGTTGTCATCGGCCGTCACCTTGTGCTCGTGCAGCACCGCCCCTTCCCCAAAGCGCGACGCGATCTCCCTGAGGGCGGGCTTCAGTGGCGTCGGCAGCCCCCTTTCGCCGCGCGGAATGCTGAGGATTTCGGCGCTGTAGCCGGCCCGGCGCAGGCACCAGCAGACCAGGTCCTCGAACTGCTTGCGGAAAAGCCGCGACAGCCGCTCAGCGTCGGCCACGCCGCCGAACTTGAGCGACGCCCCCAGCAGGAGAAAGGCATATGGATTGAACGCGGCCGACACGGTGGCCGAGATCAGGCGCGGCGAAATCGAGAAAGGATAGCTTCCGCCACATGCTTTCGCGCGTTGCCGGCCGACGCCCAACGCGTCCTCGACATACGCTTCCACCTCGTTGTTCGGCAACCCTTCGCCTAGCTCTCGCGCGAGGTCTTTCCATGTGAGCTCCTTCTGGAGCGCCATCGCCGCCAGTTCAACTGCGTCGCAAAGAGCCGATCCCACGCCGATGCGCATGAGCGGCCTTAAAGCCCGAGCACCGCGCGCAAGTTGCCGAGCACCGTTTCCACCTGCTTGAACTCCTTTTTGGCGGTTTGCACGTGCTCCTTGTTGTCCTCATTCTCCACAAGTTTCCCGTCTGCGGAAACCGCGGCAACAATGTCCTGCAGGTCTGAGCGGACGCGTCCAAGCGACTCCGCGAGATATTCCTCTCGGCTCTTGGTGTGCGCAAACGAGCGCTCGAGATTGCCGGTCTTCTCCAGTTCCTTCACCGCATCGGAGAAGGCCAGCACGCGGTTCAGCTTGTGGATCTGCCGCGATTCCGTAATTACGGGCGAAGCGTCGTCTTCCTTGCTGCCATAGAGCCACGTCCACAGGCGGCCCAGCCGGTCTCCGTCCACGCTCTTTACGGTGCCCTTGCGGGCGTCCGTCTCCAGTTTCAGCCACTTTTTGGTCGCTGGCGCGTCTGTCGAAGTCAGCAAATATGAAAAATAGAAGTTTTTTGCGGCGTTCTCCTGCTTCAGGCCGAGCTCGTTCGCCTTCTCGATGAGCGACTGGGTGCGGATCCACCGCTCAATGTCCTTGGTCTTGTTGCCAATGACATGCGCGATCCCGTCGACCGTATGGCCGCCTTTGACCAGATGGAGCGCGTACTGCGCCTTGGCCGCCGACTCCCACGGCACGATGCCGGTGATGTGGCGGAAGCCGACAAACGGCAGCGTCTCCTCCCGGTTGTCTCTGATGACTACCGGGACCGTCTCCAGGCGCTTTCTCGCCGCGGCGTCAGGAAATTCCGCTGGGCTGCTCAGGATAGATTTCAGCGCGGCAAGGCGTCGATTGCCTTCGATTGCCACGAGGGCTTTTTTTCCTTTCAGCTGGGCCAGCGGCTCCATGACGGCCACCAGCGGCTCCTCGTAAAAAAATCCATTGCGATAGAGGGAATCCTTCAGCGGTTGAAGATCAAACTCGTCCTCCAGGACCTTCTGGATCGAAGCCTGCGTGTCGGTGTGGGCCACTTCAGCGAGCCGGGGGTTCCTGGGGTCGAGGTACAGCTCGGCCACCGTCTTCTCCTGCAGCTGCTTCTCGTTTGCGCTGCGTTTGTGGGCTCGAAGATCTATTGTGGGTTGCTTAACTGCGCGTGCCGTCTTGTTCGTTGCCATGGTAATATGATTCTAACTGTTAGAACCTTTCTGCCCGCAAAGGGCCGGGCTGCGAGCTTTTCCAGCAAGCCTAGCCGGCTCGGATGTTTGCGTGGCCAGCAAGTTCTGCTACGCTGCCCATCATTGCCATGAGTTTTGGAAAAAGAACCGCACACCTTCCCGTTTTGCCTGAGTATGGGGACGCCGAGCTCTGGGTGGAGTCGCAAGGGGAATGCGCGTTGGCTCAACTGATCGAGGCGTTTTGCACTGCATGAGCGCTGCTAGAGCACGACCGATGTGCGTCTACTGCGGGGGTCCAGCTGCCAGCCGCGACCACGTTCCGCCGAAATGCCTGCTGGAGCCACCTTTCCCCCTGAACCTCGCCACCGTGCCCGCTTGCTCGGCCTGCAACCAAGGCGCCTCGCAGGATGAGGAGTATTTGCTGACCGTGCTCGCGCAGATTGGGACCTCGCCCGCACTTGCCGGAAAAGTCGCGCCAGGGGGTGTGGTGGACCGCGCCTTGGCCCGCTCACCTCGGTTTGCCGAGAGCATCGAGCGCGCGCTGACTCCCCAGGATGGGCGCATCGTCCTCCAAGTCGATACTGCCCGCATCGAGAGAACCGTTCGGAAGTTGGCGGCGGGCCTTCTCTATCTGCGATACGGGGCGCCTCCGAAGGAAGAAGACGTGTCCAGGGTGTTCTTTGCCCCGTACAACATCGACGACCTCCGCCGGGGATCAACATTCATCGCAACATTCACGGAGCGATTCGTGCCAAAGCGCTGGAAGCGAATCCAGGCGGGCATCTTTTCGTACATAGTTGTGCGTGCTTCTCGTGCGGGTTATATCTGCATTGTCGACATCCACCAGACGCTCTGGGCCGAGGTCCACCTCCGGCGGCTGCCACGTCGGACCGCCGGGGTTAGCTCCCGGTCGGTGTGGCGCCGCTGCAAGAAGGATATGAGGTCGATCCCCGTGTTGACCTTGTTCCCGTTTGCCCAAACTGCCATGCAATGATCCACAGGGCGAATCCGCCACATCCGGTCGATCATATCCGCGCTGCCATTGCCGACACGCTCCGGCGACGAGGCTTAAATCGCGATGCTCCCTCTTAAAACGCCACAATGGGCTAGCCGACACCTCGCGAGCTGGCCTCATTTATTCCCTAAAACTCTACATGCCCATCCGCTGCCCGTGTTGCTGCGTAACCTTCATCGTCAGGTTCTGATTCAGTTGGCGACGTTCCCGAGCGCGCTTCAAGAGTTCCTCCGCTGCCGCCGCGTCTCCTGCCGCTTCGACGAACGCTTTTACCTCATGTTTAGTGCGGATGTGGTCGGCCGGCCCCATATCTTTCACATTTAGCCGTTCGGTGATGATGCGCATTGCATCGGGATCATTGCGGAGCGCGACGAGGATGGCTGGGCTAAGATCGGTACTTTCAGTGGGGTTCATGATGCTGGGCGATTAGAAAGGTAACAGATTAGGCGGGGCGAAGGCAGACCTTTTTGTAGCCGTTCGTGCAGTGGCGGACAACGGCGGTGTGATCTGGCAGACTGCGGAATTCATGGGGTTTGATCCGGTATTCCTCCACCCGCTGGTAGGTATGAGCTGTGTGGTCCAGATGCACGGTGCGAGTGGCCCGCTCGATCCAGTGCTTGCCGAGGGCGTTGGCGCACCGCAGGGCATCGGTCTCAGAAGCGGCTCGGTACATGATGAGATTTTTCAGATTGAGAGCCAGGACATCAGCCTGCTCCCGGGTCTGCGGCGGGATCAAGGATTCAAATGCCTGGGCGGAAATCACCAGCATGAGCCAGCAGTCGCGAAGCCGATCCACGACGTTGAAGTCGCTGGTTCCATCGTAGCTCGCCGTGATGGCGGTCTGGAATTCATCGCCCACGTAGACGAGCTGGTTGAGGGCATACCGCTGCCAGGTCGGCAGGGAATACCGCCGCAGGGCGTGCCGATAGAGAAGGAGTTTCATCACCGTGAAGATGTATTTCCGCTCCGTCGTGTAGTCTTCCGGCACGTCGATGCAGAGGATCTTCCCCTTGTCCACGTCGAGCATGGAGCACGTGTCCGGCTGGTCGCTGCTGAAGACCTCGGCAACTTCGGGCGTGCCGAGGTACTCCAGGTAATTCTGCGAGGTGCCGATTTCTCCGGCGCTTTGCTCCTTGGCTTCGGAGAGGTAGGTATGATGAAGGGCATCGGCCAGCCCAGCCCGCTGCAACGTGGGCTCGCACTTCGTGAGTGCGGCCAATGCCTCCTGGAGCGCCGTTTTTGAGCTGAGCAGCTCGTAGGCATTGGTCGGGGTCGGCGGCCTTCCGATGGCGTGGAGCAATTCCAAGGCCCGGCTGATATGGGCCGCGCCCTTGACCTTGAAAAAGCTTTTCTCGTCCTTCGGATTGAGGGCCGCAGCCGTGTCCACCAGGATGCGGGCGCGCGTCGTGAAGGGCAGCCGGCTGTCGCCGGTCACATTGAAGCGCGCCAAGGGCTGGCCGGCGGCATCCCCCACCGTTCTTGGCCGGAGCCGGATTATGTCTTGGGATCGGCCATATTTCTTTGCGAGCCACTCCAGGAAGAACCACTCGTCGCCCTTGTTCGCCATGACAACACCGCCGAGCCGGGGATCGCGCCGCATCAGGGCCGTGAGAAGGCCGTTGATCCCCGTGGTCTTGCCCGAACCCGTGTCGCCCGTGATGAAAAAATGCCGGTTGGCCTTGTCGCGCGTCCACCGAAAATGGGCGAAAGAGAGGATGATTTCCCACCGATCCGTGATCAAATGGCCCTTCGGATCGCGCACAAACCGGTGCCGGTCGGCGAAGAAAAACAGGCCGGCCGCAACTAAGACCAGGGTGCCGGTTGCCGGCCAACGCTCACTTTCGCCCAAGCTTTGGGCGCCGAAAAAGCCCGCCAGCCCGACCACTAGGGCCAGGGCAAACGCGATGGGCGACGTGAGCCCGGGCTCATTGTGGCGCAGGTTGCGCAGCACCCGCCAGCCGGCGATACCCAGCGCTACGCCGGCTACCACGAATGCTGCCACGGCCGGCGTCCGGGGATCGTTCAGCGCGTCGCGAAGGAGCACCGTCGGAGAAGGGATTCGGAGTGGCGTCGTCATTGCTCGGCCCTTCAAAGACGCCAAGTACGGGCCAGGGTCGAGAGGCAGCGCCTACCGAAAAAGAGGTAGATGATTCCGCTTCCCAAAACGCCGACAGGCCACGAAGTCCGGCTCCCAACGAACTCGATGGGGCCTTGCGTCTGACATTCAAAAAAGGGCGGGTGACGTTCGATCTACGGGCAGGCTTGTCGTAGCGTGGGTTCAGCGGGAAGGACGCGGCCTACCGTTTCTCGGGGAGGAGGCTTACCGTGGATTCGGGCTATGAGGAGCATTGTCGCCCCGCTCGCGTGGGCCGTTGATTGTGGACATGATCACGGTCGGAATTATTCGCGGCGGGTCTCGCTACCTGAGCAAGCATCTGCGCAAAAATGATTATTGGGCGGAGGGTGAGCAGCAGGTGCAAGGCGAGTGGATTGGGGAAGGCGCCCGGATGCTCGGCTTGGAGGGGGCGGTCGCGGCGCAAGCGTTCGAGGCTCTGCGCTTGAACTGCCATCCGGTGACAGGCGAGCGCTTGACGGCACGCGGGCCGAAGCAGCGGGTCGCCTTCTTCGACGTGCAGTTGTCCGCGCCCAAGGATGTGAGCGTCTTGGCGATGGTCGGCGGGGACGAGCGGGTTCGCGCAGCTTTCATCGAAGCCGCCAAAGTTACCTTGGAGGAAATGGAGCGTTACGCCGCCGTGCGCGAGCGGCGGGGCGAGGCGCACGGCTCGGAGGCTCTTCGGTTGACGCGCAACTATGTTGGCGCGCTTTTCGCGCACGACACGAGTCGAGACCTCGATCCGCAGCTTCATGTTCATGCCGTGTTGGCGAACGCGACTTGGGACCCGGAGCGGTCGCGTTGGTTTGCGCTCAAGCAAAATGAAATGCTTCGCGCCTCACCTTACCTTCGGCAGGTGCTCTACCGTGAGATCGCCGGCCGGCTGACCGAACTCGGCTACGAGACCTACGACATGAACGCGAAGGGCTTCTCGGTCCGCGGGGTGGAGCATCTGCGCGAGCGGTTTTCCAAACGCACCCGGCAAATACAGGAGCTGGCCGCGGATTTTGCGCAGCGCAAGGGTCGCCAGCCGACCAAGCGCGAGGTCGAGGTTATCGTCCGCGAATCACGCGCGGACAAATTGACCGAAATCAGCACCCCCGAAGTGCGAGCGCGACAGCGCGCGGAGCTGGCTTCTGACGAGTCCCGCGCCTTGGACCGGCTCGTCGGGGAGGCGAGGAGGCAGACGGGCCGCCAGCGGCTTTCGCAGGGCGTACCCCTCACCGTATTGGAAGCGGCTTTCCGCCACGCCTATGAGCGGAGCAGCGTGGTGCGGGAGGGTGAAGTCCTGAGCGCCGCCCTCGAACTGCACCCTGACTTTCACCAGTGGCGGGAGCTGCGCCAGGCGTTGGAAACCCACCCCGAAGCCCTGCGCTGGGCGGGCGAGATGACGCTGCGGCCGATTCATCGCGAAGAGGCGGCAGCCGTGCGACGGGTGGTCGAAGGCCGGAATACCCGCCCTCGCCTCGGCAAGCCCGTCGGTCTTCCCGAAAAACTGAAGCCGGGACAACGCCTGGCGGCCGAGGCGCTGCTCGCGAACAAGGATTTTCTCAGCGTCCTGGTCGGCGATGCCGGGACAGGCAAGACGACCGTCCTTACCGCCATCGAGGCGGCGCATCGAGCTTCGGGGGGCCAGCCCTTCATCCCGCTTGCTCCGACGACTCGGGCGCGGGAGGCCCTGGCCCAGGCCGGATTCGCCAACGCCGACACGGTGCAGCGCTTCCTCGTCAGCGAACCGATGCAGGCCGAGGCCGCCGGCCGCCTTCTTCTCATCGACGAGGCCGGACTTCTCTCGACCCAACAGATCGACACCCTGACCGAAGTTGCGGCCAGCGTCCGGGCGCGCCTCCTCCTCGTCGGGGACACGAAGCAGCATTACAGCGTGCAGCGCGGTGATGCCTTGCGGAACATCATCCACCGCTCGGATATTCCCGTCGTCCGGCTCTCGGAGGTCTTGCGCCAACGGGGCGAAAGGGACCGGCAATTCAGCCGGCTCCTTGCCTCAGGCGAAGTGATGGAGGCATTCCGCTTTGCCGGCCGCCGTGGGATGATCCTGGAGGCGGGCGATGACGAGCGGCTCTTCTCCGAGGCGGCCGAGCACTATGCCGACAATCGCGTCCGCGGAATCGAAACCCTAGTCGTGATTCCGTTCTGGGACGAAATCGAACGATTCAACGGGCGCGTCCGCGAGGCGCTCCGCCGCCGCGGACTGCTGGGCGAGGCCGAGGTCGTGCGGGAAGCGATCAAGCCCCTTACCTGGACGGAAGAGCAAAAGACGCACTGGGAGCAATACCAGGTCGGCGACCGCCTGCTCTTTGCCCGGGACACGCGTTTCTTCCGCCGAGGGACGGCGGCTGAAGTAGCCGAGGTGCTGCCGGATGGGTTGCGGGTAAACGGAGCCAACGGCCGCTACGCCAAGATCACCCGGAAGCAGCGCGGCGCCTTCGATGTCGGCCGCCCGCAGCAGCTCGCGGTCGCGGTCGGCGACCGGCTGCTGATCCGCGGCCGGGAGGACACCCAGGAATTCGCCAATGGCGATTTCAAGGAAGTGGCGCACGTCGATCCGGCCTCGAACGAAATCGCGCTTACCGATGGGAAGCTCCTGCCACCCGACTTCAAGGCTTGGACCTACGGGCACGCGCTGACCTCGTACCGGGCGCAGGGCAGCACCGCGGAGGAGTCCCTGCTCATCCTGGGCGAAGTGGCGGAGCGGGCCCTCATGCGGCGGCAGTTCTACGTCGGCAATACCCGCTACCGCGGCGCCCACCGGATTTATGTCTCCCATCGCGAAGCTATCCTCCGACGCCTCACCCTGCCCGATCCGGGCCGGGAACTGGCGACGGAATTCCTTGAACGGCAGCGGCTGACCATGGCGGAGCGCCTGGCGCCCCGTCCGCTGCAACGGCTGCGTCCCCAGCTCCGGCAAGCGTGGCTGAATTTCGACGACCATCGGCAGGCCCAGGCTCAGCGCCAGGGCGAAAAGGTATGAACTCATGGAACGCCCGCTCCGAAAGCCCCGGACCTTCTTCGAGACTGCGCCGCATCCGAGCCACGTCACTTTCGACGATGGCCATGATCTCCGGCGCAATTTCCCCTGGAATCACTATGTCGAGGCATGGTGGCGCTACGGCGAGCCGGAAACGATCCAGGTGCATATTGGGGAATGCGTTGTTGTTCTGACCGGGAGCAATCTCTCGCCCCTTTTCGCGGCGCTGGAGGAGCAAACGCTTTTGCGTGTGAAAGCGGAGGCCGATGAGAAAGATCGCGAATGGGCGTTCGATAGTTACGTCACCAAAATCACGTTCGAAAAGCCCGTGGAACGCCCGCCGCCCCAGGGAGAATTCGATTTCAAAAAGCGAAGTTGAGGACGCGCCTCGGCCGAATTGTCAGGACGCTGGGCCAAGGTTCCTACCCAAATTTCGGTAGATGCCCCGTATTGAGACACCGCGTTAGTGGCATCTCTCTCAGGACTGCGCATCGCGGTCGGTGCGTGGGTAGCGGCTCCCACAAGCGCCGGAAACCAAAAAAAGTCATGAAAGTGTTTCTTCTCCTCCTGCCGTGGCTCGCCCTCTCCGGCGCCGCCGTCTTGCTCGGCAAGGCGCTCAGTCAATTCCAGGTCCGCCATCCCGCTTTCCTCGGCCGCCGGCTCGCGGCCCTCATCGGCCTGGCCCTCCTCGTTCCCCAGTTTGCCCACGCCGCGGTCGATCTCCAGACCGCCACCGAATCGGGCAACGCCATCATCATGTACGTCTGCGGCAGCCTGGTCGCGGTCGGCATCGTCACGGCCGGCGTCGCCATGATGACCGGCCGGCAGTCGATCGCGAAATGGGCCTTCGCGGGCGCGCTGGTGGCCGGGCTCGCCTTTCCCATCGTTAAGACGATGTGGAGCAATATCGGCCTCACCCCGCCGGATGTGAGCACGTACACCCCTTGAGCCCTAACCTTCGGGAGGCCCGCCATGCCATCCTCGCTGCTCCACGAGCACGACGCCCAGCAGGGCGCACAGTCCAAGGGCGAATTCCTGGGCATGACCGGCAATTCGAGCTGGTGGCTCCTGGGCTCTGCCGGCCTCGCCGTGTTCATGGTGATCGTCCTCTGGGGCGTTTTCGGCTTTCCGCTCTTCGTCTGCCTCCTGGCCGGCCTGGGGCTCTGCACACTCTCCCTCCTCTACGTGTTCCTGCTCAAGAACGACAAGCCGGCCCACTACGACACCGACTTCTTCGAATCGGTGCTGATCGAGGCGGGCGCCATGGAGCTTTCCTTCGGCCCGCGCGCCCGCCGGCCGGAGAACCCGTTCTCCGATAAGGCGAGCGACCGCTCGCAAACGCCGAGCGGAGCCGCTGTCCGATCCAGGCGCGAATTGGCCGGCCCCCGCACCGCGGCGGGCGGGCCTGCATCCGTTACCCGGATTGAGCCCTTGCTCGCCGAGCCGGACGAGCGGCCCCGGCGCGCCACCGACGAGGCGCCAAGTGTGCCGCTTCCCGCCTTCGAACGGTTGCAGGAGGAATTGCAGGACGCGCAGGACCACCTGGAAGCCGCCTTGACCGAACCGAGAGAGGATTCCTATGCAGCTTGAGCCGGCAGACGGATTCATCGGCGAAGACGTGATCGTCTTCGAGGGCCTCCACCGCGGCGGCTTCATCGCCGTCGGATTCGAGGTGACTTGCCCCGATCTCGAGCATGCCGATCCGGTGCACCACAATGCCCTGGAATCGGATCTCATGGCGCTTCTCGCCGCGCTCAAGATCGGGCAGCGGTTGCAAGTCCAGTGGGGCGTTGGCGAGGACTTCAGTTCCGAACTGCGCGCCTATCGGGCCGAAACAAAACAGCGCGCCACGAATGCCTGGTCGGAGCGGCAGCGCAACGAAATCTTCGTCCGCCATTGGGAGGCAATGGAGGCCGGCGAGCTGCGCCGCGAGAAGCTCCGGCTCTATTTCACGATGCCGGTTGCCGGCGATGTCTTCGGCCAGCGGCGGGGCCGGCTCTCGAACACGGCGCTCCTCAGCGCCTACCAAGAGGAGTTTTCCCAGATCGGCCTCTTCCTCCAGTCCCTCTTCCACGGCAACGGCGGTCGGGTCCGCCGGATGACCGATGCCGACCACTTCCTGCACTACCTGGAGTTCCTGAACCCTTCGCTGCGGGACCAGAAAATTGCCGAGCCCCTGGGCTTTTTCGATCCTGCACACTCGATCCAGGAAAACTGCTGGCACGGCGAGTGCCGGCCCTTGGAAAAGCCGGACACCGGCTTCTATCACGACGGCTATTACCACGGCATCCTGGTCTTGAAGTCCCTGCCGAAGCGGAGCCGGCCGGGCATCGCGTACCGGCTGACGAAACTCGGGTTCCGGGGCTACGGCATCACCGTCAACGTCGATCCGGTGGATGTCGGCCAGTTGATCGAGCGCGAACAAAAGGAGCTTTCCCGGGTCGAGGGCGACTACGAGAGCAAGCGGAAGGTGAAGCTTCTGGCCGCAATGCGGACCAAGGCGGCGAAGATCGCCCGCTACAGCAACGGAGATAGCCTGCCGCTGCGCCTCCAGTACATCATTCGCGTCTGGGATGAGTCCCGCGAGGACCTGCGGTCCAAGCTCGTCGCCCTCCGCGCGGCCATCGGCAACATGGAGCGGGCGCAAGCCTGGGAGCCGGCCCTGGAGACCTCCGCCCGGAACTTCTTCTACTCCTCCTGGCCCGGCTGGTCGTTCAGCCGCTACGACGCCCTTTGGCACGACTACGATGATGCCATGGTGGCGAACCTCCTGCCCTTTTCATCCACGCCGGTCGGCCACCTCGAAGAGGCCGAATTCATCTTCGATGGGGCGAACGGAAACCTGGTCGGCGGCCGAACCTTCGTCGGCGAGGGGAACAGCGCCACACCGCAGAACGCGGTCGTCCTGGGGACCACCGGGGCGGGAAAGACGGTCCTGATCGTGAGCCTCCTCACTCAAACCGAGCCCTACTACGCCTTCACGAGTATCATCGACGAAGGGGCCTCGTACAACATCTACACGAGGACGGTCGATCCCAGGGCCGAGCCCATCGTGATCCGGGCCGATGGCAAGCTGACGATGAACTACCTGGACAGCCGGGGACTCCCGCTGTCGGGCCTGCACCTGAGCGCGGCGGCAGCCCTGCCGATGCTCATGGTCGGCCAATCCCAGGATGAGGACAAAAACAAGCTCCGGCGCGCGCTCCTGACGAACGCAATCAACCGGCTCTACGACGACTTTGCCCGTTGGCACGCGAACCGGCACCCGGAGGCATGGGCCGACCTCGCCCGGCGGGCCTGCGCCCTCGATGCCTGGCGGCGGGAGCGCATGAGTCCGCAGGCGACCGATGTGGACGCGTTCCTCGAATTCCGGGAATTCCAGGAGGCCCGGCCTGATGAGGCCGCCGCCTTTCTCAGCAAGTTCGACGAAGGCCAGGTGCTGCGCTTCGGCCAGGAGCCGGCGACCGCGCCCCAGGTCCGCAACCTTGTCTTTGCCGACTTCCCGCCGGCCGATTGCCCCCAACACGGGCATTTGCAGGAACTCCTGGCGGCGGAAGCCTCCGGGCCGCATGCCGAAGAAATGCGGTATCTCGCGACGCTCCTGGAACCCTGGAGTTCCAACGGGAGCTATGGCGAACTTTTCGACGGGGTTTCAAACGTCGATCTGACGGGCAAGATCGCCCATTTCGAGCTGGGCTACATCCCAGAGTCGGCGGAGGAACTGAAGGCCGCCGCGGCCTTCCTCATCGCAAACTACGTCCGCTCCCACATGATGCGGCTCCCGCGCGCCCTGCGGAAGCGCAGCGTCATCGAGGAGGTGTCGCGCTTCGCCCTGGTCCCAACCGGCCGGAAGATCGTCCGCGAGAACTACCAGCAGCTCCGCAAGTACAACGTCTGGAACATCGCATCGGTCCAGAACTACGAGCAGTTCAAGACCTCGGACATCCGCAGCCCCGTCCTCGGGAACACCCGGATTCTCTTCCTCCTGCGCCAGAACGACCGGGCCGACGTGCAGGATCTAGCCAACGATTTTCCGCTCCCGGAGGCCGCGATGGATGCGGTGATGAGCCATCCCGAACCGGAAAAGCTGACCGGCCGGAAATACTCCCAGTTCACTTACTACCACACCGACGAGCGCCGACCGATGATCGTCACGGCGCGCAATGTCGCCTCCCGCGAGATGCTTTACTGCGCGTCCAGTTCCGGCGCGCACTACGACGAACGGGAGAAGGCCCTCAAGGGCTACGCAGATGTGGTGGAAGGGATTGTCGCCCACGCATGAAAACCGACCAAGAAATCCAACGGGAGGCCGAGCGCCTCGAACAACTCGCCCGGCAGTGGATCGTCGCCGGGGCGAATCCCGCCGCGGCAACGCTGGCGGTGCTGCCCGAAACACGGATCGGTGTCGCCACGCGCCTCCCGCGCCGGCACCTGCGAATCGAAATTGCTCGGGACGACGACGCCCCGGAATTCCTGCTCCTGCAAGAGGACATCGAGCCGAGGGAGGTGCCTGGGAGCACGGCGCCGTTCGTTCTGACCCGCAGCAGTTCGGCCTACGATGTTCTGCGGGACGGGTACGAAGAGCGGGAGGAGGAACGCCTGGTCGAAGCCTTAACTCCCATCCTGAATCGGGCCGAGGCGGATGGGTTCGCCGACGACGCCGATCCCGAACTCGTCGCGGAGATCGAGACCCTCATCGAGGTGGATCGCCTGAACCCCAGCGCCCGGCTGCGCACCCGCGCGGACATCGTGGAAGTCCTGGAAGGCCGGCTCGAACCCGGGGAATTCATCACCTCCACCATCGAGCGGAAGGGCCGCCGTCTCCAACACCGCGAATTCGTCGCTGAGGTTCTTGAAGAACGCATGACCGTTACCTGAGAGCGCATCCCCGGCCCGTCAAAAAGGAAACCATGAATCCGAATCAATTCGTCATCATCGGCCTCGCGGCCATAGCCGCCGCCTTCATGAGCGGCTGTTCGACGATGAGCGGCGGGACCGCCGCCAGCACACAGTCCTTCCTGACGACCGGCGCCACCACGGCGGCCGGGGCCTACATCGGCGCGAAACAAGGCAAGCCTGCGGATGCTGTGATCGGCGCCGCGGCCGGGTATGTTGTGGGCGAAGGGATCAATTACCTCAGTAGCAAGTCCCAGCGGGAAGCCTATCTCGCCGGATACGAGAAAGGGCAATCGAACGCGGTGAAACAGCAATATTGGATCGCCAGAGACAATCAGCGCCCGCGCCCCCAGGACGACGGTTACGAAGAGTCGCTTTACGAAGTCCCAATTCCGGCTAACGACCAAAACGGTGTGCAGCACGAAGCCACGACACGGGTCATCCGAGTTGTTGCGCCGAAGGAGGATACAAATCCATGAAACGGCTGATCTTTATCCTCATCTTCTTTGTGGTCGGCGGCCAATGCCGGGCGCAGTGGGCGGTCCTCGACGCCGCCAACCTGAGCCAGGCCATCTCGAACTACGCGGGTATCATGCAGCAGATCAGCAACCAAGCGCAGCAGATTCAGCAGACCCAGGACATGCTGGGCCGCTTGGGGAACATGGCCAATGTCACGGCCGTCGTCGGCTTTCCCGCACTGAAAATTGACCTGACGCTCCCGACTCAGATGCAGACCTGGACGGTGAACCTGAACGGTGTCACGGGTGCCGGCCTGTTTGGCGACACCCGCGGCGGAATGTACCTCCCTGTCGGTGATCACTACGCGGATTTCGACGGGACGAGCATTCAGCGCAATCCCTCGCTCTACAAACCCGCCCAGGGGCTCACCGCCTCGGTGGACAATTTCGAGTCGGTGCAGGCCGATGTCTATGCGAGGCGAACCCAGTTGCGTCAGGCCATCACGCAAACGAGCACGGCCCTGCAAGCGGCGACGACGGAAGCGGAGGAAAAGAAGCTCTCCGCCGTTTTGAATGCCCAATACGGCGAATTGGCCTCGCTCGACGCCGAGGTCATGTTGAGCGCCGCAGAAGTCCAGGCCAGGGCTGCCGAGGCCAACGCCATGACCGGGGCCAAAGGCCAGGCGGACACAGAGTCACGGACGCAACTCACGCAGGATGAGGCCCAGCGCATCACGAGCACGTTCAAGCCCAGCTACGTCTCCGTCCTCCAGAACGTGACGGAGCAAACATATCAGCCATGAACTGCTTGCAAT
The DNA here is from genome assembly GCA_035545955.1 of Candidatus Didemnitutus sp. Taxonomy (GTDB): domain Bacteria; phylum Verrucomicrobiota; class Verrucomicrobiia; order Opitutales; family Opitutaceae; genus Didemnitutus. The sequence continues at coordinate 197,843 of DASZXI010000003.1, read as the reverse complement.
CTGCTCTGTCTATAACCCCTTGCGCGGGGGACTAACATGGCGACATCGGCAGGCAGCATTCTTCCACAGTCGTTTTTCGACGGCCTTTCCCAACTCTGGGGAGCCTGCGCCTTTGTCGCTGCCTCCTTGGTAGCTATCGGATTTGCGCTGCGCGGCGCAACAGGTGGCTGGGACCCCTTCAACATCGTTCGGCTGCTGGTCCGCGTCCTTTTGGTCGGGCTCGCCACTCTCTTTTTGCGGGAGTGGCTAATGCGGCTCAACGACATCGTCGGGGCCTTCAGCTCAATGATGAATATCGACCCCACCACGGTCGATACCCGATTCGCCCAATTCATCGCCGGCAAGACGGGCACCAATCCGGGCACGAGTTTTTGGGATGTCCTCTGGGGCACGGGCTCGGTGGGATCGGCCATTGCCTACGCTTTGCTGTGGTTCTTCGGCTGGCTGGCCTGGGCCGTCCAGTTCCTCGTCAGATTTGTGGGCGACATCTTGCTTTCGGTCGGATGGTCGCTCAGTCCCATTTTTCTCGCCTTCTTTATGTTCCGGCCAATGGAGAACGTGGCCCGGAAATACATTCTCGGCCTCGTGGCCTTGGTCTGCTGGCCCTTTGGCTGGGTGATCGCGGCGGTGGTGACGAACGCCATGCTCGATGCTGCCGCCTCGGCGAGCCTGATTCCGACCGCCGCCGCGGCTGGCGCTTCTACCATTTTGCCCGCATTGACGGTACTCTTGGTCGCCACATGGATGCTGCTCAGTTCGGCCTTGGCGCCCTACGTCACGACCAAGGTCCTTCTCATGGGAGGCAATCCGGCCGCGGCGTTCGCCCAGGGGATAGCCGGAGTCGGACAATCGGTTGTGGCCGGTGGCTTCGGGGCAGCGACCGCCGCGGCGACAGGCGGAGCGGCAGCCGCCGGTGTGATTGCCGCTGGTGCGGCTGGCGCCTTGGCATCCGGCGCGGAGTCAGCGACGCGGGGCGGCGATTCGGCACGGACGACATCAGCGTTAAGCGGTGGACTTACTGGGCTGTATGGAGCGCGCATAAGGATGCGAACCGCGGGGGCACTTGAAAGAAATGCTGATGCCGATTCGCTGCGCGCCGATGCCGCGCGAAGTTTTGCGACAAATTTCGACGAACACATGAAACGCGCCAACGGACCTGAGAATCAACCGCACTCAGACGACCCAAATCGGGCCGCAAAGGAGATCGAAGACGATGATAACCAATCTTAAAGGAGCGAAAGCTCTAGAACGAATGGCGGAAGCCAAGGAGCGCCTAGCCGCGAGTGAGAAGCAGATATACGCCTCGTTTCTCGACTCCTTGAAGCGAGGAAAGAAATCGGGCGGTGCGGACAAGAAACCAACAGTTCCAGTCAGCAGCGCGTCTAACCATCAGGCTGAAAATAGGAAAAAGTAAGTCATGATTGCCGAGCCGGAGACAACCGTAACAAGACCGCGCCTCGCGGATGGCTTCGGCCAGCCGAAATCCTCCCTGCTCGGCATTTTTGAGCGCAAGCGCCGCGAGGCTTTGATCTGGTTTCTGATCGCGGTCGCCGCGTGGGTTTGGGCAGGATGGGACCATGTGCGGACGGTCGCTGCTTTCACCGGCAAGCGCGATGTCGTGGTCATCGACAGCCTCGGCACCTATTACGTCTCGCCGCTCCTTGACATCGAGCATGCGACCGACCTGCACGCCTGGCAGACCAAGCTCGCCTGCAAGGCGCTTTTCGAGCGCAACCCGGACGGTCGCGACAACCCCGAACTCTTCAAGCTGCTCTTCCTGCGCAGCGCCGCCGACGTTGCCGACGCCGAACTCAACAAGACGAAGGCCGAATTTCAGGCGAAGGCACTCCACCAAAAGGTGGAACTCGGGGCGCCGGAAATCCTGACCACACGGGACAACACCTTTTACACGTCAGTCGTCGTCCAGTTGATCCGAGTGGGCGCCTATCAGGGCGAACCTCTCACGGAAGTCCTTCGCTACCGAGTGAAGTTCAAATTCGTGCTCAACCCCGACTTAACCCGCAATGGCCGTTTCCCCACCGCAGTCGCGGCCTTCCAAGTTGAACCTCTCCCGAAAGCCTGACCGTCATGTGGAAGACAGCGATTGGTTTTCTCGCCTTACTGGCGCCCCTGTCTGCGCAGACAATTGGCGATTATACGCTTGATCCGCACAAGGTCGTTGATCTTCCCGTTTCGCGTGAAGTGACCGCCGTCACGCTGCCGGGGCCGATCACGGCCATCGCCGGCACGGACATGCTGTTGGACGGCGGTCAGGCAGCGGCGACTGAGGTCGATGAGGGGACGCCCGTCCGCTTCCATATTACACACGTCAAGGGCTCCAATTTCTTCCTTGTCCAGGGTGTGCAGGCGAATGCCGTCGGCACGCTCACCGTCATTTTCGAGGGTGTGGCCTACGTGCTGCAACTGCGCAACGTGGCCGTGAATCCGGTAGCGAGCGCGATCTTTCAGCGTCCGGCTCCGGCCGCCGCCGTCAAAGTCACGGTGCCGCCCGAGGCGGTCAAATTCTCGCCGCGGATCGGCCTAAGCCTCCTCGACCGGGCGCGGGCCTATCCCGTCCTCGTCCGGTCGCTTCCGAAAGCGGTCGAGGGGGTGACCTTGAGCGCCCAGAACCGCACCGTCGATCTGCCCGACTTGGCCATCACGGTTCAAGAGGTCTATCGCTTCTCAAAAGAGGACGCGATCGTCTTCCTGCTCCACCTGGCGAACAAGACGGACCGGACGCTCGACGTGGCGCCGAGCACTTTCGCCGCCCGGGTGGGCGACGAGAAGTTCTCGCAGTCCATTGCGAATGGCCCGCGCACACTCGCGCCCGGTGCCTCGGCTGACGCGGAGTTCGCTATCGTCGGGATGCCGGACGGCACGCGCAACGACCTGAGCGCCGACAACGCTTTCACGGTCCTCGTGGACACATCGCGCCGGGAACTGGCCGCCGTGGCGCCTGCCGCGGCCAAGGAGGGGCCGAAGTCATGAATCCGCGCCGGTTCATTCTATTCCTGAGAAGCCGCTTCGGGCTCTTCCTGATTTTCGTCGCGATCCTTTTTGCTGGCGTGTGGTTTTTCGGCCGTCATCAGATTCGCGACCGCCAAGCGGCACGACTGGCCCCGCAGGCCGGCACGCACGTCAATCTGGGCCAAGTCTCCGAGCCGCTCGGGAAGGGTTTCGAGGGTGGCATTCCCCAGCAGGCGGTCCTGCGTCACTCGGCTCAAGCCGGCGGCCTCGTTCCGTTCAATCCGCCTTCGGCGAAGCCGATGGCGAAGGCTGACCCGGAAGCTCCGGTCAAGCCGAAGAAGATCCGTTACGAGTCCCTCCTGGCGAGCTACGAGGCGCCCCCGGCGTCCGTCCCGGCGGCTCCTTTGCCGCCGAAGCGCTTCATTCCCTTTGGGACTCTGCTCAAGTGCAAGCTCGTCAATACCGTGGACAGCGCTGACATCGAAACGCCTGTCATCGCCCTTCTCCTGGAGGACGTGTGGCAGGACGGGGAGTTGGTCGTTCCGGCCAACACCCTCGTTCACGGCACGGCGCGGGCCGGACGAATTCGCGACCGGATCAATGCTTCCGGCGCCTGGCGCTTTGTCTGGCAGGATGGCCGCGAGCTGGCATTCACCGGAGTCGCGCTCGACCGCGAATACGACCAGGAGGTCGATGGCTACGGCATCACGGACGGCTCGGCCGGACTGAAAGGCCGGGTGATGGCGACCGACGATTTCCAGGAACTCAAGATGCTCGCCGCCGCGGCCATGAGCGGCTTTGCCCAAGGGACCCAGGATCGCATCGTCAATGGTTACGGAGTCACGATCCCGGGCTCCGTCACCAATGGCTTATGGCAGGGAGCGGGGACGGTCTTCCAGACCTACGCCCAGCGAACGCTTCAAGACATCCAGCAGAACGGCTATTACGTCCGGGTCGCGGCGGGAAAGGAGTTTTACGTGTATGTCGTGGGCACGGTGGACCCCGACAAGGCGAAGATCGGCGGGGCCGCCGTCCTGCAATCAACGATTCCCGCCGCAATGCCGGCTGCGGCCAAGGCGATTTTGACGACCAACTCGAAAGGATGACTTATGCGCTCACTGGTTCTTTTCTCGCTCTGTCTTTTCACCGGCTGCGCCACCCAATCAAACTCGGCCCGGGTGCGCCCCGTCGCACCATTGGGCCAAGGAGTGGCAACGAAAGATACCCCTCGGCCGGTGACGGTGGTGGAAACCCGCTATGAGATTGCCGGTTTCCGCGATTCTGCCGATCCCGCAGTTTGGCACGAGCCGCATGCCATATTGAGGGCGACAGTGGTCCCCGGTCGCTCGGCTCCGTCCGTCGCCGAGTCCGGAGAGCTGACGGCTTATGTGCCGGCAAGCTACGATCCGCTTCCACCGAGCGCGGAGTTGGCGGCTGTGTTGAACGAACAACGGCAAATCACCGCGGAATTGCGCGCGTTGAAGGCGAAAATGTTCGCCCTCCAAGGGCAGGCCCAGGCGCAATACGGCTCACTCGTCGCCGAGACCGCGGAAACCGATCATCTGCGGCAACAGCTCTCCGCCGAAGAGGCACGCATCAAAGCGCGGGAAGCGAGTTCGGAGACCGCTGCAAACGTGGCAGGATCGAAATGGTAATATGGTTCCTCCGATCAGCTTCCGAGAAAAGCTCGACGCGCTGCCAAAGAGGCTGCGGGAGGGCATTATCGGCCAGGACCAGGCCGTGGCCATCGTTGCGCAGAGACTTCAACATGGGGAGCTGGGCCTCACGACGCCGGGCCGGCCCAAGGGAAGCTTCCTTTTCCTCGGGCCTACTGGAGTGGGGAAAACTGAACTGACCCTTCGGTTTACCGAGGAGCTGCTCGGCCCGGGCCGTGTGGTCCGTCTCGATATGTCGGAATACCAGACCCTCGACCGGCTAGGGCTCCTCCTCGGCGTATCATCGGCCGATCCCGGACGGATCGCCGAGGGCTTCGATACCTGTCAGGGCCGGGGAACGCTGCTCTTCGATGAGATCGAAAAAGCGCATCCGCGGGTCTTGGATCTTCTCCTCCAACTCCTCGACGCGGCCCGCCTGACCACGGGAGGGAACCGCGTGCTCGACTTTTCCGAGTGGTATTGCGTGCTGACGAGCAACATCGGGGCGCAGCGGATCGTCGCCCTCCGAAAGTCCAAGTACGAGACGATGGAGCGGCTCGTCCGACAGGAAGCGCAACGCGAGCTGCGCCCAGAACTTTTCGCCCGGGTCACGGCCACCGTGGTCTTTCGGAAGCTGGACTACGACGTGCAATGCCGGGTGGCCCAGAGTCTCCTCGCCAGGGAGATTTCGGAGCAAGCGGACCGGGGGCACGCGCTTGCGCCCGAACCCGGCATTGTGGAAACGGTCATCAAGCGCGGATACGACGAACGATTGGGCGCTCGCCCGATGCGCGATGCCGCAGAATTCCTGGTACGCGAGGCCATCAGTCACGATATACTTACAGGGGGAACTGGAACCGGCCGGTTGGAAGTCGATGCCGATGGCTTGCGCCTAAGGCTGCGGCGGGCCCAGCCGGCCGCGGCCTAACTGCTCATGCGCGCTTCGGAACATGCCAAACTGCGTATCGTCGTCCTAAAATGGGATCGGCTCTACGGCGACATGATCCGCCGGCAAATCCTCGATGTTTGGCCGAACGCCGCAGTCCAGGTATTCCAGCGCGGCCTTGATGCCCTCGACTCCATCCAGGCGAGGGTCCCGGACCTTTTCATCACCGGGGCTCATATTGACGATATGGACGGCCTTGAGCATCTCGAACCCTTCGTCGATAGCTCACTCCCGATCTTGATCGTCACCTCCCGGGCTGATGCCCGCACGTTCAAGATGCTGCATGGCCTCCGTTACGACGGAATCTACGACGGCCTGGCCGAAGGGCTGGACAACCTGCCCACGGCGCTGCACCAAGTGCTCCTCCACCAACTCTATGTCAGTCCCTCGGTCACGCCGCATCTGAAGCAGCCGAAGAACATCACACTCGATGCTTTGACGGACAAGGAGCAGGTCGTGCTCTCAGTGATCGGCGACGGTTCGGACGACGGTCAAGCGAGTGAACGCCTGGGGCTGGCGCCCCAAACGGTGGGCACGCATCGCAAGGCGATCATGCGGAAACTCAAGCTGCACCACAAAGGCCAGTTGATGCTCCACGCACTCCAGCAGGGTTTTGTCCGCGTGACTCCTACCGGCGTCTATTACCCGGGCTTCCAGCGGCAAATCCTGCGCAATGGGAACTGTGAAGACGATAAAGTGCCGGCCGAAATGGAAGCGTAATGCCAATCGGGTAGCGAGAACCGGCGTGTTCTCTGGCGATTCCCATTACTCTCGCCCGCCATTCCATCCCCCGCCCAGGGCCTTATAGAGCGCAATGAGATCGGCGGAGCCGGCCAGTCGGCTCTGAGCGAGGGCCGTTTGCGACGAGTAGAGCGAGCGCTCCGCGTCCAGGACGGTGAGAAAATCGGCGGCGCCCTGCGTGTAGAGGCGGGTGGACAGGTCGAAGGCGCGCTGATTTTGCGCCACGGCTTGGGCCAGGGCCTGGCGGTGTTCTTCCTCATTCCCGCCGGCGACCAGCGCATCTTCGACCTCCTCCAGGGCGACCAGGATGGTCTTGCGATAGGTCAGGTAGGCTTGGTCGCGCAGGGCCTCCTGCACGCGGACGTTCGCCGCGGTGCTGCCGCCCTGCAGGATCGGCCACGTGAGGGTGGGACCGGCCGACCAGGTGCGGCTGCCGGTGGCGAACAAGGTTCGCAGGACCGAGCTCTGATAGCCGACCGCCGCAGTCAGGGGAAACCTCGGAAAGAAGTCGGCGACAGCGACGCCGATCTGGGCCGTGGCGGCATGGAGCCGCGCCTCTGCCGCCCGAATGTCCGGCCGGCGCCGGAGGAGATCGGACGGAAGTCCTGCGGGAACCCCCGGGGGCGCCACAGGAACGGCCCCAGACTGCGCCAGCTCCCCGACCAGGGCGGACGGAGGCCGGCCGAGGAGGACGCCCAATGCATGGATGGCCTGCCGCAGGGAGGTTTCCAGGGGCGGGATCGTGGAAGCGGTGGTCGCGACCTGAGCGTCGGCGTTGGCGGCATCCAGGGCGCTGGAGAAACCCACCTTGAGCCGCTGGCGGATGAGACCGGCGGTATGCTGCTCGGCGGCCAGGTTTTCGCGGGCGATCACGATCTGCTCCTGGGCGGACCGCACCTGCAGATAGTCGAGCGCAACCTCCGCGGCCAGCGTCACCTGCACGTCGCCGAGATTTGCCTGGGCCGCGGCGGCGGAGGCATCGGCCGATTCCACCGTGCGGCGAACGCCGCCGAAGAAATCGAGTTCCCAGACGGCATCCAATCCCGCCTGGAAGGAATTGCCCGTGGTGGCGGAGCCGGAGCTTCGGCCACGCAACGCGGCGCCCGAGGCGGTGATGGACGGCCAGAACCCGCCGGCAGCCGCGCCCCGGGCGGCCCGCGCTTGGCGCAGGCTGGCCTCGGCGACCTGCACATCGAGATTGTTCCTCAAGCCTCCTTCGACCAGCGCGGTAAGCTCCGGGTCCCCGAAATTTTGCCACCACCGGGCCGGGCCGACCAGCGGGGCGGCCGCGGTGGGGGCCGCTGCGTTCCAATCCGTGGGAAGTTCGACCGCCGGCCGCTGGTAATTGGGGCCGACGGCGCATCCGCCAAGGAGCGCCGCCACCATGGCCCAGCCGGGAATCCGCTTGGGATCATTCATAGCGCAGGGCCTCAATGGGATCGAGCCGCGAGGCTTTCCACGCAGGGTAGTAGCCGAAGGCGATCCCCACGGTGGCGGAAACCGTCACGGCGGCGACGATGGCCGGGACCGAGAGCAGGGTGGGCCAGCCGAGCAGCGCCGTCACGGCAATCGACGCTCCGCGTCCCAGTCCGATTCCGACGAGCCCGCCGGCCAGGCAGAGGACGACGGCCTCGACGAGGAATTGGCGCAAAATGTCGCGCGGCCGGGCTCCGACCGCCATCCGCGTGCCGATCTCGCGGGTTCGCTCGGTCACGGACACGAGCATGATGTTCATGATGCCGACTCCACCCACGACGAGGGAGATCAGGGCCACGACCAGGAGGAGATTGGTCATCACGCGGCTGGTCGAGGCCAGGGTCTGGGAGATTTCAGTGAGATCGCGGATCCGAAAATCGTCCGGTGCGCCGCGCCGGATGTGATGGCGATCGCGCATCAGGCCCGTGATCTGCGTGATGGCCTCGGGAATGTCCTGCGGTGTCAGGGCCGAGATCCAAATGTCGTCCACATCGGCGAACCTCGTCATCTGCAGCAGGTCCGCCGCCTGGATGGCGGACGGCTGCGGATAGAGCTGCACCTGCTGGGTGGGATAGGACTGGCTGAGCGAATTTACCGATGAGGCCGCGCTCCCACCGCCTTGCGTGGCCTGGCGCGCGCCATTGACCCGGAATTTGATCGTGGTCCAGGGGGCGATCATGAAGTCGTCCTGGTCCCGTCCGGACATGTTGGCTCCCTTGACGCTGAGGACGCCGACGATCTTCATCGAGACGTTTTTCACCCGGACCTCCTTGCCGAGCGGAGATTCCTCGCCGAAAAGCTGCCGGACCACGGTCTGGCCGATCACGCAGACCGCCGCCGCGCTTCGGACGTCTTCCGCGGTGAAGGGGACGCCCGCGGTCAGGTCCCACTTTCGGATCGTCAGATAATCCGAGGTGGTTCCGAGTACATTGGCGGGCTGCCAATTCCTGCTGCCGTAGATCACCTGGGCCCGGCAGTCGATGCTGGGCGCGACCCATCGGACCACGCTGCATTCCCGGCGGATGGCATCGGCATCGTCGTAGGTGACGGAGACTCGACCGCCGGCGCCCGAACTGACGCCGTTGATCACGGCGTCGTTGGGATCCACCTGGATGACGTTGGCCCCGAGGCTGGCGATCTTCTGTTCAATCGTCGCGGAGGAGCCGCGCCCGATTTCCATCATCGCGATCACGGCGGCGATACCGATGATGATCCCGAGGCAGGTCAGGATGGATCGCATTATATTGCGCCGCAGGGCCCGCAGGGCGGTGCGCAGCGTCCGCAAGGCGGACTTGACCGCCGGCCAGTCGATCCCGGCCCGAGGACGCGACGCCTTGGCCGGCGCGGGGGCGGACGCCGCCGCGGCCGAGCCCGCACCTTCCTCGATGATCACGCCGTCCTTTATCCGGATGATCCGTCGCGCATGCTGGGCCACATGGTCGTCGTGCGTGACCAGGATGATCGTGATTCCGGATTCGGCGTTCAGCTGCTGGAGCATCTGCAGGACGTCCTCCGTCGTGCGGGAGTCGAGGTTTCCGGTCGGCTCGTCGGCGAAGAGAAGCGGCGGATGGTTGACGAGCGAGCGGGCGATCGCCACGCGCTGCTGCTGCCCGCCGGAAAGCTGGGACGGCTCGTGGTCCATCCGGTCCCCCAATCCGACCAGCCGGAGCATTTCCTCAGCCCGGCGCCGGCATTCCGCCTCGGACGGGTGGTCGGGAGAATAGGTCAGTGGAACCAGCACATTTTCTAGGGCGCTGGTCCGCGGCAAGAGGTTGAAGTTCTGGAAGACAAACCCGATCTTGGTGTTGCGAATGCGCGCATGCGCATCGGCCGAGACGGAGGATATCTCCTCGCCGTCGAGCCAGTATCGCCCCGAGGTCGGCCGATCCAGGCAGCCGAGGAGATTCATCAGGGTGCTCTTGCCGGAGCCGCTGACGCCGATCAGCGCGATGAACTCTCCGCGCTCGATCCGCAGGGAGACGCCCTGGAGAACCGGTATCTCCATCTCGCCGCGGCGATAGGTCTTGCAGATTGATTCGAGGCGGATGAGTTCCATCGGCGGCCGGTCCTTGTTTTCGGTCCGCTCAACGCCTTTGGGGAGGCGGCAGGAAGGGATTGGGCGCGCTGCCCGGTACTGCCCGGGCGTCCTCGCTGGTGATGACTTCCTGCCCCTCGCGAAGATCGCCGGCGGACACGGCGGTGTTCATTCCGTCGGAGGCGCCGACCTCGACCTCGATGGGCCGGGCAAAATTTCCCTCCTGGATCCAGACGGTCCCCCCCGGATCGCGGCTTCCGCCGCTGGTGGCGTCCCGCAGTTTCCACGACCGCGCCTCCGGCGCAACTTCCGAGAGCGCCGAGGGCAGCCAGCGGAGCGCCGCGTTCGGCACGACGAGCGCCTGGACGTCTTTTCGCACCACGAAGCGCACGCTGGCCGTCAGGTAGGGAAGCAGGAGCTTCTTGGGGTTTTCCGTGTTTACCTCGACCGTGTACATGACGACATTCTGCGTCATCGTGGCATTGAGGCGCACTTTCCCGACCGCGCCCGTAAATTCCCTTCCTGGGAAGGTGTCGCAGGTGAAGATGACCGGCGAACCCGGTACGATCCGGCCGACGTCGGCCTCGTTCACCCCGGCCCAGATCTGCATCTTGGTCAGGTCCTTCGCTATGAGGAAGAGGCTGGGCGCGTTCAGGCTCGCCACCACCGTTTGGCCCGCGTTGACCCGGCGATCGATGATGACCCCGCGCACCGGAGACTTGATAGTGCAAAAGGCGACGTTTCTCTGCGCCTTGTCCAGGGTCGCCCGGGCCTGGACTGTGGCCGCCCTCGCTTCGGCCACGGCGGCCTTGCCCACGGACACGTTGGCCACGGCGATATCGCGATTCGCCTTATACGAATCGTAAAGGGTGCGCGCGAGCGCTTCGGACGGGCCGAGCTCTTCCGCGCGCTTCCAATCCGCTTCCGCCTGCTCGGCCTTTGCTCGCAACTGCGCGAGATTGGCCGCGGCGCTCATTTCCCCAGCCTGGTCCTGTTCGACCTGCGCCCGCGCCAGCGCCAGGTCGGCCGCGTAGACCGAGTCGTCGATCTTCGCGAGGACGGTGCCTTCCTCGACCGACGAGCCGTAGTCGATGGGCTTCCCGTTCCGGTCCGTCCCGAAGGAACTGATCAGGCCGGCCACCTGTGCGCCCACATCCACCACCTCTTCCGGTTCGATCGTCCCGGTGGCGCTGATCGTCGCCACGACGTCGCCGCGGCTGACCGCGGCCGTGCGGAACGACGCCTTGTGCCCGTCCCGTCCGCGCCAGAGCCAGAAGGCGATTCCTCCCAGCAGAGCAGCAATCGCGATCAGTAGAATCTTCTTATTGGGTGGCATTGAGTTATATCGTCAGAATTTTGGTCGGATTGGAAGCCGTGGCTCCAAGGTAGCAGCTCCTACATTAGGAAAAGATGAGCCGCGGACAGCACCCATTCAGCAGGCGCTCCGCCACATTTCGGCGCCGGTTCACGGTATCCTAATGTTCGGAAGGCTAGGATGTGGGCGACAGAATCGGGAAACTCCATCGGCGGCAGTCCGTTTTGCGGGTCGCCGCTGGAAAACCTCAACCACAGGAAATTACCATGAATAAATTCATGCCGATCAAATTGGGATTGTTGGCCGCGGCCTTCGCACTCGCCCTTCCTGGGCACGCTCGGGCGGGCGAGAACGACGAAAAGAACGAGCAGAAGGTCCAGCTTGCGGACTGCCCGCAGCCGGTCCAGGACACGATTAAGCAGCAGGCAGGCGACGCGAAGATTGTCGAAATCGAAAAGAAAGGGGAGGAAGACGAGGGTAAGGGCGTCTACTACGAGGCCAAGGTGAAGGGCGCCGGCGGCAAGATGAGCGAAATCGAGGTCGCTCCGGATGGAAAGCTGATCAAGGTTTCGGCGGCGGACAAGGACGACGACGATGACGAGCAAAAGGAGAAAAAATAAAGCGGCGTAAAAACCCCAAGCGTAACGGCGTTCGATAGTCCCCGTCGAACGCCGCTGCGCCTCAAGCCCATGAGAAAAATCATCCGTTTACTCGCCTTTTTCGCTGGCGGACTCGCCGCGACCGCTACCTCACGAGCCGCCGACACTCAGGTGCTCGAATCGATCCAAACCATTCCATTGGATGGAGTCGAGGGACGCATCGACCACATGGCCATCGACGCCAAGATCGGCCGATTGTATGTCGCGGCCCTCGGCAACAACACGGTCGAAGTTATCGACCTCAATGCCGGTCGTCGGATTGACACTATCAAGGGCTTGGAGGAGCCACAAGGGATTGCCGTCGTGCCCTCGTCGCACCGCATCGTCATTGCCAGTGGGCAGGACAATAAGTGCCGAATCTATGACCGATCCCTAAAGCTTGTCGCACAAATTGACGACCTGGAGGATGCCGATAACGTCCGCTACAATGCGAAGACCGGCCAAGCCATTGTTGGCTATGGGCATGGCGCGCTTGCCTTCATCGATCCGGAATCTGGCACGAAGACGACCGAGATCAAACTCGATGGTCATCCGGAGTCTTTTCAGATCGGAGAGGATGGGAATCGCGTGTTCGTCAATGTCCCTGGCGCCGGCCACGTGGCGGTCGTGGACTGCGCGAAGGGGACCGTCAGCGCAAAATGGGCACCGGTGGGAGCGAAAAAGAATTTCCCCATGGCGCTCGACGAAACCGATCACCGGCTCTTCATCGGCTGCCGCCTTCCGCCCAAGCTGCTGGTGCTCGACACCGACAGCGGCAGAACAGTTGCGAGCCTTGATATTGTCGGGAACACGGACGACGTGTTCTACGATCGGGCCCTGAATCGAATCTACGTTTCGGGCGCCAGGGGCGGTGTCAGCGTCATACAGCGCTCTGACGGTGATCAGTATAGGATGCTTGTAACGGTCCCTGTCGGAGATGGAGCGCAGACAACTTTTTTTGTGGCGGAAACCGGCAGGCTCTACGTTGCCATCCCCCACCGGGGAAGCCAAGCCGCGCACATCGCTGTGTTCGCGACGAACGCGCCCTCCTCCAACCCGTGAACCGCCGCATTCCTGCGCCGCAGGGCAAAGGGCAAGCGACAGTCCAGCCCGGCGCAATGCGATCCGCGCTGGTGGCACTCGTGTTCGGGGCGGTGATTTCATTTGCGCGTGGGCAGGCAGGGGGCTCCACCGCATTGCCGAACCCAAATGAAATTCCGGTCCCGCCGATAAGGACGGCATTGGGCGATATGCCGGGAGTCGGGGACCTCCCCATCCGCAAGGAAATGCCCGACGTTATGGTTAAGAATGACGGGACGAAAGTCTCCACCGTCGCGCAATGGGATCTGCGGCGGGACGAAATTAAGCGTTTGCTGGAATACTACGCGATCGGACTGATGCCGCCGTCGCCGAGAAACGTCCGGGGCCGCGAGATTGCCTCGCAGACTGTCCTGGGAGGAACAGTGCAATACAGATTGGTCCACCTATCATTTGGTCCGGACGGAAGATTCGGGTGGGATTTGGGCGTCTTCGTCCCGATTGACCGAGCTCCTCCGTTTCCCACGGTCATTTTCCCCTCGGAGGCATTCGACGCGCTACCCGGTGCTGAACCGCTCCCCAGGCTGCCACGTCCGCCCGGCCAGGGGCATGGGGTCGACGCCTTGCTTCCACTTACCGCCGCGCCCCAGCCGCCGGGTGGAAGGTTCCCGCGGCATCCTGTCGACGCCAATGCGCTCGCCCAGGGGCATCGCGAACTCTTCAGCCGCGGTTATGCCCTTGTGACTTATTGTTACCAGGATCCGGGCGAGGATGACACTCTCCGTAACCCTGACGGAAGCTGGGCATTCCGGACCACGCGCTACTATCCTGCATACCCCGGCTACGACTGGGGACTGGTGGCGGGCTGGGCCTGGGGTATTTCTCGCATAGTCGACTACCTCGAAGAAGAGCCTTTTGCGGACAAGGCGAAGCTCATGGCCATTGGGCATTCGCGCCTGGGCAAGGCGGTGATGGTCGCCGGTGCCTTCGACGAGCGCCTGGCCCTCGTTTGCCCCGCAGGAAGTGGGGCGGGAGGAACGGGTGCCTTCCGCTTTAACGGGGCCGGACGCGGCGGCACGGAAGGCTTGGAGGATATGATGCGCAAGTATCCCAATTGGTTTTCCTCCCACCTCCATGAATTCTGGGGCCACGTGGACAAGCTGCCTTTCGATGAGCACTGGTTCCTTGCGCTCGTTGCACCCCGGGCAATCGTTTCCCTGGAAGGGGTGGAAGATCAGAACTGCGTTCCCAACGCGTTGAAACAGGCCGTGCGGGGCGCGCAGCCTGCTTTTGCGCTTTACGGGGCCACGGACCGGATTGGGGTGAACTACGCCAACCATCGGCACGACCTGACGCCCGAGGACTGGAGCGCCGCTCTCGATTTTGCCGACAAGGCGCTGCGAGGACTCAAAGTCGAACGCCCATTTGACCGATTCCCGTCGGATCCCCCTCAGGGCACACCCGAGCGGCCACCGGCCAGGTGACATCCGTCGAAGTCCTATTTCCAATCAAATGAAGCCTATCTCTAGTCTAGCATTGGTCATTGTTCTTGCCGGCTGGTTGCACGCGGATGTGCCTGCGCCGCTGGTCCTCTCGCGCACCATTCTGTTGCCGCAAATCGCGGGTGGATTCAACCATCACTCAGCCGACGGTAAACTCCGGCGTGTGTTCCTTTGCGCCACCACCAACAAGACGGTCGAAGTCCTCGATTTGGCGACCGGGAAAATCATCCGGAGCCTGCCAGGCGACAAGCCCTCGGCAACCTGCTTTGCCGCGGACCTCAATGTCCTCTGCGTCTCGCGCGGCAAGTCGATCCAGCTCTATGACGCCGCTTCCTTCGAGGAACTGACCTCTGTCGCAATGCCGTCGAGCATCGACGAAATGCATTACGATCCACACGAAAAACTGCTCCTGGCGGGCTGCATGACCACGCCCACCGAAGGCATCGCCACTGTGGATCTTTCAGCAAGGAAGCTTCTTGGCGAGGTCAAGACACCTCCGCCCCAGGGGTTCTGCTTGGAGGACGATGGCGACCGAGTTTTCGTCTGCTCGCCGAAGGCAGGTCAGATCAGTGTCGTGGACCGGCAGAAATCGGCGACGGCGGACCCTTGGAAACTCGGTGCTGCCTCGGGCAATTCTCCCGTGGCCTACGACGCGGCCACCCATCGGCTTTTCGTCGGTTGCCGCAAGCCCGCTGAACTCCTCGTGATGAACACCGATACCGGAAAAACGGTCGCGACCGTACGCACGGGACAGGGAACGGATGATCTATCGTTCGATCCGGCCAACAAACGAGTCTACGTGGCTTGCGCCGACGGCGTGATCAGCGTGGTCCAACAGGACGATGCCGACCACTACCGCAACATCGCCGACGTGCCTTCGGCTCTGGGGGCCCGCAATTGCGTTTTTCTCCCGGAATCTGGAGAATTCTGCGTCACGGCGCCGCAGAGCAAAGACCAGCGTCAGCCGGCGGAAGTCCTCGTCTATCAAGCGCCAATTACCCGGCCCTGAGGTCAAGCCTCGGGCTTGGGCACCTGAGAAGTCAGCACAAAGGCCAGCCGGCCGTCGCTTTCGAGCGCGGCGCTCATTTCCCAGCCGAGCGCCTTCGAGAAACTCTGCGCGATGGCGAGGCCTAGGCCGACGTGCTGGCCACCGGATCGCGCTTCTTCTTTCCGCCAAAAGCGCTCAAAGAGCCGGGCTGCGTCTTCCGGCCCAAAATTGACGGTGCTGTTGCTGACCCGCACCACCACGCCGCCCGCCCGGGCCCCGCAACGGATCGCGATCTCCCCGCCCGGTGGCGTGTAGCTCACGGCATTGTCGAAGAGATTGTTGAGGATCGAACGCAAGAGGACCGGGTCGGACTCGCATGAGGCGGGACGCAGCTCGAGCCGTACGCTCAGCCCCTTGGTCTCGGCCTGCGGCTGGAACGGCTTCCATGCCCTTTCCAGAAGCTCGGCCAGATCGATCTTTTCGCAGACAAGCGGTATTGTCCCCCGTTCGCTTCGGGCGAGGGCCAGCATCTGAGTCACGATGGCCTCCATGTGCTCGGCGATGGCCAGGGTCTCGCGGTCGATCCCCGGGTCCCGGCTGGCCGGCCATTTGAGAGCCCCCTCCGACCACGTTCGGAGTTCCGCTATCGGGGTCCGCAGTTCATGGGCCAGGTCCGCGCTCACCCGCCGCTCGCGCTCGAAGGCTGACTCCAGCCGGCCAAAAAGTTCGTTCAGCCGCTGCGCGATCGGCCGGAGTTCGTCCGGCAGATTCTCCTCTGGCAGGCGAGTGGCCAGCGAGGCCGCATCGACCGTGCGGGTCTGTTCGGCCAGGCGGTCCAGGGGCCGGAACAGGAAGCGCAGGATCGGAGGAATGAGGAGGGCGGCGAGGGTCAGCAGGATCACTGCCGCGATTGAGATTCCGGCGAGCTGCGCCAGCAGTTGGTCCAGTTCGCTTCGATCGGTTGCGACGACCAGGTGCAGGATGGGATCGGATTCCCTGCCGCCAGATTCATCGGCATCCATTTCGCTCGGTGACCGCTTGGGGGCGAAGGCCAGGCCCACCGCGACGCCGTCCCGGCCATTCGGGAGCCTGATCGGCCAGAATTTGGGGACTCGCGCCTGGCCAGCGAGTTGCGGCAGGTCGGCGTTCTCCATCGTCTCGGAACGCTGGATCACGCTGCCGTCTTCCTGCCAGAGTTCAAAAAAGTCTGTGCCCACCTCCGTGTCAAACCCGCGCATGAAGCGGTCGCTGAAATCGACCCGAACGCGGCCGTTTTCACGCGAAACGCCGGTGCTGATCGCCTGCGCCTTGGTGAGCAGGGTGCGGTCGAACTGCTGGACCAAGGCATGCCGGAAGGCTGCGTAGATCGCGGCCACGCCGCCCGCGACCAGGACGAAGAAGATGACCAGGATTGCTCCCGTCAGGCGCCCGCGGATGGAGGTCGCCTTCACGGCTGGCCCGGCCTTCCTGCCGTGAGCATGTAGCCAAAACCGCGCCGGGTGCGGATCAGGGGCGTCACGGCGGTGCCGCCGATTTTCTTCCGCAAGTTGCACACTGCAGCGTCCACGACATTGCTGATTGGACTGCGGGCATCATCGTAAATATGGGCTTCGATCTCGGTGCGCGAAACGACCACTCCTTGGCGGCGGGCCATGTATTCCAGCAGGGCGAATTCGTGCGGCGTCAGATCGAGGGGCTTTCCCGAACGGCCGGCGGATTTGGCGGCGGTGTCGATGGTGAGATCGCCCACCGTAATGACGGCATCCTTCCGGCCGTAAGCGCGCCGGCAGAGCGCTTCAATTCGCGCCAGGAGCTCCTCCAGCGCGAACGGCTTGACGAGATAGTCATCGGCACCGGCCCGCAGCCCGTTCACGCGGTCCTGCACCGTATCCTTGGCGGTCAAGAGCAGGACATGCAGGTCCCGGCCTTTTTTTCGAAGCTGTTGCAGGACGGAGACGCCGTCCAGCTTGGGCAGCATGATGTCCAGAATCACCACATCGTAGTCGTTCGTCTCCGCGAGCCAAAGGCCCTCCTCGCCGTCGCCCGCCGAGTCCACCGCATAGCCGCTCTTGCGCAGCGAGCCCTCCAGGCCGCGCCGCATCCGCGAAGAATCTTCGATCAGAAGTAGGCGCATGTTCCGACCATAGTAGCGGCTCCAAGATTAGGAAATCATGAAGACGCTGCCGCGGCGGCCGGTCAAACCAGGCCCCGGCTCGGGGCCGGAGCATCGAACTTCACCTCGGGCATCTTCTTGTCGAAAAAGATATTCTTGTGGGAGACGCTCATCGAGAGGGCGACTGCCAAGTCCGCTTCGATCACTCCGAGGTGCCGGGCGGCGCTGGCGATCCGGGTCTGGCAGCGGGTGTCGATGTTGTTCAGGCTTGCGGCCTTGGCCGCGGAGCCCACGGCGATGCCGAGGTCGATGCAGCGAAGCTGGCAAATCGGGCCGGCGAATTCCCAGTCGTCGGCGCCGGGAGCCGCCGCGCGCTGCTGGGCGGCGTTCTTCGTGAATTCGCCGCAGGTCGGAAAGCCGCACGCGCCGCAATCGTAGAGCGGCGGATACCATTTCGCGAGGCCGATGAACAGCACCAGGTCGAGCTTCTCCGCCGTGTCGGCATCGCGGTGCCAAATGGGTTCGCGCAGCTTGTTGCCGCGGGCGCGGAGCCAGTCCGCCAGGCGCGAGAGCGTGGCCCGGTCCTCGACGATCACCGTCTCGATGAAGGGCTTCGCCCCTTTGAGGAAGAGCTGGCCGCCGCTTTTCGGAGCGGTCATCGCGGCCGTCGCGCAAAGTTTTGCCACATGGCGAACGGTATCGAGGAAGATTTCCTTCTGATCTGCGGGCATGGGATGGATTACGCGGCGGGTGCGGCTGCCGTCGGAGCCGTCATGCGTCGCTGGCACTCCGCATAAAGCGCATCATAGACGACGAATTCGCGCTGGAGGATCTCCTGGTCGCTCAAGCCCAGCGCGCTAAAACCGAACGCGATCCAGCGCAGACCTTCTCCCGCCGGATGCGGCTGGCCCGGGTGAGAATCGGCGGCACGCACGATCTCCGCCAATAGAGCGAGCGCGGGGTCATTCAGCCGATACCTCTTGAGGACAGAATCGAAGGACACGTCTTCGCCGTGATGCCCCAACTCACAACCTTCGATGTCAAAGGGTATGGCGCCGAACTTGCGCGCCTGCCCTGGAACCTCCGCTGTCGGTGCGAAGAGAAACTCCGCCCCAGGATCGACGAATTTCTTGATCAGCCAGGGGCAGGCCACGCGGTCCACCTTCACTTTCTCACGGGTGATCCATTTCATTGGGAAGGACGCCCTCAGCCTGGTGTCGGCGGGCAGAGCCTATTTTACGGCGGTGACGTAGATGACTTGCACGCCGCCCTTTTTTACCAGCGTACCTTCAACCGTCACAGTCTCCGCCATCTTGTCGATCAGCACTTCGCGTCCGGGTTGGTGATCCTTGATGCCCATCATGACATAAATCTCGCCTTTGTCCGTGAGGAGGCCGACGGGATTGCCCGCCTTGGCGCACGCGACCGCGCAATCCCTGTGGTCGGCGCCGTGGTCGCCGCCTTCGAGGTAGCACCAAAGATCGACGACCTCGCCCTTGACCTTGACCGTGGGGCCTTCGGGAGCGGCGAACGCGGAGGAAGAGGCAAACCCGAGGAGCAGACAGGCTACGGCAATCAGACTGAGCAGTGGATGTTTCATGGGAAGTGTCCTTGTCGTTCGGCGGGAACGGCTCCTCTACTGCGCCTGGGTCGCCAGCGCTTTCTTCAGGCTGCCGGCGAGGTCCGCGGCCTTGCCCCGGCCCCAGTAGTGAAGAAAGATAATCCGCGGCGTCTCCCCGGTCATATGCTGATGGATGGCGACGATGTTGATCCCGTCGCCGCGGAGGATTTTCAGCACCTGCTGCAACTCGGACTCCTTCATCGCGAAGTCGCCATCGACGACCGCATTGTCGTCCGCGCCGGCAAAAGCCGCCCAGGTGTTGACCCCCATTTCCGTCCCGGCCGGGCAGCCGCACTCCATGGTGGTCTCGCGGCCGAAAACGAATTTCACCATCCCGGAATTGCGCTGCGCCTTTGCTGCCATGATTGCTTCCAACGGCTCCGCCGTGATCGAGCTTTTCTCCGGCAGGCCCAGGGCAGTGAACTGCCGTCCGAGTTCGGGGTGCGCGGCGCGGGTCTGCTTTACGGTGTCGAACACGGCTCGGACGCCGCCCGCCAGCTCCTCGATTGTGCCCTCGCCGCCGATGTGCATGAAGAAGACATGGGGCTGATCGAAGAAAAAGTGATTGTGCAGGGCGGTCACTTGGAGGCCATGGTCGAGGAGCGCGCTCATGACCGGGTTGACCTCGTCTTCAAACAGGACGAGGTCGCCCATGACCATCGCCTGCCTCTGCCCGCCGGCCTTGAACGCCGCCCAGCTCGTCAGGCCCATGAAGGGTGGCATGCGCCAGCCATCGACTGTGATCGCGACATCCTTGCGGGGCGAAGTCACCTTGAAGACACCTTCCTTCGTATTGGTGGTTCCTTTGAGGCCAGTGATCGCTTCGATCTTGGCCGAGTCGAAGCCGAGGTCGGCACCGCGAAGAATGCCGGCGGAAAAGAGCGGCAGGGCCGCGGAGAAACAAAGCAGAATGCGCCAGTTCATGAGTTTTTTGGGTGACTTGAGTGAAAATATGTTACACATGTTACCTAGCAAATCAATATAACAATGGCAACGAACGGTTGGCTGCTTCTTCTCTATGAATTGCCGACGAAGCACGGGAGCCAGCGGGTCAGCCTCTGGCGCCGGCTGAAGAAAATGGGCGCCCTGCCACTCAAGACGTCGGCCTACCTCTTGCCCGATCTGCCGGCCCTCCACGAGCGCTTCCAATGGCTGGCGAAGCAGATTAAGGACGATGGCGGCACGGCAAGCCTGATCCGGGCGAGCGAGATCGAGGGCGTGTCCCACCGCCAGATCTTGGTTCAATTCAACGACGCCCGAGCCGCCGAGTACGATGAGATAATCCGAGCGTTGACCGAGCGGCTGCGGAGCGCCCGAAAGTCTGCCCCCGATACCCTCGCTACGGAGGTGGAGCGCCTCCGCGGCCGGGTGGCCGAGATTCAGCAGGTCGATTTTTTCGACAGCCCGCGCGCCCACGACGCCCTCATGCTCCTGCAAAAGGCCGAGGGCCTGCGGCGGACGGAGAAGCAGCCGCCGCGCGCGCTCCAGCGTTCCGACTACCAGGGGAAAACGTGGTTGACCCGCCCCCAGCCCCATATCGACCGCGTCGGTTCGGCCTGGCTCATCAAAACATTCATCGACCCCAAGGCCCGCTTTGTCTTCGGGACCCAGGCGGAACATCCCGGGGCCATCCCCTTCGACATGGCCGACGTGGAATTCACCCATCAAGGCGAGGACTGCACATTCGAAACGCTGCTCAAGCGCTTCGGTCTGCGCGAAAAGACGCTGCAAAAGATCGCCGAAATGGTGCACGACGCTGACCTGGACGACCAGAAGTTCCGGACTCCCGGAGCTGACGGCATCGACCGGGTGCTGAAGGGGCTGGGCCGCCTGGGCTGGACCGACGAAAAAATCCTCCAGCACGGCTTCATCTGCTTCGAGGCGCTGCACGCGCAGGTAAAGGGCTCGTAGGTCCTCCCGCGATGACGGCCGATCCGGCTCCAGCTGCGATTTCCGGCTCCCGCGCCGACCTGCGGCTGCTCTTTTCGATCCGCGCTGGGCGAATGTTCGCCTATGGCTTGGTCGCCGTAATCCTTGTTCTCTACCTCGCGGGGCTCGGCTTCAGCGCGACTCGAATTGGGATCCTGATCACCCTGACCTATTTGGGCGACGCCGCGATCTCGCTCTGGCTGACGACGCGGGCGGACCGCTGGGGACGCCGCCAGACGCTGAACGTGGGGCTGGTTTTGATGATCGCCGGAGGGGCTGCTTTCGCGGCCAGCGGAGATTATTGGATTCTGGCGGTGGCGGCCACCATCGGGGTGATCAGCCCGAGCGGCAACGAAGTCGGCCCTTTCATCGCAGTCGAACAAGCCTGTCTCGCCCAGATTGTGGCTGACCGCGAGCGGACCCGTGTTTTCGCCTGGTACCACGTCGCTGGCTTCACCGCCGGGGCGCTGGGGGCCGGAATCAGCGGCTGCGGAGCCGGCTGGCTTCAGCGGCACGGGTGGACGGAGGTCGCCAGTTACCGCGCGCTCTGCGTGCTCTATGCTGCCTGCGGCGCAGCCCTCCTCGCTCTCGTGGCCCGACTCGATCCTTCCGTCGAGGCCCCTCGCGCCACCGGGGCGCCGGTTCCCTTTGGCTGGATGGGCTTGCGGGAAGCCAAGTCCGTCGTAGCCAGGCTCAGCCTGCTTTTTTCCGCCGACTCCTTTGCGGGAGGCTTCATCGTCCAAAGCTTCGTCGCCTATTGGTTCTATCGGAAATTCAGCGTCCCGGTTGCGACGCTGGGCGCGATCTTC
Organism: Candidatus Didemnitutus sp.; assembly: GCA_035545955.1. Lineage (GTDB taxonomy): Bacteria > Verrucomicrobiota > Verrucomicrobiia > Opitutales > Opitutaceae > Didemnitutus. The sequence continues at coordinate 176,067 of DASZXI010000003.1, read as the reverse complement.
ATCGGAACAAACCTGCTGTCAGGGCTCTCGGCGCTCCTGGCTGCTCCGCTGGCTAAACGCATCGGCCTCGTAAGCACGATGGTTTGGACGCACCTTCCCTCGAATCTGCTTTTAATGGTGGTTCCGCTGATGCCGACCTTCGCGGGAGCGGTTGCCGTCTTCCTGTTGCGCAACGCGATTTCTCAGATGGACGTGCCGACACGCCTTTCCTACGTCAATGCGGTCGTGCCGGCCGCCGAGCGCTCGGCGGCGAACGGGGTGACGAGCACGGCTCGTCAATGTGGGATCATGCTGGCGCCCATGGCCGTGGGGCCGCTGCTGGCGCATTTCGAAAGGGCGAGCTGCATTTTTTGGATCTCAGGCGGAATCAAGATCGCTTACGATCTCTGCCTATGGCTCATGTTCTCGTCGGTGAAACCGCCGGAGGAAGGATGACATCCCATGGCTGTTTGCCGGTGGCTGCTCTGCGAAATGCGCAAAAAAAGGCGGCCGGCTGAACCGGCCGCCCGTCGAGGCGAGCTTCACTCGCTCTGCTCGGATTTCAGTTCCGCGAGCCGGTCGAAGATGAACGTGTGGGCCTGGTCGGCCAGCTTGGCGACCAAGGGCAGGTCATCGCGACCGAAGCTATCGGTGTCGTGATAGTTCTTGGCTTCGTCCACGTAGGTCCGGGCGAAGGTCACGTTGTAGAACTTCTTGCTGTCGGATTCGTTCTCCCAGATGGCCGCTTTGATGCGGCCAAGGCGAAGGGTCTTCACCGGGAGCTTCGGGCCATTGGCGTTCTTGGTCTGCGGTGCGGTTTGTGCTGATTTGGAGGGCATTTTAGTTCCTTTTTTGTTTTGTGAGGAGCGGGATTGCTCTCTCGTCCCGAGGCGGGGGTGCCGACCGGGGCGAGGGGACGGTTGGGGGGATTCCTTCCAAGGAGGACCCGAACGCGCCCCGCCCGCGCAGCGGCGCCCCGGTGGGAGGTTCCGCCAAGAGAGAGCGAGAACGATCCGGCAAAAAGGAACGTTCCGCCGTGGCGGATTTGCCTTCCAAAGACGCGGACGCAGCGCGGCAATGGATGCGACAAGCGAAGCCGGCGGGAAGACTTGCCTCGGGCCGGCGGGGCCGGCTGGGATAATAGGGCCGCGGGAAGTTCGCCGGAGTGCCGCACCGAAAGGGGATGGCCCAAACGAACCGGCAGCTTCGGCGGTGATGACGGCTGCCGAGGCCGCCGAACCCACCGTTCCGCTTGCCTCGCGCAACGAAAGGCCGGATTGGAGAGTGGAATCGCGGCGGGCGGCATCGCTGGCCGCCATTGGGCCGCAGGCGCGTTCCTGAGTCTTGCGGAGAGGTCTGGTGCGGCAGGGCACGACACCAAGGTCGGCCTCCGACAAGACAGGGCAAACACCGGCCTCTGCCGAATGAGCGGTAGGCTCCCTACCGCGAAACCGGGAGGCGTGCCTGCCTGCTCCAAGCTCAGCCGCCAGGCCAAAGCAAGGCGCCCCTCCGCGGAGGGGCGCCGATCATCTGCTTGCGACGGTAGGGAAGCAGTCAGCCTTTCCCCATGCAGGCGCATTGCGCCGTGCATCCTTTGGCCTGGCAGCAGGCCATCGGCGTGGCGGCGGGGGCCGTTGCCGCCTGAGCTTGGGGCGGAGTGGTGGTCGCCGTCTGGCTTTGGGACTGGGCCGCCTTGCTGTTGGCATTCTGATTGTGCCAGAATTGCGGTCCAGGCCCCGCCAGGGCGGCAGCCGTGACCACGGCGCTGGCAAAGCCAGCCATCGCGAATCGGGATAGGGTTTTCATGGTACTTCCTTGGGTTGAACCTAATTTAGTGTCGTGGGCTGGCGTGGTGCCGCCCTTCAAAGGTTAATACCCCGGCGGCGATTCAAACCCTCATGGAATCTTGGCCCGGGACCATCCCTGGGTTCCGACGATTCCTTGAGGGTTTCGGCATGCTCCCGGTGTATATCGGAGGGAAGGACCCTGTTCCGGTGTCTCCGCATCGCAGTTCCAATCCCGGCCAAATCCCTCAATATCTCCCTTTATGAACGACGATCCCGCATTGCGCAGCCTGCTGCGCACCTGGCACCCCGAACCCACTCCGCAGCCCCGATTTCAGGAGGCGGTGTGGGACCGCATCGCGCTGGCGAGCGAGAGCCGCCCGAGCCGGCTCCTGCGCCTTGCCCGCGACTGGTTCCTCATTTCCCTGCCGCGGCCGGCCTACGCCTCAGTCCTCATCCTGGCCTGCGTGCTGGGGGGCGTGGCGGTGGCCCAGAAGGCCGCCGCCAAGACGGAAGCGGCTCGCGCGACCACCTTGCGCGAGCGTTACCTCGCGTCCATCGACCCGATCACCATGGCCGGCCGCGATCCCCGTTACCGGTGAAAAAGCTGCTGCTCGTTTTGGCGGCGGCGCTCCTCGCCGGGGGCCTCGCCTGCGCCCTCTACTACCGGCATTCCGTCGCTCCCGTCCAGGCGGAGGACGAAATGCACTGGCTGAGTCGGGAATTCCGACTGACCGACGCCCAGATCGCCGAAATCCAGCGGCTGGACCGTGCGTACCGGCCGGTTTGCGACGGCCACTGCCAGGACTACCTGGAAGCCCACGAGCGCCTGACGGCGCTGCTGGCGCAAAGCCCGAAGTGGACCCCCGAAATGGCCCAGACCATGGAACGGCTTTACCGGGTGGAGATGGAATGCCACCGCGACATGCTCAAGCATGCCTATGAGGTGAGCACGCTGATGGCGCCGGAAGAGGCTAGGCGGTATCTCGCGATGATCGAGAGCCGGGTGATGCTGGCCCCTCCCGGCGAAATGGTCCAAAACACCCGCTAGCGGGCGCCCCGTGGAGCCCGACGAAGAATTGATGCGGCAGTTGGGCGGCGGGCGCGACACCGCCTTGAACGTCCTCATGGAGCGCTGGCAGCTTCCGCTGCGGCGGTTCCTCTATCGCTACACGCAGAACGAGGCGGAGGCGCTCGACCTGGCGCAGGAAGCTTTCGTCCGCGTGTACCGCAACCGGAGCCAGTTCAATCCTGGGATGCGCTTTTCGACCTGGCTGTTCACGATTGGGGTCAATCTCTGCCGCAATCGGGCGCGCTGGTGGCGGCGCCATCCCGGCGAATCGCTGGACGGTTTGCCGCCCGGGGAAATCGAAGCCGCCGCGGGACTGCGCGACGAAAACGACCCCGCGGGCCGGCTCGGCGCCAAGGAGAAGGCGGCGGCGGTGCGCCAGGCGGTGGAACGCCTCCCCCATGACCTGCGGGTGGTCACGCTGCTCTTTGAGTTTGAGGAGCTGTCCCAGGCGGCCATCGCCGCCGCCCTGGGATGCTCGGCCAAGGCCGTCGAAGTCCGCCTGTACCGGGCGCGCAAACTCTTGCGCAAGTCGCTGGGACCGCTTTTGGAAGAAAATCCGAGGGGTTAGCGCGCCGCCGGGGTATGACCCTATGTGTCCTCCTCCCGAGTACGAACGCCCCGCTTGCGTCTTTTTCCCGTCTGGTCGGGGGCTTTGGCTTCGGCCCTGCTGACGCTTTGCCCCCTTCGCGCCTCGCCGCCGTCGGATGCCCCCCTCGAAATCACCCCCGCTCTGACGGACCAGCTCCTGGCCGAAGCCCAGGGCAAGAACCCGGCTCTCGCGGCAGCGGGCGCCCAGGCCGATTCGGCCGCCGCGGCGACCAACGGCGTCCGCACCTGGGACGATCCGGTGGCGATGCTGGGCTACTCTTATTTTGGACCCCACGGGTTCAGCGCCTCGGAAAACGGCAACCTCGCCTACGGGGTCCAGCAGCGGCTCCCGCTTTTCAGCCGCCCGCGCCTGGCGCGCGAGGCGGCGGAGGCCGGGGCCGCGCGGGAGCGGCTGAATCTCGCCTCCGAGACGGCCAAGGTGCGCCGCGACCTCATGGTCGGGCTGCTCGAACTGGCGTTGGCCGATGAGACCCTGGCCCTGGCCGGTCAGGACCAGCAATGGCTCGACGCCATGCGGCAGACGGTCGATCACCGCTACCAGGTCGGCAAGGCCAGCCAGGTGGAATGGCTGAAGATTGAGACCGAGCGGGAGACGGCGGCGGACAACCTGACCACCCTTCGGCTGGAGCGGGAGCACCGGGAGGTGGAGCTGAACCGGCTGCTCAACCGCAGTCTGCATGCCTCCTGGCCGTCTGTCCGCCTGCCCGATATTCCCGCTTCGGTCCCGGGCGACGACGCACTGATGGCGGCGGCGGTGGCGGCCGATCCGGACCTCAAGGTGATGCGCCAGGAAATCGTCCAGGCGCGCGCCGCCGCGCAGGTGACCCGGCGGCAGCGGCAGCCGGACATCAGCGTCGGGGTGCAGGGACTCAACTACACGGGCGACATGGGGCTGCGGCAGGCGACGGCCTCGGTCAATTTCAGCCTGCCGTGGCTCAACGCCAAGCGCTACGACCAGGATTTGCAGCGCGACCTTTTCAAGGCGCACGCGAGTGAGTACGGCGCGACCGACTACGAACTCAAATTGCGCGAGGAGATGCACCACATGGCCATCGACCTCGATGCCGCGCGCCGCCAGGCGCTGCTCTACCGCCGGAGCCTGATCCCGCTGGCCGACCAGGCCCTCGCCAGCGCGAACGCCGCCTGGGCGGGAGCGCTCGGGCCTTTCCAGGACGTGCTCGACGCCCGGCGGATGCTGGTCGCCAACCGCCTGACCCTGGCGCGCGCCCAAGCTGACGCCGGGAAGATGGAGGCGGAACTCTGCCTGCGCACCGGCCTGACCGATCTTTCGACCCTGGCCCCTTCAGCGGCCTCCACCGATTCCTCCATGGCCATGCCCGCCTCCTCCCCATGAAACCGTCCCTTCTCTCCCTCGTGATCCTGTTGCTCCTCGGCCTCCTGGGCGCCGGCTGCGCCAAATCGGGCAGCGGCTCCGGCATGCCCAGCGACGTGGACTACTACACCTGCACCATGCACCCCTCCGTGCATTCCCACGATCCGAATGCCAAATGTCCGATCTGCGGGATGGACCTGGTGCCGGTGAAGAAGGCCGACGCGGCGGCGCCGGCCACCCCGGCCGCAGGCCAGGCCATGGGCGGAATGGCGATGGGCGGCGCGGCGCCGGGCCCGGCGCCCGCGGATCAGCCGCACGAATTCACCGTGCCGCTGGACCGCCAGCAATTGATCGGCGTCACCTATGCCGAGGTCCGCCGCGAGCCGCTGCGGCGCACGATTCGCGCCGTGGGCGTGGTGGCCGCCGTCACCGACAAGCACTGGGACTATGTTTCCCGCGTCGATGGCTACATCCACGACCTCAAGGTGTCCGCCCCGGGCGACCCGGTGCAAAAGGGCCAGGTGCTGATGGACGTGTACAGCCCCGATCTGGTCGCGACCGAGCAGGAGTTTGTCGATCTGCTGAAGATGCGCGATGGCGCCCGCAACCAGCACGACCCGGCCCTGGAGGAGAACGCCGAACACCTGCTGACGGGAGCCCGGGCGCGCCTCGAACAGTGGAATGTCGCCCCGGAGCAGATCACCGAGCTGGAGCGCTCCCGCGCGGTCGGGGCCCATCTCGCGCTGCGGGCGCCGTTCAGCGGCGTGGTCGAGGAGGTGCCGGTTCACCAGGGCCGCCACGTCTCGGTCGGCGACCACCTGGTCGATATTGTCGATCTCTCTTCGGTCTGGGTCTGGGTGGACTTTTACGAGAACGAGCTGCCCCTGGTGAAACCCGGGCTGGCGGTGGCGATCACGAGCGCCTCGGCGCCGGGTTTGGCCTCCGCCGGCAAGATCGCTTTGGTCGATCCCTTCCTCGACGAGCAGACCCGCACCGGCCGGGTGCGCATCGACGTGCCCAATCCCGGCGGCCAGCTCCGCCCGGGAGCGTACGTCGATGTCGCGCTGACCCTGGACGAGGGCACGGGGCTCGTGGTCCCCTTTGGCGCGGTGCTGCCGACGGGAGAGCGGAACATCGTCTTTGTCGATAAAGGCGCCGGCCGGCTGGAGCCCCGGTTTGTCCAGGTCGGAGGAAAGTTCGGCGACAACTACCAGGTCACCGCCGGCTTGGCCGAAGGCGACCGCATCGTCGCCAGCGGCAACTTCCTGATCGACGCCGAGTCGAAGGTGCAAGGCGCGCTGAAGGACTTTTGAGCCCCAGCGTCATGGAAACACCGACTTTGCCGCAGCCGCCCCGCATGACCCTGATCGAACGGGTCATCGACGCGAGCGCCCGCAACCCGTTCCTCATTGTCGTCCTCACGATCATCGCCGCGGCGGGCTCGCTCTGGGCGCTGCGGAACACCCCGCTCGACGCCATCCCCGACCTGAGCGACACCCAGGTCATCATCTCGACCGACTGGCAGGGCCGCTCCCCCGACCTGGTGGAGGACCAGATCACCTATCCCATCTCCACCCGGTTCATCGCCGCCCCGAAAGTGAAGTTCGTGCGCGGCGAGTCGATGTTCGGAAAATCGTTCGTTTACGTGATCTTCGAGGACGGGACCGACATTTATTGGGCCCGCTCGCGCGTCATCGAGTACCTCAACTCCGTCCGCGGCTCCCTGCCGGAAGGCGTCAATCCGGTGATCGGCCCAGACGCCACGGGCGTGGGCTGGGTGTATGAATATGCGCTGGTCGATGAGACTGGGAAGCACGACCTCTCGGAGCTGCGCTCCTTCCAGGACTGGCACCTGCGCTATGCCCTGGAATCGGTCAAGGGCGTGGCCGAGGTGGCGCCCGTGGGCGGCTTCGTCAAGGAGTACCAGGTCGACCTCGATCCGAACAAGCTCGTGGCCTACCGGATTCCGCTGGCGGATGTGGTGGCGAAGATCCGGATGTCGAACAACGACGTGGGCGGCAAAATCTTCGAGGTCGGCTCGACCGAGTATTATGTGCGCGGCCGGGGCTACATCAAAAGCCTGGCGGACATCGAAGACATCCCGCTCAAGGTGGTGAAGGGCACGCCGGTCTACGTGAAGAATGTCGGCACCGTCCACCTGGGGCCGGACCTGCGGCGCGGCGTCGCCGAACTGGACGGCAAGGGCGAAGTGGTGGGCGGGATCGTGGTCATGCGCTACGGCGAGAACGCCCTCACGGTCATCGACGGCATCAAGGCCAAGCTGAAGGAGATCGCGCCATCGCTCCCGCCCGGGGTCCGCATCGTCCCGACCTACGACCGGAGCGAGCTGATCGACGCCTCCATCGCCACCCTGCGCGAAAAGCTGATCGAGGAGAGCCTCGTCGTGGCGGCGGTCTGCCTGATCTTCCTCTGGCATGTGCGCTCCTCGCTCGTCGCCATCGTGACGCTGCCCATTGCGGTCCTGCTCTCCTTCCTGCCGATGTACCGTCTGGGCCTGACCTCGAACATCATGTCGCTCGGGGGCATCGCCATCGCCATCGGGGCGATGGTCGATGCCGCGATCATCATGATCGAGAACGCCCACAAGCAATTGGAGCATTTCCGCGAGGAGCAGGGCCGGGAGCCCACGGGCGCTGAGCGGCGGGAAGTGATCATCGGCGCGGCCCGCAGCGTCGGCCGGCCGCTCTTCTTCTCGCTCCTGGTCATCACCGTCAGCTTTGTCCCGGTCTTTTCCCTCACCGGGCAGGAGGGCCGGCTCTTCAAGCCGCTCGCCTTCACCAAGACCTTCGCGATGGGCTTCGCGGCCGTGCTCGGGGTGACACTCGTTCCCGTGCTCATGCTGCTCCTCGTACGCGGCAAGATCGTCCCGGAGGCGCGCAATCCGGTGAACCGCTTCCTCATCTGGGCCTACCGCCCGTTCGCGAACTTCGTCCTGCGCTTCCGCTGGCTGACGGTGATCGCGGCGGTGCTGATCCTCGCCGCAACCGTCATTCCCTACCGGCGCCTGGGCAAGGAGTTCATGCCGCCGCTCAACGAGGGCACGATCCTTTTCATGCCGACCGCCGTGCCCGGCATGTCCATCGGCGAGGCGACCCGCATCCTCCAGGTCCAGGACCGGCTGATTAAGCAGATCCCCGAAGTGGCGACCGTTTTCGGCAAGGCGGGCCAGGCGGAGACGCCCACCGATCCGGCGCCGCTCTCCATGTTCGAGACGGTCGTCGCGCTCAAGCCTCACGACCAATGGCGGCCCGGGATGACCTGGGAGAAGATCATCGCCCAGATGAACGACACCCTGAAGACGCCCGGCATGGCCAACATCTTCTGGATGCCGATCCAGACCCGGACGGAGATGCTGACGACCGGATTCCGCTCCGTCCTGGGTGTCAAGGTGTTCGGCCCCGATTTGGGAACGATCCAGAGCCTCGGGGTGCAGATCGAGAAGGCGCTGACCGACCTGCCGGACACCCGCAGCGTCTTCGCCGAGCGGACGACGGGCGGCTATTTTCTCGATTTCACGCCCCGGCGGGAAGCCGCGGCCCGCTACGGGCTCACGGTCGGCGATGTCAACGATGTCATCGAAACCGCCATCGGCGGCAACACCATCGCCACCACGGTCGAGGGCCGCGAGCGCTACCCCATCGCGGTGCGCTACGCCCGCGATTACCGCGAAGACCTCGACACCCTCAAGCGCGTGCTCGTCCCGACTCCGACCGGCGCACAGGTGCCGATCGGCGAACTGGCCGACCTGTCCTACCGCACCGGCCCGCCCGACATCCGGGACGAGAACGGGCAGCTCGTCGGCTTCGTCTTCGTCGATGTCACGACCGACAACATCGACGGCTATGTCCAGACGGCGAACGCCCGCTTGGCGCAGCGGATCAGCTTTCCGCCGGGATACTACATCCAGTGGGCCGGCCAGTTTGAATACCTGAAAAGCGCCGAGCAGCGGCTGGCCATCGTCATCCCGTTCACGCTTCTCATCATTTTCGTCCTGATCTACCTGAATACGAAATCGGCGGTCCGCACCGCCATCGTATTCCTGGCGGTGCCCTTCTCCCTCGTCGGGGCCTTCTGGTTTCTTTACCTGCTGCACTACAATCTGAGCGTGGCGGTGTGGGTGGGCCTGATCGCCCTGGCCGGGCTCGATGCGGAAACCGGCGTCGTGATGCTCCTCTATCTCGACCACGCCTGGGACAAGTTCCAGGCCGCCGGCCGGCTGAACACGCCCGCGGACCTGCACGATGCCGTGATCGAGGGGGCCGTGCAGCGCATCCGGCCCAAGATTATGACGGTTTGCGCCATCCTCTTCGGCCTCCTGCCGATCATGTGGTCGCCCGTTACCCAAGCCGGCGCCGATGTCATGAAGCGGATCGCCGCCCCGATGATCGGCGGGGTGGTCACTTCGGCGATCCTTGAACTGCTCCTCTATCCGGCGATCTACATGCTCTGGCGGCGGCGGCATCTGCCCGATCCGCGCGGGCCGGAGGCCGAGGCCACCCGGGTAAAGCCGGGCCGGCGCTGGCGGCCGCTCGTCGTTCTCCTCGCGGTCGCGGCGTTGGGGGGAGGCGGCTATTGGTTCTGGCAGCATCGCCCGGCTACGCCCGCGACCGCGGCGGGCGCCCCCTTCGCCACCCGGACGGCCAATGGCCTCACTGTGAATTTCTATGTCGGCAGCGGCGGCCTGCGCTTCGCCGAGAACGAGGTGACAATCGAGTTCCTCGACGCCGCGAGCGGCCGGCCGGCCGATGTCGGCACGGTGAAGTTTGAGTTGAACATGGATATGCCCGGCATGGTGATGAACTCGGGCAGCACGATCGCGCCCACCGGAGCACCGGGGCGCTACCGCGCCAAAATCAAGCCGGACATGGCCGGCGACTGGACCGCGAAGCTCGGTTATGACGGACCGCGGGGGCGCGGCGCATTGAGTTTCACCGTGAACGTGGCACAATGATCCTAGCTATGAAGACCCCGACAACATGAACTGGCTCTTCCAGGGACTTTACGAAGCGGCGCTCATGCTCTGGCAGACGTTCTGGGCGCTCGTCCTCGGCTACGCCGTGTCCGCCCTGCTGCAGGTCTTCGTGCGGCGGGAGCAGATGACGGAACACTTCGGGCGCGCCAGCCTGCGGTCGATGGGCTGGGCGACCTTCCTCGGCGCGGTCAGTTCGTCGTGCTCTTACGCGGCGACCGGGGCGGCAAAAACGGCCTTCAAGAAGGGCGCCGCCCTGCCGGTGACCCTGGCCTTTATGTTCGCCTCGACCAACCTGGTGGTGGAGCTGAGCGCTGTCCTCTGGGTCCTCATGGGCCGGCTGTTCGTCCTCGCCGAATTTGTCGGGGCGTTCGTCCTGGTGGCGTCGATGTGGGCACTCGTGCGGCTGACGTTGCCGAAAGGACTGGAGGAATCGGCCCGGCAGCACTCCTCCGAGGAGGAGTCAGGGATGATGAAGTGCTGCGCGGCGTCCGAGGAGGACACGCGGCCGCTGCGGGAAAAAATCAAAAGCCGCGAAAGCTGGGCGGCGGTGGCAGACGCTTTTCAGATGGATGTGGCGATGGTCTGGAAGGAGCTTGTGATTGGATTTCTGATCGCAGGCTTCCTGATGGCGCTGGTGCCGGCCGCCTGGTGGCAGACCCTGTTCCTGGCGCACGCTCCCAACGGGCTGCGGCTGGTGGAGAACGCCGTCGCCGGGCCGTTGATCGCGATGGCCTCGTTCGTCTGCTCGGTGGGAAACATCCCGCTGGCGAGCTGGCTCTGGTCCAATGGGATCAGCTTTGGCGGTGTCGTGGCATTCATCTACGCCGATTTGATCATCCTGCCGATCATCCTGATTTACCGAAAATATTATGGCGGCAAGGCCGCCCTCTACATCTCGGCGGTGCTGTTCCTGTCGATGGTGCTATCCGGCGTGGTGGTGGATTTGCTCTTTTCGGCGCTCGGCCTGATTCCGCACGGACCCCGTCCCCCGAGCGCGATGCAGACCGCCCATTTCGCTTGGGACTACACCGCATGGCTGAACGTCGTGGCCCTTGTCATCGCCGGGTGGTTTCTCTTCGCCCGGCGGCGGGGCAGACCGATGCATTCGCACGGCGGCTAAAATGCCGCCAAAGCCCAGCAGGCCCGGCAAATGAACGCCGAAGACGAGGCCAGGCATCCGACCGCCACGGCCACCGCCGCCGGCCGCCGCGTGGAGTACGTCAGCCGGCCCCAGGGCTTGAAGATCGACAGCGCGGTGATCACAAGCAGTACGAGGAGTCCCAAGCCGGCATCGCGCGCGAGATGGAACCCTAGCGCTCCCACCTGGGGCAGGCTTTCCGAGGGGCTCTGCGACACGCGCTTCGCCGCCGCCGCAACCTCCGTGAATTGATGCAGCAGCAAGAGCAAGGTCGCCCCGAAAGCGAGGACCAGTTTCACCGCCACCCGGTAGTACCGGAAAAGGCCGGTTGCCACGGCCAGAATGCTCAACGGGACGAGGATGAAATTAACCGCAATGCCGGCCTGGGGTCCCAGCCACGATGACGATAAAATCTGGGCCGTGGTCGCGTTTTTGGAGGCGCTGCCGAACTTGAGCCCCGCCCAGTACAAGGCAATGAAGCCAACCATTCAGGAGCATGGTGGATAACCTGGGGGTGCTCTGATCAATTCAAGGCTGAGGAGCTGAATGCTGCCGGACTTCGATCATGATGTGCCGCAGCTCCTCATGCTCGCGAAACAGCTCGCGGTGGTGATCCGGGGTCTTCGGTTGACGCGCAACAATCGAGACAACCGCAGAAAACTGTCCGGCTCCCAACTGCCAGACGTGAAGGTCCGTGAGCCGTTCTTCAAGAGCCCAAGCCTCGGCCTGAGCATCGGCGCATACCATAAATCCCTCGCAAGATTTTGTAACGGACCGCGTTGAGAACGCGTCTCATATTGTAGTTGAATACAATGAGACTCAGTCTCTCTTGTATTGGCTGCGAATTTCCCGATGCAATCCACGCTTTCACGCCCTATTGGCAGCGCTATAGCCACGCCGGCATCCACTTACGGACGTTTCGGCCGGCGCCTCCTTATTGGGGTTGGAGTGATGCTGATCGCCGCGGTCCTTGCCTGGCAGGGCATCACATCAGCGGGCAATCCGGACCCAACCACCCCGCACACGGGCAAATCGGCGGCGATCCTGGACATCGGCGTCCTGGTTTTTCGGGAAGGGCTCGAATGCATCTTAGTCCTCTCCGCCATTACGGCCAGCATGGTTGGGTCGGATCGTTTGCATCGGCGGCCGGTCGCGGCAGGCGCCGGTCTTGGCTTTCTCGCCACACTCATCACCTGGTTTGTTGCAGTGGGAATCGTCAACGACCTGACCGCTAGTTTTCCCGCCCTCCATGTCCAGGCGGCGACCGGACTATTGGCGGTGGTGGTGCTGCTTGTCGTGATGAATTGGTTCTTCCACAAAGTCTATTGGGGTGGATGGATCGCGCTTCACAATCGGCGGAAACGGGACCTCCTGAAAGAAGCCGATGCTCCGGATACCACGGGAGTGCGGTTGCTTTGGGGGATGGGCCTGCTCGGCTTTTCCTCACTTTATCGCGAAGGCTTCGAGGTCGTTCTCTTTTTGCAAAGCTATCGGCTGCGACTTGGCGGAGCCCTCGTGCTGGAAGGCGTGCTGCTGGGCCTGTTCTTCACCGCGATTGTCGCGGCACTGACTTTTGTCGCCCATCGACGGCTGCCCTATCGGCGGATGTTGGTCCTCACCGGCATTCTGCTCGGGGTTGTGCTCCTGGTGATGGTCGGCGAAGAAGCGCAGGAGATGCAACTGGCGCACTGGATTCCAACTACGAACGTCGGTTGGCTGGCGCATGGGATTCCCGCTTGGATGGGGCTGTGGTTCTCGATTTTCCCCACTCTGGAGACTTTGTCCGCCCAGGCGGCTGCCGCTGTCCTCGTCGTTGGCTCCTACTGGCTGGTCAGGCTTCCGGCCGCGCGCCAGCAATGCCAGGCAGAGTGCGCGGCTGAACCGGCAGCGGCGAAAGGCGAAAGCCATTGCAATCCGCTGTGCGTTTCCGCCACGGTTTGCCGGACATTGAACAGCGGCGAAGACATTCGGAAAAAATGAAGCCGGCGCGGTTGTGACACGCGCGACCCATCTACGCCCGATATGACTGAAGACTCGTTGGAAGCCGCATCCGTGGCCGCCGGGCGCCGCGTGGAGTATCTCAGCCTCGCTTGGACTTCCCTTGAAGCGGCTGCGGGCATTGTCGCCGGCCTTGCTGCCGCCAGCATAGCATTGATCGGATTCGGTGCCGACTCCGTCATCGAAATCGCATCGAGTGCAATCCTGCTGTGGCGACTGAGCGACGCCGAACGCGGGAGCGCACGAGAGAAGACGGCGCTAAAGCTGGTCGGTGTCTGCTTTCTCCTGCTCGCAGCCTATGTCCTTTGGGAATCCGTCCGCTCGCTGCTCGCCCGGGAGGCGCCACAGGTGAGTTATTTTGGCATCGGCTTTGCCGCCCTCTGCCTTGTGGTCATGCCGCTCCTAGCCAGGGCCAAGCGGCGGATCGCCGCTCGGCTCAACAGCCGGGCGCTCGATGCCGATTCGCGCCAGAGTTCGCTTTGCGCCTATCTCGCGGCAATTCTGCTCGGCGGGCTGGTGTTGAACGCACTCTTTGGTTGGTGGTGGGCCGACCCCCTCGCCGCGCTGGCGATGTGTCCCATCATCGTCCGGGAAGGCATGGAAGCGATGAAGGGTGGAGGATGCGGATGCGCCGGATAGGCCCGGTGCCGGCGCCCCAATCTCTCTGCGGTCAATGGGAATGACCGGAGTGACCTCCGCCCAGATGGTGGAGAAGAGCGAGTCCCACCGCGAGCGCGGCAGCGATGGCGAGAAAGACCTTGAGTCCCGCTGGGAGTCGGGCCGCGGGCTGCGCTTCGGCTCGCCTCGACGCCTGGCCAAACCGAGTCCGGCCCCAGGGTTTGAAGATCGACAGCGCGGTGATCACAAGCAGTACAAGGAGCCCCAAGCCGGCATCGCGCGCGAGATGGAACCCCAGCGCTCCAACCTCGGGCAGGCTTTCCGAGGGGCTCTGCGACACGCGCCTCGCCGCCGCCGCAACCTCCGTGAATTGGTGCAGCAGCAAGAGCAAGGTCGCCCCGAAAGTGAGTACCAGTTTCACCGCCACCCAGTAGTACCGGAAAAGGCCCCATTCGGTGCCGAGGGATTGGAAAAGGCCGGTCACCACGGCCAGAATGCTCAACGGGACGAGGGTGAATTCGCCGATCAGGTTCATGGCGAGATAGGCGCCGCGCACCGTCTCAGCCTCCCTGCTGGTCAGGCCGGCGATGCTGAGGGCCAGGAACGCGGCCACCGCGCCCAGCCAGCCGACCGACGCGGTGACATGGGCGGCGAGCCCCAGTTTGCGCCAAAAAGGGGTCAAGGGAATCGCGCATCGGAATTGCGGCTCGTCGGCTGATAGGCTCATAGTGACGCCGATGTTTCCAAATCCGCAGCGCCGCGGTCAACGAACTCATGCCCGGAAATGCCCCATACCGGACAAAGCGGCCGCTTTGTCCGGAAACGAGGGCGGCTCAGCCGCGGCCCCGGGCCAGTCGGACCGACGCGTGCTGCGCACCCGGCGCTCCCTGCACGAGGCGCTGAACACCCTCATCCTGGAAAAGGGATACGAGGCGACGACTGTAGGAGACATCGTCGCGCGCGCGAATGTCGGGCGCTCGACGTTCTACGGGCACCACGGCGGCAAGGAAGACCTGCTGCTCAGCGGCCTGGAGCACTTGCAGAAGACATTGCTCGCATGGCAGCGCGAGGCGCTCGCCGCCGCAGACGGCTCAAGCGAACGGACGCTCGGCTTCAGCCGGGCATTCTTCGAGCATGTGCACGAATACCGCCATCTTCTCCAACCGCTGCACAGAAGCGAAGCGGGACCCGCGGTGACGCGCCGCCTCAAGCGGGTGCTCACTTCTGTCGTCCGCAATGAGCTGAGGCCCGACCGCCAAGCCGGGCCTATTCCCCGCGAAGCCGCGGCTCGGTTTGCAGCTGACGCCCTCTTGTCGGTCCTTTCCTGGTGGTTTGAGCAATGCCCCCGGCTCAAGCCGGCGGAGGTCAACACCATCTTTCGCCGGCTGGCGCTTCCCGGATTCGTTGCGGCGGGAATCTCCTGAGCCCTACTCTTTCAAATCCGCGTTGAGGGGCATGTTCTTGTCGTGCGCCCGCACGGTGGAGGCGGCCAAGGCGCAAAGGGCGAAGGCGAGGATTTTGATCATTTTCATGAGGAAAGCGCGGGGTTGCCTTCAGCGGGAGGCCAGCTTGATCCGGCCGATGGAGGCGGTTTCCGGCAGCGGGCCGCCGCAAATTTCCAATGGGGCGGGCGGTCCGTGGCGAACGGCCGCCGCTGCGACGTCAATGCCGTCCCGCTTGAGGTCGGCTTCGGGAGCCACGTCCGCCTGGGTCGCGGCCGGACCCTTGTACCATCCCGGATCTCCCGTCCCTTCGAGCTTTTCCCGAATCTTTAGCATCGTGAACATGCCGCCCATCGTGATGTAGCCGAACGGGCCATCCCCGCCGACCATCGGCAGGCTGTTGGGCGGGACCGCCATCCCCATTTCTCCCATGTCGCCCATTCCGGTGTCGCCCATCGCCATGTAGCCGGGGACGAGCGGGCGCATCTTTTTATTCAGGCCGGTGGTATCGACGCCGATGAAGTTGCCGAAGGTGTGGCCCATCTGGGTCATGACGTGGTGCAGCATGTGGCAGTGCATCACCCAGTCGCCGGGCTCGTTGGCCACGAGTTCAAAGGTGCGCGTGCTGCCGGTCGGAATAAAGGCCGTCGTCTCGGGCCACTGGGCCGATTGGGCGATGTCGCCGCCATCCGTCGCCACGATCTTGAAATGGTAGCCGTGGAGATGGATCGCGTGGTGGCTCATCGTGCTCAGGTTCCCGATGCGTATCCGCACCCGCTCGCCCACCTGCGCCACCATCGCCTCGGTGCCGGGAAACGAGCGGCCATTGAAGGAGAAGACATTGAAATCGGTCATCTCATTTGGATCGGGCCGGCGCGCGCCCACCTCGATTTTCCACTCGTTGAGGAGAAAGGCGTAGTCGCGGTCCGGCGGCGGACCGGAAGGGTTCTTCGGATGTATGATGAACAGGCCCATCATGCCGAGCTGCATCTGCGTCATTTCGTCGTGATGGGGATGGTACATGAAGGTGCCGTGCCCCTTCAACGTGAACTCGTATTTGAAGGTTTCCCCGGGCTCGATGGGCTTTTGGTTGAGTCCGCCCACCCCGTCCATGCCGCTCGGCACCAGGACCCCGTGCCAATGGACGGTCGTCGCCTCGGGCAGTTTGTTCGTGACGTAGATGCGCACGCGGTCCCCTTCGAGCGCCTCGATGGTGGGCCCGTGAACCCGCCCGTTGTAGCCCCAGCACCCGGCGACCAGGCCCGGCGCGAATTCATGCGTCACCGATTCGGCGATCAAGTGGAAGACCTTTACCCCATCGACCAATTTCCAGGGAAGGGCGGTGTTGTTTGGCGTGATGACTGGTTTGTAGCCCAAGCTTCCGGTCTCAAGCACGAACGTGCCGGTGGCGCCGTGGTCCGTCGCCTTCGGATCGCGCGGATCATCGGCCGCGACCAGCCGGGCGATGGGCGTTAGGAGGGCCGCCGTGCCGGCCATGGCGAAAAAATTGCGGCGGGAAATGGGAGTGGGCATGGGTGAACGGAGTTCAGGGTGTGACTGAGGAGCCAGCTGGAGCCGGGGGCAGGCGCCCGCCCAGCGCCCTTTCCAGTTGGACCCGGGCAATCCAGTAGTCGCGGATCGTCTCGATCCCTTCGCGTTCGGCCATCTGCTCCCGCTCTTTCGCGAGCAGAAGCTCATAGGTATTCTTCTGCATGGCATTATAATTGACGAGGGTTTGGCGGACGATCAGCTCGCGCTGGGGAAGCAGGGTCTTGTCGTAGTATTCGGCGGCGGATCGGGCAGCCAGCAGGGCAATGCGGGCTGAGCGCACGTCGGAGCCGATTTCGGCCGAGAGAGCTTCGTAATGGTCCTCGGCGCGCCGAAGTTCGGCGCTGAGCCGGGCCATATCCGCCTGGCCCTGATCGAAGATCGGGAGCCCGATCTCCAATTGCGGTCCGGTCACGCGGCTGCCGTCCGGATTGCGTTCGGTATCCACGCCCAGGTTCACCGTGCCGGGCAGCAGGCGGGTCTTTCGCTTCAGGTCGAAAGCGGACTGCGCCAGGGCAACCTGCGCCTTGGCCGCCGCAAGATCGAGGCGCTGGCTGACGGCCGACCCTTCAAGGTTGGACAGCGAGGGTTCGGCAGCGGGGAGATTCGCCATTTCCCCCACCATCTTCCAATCGGTTTCGGCGCCGGAAAGGCCAAGCAGGCGGTTGAGCGCCTCGCGGTCGGATTGAATTTGCGCGTCGGTTCGCATGAGTTCGAGGCGGACCTCCTGGGCCGAGGCTTGCTGCATTGCCAAATCGAGCTTGTTGATATTCCCGGCGTCATATTGGCGTTGGGCCAGATCGGCGGCCAAGTCGCCCGCATGCGCGATGGCGTCCATGCGCGACCTAAACTCCTGGCGGGCCTCCAGCGTGTAGGCGGCGGTTTTCACCTGCGCGGCCAAATCCAAGACCGCCTGCGCCACTCGGCGTTCGGCGGCTTCGAGTTGCGCACCAGCCACTTTCTTGCGCAGCGGAATCAAAAGATCGTCGAATAAGTCGGCCGTGAGTGAAAACTCAACGTCCGGCCCACGGGGAGCCCGATCCGGCCAGCGTGAACTTGCGAACAAGGTGGGATTGTGGAGCCGGCCGGCCGCAACCAGGTCCGCTTGGGAAACGCCCAACTCCTCGAACGTGGCGCGGAGCGCACGGCTGTTCATTAGAGCGACGGCGACCGCCGTGTCCGGCGTCAGATCCTTGGCCAATAACCCATGCACCGCATCCTCGGCGGCGGATTTCTCGGAATCGCTCTGCGGCCACTCAACGGCCGGTCCGCCGCCGGCCACGACCATTTGCTGCACCGAAGGCAGAGACGATCTTGGATTGGTAGCGCAGCCGTCGAGCCAAAGCAGGCACAGGGCCGGGACGGCCTGGGAAAAGAATCGCGGGGTGAAAGCGAGAGTCATCAGGGGAAATTTTCCGTCAGGAAGAAAACCAATCATGGCCCCATACGATCAAGGCTCCGAGGTGCGCCGTTGCCGTGACCAATCCGGCAGCGCCCCAAACCGCGCAATGCCGCAACTGTCGTTTGGAGGAATCCGCCGAAACCATGGCGGCGCACCAAGCGAGGCCGGCCAGGAGCCCCGTCGCCAGCCCAAGCCAGCGGTGCCATTCGAGGGTGATCCGCTCGTCGGCGCGGATATGCTCGTGATTCGAGAGCAGCCAGCCGCTGGCGGCGGTGATCCAGGCCGCAGCGGCTCCGATGCCCATCAGCCAAACGACCGATTGGCGAAGAAACGGAGAATCCCGCCACACGCGTCTGACTTCCGCCAGCGCCGCGATCCAGATCAGGGCGATGGGAAAGTGCACGAGCAGTGGGTGGATACGCCCGAAATAGTCGGAGAAGAAACTCATGGCGATGTCCCGGCGCGGATGGCCAAAGACCCCGCCGCGCCGAGCAAACCGGGACTAAGCGTGGTTTTGAACTCAGGCCCCGCCCTTTGCTTTCGCCGCCGCCGCGTCGTCGATGCCCTTCAGGTACTTCGCCGGGTCCTTCCTGAAATCCTTGATGCAGTCCTTGCAGCACATGCGCACCAGGCGGTCAGGCTTGCCTTCCTGCTTGTAGACGAAGTCCATCTGCTTGCCCATTTCACCTCCGTCAAATTTGTCGCCGGAGACGACGCAGGAGGTGAGCGGGTAGTCGGCGCGGGCCTTGGCGAGCCATGCGGCGTCCGTCTTGTCGTTGACCAGAACGAGCTGGCCGGCAGCGGCGGAGCTTTCGGTGGCCGCGTCATGGGCGCGGACCGCGTTAGCGGTGAGGGAAATCGCCCCGAGGGCGACGATGAAGGCGAGCGGGCGGAGATGTTTCATGGCTGTTTCGATGGTTACATAAGGTTAATGTCCCCAGCCGGGATATTCCCTCAGCCTTTCCGCACTTTTCCCTTCCCCAGTTCCTCAGCTCCCTTCGCTGTCGCC
Source organism: Candidatus Didemnitutus sp. (assembly GCA_035545955.1). GTDB lineage: Bacteria > Verrucomicrobiota > Verrucomicrobiia > Opitutales > Opitutaceae > Didemnitutus. The sequence goes on along the minus strand of DASZXI010000003.1, from coordinate 157,142 downwards.
CGGCGGCTTGCCCAGGACGCCTCGAAGCATCCGCCGGAGCCGGGCTTTGGCGTGGTAGACCCGCAGTTCCACGGTCTTCGGGGTGGTGCCGAGGATGTCCGCCGCCTCCTTTTGCGACCGCTCGTCCAAGGCAAAAAGAACGAGGGCCTCGCGCAGCGGACGCGGCAACTCCTCGATGGCCGCTTGCAGCGCTGAAAATTGGTCGTGGCGCCCCGCCATCTCGTCGGGGGATGGGTTGGGGTCGGCGAGGAGGGGCGGCGGTGCCTCGCTTCTCACCGGCTCGTCAACCGACACTTCTGACCGACGCCGCATCATGCGCCGGGCTTCGTCTCGGCAGAGGTTAACGGCGATGGCGTACATCCAGGTCTTGACCGCCGCCCTCGGCTCGAACTTAGGCGCTTTGAAATAAGTCCGAACGAACGTCTCCTGCACCACGTCGCGCGCCGCCGCCTCGTTCCGCAGATAGCGGTAAACGAAGTGAAGGAGGGGCGCCTGGTGGCGGCGGATCAGCTCATCGAGCGCCGAGTCGTCGCCGGCCTGGAGCGCCCGGATGAGCGGCAAGTCCGGGTCCACGAGGCCGGTTAGGGACTTGCTTCCAGGGCCTCCTGCGCGAGGTGGAGAAGCTTGTCGCCCTGGTCGGGGTTCAGGACCGCCCGCATCTCAAAGACGTGTTCAATCGACGCCTTCTGCAAGTCGCCCATCCGGTGATGGATCGTTTCCACGGCGGCAGCCACCCGAGGAGTGTACGCCCTGTCCTCGCCCATCGCCTGGGCCAACTCGTGATTGGCGGCACGCAGCCCTGCGCTGAGATCGAGCTGTTTCGCCGCGAAGCGGCTCTCAACGGGCTCCAATGCGGCGTGCTGGGCCTCCGTGAGGTCCAGCTCCCGGTGTAGCCAGGCGTGGGCATCCAGCGTGGCGGGAGGACGCGCTGCGGCCCAGCGCAGCGTGCAAAACGATGAGACTGCTGCCACCGCGATCACGGTGAGAAAGAAGAATATGACGGTTTTCATGGCCGGAGCGAGGTGGGGGCGGCAGCCGGTGTGGCGGCCAATCGGTCGATGAGCGACGGCCTGAGGGCCGAAAAGACCTCGAAATGCAAGGACTCGCGAGCCAAGCGAGGATTTGCCACCCGGCCCGCCAGCATGGCCGGCAGCGTCCCCACGAGCAGCGCGACCGCCAGCGCTGCCACGACGATGCGGGGTTCGCCGAACACCTCCCGCCAGTCCAGGATCGGCAGCATTCGGGACCAGAAGGTTTGCTTGCGGCGGAGCTGGATGGTTTTCCAGACATCGGGGGTCAGCCGTTCCGCGGGCGATGGCAACGGCTGCTTGGAATAGGAACGGAGCAATTCGTCCAGAGGATCGGAGTTCATGGGTGTCGTAAGTATAACGTAACAACCCCGACCGATCCCTCAATCGTAGAAGAAGCGCCCATCCAGACGCTGGAGCGGGCAGCGAGCGCCCGGGACAGCCGCGCCGTCAGACAGAAACGGAAGACGCCCCATCAGGCGTTTCCGCCGCGCGGCTTTTCTCTCATCGAATCGGATGCGGCTGAATTTCGATGGTGACGTGCCGAAGCTCCTCGTGCTCGCGAAACAATTCCCGATAGTGTTCCGGCGTCTTCGGCTCGCGGGCAGCTATGGCGACAATCGCGGAAAACTGGCCGGCTCCCAACTGCCAGACGTGGAGGTCGGTGATTGCCGTGTCCTCGTCGCACTCCACCGCCTTTCGGATTTCGTCGTTTAAGTCTGTCTCCGGCGTGCGATCGAGAAGGATAACGCTGGTGGCGCCCAGGAGCCCCCAGGCCCATTGAGCCACCACCGCCGAACCCACAACCCCCATCACCGGGTCCATCCAGACCCAGCCCAGATACTTGCCGGCGACCAGGGCGCTGATGGCGAGGATCGAGGTAACGGCGTCGGCAATGACATGGAGATAGGCCGCCTTGAGATTGAGATCCTCGTGGCCCGGGCCGTGATGATGATGGTCATGCCCGTGGCCATGGTCATGCTTGAGGAGCAGCGCGCTGGCAATATTCACTCCGAGACCAACGAACCCGATGAGGATCGACTCATTGTAATGGATTGGCAGCGGATGGAAAAAGCGCAGGACCGATTCCGATGCCATCACCAAGGCGACGATGCCAAGGATGATCGCGCTCGTGTAGCCCCCGAGAACGTCGATCTTGCCGGTGCCGAAGGAAAAGCTGCGATCCTCCTTGTGGCGGCGGGCCATCGCGTAGGCGATGGCAGTAATAAGAAAAGCGGCCACATGGGTGCTCATATGCCACCCGTCCGCGAGCAGAGCCATGGAGTGGAACCTCCAGCCGGCGAAGATTTCAACCACCATCATGGCGGCGGTCAGGGCGATCACCCGCCGAGTGTTCTTCTCAGCCGCGCCGCGGTCAGCGGCGTAATCGTGGCTGTGCCGATAGCGGGAGATTTCTTCGGGGTTCATGGATAAAAGGGGGATCGGAATCCTGGAGGAGTATGCCCCTACCCCCCTTATGAATGGCAACCCGAAATTAGAGGTTTGTAGGATTGGCGCTCGATTGTAATAAGCCTCTCATGTCCCACACGCCTGAAGACCCGGAAGCCGACCGCCGCGCCCTGCAAGTGCGCTTGCGGAAGATCACTGGGCAATTAAAGGGCGTCGAAAAGATGGTCGCAGGCAACTACGATTGCGCCGAAGTGCTGAACCAGCTCGTCTCCGCCCGCCGCGGGCTCAAGTCGCTGGCGGAAAAGATCATCAACGACCATCTTCAGCACTGTCTGGAAGACTCAGGGAGTGCCGAGGAGCGCCGCCGGCAGCTCCGGGAAGTCGCAACGATGCTCAAACGATACGTGGATTAGCGCGGAACGACCCCGGGCTCCGGTTCATTGGCGCCATTTTGCGCCGCGCTGCTGCTTGGCGCGTCGATAAACACGTCCATTTGCTGGCCCGCGAAAATCGGAAGATTCTTGCGATCAAGCGAGTAGATCACCTGGAGCACCCGGGTATCGACCCGCTCCGTGCTCGCTCCCGTGAGCGACACTTTCGGCACCACATAGGGCTCGAACCGCACGAACGTCAGCGGAATCCTCGTCCGGGCATTCCCTCGCGCAAACCCCACCGCGGCGGCTTCTTTCCGCACCCGCCATGCGTCGTTCTCATCGAATTCGGCACGCACGTTGAGGGGCGCCGTGCTCCCCAGCAGGACCGCGGGCTGCGCCGTCGCCGTGCTCGCGTCCGGCGCGAATTCCCCGAGGTGGACTTTCAATTGCAGAATCTGCCCGGTCACGGGCGCCTTCACCGTCAGGAGCGCGATATTCGTCTCCGTCGTCTTCACATCAGCTTGCGCCTGGACGAGCGCCGCCTGCGCTTTCTCGGCGGTGAAGCGCTTCTCCTCCCGGTCGTTGATGGTATTGACCTGTTTTGAGGTGAGCTGGGCGGAGATTGCATAGTCGAACTTCGCGTTTTCCAGTGCAACCTCGGCGGCTTTCACCGCCGCCTGCTTGAACGCCAATTCGGCCCGCAGCGCGCGTCCATCGAGTTCAAACAGCGGTTCCCCTGCCTGCACTTGGTCGCCGACCTTCACGAAGATCCTCGTCACCACGCCCGCCGTCTCGCTCCCCACGGAGATATTCTCGGTGCCGGCCTCCACTAGCCCCACCCCCGCGACCGTTTGCGGGAATGGTGTCTCCGGCATCGCGGCCGCCGGAGCGACCGGCGGCACGACCTGCTGGCTGTGGAGCACCTCCACAACCGCCACCGCTACTCCCGCAGCCGCCAATAGCGGCAAGATCACTTTCATGAACATAAGGTTTCGATCCGGACGATCCGTCCGTCCTCCATTCGCGCGATGCGGTCCCCGTAGCTCAGGATTCGCTCGTCGTGAGTCACGACGACGAGTGTCCGGTCCTGCGCCACCGCTATCTTGCGCAAAAGCTCCATCACCGTCTTGCCCGCTTCCTTGTCCAGCGCGCTCGTCGGTTCGTCGCACACCACGATTCTCGGTTCATGCACCAGCGCCCGCGCGATGGCGACCCGCTGCTGCTGCCCGCCGGAGAGCTTCGGCGGCAGGGACCGCATCATCCGTTGGTCGAAGCCCATCTGTCCGAGGAGCGATTCCGCCTTCTTGACGGCCTTTCCGCGCGCAGCCCCGGCGATCAAAAGCGGCGTCGCGGCATTTTCCGCCGCGGTGAGCGCCGGGATCAGATTGAACGCCTGGAACACGAACCCCATCTCCCCGCGCCGAAACAGCGCCGACTCCCGCCCGTCCATGCGGTCAAAGTCCTTTCCCAGCACCGCGCAGGCGCCGCCGTCGCGGTGCACAAGCCCCGCGAGGATCGACAGGAGGGTGGTCTTCCCGCACCCGGACGGCCCTTCGAGCATCAGGAGTTCGCCCCGCTTCACCTCCAGGTCGATTCCGCGCAGAGCCTGCGCCGATGCGTTGCCTTCACCATAGGTCTTGGTGACTCCCTCGCACCGGATGTAGGCCGTGTCTGCGACCATGGTGTTATCTCCCCGCCAGGTACGGCGCCGGCCGCATCCGCAGTAGAGGCCACAGGCTCGCGGCCGCGGCCAGCATGCTGATCACGACGACCGCGACGGTCCCGAGTGCCGGCGCGAACCATTCCAGCCGGTACGGAAAATCATTCACCACAAAGAAGTGGCCCGCGAGCGCGCAGAGGCCCATCCCGAGCCCGGCGCCGATGGCCGCCGCCACGGCGGCCTGCGCCACCACCGCGACGACGAGTTGCCACGTCGTCGTCCCCATCGCCTTGAGCACCGCGTAGAACCGCAGGTTCTCGTTGGTGAACATGAACATCATCACCCCGGTGACTGCGACCCCGACCAGCATCGCAATCGAGAGCATGTTGATCACGTCCCCGACATCCTCCGAGTTCTGGATCATCCAGCGGACTGTATCCTGCTCGAAATCCTCCCGCGGCCGGGCGCGCAGCCCCGTCGCCTGCTCAATCCTCGCCGCCACGTCCTTCGGATCGGCCCCCGGCGCCACGTTCGCGAGCACGAAAGTGATCTCCTCCCGCTCCACCGGCAGGATTCGCCGGGCGTTTGGCAGGGTGGTGTACAGCAGCGGCCGAGGAGGGTAGCGGGGCAGCGCGTCCGAACGCCCGGCCAGAATCGCCCGATTGTCGTTGATCGAGAGCACATCGCCGCGCCCCAGCGGGCGCGCCGGTCGCGTCAAATCGGTCTTCCCGTCGGTCCCGCCCGAGTCAATTAGGGCGGCGTCCGGCCCCCGCAGCGACTCCGCCTTGAGCCCCGCCGGCATCCGCGGCAACCCCGCCAGGCTCTCATCGTCCACCCCGATCACCTCCAACGATTGGAACGTCCCATCCGAAAAGCGCGCCTCCGCGCTCGACACGATCAGCGGCACCGCCGACCGCACGCCCGCCACGCTCCGCACCCGGTTCAAGGCCGAGTCAGGCAGGGGAATCGCGGGCTCCACGCTTACGACCGCAGGGTCCATCACCCATACATCTCCGGGCGTCTCTGCCACCAGCGCATAGCTCCGGTTCATCATTCCTCCGAAGTACGCCGCCGCGAACGTCACCAGGAACGACGTAAACGTCACGCCAAAGAGCAGGCCGGCGTACTTGGTCCGGTCCCCTGTGAGCATTTTGAGCGCGAGAAAAATCATCGTTAAGTCCCCCGCCAATGACGCTAGGGAGGCCCCCGGCCTTCCGCCAGCCGGCTCCCCTTACACTTCTGTTAGAACTGGCGCTCCGTAGGCGAGCAGGTTGACGGGGTCCCTCCCAAACCGCAGCTTACCCCCCGTGCGCGTTCTCGTCGTGGAAGACCAACAAAAGATCGCCGCCGCTCTGGGAAAAGCCCTCTCCCAGGCCGGCGCCGAAGTCGTGGTTGCCGCCGACGGCGAATCCGCCCTTCAACTCGCGCTCGGGGAGGCTTTCGACGCGATTGTCCTGGACATCATGCTGCCCGGACGGGACGGCCTGGAGGTGCTGCGGGAACTGCGGGGCGCGCACCGCACGACGCCCGTGCTGCTCCTCTCCGCACGCGGAGAGGTGGAAGACCGCATTCGCGGACTGGACTTTGGGGCGGACGATTATCTGCCCAAGCCCTTCGTCCTGGCTGAAGTCGTGGCCCGGGTGCGTGCCCTTGCGCGGCGCGGGCTTCCGCTCGATGCAGCGAAGCTTCAAGTCGCGGATCTTTCTCTTGATTTGCTCAAGCGGGAGGTGCGCCGGGGAGGAACCCGCCTCGAACTGAGCCCCCGGGAGCTGCGTTTGCTGGAGTACCTCGTGCGAGCGCAGGGCCGCGTCTGCACGCGGGATGAGCTGCACGAGCATGTCTGGGACTACCGAGCCGGCTACGATCCCGGCTCCAACGTCGTCCAGGTTGCGGTGATGAGACTGCGCGAAAAGGTCGATGCGGCTTTTTCGCCGAAGCTCATTCACACCGTCTTTGCCGAGGGCTATACCCTGCGGGCCGGCTGATGAAGATTCGCACCCGCCTCACCCTCTGGTACGCCGGGATGCTGCTCGGCTCGCTTCTACTCATGGGTGGGGTGCTTCATTATGAACTCGTTGGCGAGTATGAGCGGGGCCGGCCACCCGAGTCGCCCTCGGTCAAAATTGCCGACATCCTCTTTTTTTACGGCTTGCCGACGGTGGTCGTCTTGGTGCTGGGCGGATCATGGCTCATGCACCGGGCCATGCGACCGGTCGAAGCTTTGACCGCCCGAGCGGAACGCGTGCACGCCGGCAATCTCTCCGAGCGCATACCGCGCACCGGCAAGGGCGACGAACTCGACCGCTTGGCGGAAGTCTTCAACGCCATGCTGGCCCGGATCGAAGCCGGAACGGCCAGCGTGCGCGACTTTGCCCTCCATGCCTCGCACGAACTGAAGACCCCGCTCACCATCCTAAGCGCGGAGGCGGAGTTGGCCCTGAACGATCCAGGGACGGCGGGAGCGGAGCGGCTGCGGCTGACGAGCCAAATGGAGGAACTCCGCCGGCTTGGCCGGCTCGTGGATGCGCTGGGTCTGGTCGCCAAGGCGGACGCGGGTGTGCCGGTCGTCGCTCGGGAGCGCCTGGATTTTGGGCAGCTTGTGCGGCAGGCAACCGAAGATGCCCAGGTCCTGGGCAACCCGTCGGGAATTGCAGTCGAGCTCGTTCGCTGTGACGGCGCCCTCTTGGACGGCGATCCGGCGGCCCTTCGCCAAGTGCTGCTGAACATCCTGGACAATGCGGTGAAGCACAATGCTGCTGGCGGCTGGGTTCATGTCGAACTGCGGACCAATCGGGAAGAGGCGGACTTGACGGTCGAGAATTCCGGGGCTGCGCTTCCCGCTGACTTGGTGCCCCGGCTCTTCGAGCGGTTCGTACGCGGAGGTGGGCCCGCGGCGGGCTCGGGCCTCGGACTTAGCATTGCCAAGATCATCGTCGAAGCTCACGGAGGAGTCATTGACTACAGCGTTCCCGTAACAGGCACCGTCCGGTTTGCGGTGCGGTTACCCCTGCAAGATGGCCAGCTTTAGCGACTTGCCGGCACGGGTATTTACGGAGATCGCCGCCCGACATGGCGTCCCCGGACCTTGCCGCAGCACCTGACGAAATTAAGGAAAAGACAAAGCCGCTTCGACGTGTCCGAGGGCGACAATAGCGCAGGCTCGTGCTTCTTGATATCTCATGACAAAGTATTCCTGCAAAATACGGAAACGGGAGCATAGACTGCGGATGATTTCAGCCGCAGGACTGAGCACCAGATGGTCCAGAATAGTGCTGGCTTCGGCGAGAATCACCCGCAACTCGCGAATGCATTTCTTGAGAGCCCGCAGATTGTTGGGGGAGGCTGAAACGGGCGAACAAGTTCGTCTTATCGGCGGGCATTTTTTCACGGACAAATCATACGCCGGCTGTCATGACATTGGCTATGAGGTCTTACCCTAACCGGGACGATTGTAGGCGTTACATCCTTTAATGAAGCAGAAAGTCAAATGCGCTAAGTGCGGAATGCTTTTGGCGGAAATTAATAAGAAGGGCAGCACAAGACAGATGGTTTCATATGCGCCCAAATTGAAATTCGAGATCAGTGGCGAAGGAAAGGAGATGGCTTGGTCGGTTTGCACTTGCGGCACCGCGACTCCCTTCAATCCATCTCTGTTAATCCGGAGTAAATAGCGTCGTCGGTCGAGTGGACGAAATCGGAAAGCGGCTCCCTCGCCGCTACCGCAGAAAAGGTAGTCCCGTTACCGCGAATTCGGGACAGGCCACCCCTTGAGGGCAGCGGTGGCGGGGCGAGAGTTGGAGGCATGAAAACCACGCTCGCCGTCATTCATGCCGAGGATTCACCGAACGTCGCCGTCCGGCGTCCTCGTTACCAAATCTATCGCCAGGGTCAGGCCGGCAACTACCACCCCGAGTTCGGCACGGATTCGGCCGACGAAGCGGTCGAGGCTTTTCTCGCCACAAAGCCGGCGTTCGAGGGAGGGGCGATGCATCTCTGGGACAGCCAGGAGCAGCGTTCCGGTGCCTCCGTCCGGTGGGGCACGGTAGAGACCGAATTCGGCTTCGCCGTCTGCCGCAGAATCAACATCTTTCACGACGCGGCGCTTGGCTCGATGGCGCGGCAAGTCCTAGAACGCGAAGCGCTGCGCCAGGAAATCCAGCAAAGCGCCGGAATGAGCGTTTGACGCCAATGAATCCGACGAGCCGAGCCATTTTTCAGTCGGTCATATCGAGCGATGCCACCCTGACCGGCAGCGAGCGGGCGGCGTTGGAGCGCCTGGTTAGAGGGGAATCATCCGCCCCGGCCGCAACAACGGGAGGCGTAGATGAGCAGCTCCTTCTCAGCCAGAAGAAGGCGGCCAAACTGCTCGATGTCAGCCGCGTCACGGTCTGGCGGATGACCAAGGAATGTGTTCTCCATCCGGTCGAAATCTTGCCGGGCACGTGGAGGTATCCGTATCGGGAAATCGTCGGGCTCGCGCAAAGCGGCGAGCCGCTGCTTTCACCCGGGGTCGGCAGCCACCAGACGGCCGCTGCCTAGATTCCACGCCTTTTATTAGCATCGAGCGGGACAGCCCTTCTGCGGGAGCGTGCTCCAATCCGGCTCGAAGTCCGGCCAGCCATAGAGATGGTTGGGTTCTAATCCGAGGGAATAGAGCCAGCTTATGAACGGCTGAACGAAGGACTCATTGGTACGAACCTTATGGCTCTGGGTCTGGTGGATGATGGGGCGAAGGCGCCTCGGCAATGCGATGGCATTTTGTCCGAAGTAGAAGTAATGGCGGGAAATGAGCGCATTATGCCCACTCAGGTCCGTACGCACGTTTTTTGGGCCGTGGACTCCGGGACGTTGAACCGGCGCACCCCCTTTGGAGAAATCGTAAATGCAGTCTCCTAAACGCTCCGTGAGAATTCGACTCTCAAGATTCGGGATTCGAGACGGCCAATAAAGGGGCGCTAGCCGGTCGTAGTCCCGCAGCGAAACTATCTGATCGACCCGCATGGCATAGACCATCTTCCCGCCGAGATTCCCACTTGGCGCCCTGACGGAGCCGAGTCCTACGACCCAGTCTCCCACTTCCGCCTTCATGCGGATTTTGGGTTTGCAGATGGTGAGCGTGCACATCCCGCCGAAGGGGTTGGGTGCGGCGCCGTCGTCGACGGGAATAGTGTAGGAGAACAGCCGGGGCATAGAGTTCGAGCTTTACGCTCCCGTGGACGCGGATCAACCCGCGAGCCGCCTGCCGCATTCCCGGTAGATGCGCGCCGCTGCAATCGCTCCGCACCGCGTTTGTTTTACGGGAGGCGGGCAGCTTGGGCTGACCGACCAAATGCAAGAGAGACAACCCAAAACGCCGTCAAATTCGGCCAATGAACATGAACAACGGAAATCCCGAAATCGCTCAGCCAGATCGTCAGGCCACACCAGGTCGCATCGGCCGTTCTCCCGGAAACGGCGATGAGCTGTCCCGCTTGAAGCGGGAACTCGTTCAAGCCGAAGTCAAACTCGGTCGGGCACGGGCAACCGTGACCATCGCTGAGTTGGACATCCGAGCCATCAATGCGCGAATTCGAGAGCTGGCGAAATAGCCGTTCGGCCGACAGCGCCCGAGTCGGGATCATCGCTTGGGCCTGCCGCAACGAGAGGCGCGCTTCTGCCTTTAAGCGCAGGCGTGACCACGAGCACGGCCTCCGACGCTGCCCCTTTCGGTAGACGCCGCAACAGATCCTCCCGGATTTTTCCCCACGTCCGGGGGCGCATTGATTCGACCAGCGCCCGGACCTCCGTCAGCTCGATCGACCTCGGGGCGACAGGTCCCCCGATCAAAGCCGGAAGTTTTCCCGCCAGGGTGCGTCGGAATTCCTCCCGCCCGGGTTGGAAATAGTGCTTCATCACAATGGATGCCGTCCTGTGGCCGGTCACTTTCTGAACGATTTCCAGCGGCACCCCAGCGGTGAGGGCGAGAGTGACCCAAGTGACGCGGAACGAGTGAAAATCCCGCACGGAAGCCTGCCGCAATCCATTGGGGCGGGCCTGGTGGATTCTACCCCGCGATGCCGGCATCTCGCCATCCGCGCCCGGTTGATCAGGTTCGGCTTCGGATTCGTCAGGATCGAAAAAGCCCGCTGCCCTCATCACCCGCCGAACGCGCAGGGTGATGTGGTCGGGATTCAATTGGTACTTGGTCGCCTGTTCGGGGAAAACATAGGGGCTGTCGCTCGGCGGACGTTTCGCCAGCATACCATAGAGGAGCGGAAAGATCGGAATTTGCACCACCTCGCCGGTCTTCGAGCTTTTTACCTGCATGAATCGGTTCGGCAGATCGACAGCAGTCTTGAGAAGCAGACAGCAGTCCCCGCGCCGCATGGCCGTGCAGATTCCGGCGATGATGATCGGTTCGATGAAAGGATCTGCTTTGGCCGCATTGACGATGAGCGCGAGTTCATCCGCGGTGAACGGCTTGCGGAAGATGGTTTGTTCTTCTTTGGTCGGAATGCCGGCGAAGGGATTCTTGGGAATGCCCCCGTCCTCTTTCAGCGCCTCGAAGGACGAGCGTAGAAAGATCAGCGAGTTGTTGTAGGTCTTCGCCGATACTCCGCGCGCCTCTTCTTCGTTGAAGAAGGCGCGGGCCATCGCCGGTTGGACCTGGGACATCTCGTAGACGCTGGCGTGTCGCTCGCCCACGAATGAGACGAATCGAGCCATCCAACTCTCGGCCTGGTCCACGTACCGCTTGCTGAGGGGACGCCGCCGCGGGAGCGCCTTCCAGCGGGCACCGGCATCCTTTAGCGGAATGGTGCTCACCCTGCCGCCCGTGCGGATTTCGTGAATGGCCTGGACCAGCTCCTCGGCCGTGCTCCGTTTCTTGAAGTCGAGCTGGAGCCGTTCCAGGGCCGCCTGGGCTTTCGCTCGCGACCGCTCGAACGCTTCATCGCCACGGCTGGACAGGCGAGAAGGGGGTGTACCGCGTATCTCAACTCCGAGGTTCCTGGTGATCTGCCGGCCGTTGACGACAGTCCGACCATACCACCACTTGCTTTCACCGAGACGTATTTCGAGTGCCATGACATCCTCCTGTTTTCTTTCCTGAACTTAACCCTCCTGAACGCTGGCGAACCCAGAGAGCCCTAATTTTCGCTACTGCCAAAGAATACGCCCAAGTGACACACGAAAACGGGGTCAGTTCCTTGATTAACAGTGAGTTCTGTGCCGGGCTCATAACCTGAAGGTCGCTGGTTCAAATCCAGCCCCTGCACCCAATTTCAAAGTCCGCTGGGCCTCCCCTAGCGGACTTTTTTATGCCTGAATACCAAGTATATGTAATAGCCAATCCCGCTGGCCGCCGATACATTGGCGTTAGCGAGTGTGTTGCCGTCAGGCTTGAGCAACACAATCGCGGGGATTCAAAATGGACGGCAAAATATCGGCCATGGCGGATCGAATGGACGAGCGATAAGATGACCTTGGGAGAGGCGCGCTCCCTCGAGAATTTACTCAAACGGCAGAAGGGCGGCCACGGGTTTCGCGTAATTACCGGCCTGGGTCGTAAAGGCTCATAATCCCGCGAGTGCGGGATCGCTGGTCCCGCGACTGCGGGATCCAGCCCCTGCACCCAATTTCATAGTCCGCTGGGCCTCCCCTAGCGGACTTTTTTATGCCTGATTATCAAGTATATGTGATCATCAATCTCGATGGTCGTCGATACATCGGCATCAGCGAGAATGTCGCAATTCGTCTCGGACAGCACAATCGTGGCGAATCAAAATGGACCGCCAAAAACAGGCCGTGGAGTTTGGAATGGATGAGTGAGAAGATGTCACTCGCTGACGCACGGCGCCTCGAGAATATGCTGAAACGGCAGAAAGGCGGCAGAGGATTCTTCAATATCACCGGTCTGCCATTTGTTGGCTCATAATCCCGCGACTGCGGGATCGCTGGTCCCGCGGCTGCGGGATTCAGCCCCTGCACCCAATTTTAAAGCCCTCCGGATCATCCGGAGAGCTTTGAATTTTAGGGGGGTACGAAAGCCATTCTCCTTGAAACGCCGTTACGAGACACCAAGCAACCTCAGGTCACTTTTTTGGAGCGGATTGATCCTGGTCGAATTTCAGGTCAGCACTTCATCAAAGGAGAGTTGCTTCCGGAATCCGGCTGTAGTCCACCAGCCGAACCCCAGGCCGCACACCATCCAAACCGCGCCCGCGAGAAGGGCTGCCCGGCCGAGGTGGAGCCAAAGCGCCAGGCAAATGGCAAATCCAAGCGCCGGCACCATGAAGTTCCCCAGGCGACGGTTGCCTGCGGCACGGACGTAGTACCGCACCAGCGCGGCCAGATTGACCCCCATGAACGCGATGAGTGCGCCAAAATTCAGCATTTCCGCCCCCAGTTCGTAAGACAACGCAAACGCGCCCGCCAACACGATCGCTCCGATTATCAGCACATTGTTGCGCGGGATCCGGTGGCTGGGGTCGACACGTCCGAAGAACGACCTCGGGAGCGCGCCGCTTTTCCCCATGCCGTACAAGAGTCGGGCAGCACCCAGCTGCGCTGCAAGGCCCGAGCCGAAATTGGCAATCAGGAGCACAATTCCAAAGACCTGAAACAGTGGCTTCCACGCCATGCCGGCCACCCACACATAAGCCGTGTCGACGTCGGGAAAGCCGCTCCCCGCGGGCCAGAGGAGCTGGGCGACATAGACCTCGGCCGCCGAAAGGACGCCAATGACCAGGCAGGTTCCGACCGTGGCCAGCAGAATATTGCGGCGAGGATTCTCCGCCTCCTCGGACAGGGTGGAGATTCCGTCAAAGCCGATGTAGGTCAGAACCGCGAGGGAGGTGCATTGCAGGAGTCCGGAGACGCTGAACGTCGCTGGGTCGTAGAAAGGGCGGGAAAAGAACGCGGGGGCCCGCGATGCCGAAGCGAACAAGTGATGGCCCGCGGCCACGAAGAAAACGGCGATCACGACACCCATCGCGGCCGCCATGCCGGCATTGAGTTTGGCTGACGACTGGATACCGCGCAGGTTGAGCAAAGTGAATGCCGAGGCAAAAAGGACTTTCCAGATCGCCGGAGGCACGGCAGGCGCGAAGATGTGAGCCTGTTGGGAGCACCAGATCGTGCAGATGGTCGGATTGAGGATGTAGTCCATGACCATGCCCCAGCCGACGACATATCCAAGGAACGGACTGATCTCGCGGGCAACGTAGGTGAATGCCGAGCCCGCGCTGGGATACGCTCGGGCCATCCGGCCATAGCTGACCCCGGTAAAGAGCATCGCCACCATCGCGATCAAGATCGCAGTCACGACGTGCCCCCTCCCCTTTTCGCTGAGCACGCCAAAGACGGACATCGGCGCGACTGGCTGGATCACGACAATGCCATAGAGGATGAGATCCCTGAGCTTCAAAGAGCGCTTCAGGCTCATCTGCTCTTGAGGGATCCCAGGGAATTCGGGGTTCACGAGAGTCCCGGAAAGTTATTTGGCAACATTGCGAGTTCGGCGAGGACCAGACATCAAACGACCAACCGCGCCGGACCCGCGAGAGGTGTCACGGTTTAGCGTACAAATGCCTGCGGCCTGTGCCGGCGCATGAAATCGGGCCTTCGGCGATGCCGGCGAAAGCGCCGACCGCGGCACGAGTGACCGCGGTGGCCTACGGTGCTTCATTTACGCTAAACCCTTTGCGCGTTCGCCAATCGTTGGTTGGTGGAGAACAAAGCTGGCCTGAATGATGGCCAGCCCCCGGCACGCCCGTGCATTTGCTCTGATGCGTTTCCTCCGGTCGCAGCTGATTCTTACGGCCCTGGTCGTCCTGAGCGTTACCGGAGCCAAGGCGACAACTGAACCGACTCCGAAATCCTCCGATGTGGTGATTTCCTCGCCGACGATCTGGTCGCTGGCCGGAATTGAGGGCGACATCCACGAAATCTGGAGCGGCCCGAGGGATGAAAAGGGCGCGCCGCCAGGAGAGCCTCAGGGCATCTGGAAAGTTTCGGCGTATGGCCAGGTTTTTTCCTCCCAAGGATGGACCGACCTGCGCCAACTGCAGTATTCGCATGCGGAATCGAGGCCTGGTCAGTTGGTGCTATCGTCCCAAGATGGCCTGGTGCGGATTGTCTTTTCGACGCGCCGATCCTTTGCGGAATGCCCGATCTTCATCCGTTACGAATTCGCACATCCGGTCGATTTCCGTTTCCGGCTGCAGGCGAACGAAGGCTCGAAACTCGTCGCGTTGCAAAATCCTGCCGGCCTCGGCGTAAGTTCCGTGCAGGAAAGGGGTGCTCCGCAGCTCAACGTGGCGAGCAACCCCGCGGGCGTCGAGATCGGTGCCGAGGGAAAAAATTCCGTCACGCGGGAAATTCGGCAGGCCAGGGAAATTATCGTCTGCCTGTATCTGGGGAAGACCGAAAACGGAGCGACCTCCGGAGAAACCGCGGTCCAAGCCTGGATGCGCCGGGCCGGTGGAACCGAGGATACCGAAGGCGAGCGTTTGCAAGATCGCCTGAACATTCAGACCGGGGTGAAGGATTTTGATCGCATGCTGGAGTACTCCGTCGATGCGGTGGAGTCGGCCCGCTTCCAGTCGGGAGTCCTGATTGCCGGGCGGGACGGCTGGTACAAGAACACCTGGATCCGTGACGGCACCTATTCCACCATGGGCACGGATCTGTTCGGATTGCACGCGCAAGCGGACGCCTTTTACCGCCACTGGATCGAAAACGGCGGATATTCGTGGGGCGGAGAACGCGAGGCCCAACAGCCCGCCATCGGGATCGTGGGGATGTGGTTCCACTCCCGATTGATCGAGGACGATCAGGCATTCCTGAACTTCGCGTATGGTTACGTTTCGCATTTCGCCGACTACTACGTCGGCCGCATCCGGAAGGAAGGCATGCTCGGGACGGCGGAGGAATGGATTTGCCAGGTTCCCACAAAAACGGCCTGGCCCAACGCGGAAATCCATGCCGGTTTGCGCGCGGCGGCGAAAATCGCGCGACGCCTCTCTCGGGAAAATGATGCGGTCAGGTGGGACACGGCCGCCGATTCATTGCAGAAGGCAATTCTCGACACGGCCTACGACAAGGAGCACCAGCGCTTCATCCCCCTGGCGGGCCCGGCGGGAAAGATTTACCGAGACCAGCAGGATCCGACCAACAACGAGACCAGCGGTCCCATGCGGGACGAACGCGTGGATTCCGGCATGCTGATGCTCGCGCGACTGGAGGCATTCGGCAGAGGACTGGGCGCAGTGGCGGTGGACGATCCACGTTTTATCAAAACGCAGGCGTGGATCCAAAAGGTGCTGGAACAGCCGGATCATTCGATTTCGCGGTTTGAAGGGAACCCTGCGTCCAAGTTTTACACCCATGGCCAATGGCCGGTCTGGCCGCTGATGTCAGGCGTGGCGGCTGATATCGAGCTGTTGCAGGGCCGGAAGGATCGCGCCTGGCAGTACCTTCTCTCCGGACTTGTGCGCAAGCAGGGTTACGACGCCGAGGCCTCGGTCTATTCGCTCCCCGAGCAGTGGAAGTTCAACGGAGAAGCCGTCAGCACGCGTCAACTGACCTGGTCGCACGGAGAACTGCTGACCAGCAGCGTGCTTCTGCTCACTGGACTGCAGGTGGATGTGCCCAACGCCGATCTGGCATTCGCGCCCTCCCTTCCGCCCGAAAGCACGAAGGGAAGCGTAACCCATTTTCAATTTCGCGGCTGGAATCTGGATCTGAACATGGAACGCCGCGCCAGCGGTCTTGCCGTGCGAATCGCCGCCCACCGCGCTTCGCCAAAAACAATTTCGAATGAGGTGCTGCGCATCGGAGTCCCGGGGAAAGTCCTCGAGTTGCACTCCGGCAAAACGGTCGATTTTGTGATGTCTGATTCCCCTTGAGGATACGTGGCGTCGAGCCGATGCAACGGAACGGACGGAATGGTTCAGCCGTGCGCGACGGGGAAACCGCCGCAACAGGCGTTTTGATGGTGCCGAAGATCGGCTAAGTGCATCAGTATTGGCGCATGCCCTATTTGCGCGGCGTTTCTTCAATCGGTTGCCCGGATTACTCCCTGAAGGAATTTCTCGCGCTGGCTGTTCGGCACCGCCTCGATGCGGTGGAACTGCGGGCTTTAGGTGGCACGGTGGATTTGCCGCAGCACTTTGCCTCGGCTTTCGGCTCGCCGGCGGTGTTCGCCGCGCGGCTGCGGGAGGCGGCGGTGAAAGTCGTCACTTTCAACACGGGTCTGCATCTGATCGATCCGGCACCAGGCGAAAGGGAAAAGTTTCTGGAGTTTCTGCCCTGGGCCGAGAAGGCGGGCATACGGTGGCTCCGGGTCTTTGACGGTGGCAAAACCGCCGATGCCGGCGAAATGGAGCGGGCAGCGGAAGCCGCCGACTGGTGGCAGTCGATCCGCGCGGCAAACGGCTGGCAGGCGGACCTCATGATCGAGACGCATGACTCGCTCTTCACGATCGACGCCATCCGACGCTTCATGCAGGTGGTGCCAAACCTGAACATCCTGTGGGATTCCCATCACACTTGGAAACGAGGCGGGGAGGAGCCCGTCGACACCTGGCAGGCGATCAAGTCGCGGGTCGTGCACATCCACGTCAAGGACAGCATCAGTCGTCCGGGAGCGAATCATCCCTATACCTATGTCCCGCCGGGAACCGGGGAGTTTCCGATGGCGTCCCTTCGCACCCGGTTGCAGAAGGAATTTGCCGGGGTGGTCAGCCTGGAATGGGAAAGTCTCTGGCACGCCGACCTGACCTCTTTGGAGGAGGCAATCCAGACTGCCGCCCGGCAGGCCTGGTGGTGATCCTTGGTCCGCCGGGTGCAGCCGGAACCGCGCGGCCTCAAACCGTCGCCTCGCGAATTCTTTTGGCGATTGCCCCGTCCCGCTTTCCTCGCAACCTCCGCTAGGCTTTCCGAACTTCGCGCCATGGCCCGAGGAATACCCAGTGTTCGAAATCGCATCGGCTTGCGCGATATTGCCGCCGCGGCCGGCGTCAGCGTTATGGCCGTTTCCCTCGCGCTGCGGGACAATCCCAAAATCTCCCAGGCCACGCGCGAACGCATTCACCGATTGGCCGACAAGCTCGGGTACCATCCGGACCCCGAAATCACCCGGCTGATGCGCCTGCTGCGCTCGTCTCGCACCCGCGAAGGACGGACCAGCATGGCCATCGTCGACCTCTACCGCAGCCGCGACGACCCGGAGGATGGTTACATCGCGCAAATCCGGCAAGGCGCCGCCACCCGGGCCAAGCAGCTGGGGCTCGGCGTGACGATGATTCGCGGAGCCGACTACAAGAACAACTTCAAGCAGATCCTGAACGTCATCCGCGCGCGCGGCCTGGAGGGCGTCATTCTCCTCCCGCCGCTCACTCCGCTTTCGTTTGAGAGTGCCGTCGACTGGCGGAACGTCTCCGTCGTCGCCACGACAAACTCGATCCTCGCCCCGCGCTTCCACTCGGTGGTGCCCCACCAGTTTGCGAACATGATGCGCCTGATCGAGCTGACGAAGCAGCGGCGGCACAAGGTGATCGTTTCGATCTTCGACGAAACCTTCGACGACCGCACGGCGCATCATTTCACGGCGGCGTTGAACTGGCATGATCAAGGCGAACGGATCCTCAAGGTGCCGGCGGAACTCTCCCCAGCGGGCAAGCTCGCCCGCATCGATCAGTGGATCGCGCGCCACCGGCCGGACGTCATTTTCATCCAGTCGGCGGCCGGCGAAGATTGGGCGATGGCGCGCAAACGCGCCCTGCGCAAAATCGAGGTCATCCGTCTGGGCATGTCCAAGGCCGGCGACATGCCATATTTGGACGAACGGCCGGATCACGTCGGCTCGGCCGCGACCGATCTGCTGGCCGGCATGATGTATTACCACGAAACCGGGGTGCCCGCGCATCCCCGGACGACGATGATCGACTGCGAGTTCCGCTTTGGCCGCAGACTCAAGCTGTCGGCGGCGACATGATCCGCGGCCAAAAGACGGCCGCTTTGCGACGGAATTTTCATCCGCAAATACATAGTATACGCTATACCGCGAAGCCGCTCGCCTGCCTCTGCGGTTCCCTGTTCTAGTGCATCATGAAGCCCCGGTGCCTGTTCGTGATGGACGCAGAGTTTTTTCCCCAAGCCTTTGGCCCGGATGAACTTTCCCGTCTGGGCAAAATCGTGGATCTGGCCGGCCCGGCGGTAAATGGCGCGACGCTCCGCAGTGGAAATTATCAGGATATCGAGCTCATAATCGGGAGCTGGGGCATGCCGCAAATGAACGGCGCGCTGCTCGCCCGATTGCCGCGGTTGAAGGTCCTTTTTTATGCCGCCGGCACGATCAAAAGCATCACCACGGACGCCTCGTGGGCCCGTGGCATCCGGGTCACCAACGCTGCGCTGGAAAACGCGAAACCCACCGCCGAGTTCACGCTGGCGGAGATCATCCTCTCCTTGAAGCGGACTTGGGAGCGGATCTTCCTGCTGCGCGAAAAACAGAAATACCAGCAGCGCAATCCCCTGGTTCAGGGTGCCTACGGCAGCACGGTCGGCCTGCTGGCGCTGGGAAAGGTCGGCAAGCAGGTGGCGCAACGCCTCGCTTCGCTCGATGTCCGGGTGATAGCCTACGATCCCGTGGTGCCCGCCGCCGAGGCGACCGAGTTGGGCGTGCGACTTTGTTCACTGGAGGAGGTCTTCGCCCAGTCCGATGTCGTGTCGTGCCACATGCCGAGCACGGTCCAGACCCGGCATCTTCTGGGCCGGGAGCTCTTCAGCAGCATGAAACGCGGGGCCACATTCATCAACACGGCCCGGGGCAATATCGTAAAGGAAAGCGAGTTGATCGACGTCCTGCGCGACCGCCCCGATATCTTCGCGGTCCTTGATGTCACCGATCCGGAACCCCCGCCCGCGGATTCCCCCCTCTTCAAGCTGCCCAACGTCGTGCTGACCCCGCACATCGCCGGCAGCATCGGCCTCGAGTGCCGCCGCATGGGCCGCATGATGGTGGACGAGGTGGAACGCTACCTGACCAACCGGCCCCTCCTCGGGGAATTGCGGCCGGAACAGCTCGAGATCCTGGCCTGACCGCTTCGTTCGTCAGGATTCATTCCGCCCGCAAACCCGGGTGTCCCCTTTATTCATGAAATCAACCCGCCTTCTGCTGCTGGTCGCCTGGCTCGCCTGCGGTAGCCTCAATCTCGCCTTCGGCCAGGACAAATCCGCACCGGTCTACCAACTCATTGCCCACCGCGGTGGCGTGGTGGAGGACAAATTTCCCGACAACTCACTCGCCGCGCTCCAAGCCGGCGCCGCCCGCAAATACAGGGGCATCGAGGTGGATATCCGCGAGACCAAGGACGGCGTGCTGATCATGCAGCACGATCCCGATCTCAAATTAAATTTCGGCGACCCGCGAAAGATCTTTGAATCGAACTGGGCGGATCTCGCCTCCCTGCACACACCTTCCGGGCAGAAGATCCTGACGTTCGAGGAACTGGTGGCCGCGGCCAAAGCCCATGGCCTGAGCCTCATGCTCGACTCGAAGGATCCCCACGCCCCGGATTTTGTCGGCAAAGTCGACGCCATCCTGACCAAATACGACATGCTCGGGCGTTGCTACATCATCGGGACGAGCGATGCGATGGACCATTTCACCGGCAAGGCGCTGGTCGGACGCCGTTTCCGCTCGTTGAAGCAGCGGGTGGAAGCCGATCCGGCCGAAAAGAAGGGATCGTTCCTTTTCGAAGAAGGCCGGAATCTCACGGAGGAAATGGTGCGCTGGGCGCAAGCCCATGGCGTGGAGGTTATCCCCAGCATCAACGCCTACCACTACTACAATCCCGCGACCATGGCGGGCAAATCCCGCGCCGAGATCGCACCGCCCATTCTCGCCGCCGCCGAGCGCGACGTCCGCAAATTCCAGGCACTCGGCATAACGATATTCCAGATCGATTCGGAATTCGATGGTTGGTTCTGAACCCGGCGCGACCTTCCGCATGAACTCCTTCCGCCATTCGGTCTCGCAA
This sequence comes from Candidatus Didemnitutus sp., assembly GCA_035545955.1. Lineage (GTDB taxonomy): Bacteria > Verrucomicrobiota > Verrucomicrobiia > Opitutales > Opitutaceae > Didemnitutus. The sequence goes on along the minus strand of DASZXI010000003.1, from coordinate 136,645 downwards.
TGGTGTTTCCCCGACATACCGCTGTCCGAACTGGCAAAGGCGGTCCGCCCAATGGGCATCGAGTCCATCGAGCTGCTCGAACCCGCGGACTGGCCGGTGGTGCGAGCCCACGGCCTCGTCTGCGCCCTGGGGCGCGGACCCGACACCATCAGTGACAGTTTCAACCGGCGCGAAAATCACGCCCGCCTCGTGCCGGCTTTTCAACAACGGCTGCGCGAATGCGCCGCCGCCGGCGTGCCCAATGTGGTCTGCTTCTCCGGCAACCGCCGCGGCCAGAGCGACGAGGAGGGCATGGAAAATTGCGCCGAGGGATTCCGGCGGCTTGCCGACGACGCGGAGCGCCTGGGAGTCACGCTGTGCCTGGAGTTGCTCAACAGCAAAATCGACCACCCCGACTACCAGTGCGACAACACGGCGTGGGGAGTCGAGCTTTGCCAACGCGTGGGTTCCGAGCGCGTCAAATTGCTTTTCGATATCTACCACATGGCGGTCATGGGCGAGGATGTCATGGCAATGATCCGGACGCATCATCGCTGGTTCGCCCACTACCACACGGCGGGCCTGCCCGGCCGACATGAGATCGATGGCGGCCAGACCCTGGACTACCCGGCCATCATGCGCGCCATCCACGCCACCGGCCACCGCGGCTTCGTCGGCCAGGAATTTCTCCCGTTGCGTGATCCGCTCACATCGCTGCGCGAGGCGGTGCGGATTTGCACGGTCTGACGTCTGGGCTGGCCAGTCACAACGGCTGCTTCGGCATCCCACGCTTGTTCAAATTTCCCCACTCCCCTCATGTCTCTTCTCACTTCCCGCAAGACCCAGCCTACCTATGACGCGATCGTCGTCGGCTCCGGTGCCGCCGGCGGGCAGACCGCCTACACGCTGGCGATCGGCGGCGCCAAGGTCCTGATGCTCGAGGCCGGCCGCAACTACGATCCGGTGACGGAGACGCCGATGTTTCAGACCAACGATCAGGCGCCGCTGCGCGCCGCCAGCACGCCGGACAAAGGGTTTGGCTTCTATGACTCCACCGTCGATGGCGGCTGGCAGGTGCCGGGCGAACCTTACACGAGCGCCTCGTCCGATCCCGCCCGCCAGTTCTGGTGGTGGCGGGCCCGCATGCTCGGCGGTCGCACCAATCATTGGGGTCGGATCGCGCTGCGCAACGGTCCCTATGATTTCAAACCGCACAGTCGCGACGGGCTCGGATTCGACTGGCCGATCGGTTACGAGGATGTCGCGCCCTACTATGACAAGGTCGAGATGCTCATCGGTGTTTTTGGCACCAACGAGGGACGGGAAAACACACCGGATTCCCCGGCCGGGGTCCTGCTTCCTCCGCCGAAATTCCGCGCCGGAGAGCTGATGGTCCAGAGGGATGCCAGGAAAATCGGCCTGCCGGTCATCCCCACACATCGCGCCGTGCTCACCGTGCGCCAGGATGGCGATAAGCTCGCCCCCAAGCTTCATCCGGGCAATCCCGCCGCGCAACGGGCGTTGCGCCAGGCGATGAGCGAACGGGCGGCGTGTTTTTGGGCCACCCATTGCGCCCGCGGCTGCGCCATTCGCGCCAACTACCAGTCCACCACCGTTCACCTGCCCCCCGCGCTGGCCACGGGCAATCTCGACCTCCTGCCCAATGCGATGGCGCGCGAGGTTCTCGTGGATGCCGCTGGCAAAGCCTCCGGCGTCGCCTATGTCGACAAGGTCACCGGCCGGGAAAACGCGGTCCGCGCCCGCCTCGTGGTACTCGCCGCCAGCTCGGCAGAATCGGTGCGCATTCTACTCAACTCGAAATCCGCCGCTTTTCCCCAAGGCCTGGCGAATTCCAGCGGTTTGGTCGGCAAATACATCATGGACACCGTCGGCGCGTCGCTCGGCGGCCACATCCCGGCCTTGGAGAACCTGCCACCGCACAACGAAGAGGGCGCGGGCGGGGATCACGCCTACGCACCGTGGTGGCTCTATCAGGAGCAACATGCCGGCCGGCTCGACTTTCCCCGCGGCTACCACATCGAGTTTTCCACCGGCCGGCGCATGCCCGATTCAAGGTTGCTGCGAGGCATGGACTGGCTCATCGGTGGCAGCTATGGGTCGCGCCTCAAGGAGGATGTGCGGCGTTACTACGGCTCGCTGCTGGGGTTTTCCGGCCGCGGGGAGATGATTCCGAACGAGGATTCCTACTGTGAACTGGATCCCGGGGTGAAGGACCGGTGGGGCATCCCGGTCCTGCGTTTCCACTGGAAATGGTCCGAGCACGAAACCCGGCAGGCACGGCACATGCAGACGACCTTCGCCGCCCTGATCGAGGCGATGGGCGGCAAGGTCAGCGAACAACCCCAGGCCGACGGCCGCGACGCCATCGAGCCCGGCGGCAAGATCATCCACGAGGTCGGCGGGACCATCATGGGCGCCGACCGCCGCAAATCCGTGACCAACGGATGGTGCCAGACCTGGGACGTGAAGAACCTGTTCGTCACCGATGGCGGACCCTTCGCGAGCAATGCCGACAAGAACCCCACTCTTACCATCATGGCCCTCGCCTGGCGCGCCGGCGACTACATGCTCGAGGAATCGCGCCGGGGAAATCTTTGACCTGAACTCGTCCGAACTTCCCCGCCTCGACCGATCCCGGATTTCCCGCGAATTACACGGATCGCAGCCCCCTTTCAGCCATCGACAGTAGAATATAACAGAAGGTCGCTGAGATCGCCGAGAAATACTGGGAACAGGTTTTTCACAGGAGGAAACGGCCGGCAACCTGGACAGGACGTCCCGCACCTTGATCTGACATTTTGCGCCTCTTGCGCTTTTTTGCGGCGACAAATTTCCTGACCCTGCCCCTAGCGGCGTCGCCCCGCCAGCTTCACCGGCCGGCCGGTCCGCAGTGACTTGGCGGCCGCCTCAGCGAGCACGATGGCCTGCCGCCCGTCTTCGGCCCCCACCGGCATCGGCTTCTTCCGGATCAGCGCCTCGACGAAGGCCGCGAGTTCCGCCTTGTAGGCGTCGGCGTAACGTTCGAGGAAGAAATACAACGGCTTCCCAGTGCTGACCGCGGCACTGTCGGCCAGCTCCACGGTGGAGACGATGCGATTGCCCGCCGTGAGCCGCCCCTTCGCGCCATGCACTTCGATGCGCTGGTCGTAACCGTAGGTGGCGCGCCGGCTGTTGTTGATGTGGCACAGCTTGCCGGAAGCGGTCTTCATGAGGACCATGACCGAATCGGTGTCGCCCACGCCGGCCACGGCCGAATCAATCAGACAGCTGCCGTAGGCGAAGACCTCGACCGGTTCCTCGCCGAGCAGCCACCGCGCCATGTCGAAGTCGTGGATGGTCATGTCGTGGAACTGACCGCCGGAGACCTTCAGGTACGCGATCGGCGGCAGGCCCGGGTCGCGGCTCGAGATGATGACCTGTTCCACCGCCCCGATGGCGCCCTGCCTGATGCGCTCGCGCAGGGTGCTGAAGTTCGGATCGAAGCGGCGGTTGAAGCCCACCAGCATCGGCACACCCGCCCTGCGGACGGCGGCGAGACACGCGTCCACCCGCTTGAGGGAAAAGTCGATGGGCTTTTCGCAGAAGATGGCCTTGCCCGCCTTGGCCGAGGCAATGACCAGTTCGGCGTGGGTATCGGTCGACGAGGCGATGATGACGGCATCGACCGCCGGGTCGGCCAGGGCGGTGGCGACGTCGGCCACCCGGGCGCCATATTTTTCCGCCAACGCGGCAGCCGCCGCCGGGTTGACATCGATGACGTAGCGCAGCTTGGTGGCGCCGGAAGACGCGAGATTCGCGGCGTGGACGGCGCCGATGCGACCGGCGCCAAATTGGGCAAATGTGAGCATATGCTGGAGGAATGAAATCCCTGCGCGGCATCGTGCCGAGCCCAAGGGCAGTTTAGCGTATACGGGAAAGACGGTTAGCCCGCTCAAAACATCGGCGACCTTTACGAAACCTGTGCTCCTGAGCACGGCGGAGGAAGACCGTCAAGGCCCGCGCGTTCGAACCCCGCGACGCGTTGCACCCGCGGGGCGTCGAGTGAAAGGCAATCTGACCGGACCGTTGACGGAGCGACGACCGGGAATACCAAATCCGGTGCCCGGGAATCTCATCGGCCGGCCGGCGGGGTTGTGATGGAGGCGGCACGGCGTTGGGCGTAGCCCCGGAGTCCGAAACCGACGGCGAGAGGGATCAGGGCGCAGCCGAGGATCCCAAGCCTGTCCGTCAGGGTGTTGGGAATGAGCACGAGCAGCACAATGAACGCGCCGTAGATCAGCGCAACGCGGCCGAGCAGGCCGGCCTGCTCGGCGGTATTGTCGCCGCCAACCTCCTTGTCGAAGTCCACCGGCGTCTCCATCCGGCGGAAGAATTCCTTCCCGTCGCGATCGTAATCCGAACCCGCCGGCTCGCGATAGAGGAACCGGGTGCCCCAGAAAAACAGCATGGTGAGCGGGACGCCGGCCACGTTCGTCATCACAAACCGGTTTGTGATCATGTAGTGGTAGATTGACTCCCCCGTCCACGGGGCCATCCACGCATGGCCCGACGCCGTCGGCAGGAAATCGTAGAGCACCACCGTGACCAGGACACCGAAAACGGTCGTGCCCCACCCCGCCCAACGCGGGACCCGTTTGATCAACATGCCGAGGAACATGGGAATACTCAGCGGCAGGCCGAGATACGCGTTCAAATAGAGGAACGCATCGAAAAGCGAAATCTTCGAACCGACGACCACCGACATCGCGAGCGCCACCACCAGCGCGCCGAAGACAACCGTGGAAATCTCGCCTGCCAGCAGGAGCTCGCGGTCGCCCGCGTGCCGGCGCAGCAGCGGCTGGTAGAAATTCTTCACGAAAAAACCCGCGTTCTTGTTCAGGGCGACGTCCATGCTCGCAATGGTCGCCGAGAACATGGCCGCGATCATCAGCCCGATCATGCCCTGCGGCAGCACCTCGAGACATACCGCAATATAGGACGCCTCGCCCGGATTGCTCATCAGCTTCTGCTCCATCAGGTGCGGGGCCAGCGTGAAGGCCGCCAGCGGCGGAATGAACCAGAACACCGGCATGATCATGTAACCGAACAAGGGAACGAGCGCCGACCGGCGGGCGTGCCGGGAGTCCTTGGCCGGGATATATTTCGCGGCACGCTGGATGTCATTGCGATCGTAGATCGCGCTTAACAACGCCGTGACCAGGTAGAGCCAGTCGTAGGGAATCGAGCCGGCCGGGCGAAAGATCCGCCAGTGGTCCGCCGGGATCTGGTCGAGAAAGACGCCGATGCCGCCGATTTTGACCAGGGTCAGCACGCCCGCCACGATCGTGATGCTCATCAGCACGAGCAGCTGGATGAAATCGCTGGCGGCCACCGCCCAGTTTCCGCCCACGAGTGCGATCACGACGACCACGACACCGGTCACGCAGATTACCGGGACCTGCGGGAATTGGAAGGTCGATGACAGGATAATCGAGAGACCAATCAGCCAGACCGTGGCAAACCCGAGCGACCGGATGAAGCCGATCCAGGTGAAAAACTGCTCATTGAAACGGCCGAAACGCAGCCGCAGGGCATCCATCGCCGTCACGAGCCGCAACTGGCGGAAGCGCGGGGCAAACCAGGCGTAGGAAATCACGAAGCCCAGCACATCGGTGGCATACACACCGAAGATCAGCAGCCCGTAAGTGTAGGCGATGCCCGCCGCACCGGTGAATGTCCAGCAACTGAAGTTCGAGATGAACGAACTTGCGCCGAGCAGCCACCAGGTCTGGCGATAGCCGCCGGCGAAGTAGTCCTTGCTGCCGCGGTTGAACCGCCGGAAAACCACGCCCATCGACGCGAGGACGAGGAGATAGGCGGCGAGGATCGCGAGATCGTAGCCCGACACGGGCGCATGGAGCGGCGCGAGCGGGTGAGCGCGGGGAACCGGGTCGGACATCGCGAAGGAAAACAGGCGGCGCGCGAAACCGGCGCCCCGCGCGACAAGTTAGCGCGGCACCGCGCGGAAGCGCTAGAAGATAAAGGGCGACGCGGCTCCCCGGCCGCGTCGCCACCCCACCGGGCTTTAGAATTCCAGGGAGATGCGGCCCCGCACCACAAAACCATCGTCCCGCGTGAAGTCGTTGATCTTGTTTCCGATGTTCTGCAGGTTGACCTGGAACGTCGTCGGGATTTTCCAGAACTTCGTGGTGTAACCGGCGAAGGCGTCGAACTTCGTCTCTGCGAGAATGTAGATATCGTAGTTGAAGTCGTCCGACAGGCTGTACTTGCCCTTGTAGCGGACCGCGCCGCCGACATACGCGCCCTTCAGCGAACCGTCGGTGAAGAAGTATTTCGCCACCAGGTCCGACGCGAAAACCGGCGCCTTCGCCAGCCGATGGTTGAACTCCTTGTCGTAGAGGCGCGCGTTGTCCGCGCTCACGCCGATGTTCACGGTGTTGATGGAGGGATCGGAAATGATCCGGGCCTCGGACATGTACGTGAAATTGGCGAGCACCTGGAAGTTCCGGTTCGGAGTCCAGACCAGGTCGCCATCGATGCCGGCCGTCCGTTGCAGGCCGCCGTTCAGGTTAAAGCGGACATCGTTGTTCGGATCGGTGTCGAGGTTGCGCGGATCACTGCCGTTCCTGGCAATGTCGCTCGTCGCCACCCCGTTGCGCTCGACCCGGAAATATGAAATGGTTCCCGTGATCTTATCGTCGAGGACCGTGAGCTTGACGCCCCCCTCGAGGCCCTTGCCGGTTTCCGGCCCGAGCGGGACGCCTTCACCCGGGATGGGCCGGCCGGAGGCGTCGTTGACCGTATAGCCCTGCGAGAACACGAAGTCCGTGTTGTACGAGCCGAAGAGATAGAGCCCATGGGAGACCTCGCCGATCGCGCCGAAGGTCTTGGTCAACTCGCTGTCGCCATAGGCCGTGGAGTTGGACGTGAGCTGCTTCACGCTGCGCAAGCCGGCGAGCAGGTTCAGCTTGTCGTTGAAGGCCGTCGCCCGGTAGCTCGCATACCAGGACTGGTATTCATTGGGTATGCCGGGTGTGCCCGTGAGCGCACCGGCCACGGTCGTGCTCAAGGGATAAAGCGGCTCCGTGAAGGGAAAGTAATATTGCGTGGTCGCGAGCCCGGTCGTGACCGTGCCGTTCGGCTCGGTGCGCGTCGGCGCCTTCGAAGGGTCGATCGCCGCGCGGATCGTCGTGTCGCGGTTGCGGCTCCATTCCAGGCCGGCCACAATCCGGTTGCGGATGTTGCCCGTGTCCACCTCCTGCGAAAAGTCGAGCTGTTGCGCATCTCCATCCGTATTGCGCTGCCGCACGTCCGCGCCGATCGTGAGCGACGGGATGTGGCCCTGGGCGTCGAGGGGCCCGGAATTGGGACCGAACAACTGGCGGGCGAAATTCTCGCGGTTGGAGCTGTGGATCCAGTGATACTCGATCGCCGTCTTGTCGGTGGGCGTGATCACGAGGCTGGCATCCGCCAGATACGTCGTGCCGTCGTCGTTGGAATCCGGTCCGGCCCCGGTGAAGCTGTCGCCCAGCGGCGAGATCTCGCTCCAGGGCATCGTCGTGCCCGTGTGGGGATAGACGATCTTGCCGTAGGCCCCGAAGTAGTCGGTGGCCCAGTTGTTCACGTAGCTCGTCGGGCCGCCCACGCCCCAGCGCGAGTTGATTACCGAGATCGCGGCCGCATCGGTCGCAGCGCCATATTTCGTCTTGATATAGTTCAGCATCGTCTGGTCGGGATTGGTCACGTTCTGGTAGTACAGCGGGTTGACCACGAAATTCCACGCGTTGTTGGCCGCGTAGCTCTGCTGAAAATTGGTGGCGTCGAATTCCGCCTCGAAGCGAACCTTGTCGTTGGGGTGCACGAGGACGGAGCCCGCCACCATGTTGTAGCTGGTGTCCTGGCCGATCCGCGTGTGGCTGTCGTCGGCCGACGTGATCAGGCGGTAGGCGATGCCGAGGTCCTTGCTGACGACCGCCTGGGTGTCCAGCATCGCCTTCTCGTACCCGTAGGAGCCGCCACCCAGGGAGACCGTGGTGCGATTGATCATCTGGGGACGTTTCGTGATGATGTTGGCCACGCCGTTGGGCGCGCTGTTGCCGAAGAAGAGGCCGACCGGACCCTTCGCCACCTCGATGCGCTCCACGTTGTCATTGGAGATGTACCCGGGATTGCTCGGTCCCGGAGGCTGGGCCATGCCGTTGATGAAGGTTGGCAGTTGGAAACCCCGCAGCTTGAACGAGCCGCTCTGCAACACCTCCTCGGAATTTTTCGTGATGCTCGACGAGTAGTTGAACGCATCGCGGATCGAGCTGATATCGAAGTCGTGCAGCATCTCTCCGGAAATGACCTCGATCGCCTGCGGCGCCTCGGTGATCGCGACGCCGATGCGCGAGGTCGTGATCGAGGTCAGCTTGCGATAGCCGTAGTCGTTGGCGGTATTCACTTGGAACGGGTCGAGGACCACGACCTTGTCACCGGTCGCCCCCGGGGTCGTTTCGCCTGGGGGTACCGTTTGCGCCTGGCTGATGGCGGAACAGAAAGTCGTCAGGATCACTGCGACGAGTGCTGGGGTTTTTCGAGGGTGCATTGGGGTGAAGGTCTTGATGCGGCTTTCCACAGAGGCGGTCCTCGTGGTTGGGAGGTGGGTATTCACGTTGCGGGGCCGCGTCAGGCGGAGGGTTCGGATAAGCCGGAAACGGTGGCGGCGTGAAACCTGGATGTGGGTGCATTCAATCCGCCGATTGCTTTGTCCACGCAAGGCCAGCGAAATTATAACGTAAACTATGGAAGCGATTTTTGCGTGCGACACGCGCTCTCCGGCGGATCGTTGCAGTCGAGGTTCCGGAGCTGGGAATGCAGAGCCGTTCCGCCGAACGAAAACCTTTGTTCACCTCCTGCGGGTCGGGATGCACCCAACGGTTGGCCCTCTCAAACCCAGTCCGACGCGGCCCGTTTCATTCGGCACCCCGGTCTTTCGACATTCGATCTTTCCCTGCAACGGCTTCGTTCCGGGACAGACGCGGTCCCGCGCGGAGCGGCACGCCTTAGCCGTCAGAACAGCACCCGGCCGGTGCTCAGCGGCGGCGCGGGCAGGCCCAGCAGGTGCGCGAGAGTCGGCGCCAGGTCCTCCACGGCCACGCGTTCCCGGTGCACGCCGGCGGCGATGGCCGCGCCGAACCACACGAGCGGCACGTGCGTATCGTAATTGTAGGGCGAGCCGTGATTCGAGCCGGTGGCGCGGCTGAAAAAATACGGCTTCGGCTGGTAGAACACGTCGCCGCTGCGCGCCCGATTGAAGCTGAGCAGCGCCGCGCGGCCGAGCGCGTCGCTCACCTCGCCTTTCTCCAACTGGTCGCGCGTGTAGGCCGCCTGCACGAAATCCAGCTGCAACACCGCCGGGCGCACCACCTCCTGCGCCGCCGCGGACGCGACACCCTTCTCCGTCAACGCCGCCGGCAGCAACAGCAGCCACTCGCCGTCGCGCACGAGCCAGTGCCCGCCGTTCGCGAGCGGCCCGAACGCCCGATCGAGCGCCGCCTCGCCCGCCGCGAGCAACCGGCTGTCGTCGATCCGGCCCGCCGGGACTTCCGGATGAAGCGCGTGGATCCATTCCGGCAGCGGCGCGGCGCCGTGATCCGCGGTGAGCACGATCACGCAGCGTTTCAACCCGATCCGGCGATCGAGGAACTTGAAGAAACGTTCCAGCGCGAGATCGGTTCGGAGCACCATGTCCATCACCTCATGGCTGTCCGGCCCGTAAAGATGGCCGGCGTGGTCGTTCGCGGAAAAACTGATGCACAGCAGGTCCGTGATGCCGGCGCGCCCCCCGAGGTTTTCGTGTTCGATCGCGTTCTCGGCAAAATCCTCCAGCACATCGTTCGCAAACGGCGTGTTCTCGAACGCCCCGTAGAACGCCGCCCCCGGGCCCGGCGCACCGCCCGTGATCGTCTTCGGCATCGTGCGCCCGAGATGGCCCGCGTCGGCGTCCTCGCCGGGGGCATCGTCGGGCCCCTGGACCGCGTAGTCGGCCGCCGGCAGCAGACGATCCCATACCTTGCCGAAGTACGCGTCGACCTTCCGGGCGGCATTCCACCGCTTCACCCACTCCGGCAGGTCCCGCATGTAGTACGTCGAGGTGATCATCCGGCCGAGTTCCATGAAATAGGCCGCGTCCGCCATCCTGCCGCTCATCAGGATCGCCGCGCGGTGCTTGTGCGAAATCCCGATCACCTTCGGCTGCCCGCCGCGATCGAGCTTGAGCTCGTCGCCGACCGTCGTGACGAGCAGATTTTTCGGCGAACGCGGCAGGTAGGGATCGTCCACTCCGGTAAATGTCTTCGTATCCCGCGGCGGCAGTCCGAGCACGCGCACGCTCGTATCGCCTACCGCGGAGATCAGCTTCATCGTGTCGCGATCGATCCAGTCGTTCGCGATGATGCCATTCAGGTTCGCGTGCACTCCCGTGAGCATCACCGCGTGTCCCGGTGCGGTCTTCGTGTAGGAATGTTTCTGGTGGCAGTCGACGAAGTCGGCGCCCTGCTCCAGCAAAAGATTGAAGCCGCCCGCGCTGAAATGAGCGCGGAAACGCTCGAGATAGTCGACGCGAAACTGATCGATGCTGATGACCACCGCCAAAGCGGGTGCCTCGTCTGCGCGGAGACATGAGGTCGCCGCCGCGAGGCCGAGCAAGGCAAGGGTGCGACGAATCAGCGGGGAGAAAAAATGCATCGCGCGTGGAGGAGTCATTCTCTGGGTTCCGTGAGCCGGGGCCTTTCGCCAGGCCCGGCTCGTTCAGCGTGGCGGGGATCGCCTGTTCCGCGTTCGGTGGACCCGTGTGTTCGGAAGCGCCCGCGCACAACGAGCCCCATTGTCCGTGCACCTATTTCCATCCGGCCAGCGGCTGCAGCGTCGGGATGGGTCGCGCCGGCCACTTTTCACCGACCGGGGTCAGCAGCACCGCGAGACGGATGTCGGCTTCGCCGCCGGTCGTGGCCGGAACCGTGGCGACCAGTTCGGTAAAGCCCTTGTTCTGATCCTCGGCCGCGGTGGGCGGAGTGGCGGGCCGGGTCGTGAAGACGGCCGTCGCCGGACTCAATATTTCCACCCGCAGAGTCCGCCCGTTTTGGGTGAGCGTTGCCCGTTGGCCCTCGAGCGCGATCGTCGCGGTGGTTAGCACGCGCCAGTTCAGCGGCAGCCCGGGCTTGAGTCCTTCCACGTCATCCTGCACCAGCACGCGGGACCGGTCGAGCAGGGCGAGGCCGCGCAAAAATGATCGCGCCTGTGTCGGATAGGCGGACGTGAGATCGGCCACGGCGAAGGCCCGGGCCGGCGTGGACTCATACGCGATGATCGGCGCATCCGCCTTGGGCAATTGCAATGCCGCGCCGGGCGTGATCGTGCTATGGCCGAGATTATTGAGCCGGTAGTATTGCCAGCGCGGACTGGTGACCTGACCGCGTTCCCAGTAACCCGGCAGATTGTAGTCGTCGGGACCGAGGTCGTGAACCCAGCGTTCGCCATCGGCCTCGAGCACGAAGGAACCGAGGTCGAGATGCCCGTGATTCACGGCGTTGCTGCCGGCCTTGAAGCCGGCCCACAGGGCACGCGGGTCGTCCCACGCACTGCAAAAAATGGCCACCTGGCTTGGGCCGCGAAAGCGCACATCCAGTGGCAGCCTCGCCTCCGTCCCGGAATCCGGCGCCGGAAACCAGATCGCATGCGTGGCGAGAAACCGGACGTTTTCTTCCGAAACATTGCCCATCTCGGCGGCGAGCAGAGCGCGGTTTTCGCGCATGATCGCGGGGTAGCCATAGCGCTGGCTCAGCCAGGTCAGCCCGGAATCGTAACCGAGCACCGGCCGGCCGTCCGCATAGTTGAAAACCAATCCGGTCGGACCCTGCACATAGTGGCGAAAAAGTGCGGTGCGGCGGAATGCCGGCAACCGGCCGAGGTCGAAATCTCGGCCGAGCGCGCTCTCGAGCGCCGCGAGGATCAGGATGTTGTAGCGGGTCCCGTAGCCCCAATACACCGGCCCTTCCGGATAGGCACCGTCCGGTTCGTAGGCGGCCATGGCTTGAGGCAGCGTCTCGCGCACGCCGGCAATCACCTGCCGTGCGAGCACGGGTTCCTCGTCCGCCAGCGCCAGGGCGGCGAGCAGAAAGCCGCCGTTGCAAACCTGGTTCCAGTTGTTGGTCAGGTTGCCGCGCACAAACGGAAACGACTCACGATTCGGATCCTCGCGGGCGTAGGCCGGGCGCGCGAAGACCAGCGCCTTGTCAACCAGAGCCCGCCGGATGGCGATGCGCTCGGCCGGCGGAAGCTGATCGTAGAGCCAGTCGTAACCCACGGCGAGCGCGGTGGCCATTTCCGCCACGTCGAGAAAGTGGGCCGGGTTCCAATCCGGAAATGCGGCAGCGGTGGCCATGACGGCTCGCGCGTGGTCCGCGAAGCGCCGGTCCCCGCTCAGGCGGAAGGCCATCGCCCCGGTCATGACGTGCGCCAGCGCCTTGCGCGACTGGTCGAGCAGCCGGGGGCCGACGAGCACGTGCTCGATCATCGGCTCCTTCAACTGGGCCTCGGCCGCGGCCACGATCTGCCGGTGCACCCGGGCTCGCAGCAGATCGGTTTCCGCCGCCGCGCGGAGCGCCGCAAATCCGTCCGCGGTGAGCAGCAGCCGCGGGTGGCCGGCGCGCAGGGTCGCCAAGGGATCCTCCGCGGCCGGAAGATGGAGCGACAGCAGCAGGGCGGCAAGCAGTCGGATGAGATGACGCATGGGGAATGGCGCGGGGCGCCGTCAGGAACTAAAGCGGATTAAAAATTATGTGGCCGCGAAGAGGCACAAAAAGTCTGCCGCTTTCGTGCATTCTACGGGCGCCTTTGGGGCGCGGACCTTGGATGTTTCGTTTTTGCGACTTAATGTGCCTTTTTGGGGCAATGGAGTTACTCGGTCTGCTCTGGAGGAATATCCCGGACAAGACGTTCCTGGCGAGTTTCGGCAAGTTTTAGCGTACAACTCTTTCCCAGTGCCACTGCTCGCGGCCCGTCACCTTTCAGTCGGGGCGATTTCTACGTTAAACCTCAGCGGCGCTCGCAGGCACCGGATGCAGCGTGGTCTAGTCACCCGAGCCTGTCATGACCGCCGCCTCCGCCCTGTTTCCCGGCTCCGAATTCGCCCCGGGCTACACCGTCATCGCCCGCGAGGGCGAAGCCTCTCCGATATACGGCTACGACACCGGCATGGACTTCGGCATCCAGTGCTGCAGCCCGGGCGAAATCGTCGTGGAAACCCATCCCAAGGAATCGGTGTGGGTGCTGCTACGAGGTCGGGCCGAGATCGAATTTGTCGGCCGGCAGGTTGGCGTGAGCCGCACCGACCTGTTCGACGAGCCCCCCACCGCGCTCCATGTGAGCGGACACACGACCGTCACTTTGAAACATGAGGCGTGGACCGAGTGGGCGGTCATCCGCACGACCAACCGCGCCGATTTTGCACCTCACCTGTTTTTACCCGCTGCACTCACGCCCGAATACCGCGGTGCCGGCCTGGTTCAGAATGCCTGCCTGCGCAACGTCCGGCTCATCTTCGACCGGACCGCGCGACCGGAGTCGAATCTCGTCGTTGGGGAAGTGGTGAACTATCCGGGCCGCTGGTCGAGCTACCCGCCGCACCACCACGACCAGCCGGAAATTTATCACTATCGTTTCACGCACGCCAATGGCTACGGCCATGCCGAGAACGGCGCGACGATCCACAAGGTCCGCCACCGCGACACCCTGTTCATTTCCCCCGGCCTCGATCATGCCCAGGTCTCTGCGCCGGGCTACGGGATGTATTACCTTTGGATGATCCGCCACCTGCCGGGCAATCCCTACACCGGCTTCACCTTCGCGGAAGAGCACAAGTGGACGCTCGATCCCGCGCAACAAGGCTGGCGTTCCGCTGAACCGCCTCCGGATTTCCGATGAAAAACACCGTCACCCTCAGCATGGCCGCCGCCCTGGTGAAATTTCTCCAGCGGCAATACATCTGTCGCGACGGTGTCGAGCACCGCCTCATCCACGGCGTCTGGGGCATTTTCGGCCACGGCAATGTCACCGGCTTCGGCCAGGCGCTGGAGGAGCACGGCGGACGGGCGCTGCCCTTTCTCCAGGCGAAAAACGAACAGGCCATGGTCCACGCAGCGGTCGCCTTTGCGAAGGCCCGGCAGCGCCTCGGCACCTTCGCCTGCACGAGTTCCATCGGCCCCGGCGCCACCAACATGATCACGGGCGCCGCGGTGGCCACGGTCAACCGCCTGCCCGTCCTGCTTCTGCCCGGCGACATCTTCGCCAGTCGCCGGCCCGCGCCGGTGCTCCAGCAACTCGAGCATCCCGGCAGCCAGGACGTCAGCGTCAACGACTGCTTCCGGCCCGTCTCGCGTTACTGGGACCGGCTCAACCGGCCCGAGTCGATCCTCACGGCGCTGCCCGAGGCCATGCGCATTCTCGCCGATCCGGCGGAAACCGGCGCCGTCACGCTCGCGCTACCCGAGGACGTGCAGGCTGAAAGCTGCGCCTATCCGCTGCATTTTTTTGAAAAACGCGTCCACGTCGTCGAACGCCCCGGCTGCTCCGGCGAACGGCTGCGTACCGCCGCCGCCTTGTTTCGCGCCGCCCGGCGGCCATTGATCGTCGCCGGTGGTGGCGCGCACTACAGCGATGCCACCGACGCGCTCGCGAAATTCGCCTCGGCCACCGGCGTTCCCGTCGCCGTGACCCAGGCCGGCAAGGGTGCCCTGATCGATGCCCATCCGTCGTGCCTCGGCGCGGTGGGCGTGACCGGCACGGCCGCCGCCAATTCCATCGCGGTCGATGCCGATCTCGTTATCTGTGTCGGCACGCGCCTCAGCGATTTCACGACCGCCTCCAAGTCGCAGTTCCAGCACCCGCGCGTCCGCTTCATCGGCCTCAACATCAACGCCGCCGATGCGCACAAGCACGGCGCCCTGCCCCTGGTCGGCGATGCGCGCGCCGTCCTCGCCCAGCTCACCCGCGCCCTCGCCGGCTGGCGTGCTCCCGCCGCCCATCGCGCGGCTGTCAGTCGTGCGCGTGAGTCGTGGTCCGCCACCCGCGCCACGCTCGTCGCACCGAAGCGCGGCGTCCCGCTCACCCAGGCGCAGGTCATCGACGAGCTCAACCGCGCTTGCGGCGCCACCGGCACCGTCGTCCACGCCTCCGGCGGCATCCCCGGCGACATTCACAAGCTCTGGCGGTCGCACGCAGCCAACGACTATCATTCCGAGTACGGTTACTCCTGCATGGGCTACGAGATCGCCGGCGCGCTGGGAGTGAAGCTCGCGGAACCGAAGCGCGAGGTCTACGCGTTCCTCGGCGATGGCAGCTACCTGATGCTGCACACCGAGATCGTCACCGCCGTGCAGGAGGGCCTGAAGCTGGTGATCGTTCTGAACGACAACCACGGCTTTGGCTGCATCCACGGCCTGCAGTGCGGCAGCGGCGGCCGCAGCTTCGGCAACGAGTTCCGCCACCGGGGCGGGCCGGAACGGCGGCTCAGCGGGAAATTCGCCGACGTCGACTTTGCCGGCAACGCCCGGAGTCTCGGCGCGACCGCGCTCCGCGCCACCACCTCCGCCGAACTCCGCACGGCGCTCGCCGTCGCGAAAAACACCCGGGGGGTCGTGCTCATTTATGTGCCCGTGCCCGCCGAGGCGCGCCTGCCCGGCTATTCGTGGTGGGATGTGCCGGTGTCCGCCACCTCGCGCGTCCCGGGCGTCATCGCCGCCCGGCGCGCCTACGACCGCGCCGTGAAGAAACAACGCCACTACTATTGATCCCATGGCCTCCTCCCGCCCGCCTGCCCCACTTCACCCCGACTGCCTTGTCGGCGCGAATCCCATCATCTGGAGCAACGACGATTTCAACGAACTCGCGGGTGACGTGCCGCTCGACACCATCCTGCGGGAAATGCGGGGCGCCGGTTATGCCGGCAGCGAGCTGGGTCACGCCTATCCGCGCACACCCGCCGCGCTGGCCCTCGCCCTCGGCCGGCACGACCTCCGCCTGGTCAGCGGCTGGCACAGCACCCAGCTCGCCTCCCGCGACTTCGCGATCGAAGCGGCTTCCTTTCGCGAGCACCTGAATCTCCTGAAAACCCTCGGCGCCCGCGTGGTCATCGTCGCCGAATGCACCCGCTGCATCCACGGCACGCGCGATGCCACGCTCGGTTTCGGCGACAACAACCGGCCGCGCCTCAGCGAGCCCGAATGGGGTCGGCTGGCGGACGGACTCCAGCGCTGCGCCGCCCTCGCCGCCGCCGAGGGGATGAGAGTCGTCTATCACCATCACATGGGGACGGTCATCCAGAGTGAAAGCGAACTCGACCGCCTGCTCACCGCAGTGCCGGCGCTCGGGCTCGTCCTCGACCCTGGACATCTCGCGTTCGCCGGGATCGATCCCGTCGCGGTCGCGAAGCGCCACGCCGCGCGCGTCGGCCACGTCCATCTGAAGAGCGTGCGTCCCGCCATTGCCGACCAGGTGCGCCGCGGGGGCTGGTCGTTCCGCCGCGCCGTGGGCGAAGGCGTGTTCACCATTCCCGGCGATGGCTGCGTCGACTTTCCGGCGATTTTCCGCGTGCTCGCGGCCGCGGACTATCGCGGCTGGCTGGTCGCCGAGGCCGAGGAGGATCCGGTGCGGGTTCCCGCCCAGCCCAAGGCCCGCGCCGCGCGCGCCTACATCCGCGCCCAGACCGGCGTCTGAAATTTTCTCATGAATATTTCCCGCATGTCGCAAATGACGGCGCTCGGGGCCGACTGGTGGAACGACTCCGGCGTGCCGGCGGAACTCGGCGAAGCCGTCGCGCTGGGCGCCGTGGGCGGCACCTCCAACCCGGTGATTGTCTCCCAAGCCGTGAAGGCCCAGCCGGCGCTTTGTCTTCCGCTCATCGACCGCCTCATTGCCGAACACCCCGCGGCCATCGAGGACGATATTGCCTGGCGTCTCATTCACACGCTCGCCATCGAAGCGGCCGGAAAACTCCGCCCGGTTTATGAGTCCACCCGCGGGACCAAGGGATTCCTCTCGGTCCAGGTCAACCCCAAGTACCATCCGGACAAGGACCGGATGGTCGCCCAAGCGGAACAACTCGCAGCGCTTGCGCCCAATATCGCGGTCAAGGTGCCCGCCACCGCAACCGGCCTGGCGGCGATGGAGGAAATGACCGCGCGCGGCATCCGCATCAATTCCACGGTGAGCTTCACCGTCGCCCAGGCCCTGGCGGCCGCGGAGGCCATCGCACGCGGCCTCAAACGCGCCCGGGTCGCCGGACTCAATGCTGACGCGATCCGTCCCTACATCACCCTGATGATCGGCCGCGTCGACGACCACCTGAAGCGCGTCGCCGCGGCGCAGAATATCGCGACGACTCCCGGCCTGCTCGACTGGGCCGGCATCGCGGTCTTCAAGCACGCCCACCGGATCTTCTGCGAACGCGGCCTGCCCGGCACACTGCTCGCCGCCGCCTACCGCCACGAGGGCCACTGGTCGCAGATCATCGGCCGCGAGGTGCTGCAGACCGTGCCGTATGCCTGGTGGATGAAGTTCAACGTCACTGCCACCATGCCCGTGCCGACGCTCGAGCAGCCGGTCGACGCGGCCATCCTCGCCGAGCTGCGGACGAAGTTCCCGGATTTCATCCGCGCCCATGACGAGAACGGCATGCAGCCGGCAGAGTTCATCCGCTACGGCGCTACGGTCCATACGCTCAATCAGTTTCTCGGCGGCTACGACGATCTCATCGCCTCGGTCCGGGCCCGCATGCTGCCCGCGTAGACGGACCGGCCCCGGTCTGCTCCGTCTCCCCGCGCCGACCGATCACGGGGAAATTTTGGTCTTCCTTCCTTTATGTCCATCCCGCTTGTCCCCTTCTTCATCGACGGCAAGTGGTCCCGCCCCACGGGCTTGGCCACCACGCCGGTCTTCAATCCGTCCACGGGCGAAGTCATCGCCGCGGCACCCGTCGGCGGCTCCGCCGAGGTCGGGGCGGCCGTGGCCGCGGCGCAGGCCGCGTTTCCCGAGTGGATGGAAACGCCCTTCGGCGATCGCGCCCGCGTGCTCCTCAACTACCGCGAACTGCTGCGTGCGCATTTCGACGAAATCGCCGCTCTCATCTCGCGCGAACATGGCAAGACCCGGGGCGAGGCCCGCGGCGATCTCCAGCGCGGCGTCGAGGTCGTCGAGTTCGCAGCCGGCATCTCCACGCTGCTTTTCGGCGACACCCTCGAAAATGTCGCGCGCGGCATCGATTGCGAGACGCTACGCCAGCCGCTCGGCGTCTGCGCGGGCATCACGCCGTTTAACTTTCCCGCGATGGTCCCGATGTGGATGTTTCCGGTCGCACTGGCCTGCGGCAACACCTTCGTCCTGAAGCCAAGCGAAAAGGTCCCGCTCACCGCCGTGCGGCTGGTCGAACTGCTGGCTGAGGCGGGCCTGCCGGCCGGCGTCCTCAACCTCGTGCACGGCGGCCGGGAGTGCGTCGACGCACTGCTGATCCATCCGCAGGTCCGGGCCGTTTCTTTCGTCGGTTCCACCGCCGTCGCCCGCCACATCTACGAAACGGGCACCAAGCATGGCAAACGCGTCCAGGCCGCCGGGGGCGCGAAGAACTTCATCCTCATCATGCCCGACGCCGACGTTACCAAAACGGTGGAAGGCGTCACCGGAGCGTCCTTCGGTTGCGCGGGCGAGCGCTGCATGGCGGGCTCGACGGCCCTGCTGGTCGGCGGCGCGGCCCGGACCGTGTTGCCCACGCTGGTCGCTGCAACCAAGGCCATCCAGGTTGGCCGCACCGATCTCGAGGAGCAGCCGGCGATGGGGCCGGTCATCTCCGCGCCGCACCGCGACCGCGTGCTCTCGCTGTTGGCCCAGGGTGAAGCGCAGGGAGCGAAGGTGCTGGCGGACGGACGCGGCGTGCAGGTGACCGGTGCGCCCGGAGGATTCTACCTCGGCGGCAGCGTGGTCGAGCCAAGCGACCCGACGACCAACATTCTCATGCACGAGGAAGTTTTCGGCCCCGTGCTCAGCGTGCTGCGGATGGACGATCTCGATGCGGCGATCGAGCTGGCCAACCGTTCCCCCTACGGCAATGGCGCGGCCCTTTTCACCCGTTCAGGCAAGGCCGCCCGCGAGTTCAAGCACCGGATGAGGACGGGCATGATCGGCATCAACATCGGCGTGCCGGCCGCGATGGCGCCGTTCCCGTTCAGCGGTTGGAACGAATCGTTCTTCGGCGACCTGCACGTGCAGGGTCGCGAAGGCGTGCTCTTCTACACCCAGCAAAAAGTCTGCACGACCCGCTGGTTTGCCGAGGGCGAGGGCGATATCTGGAGAAAATAGCCCCGCCACCCTTGCCACCGGGTGGAGGCGATGACGTCCATCCTCCTGCCGAATCTTCGGGTCCACCTCATCAGGTTCGCTGATTTCCACGACGACCTTTTCCAGGCGTTGCCGTTAGAACATTTCGCTTGCCAGTGCCGCAGTGCGCGGCGGACCGGCAGGCATTCGCGCGGCCATCAATTGAGATCGAAGGCTGAACGCCAATGGATGTCGGAATTGGCGGAAGCCGTCCAATTCGGGGCCTTTGGAGGTCTCAACCACCTTTGCCTCCCCAAGATGTTGATCTCCAAAGGGGGCGAGCAACGTCGAGTCGTTTTGCCCCGATTGAATCGATTTCGCAAATGAAGACCGGCTACTGAATAGATCCCCCATCCTAAAGGTGGTCCACATTCGGCCGATGGCAATGAGGTCGCCCCATGTCCGCCCGCATCCTCATTGCCGAAGACGATCCTCTTTCGCTTTCCCTGCTGAAGATGATCCTCGAATCGACGAAGGAGTTCACGATCGAGACTGCCCGCGATGGCCAGGAAGCCTGGGCCAAACTGGAAACGGGAGCCCGCTTCGACCTCTGTATCTTCGACATCATGATGCCGTTCGTCGACGGGCTGCAGCTCACTGCCCGTCTGCGCAATGATCCGCGGTTTCGCGAACAGCGCGTGATCCTGTGCACCGCTCTCAACGACCGCACCCAGGTTGATGTCGCAGCCAGCCTCGCCGTCTCCCATTACATTGTTAAGCCTTACTCGCGCGAAAACGTGATCAAACAGGTCCGCCGGATCTGCCACGAAAAGGTCTCGCGCGAACATTTCGAACCACCGGCATCCGTCGCCGCCCGCCTGGGTGTGGCGCGGGACCAGTTGCAGGACTTTCTTCGCGAACTGCATCGCGAAACCACCGCTCTCGCCGCTTCGCTGCGCGCGGACCCCGCCGCAAAATTGAGCGCCGACCACAAGTTCAAGGTCAACTCACTCAAGGGCGCCGCGGCCAATCTCGGCGCTCGCAGCATCGCCGCGCAACTGACCGTGCTGGAATCCCACTTGGGCGACCTGGTTTCGACCGCCTTCGAAGAAGCGCTGGTCGGACTCGAAGTGGAAAACGCACGCCTGGGCCGCGAACTGGATTCTTCTCCGGTCGAGTCGATCGCGCAGTCCGTAACGATCTAGCGCGCCCATTGGCCGCAGGCCTTGCCCGCCGCAGGCAAGACTCACCGCGGAATTGGCCAGGAATCGCCCTAGGAGTGCCGCCCGTGGCGCTCTCCGGAATTCCGACGCCAGAGTTGCGGGTACTCCCGGCGTCGAAGTCCGGAACCTGCCCCATGGCCAAGATCACCGGCCTAAATATAGTTGCGACGCGAGCGATTCCTCGCCGCCGAAAATCACGATTTTCGTCCTCTCCAATCCGCGAACTTATGAAAAACCTCCACTCCCTGACCGCCGTGCTCGTCGCCTTTTCCCTGCCGCTCGGTCTAGCCGCCCAGAGCTCCCGCACCCCGCCCTCGCCCGCCAACCAGGCGCCCACCAATCCCGGCAGCCGACCCGATGCCACAATGCCGGATGCCGGCGACAACATGGCCAACGGACAGGTCGAACACATCACCAAGTCCACGCTCGACGATGAGCTCACCGCCAAGGACCTGATTGGCAAAGCCGTGTACGATCGCAACGACAAGAAGATCGGCAAGGTGTCTGATCTGGTCCTGGGCAATCAGAACAGTGCGCTTTCCGGCGCCTCCGCCTCCGGTCATGGCTGGATGCACAGCAGCGAGTCCAACGGCAGCACCAATACCGCAACCAGCGCGTCCTCGTCCAACTACAGCGCGACCGGCTCTTCGGGCACGGCCAATGGAATGACGTCGAACGGCGCGAACAGCTCAGCAGCGATGTCGACCGAATCAGGCCAGCCGTATGTCGTCATCGAACAGGGCAACCTGTTGCTCGGAAATCGCGATTTCATCCGCGTTCCCCTCACCGAACTCAGCTATGACTCCAGTCAGAAGCACCTGAAGCTGGACCTCACTGAAAACGAACTCGGAAATTCGAACAATTCGTCCCAGGACAACAGCACCAAGCGCTAGAATAGGTTAAAAAATTGCGTAGCCGAGGCAGGAGCCTGCTTGCAGGCGAGGGAAAGAGCATTGCCACTCTTGTCGCCTGCAAGCAGGCTCCTACATTTCCGATCCCGAGCGGCTACAATCCAATTTAACCCGCTGGAGCGCCGCTTCCAAACAATCTTGCGGCAAAGGGCGCAAAAAGGGTGCGGGTTCCCCAGCAGAAGACGGGCGATTGCATCCTCCGCCACGAGTTATTCTAGAAAGGAATTTTGACGACGGTTAACGGTCGGCGGCTTGGCGTCCTTTTGCGGCTGCCAGCGCATCTGATCCGCGCAGAGGCGATCGAACAGTAACGTGCCTTCTGGCGGCGACTGATTTTTTCCAACGGCTCTATTTTGCAGGTGCTGTTGGTGACACGGATGGCGGGCTGGCCTGCGTGAACAGCGGCTTCGACTTGATCACGCTTTGATAGAGACCCCAGCTGAGCGGGATCGCGACGATCACCCACGCGGCGAGGACGAGGAGAGGTGAGGATTTGGAAGAAGAGGGATTCATGAGAAGGATGAAGGAAACAGGAGACCGGATGCCGGAGACAGGAGACGGGATGAAGAAGACGGGAGACCGAATTCAAGATTTCGGAGACGGAAGATGGAGGCGGAGCAAAGAGTCAGGTGGTGGTCTTGGCGTGGTGTACGCTCGCCACGGGACGGACCAGGAGGTTGCAGATCAGCCCAATGAGGAGGACGCCGGCCATCACGTACAGCGTCGTGTTGTAGGCCTCGCCCTTCGGCACGCCGTGGGCCTTCTGGTACGCCGAAATGTTGGTGACCAGCTGCGGCCCGAGGACCGCGGCCATCGACCACGCCGTGATCACTCGGCCGTGAATCGCGCCGACCTGCATGGTGCCGAACATGTCACGGAGGTAAGCCGGAATCGTGGCGAAACCGCCGCCATACATCGAGATGATCACGCAGGCCACCGCCACGAAGAAGGTCACACTGTTGATCTTTTGTGTGTACGGAATCGTCAGGTAGAGCACGCAGCCGAGAAGAAAATAAACGCAGTAGATGCCCTTGCGCCCGGTGACGTCCGAAAACGACGACCACAGGAAGCGCCCTCCGGTGTTGAAGATGCTGAGCAGCCCGACGAATCCGCCGGCCACCGCGGCGTTCACGCCAAACATGTCCTGCGCCATCGGCGAGGCCTGCGCGAGCACGCCGATGCCGGCGGTCACGTTCGTGCACAGCACCATCCAGAGCAGCCAGAACTGCGGCGTTTTCCACGCCACGTCGACCGTCACGTTCGCGGTAGTCACGAGTTTCTGCGGCGTGGCGGGAGCGACATAGCCATCCGGTTTCCAACCGGGCGCCGGCACGCGCACGATCAGCGCGCCGAAGTTCATCATCACAAAATAAAGTCCGGCCATCACGAAAAACGTTTCCTGCACGCCGACCGACGTGGCCGTCTTGAAATGATCCATCAGGACGACGCCGAGCGGACCGCCGACCAGCGCCCCACTTCCAAAACCCATGATCGCCATGCCGGTCGCCATTCCCGGCCGGTCCGGAAACCACTTCACGAGCGTCGACACCGGGGCGATGTAGCCGAGCCCCAATCCGACGCCGCCCACCAGTCCGTAGCCCAGGCCGAGCAGCCACAACTGGTGCGAGCTCACGCCGAAACTGGCGATGACGAGTCCGCCGCAAAAGCAGCAGGCGGCGGCGAACATCGTTTTGCGCGGGCCATGGGATTCGACCCATTTGCCGAGAAAGGCCGCCGACAGACCGAGAATCACGAGGCCCAGCGAGTAGGTCCACAACACGATGTCGGGGACCGCCCAATCCTGACCGGGCAGCGACTTGGTGATGCCGACCGCCCGGCTCAGCGGAAGATTGAAGACGCTGAAGCCGTAGATTTCGCCGATGCACATTTGCACCGCGATCGCCGCCGGCGGCACGAGCCAGCGGTTGAAGCCCGGAGGAGCCACCGTTTTTTCCCGGTCGAGAAAGGAAGGCATGAGGTTGGGGTATGGAGTTGCAGTGTGTTTTGGGGAAAGGCGGACATACGCGCCGGATTCACGGCGGAATGTTTTGTTTGAACCACGAATGGACACCAACGGACACGAATGACTGAGAGTAACACCCGCGCATCGGAAGTGGTGCGCCGATCACAGTGCGCTTCCGACTCGGAAGGACCGGAAGCTTCGCCATGGGCGGAAAACCTCTGGACTCTGGGCTCTCAGCTCTCGACTTCATACCGTTTCCCTAGGCTGGAACCGTCGCGCGTTCCTTCTGCAGATTTGCCAGCGCCTCCGCGGGATTCGCGACCGGACTCACGGTGATGAGCACGAATTTCGAGGTCGGCGTGTTGCTCACCTCGGCGACGCTGTCGATCGGGACGAGCACATTGGTCTCGGGAAAATACGTGGCGGTGCAGCCGCGCGGAATATCGTACGGAGCCACCATGAAGCTCCGGGCGACGCGTTCCACGCCGTTGAAATGGCTCGCCAGGTCGACGAGCTGGCCCTGCACGAGCCCGCGGTCCGCGACGTCCTGCCCGTTCATGAAAATTACGCGCCGGCCGTTGAAGATGCCGCGATAGCGGTCGTCCAGTCCGTAGATCGTCGTGTTGAACTGATCGTGGCTCCGGATCGTCATCATGATGAGCTGCCCCACGGGAACACTGTTTGACGGGAGGGCGTGGACGGTGAAATTCGCGCGCCTCGTCGCGGTGTTGAACTTGCGTTCGTCGCGCGGCCCGTTGGGCAGATAAAACGGCCCCTGCTTGACCCGCTCGTTGTAGCGGTCGAATCCCGGCACCACCCGCTCGATGTGATCGCGAATCAAGTCGTAGTTGCCGGCCAGCCGCGCCCAATCGACCGGCGTGCGCGGACCCAAGGTCGCCGCGGCCAGACCCGCGACGATGGCCGGCTCACTCAGCAGATGTTCGGAAGCCGGCGGCAGCGTGCCACGCGAGGAACTGATGATGCCCATGCTATCCTCAACGGTCACGAACTGTTCACCCGACTGCTGAACGTCGGTCTCGGAACGGCCCAGGCACGGCAGGATCAGAGCGGTTCGGCCGGTGATCAGGTGCGAGCGATTCAGCTTGGTGGCCACCTGGGCCGTCAAGGTGCAGCGGCGCAGGGCGGCGGCGGTCAGCTCGGTGTCCGGCGTGGCCGAGAGAAAATTTCCGCCCATTCCGAAAAACACCCGCACATCTCCGGCGTGCATCGCCTTGATCGTGTCAACCACGTCGAGGCCATGCTCGCGCGGCGGCGAGAAAGCGAATTCCGCGGCCAGCTGGTCGAGAAAAGCGGCGGTGGGTTTCTCGAAAATGCCCATCGTGCGATCGCCCTGGACGTTGCTGTGGCCGCGCACCGGGCACGGGCCGGCTCCCGGCCGTCCGATGTGCCCGCCCAGGAGCAGAAAATTCAGAATTTCCTGGATCGTGGCGACCGCTTCCTTGTGCTGGGTCAGGCCCATCGCCCAGCAAACGATGATGGCCTTCGCGGATTTCGCGATTTCCGCCGCAGCATGGATCTGCTCCCGGTTCAGGCCGCTGACCGCGAGAATGTCGTCCCACGAAGTCGCCCGCAGATGCGCGATCAGTTCGGGATAGCCGTGTGTGTATTGCTCGATGAAGCTGCGGTCGAAAATCCGGCCGGGATTTTTTTCCTCCTCGGCGAGCAGCTCCTTCATGACGCCCTGGAACACGGCCATGTCGCCGTTGATGCGCACCGGCAGCCACAGGTCTGCCATTGCTGTGCCCTTGCCGAAAATCAGTTCCGGAATCCGCAGCGGGTTCTTGAGATCCTGCGGATTCTTGAAGTGTTGCAGTCCGACCTCCGGCAGCGGGTTGATGCTGACGATTCGGCATCCCCGCCGCTTGGCGGCCTGCAGCGAGGTGAGCATCCGCGGGTGGTTGGTGCCGGGATTCTGGCCGACGACGAAGATGGCGTCCGCCTTTTCGAAATCGGCGAGCGTGACACAACCCTTGCCGATGCCGAGCACCGGGCCGAGCGCCGAACCGCTCGACTCGTGGCACATGTTCGAGCAATCCGGCAGGTTGTTGGTACCGAAAGCGCGGACGAAAAGCTGGTAGAGAAAAGCCGCCTCGTTGCTTGTCCTTCCCGACGTATAAAATGACGCGGCGTTCGGCGACGGCAGCGCTTTCAGCTCCGTCGCGATCAACGCGAAGGCGTCGTTCCACGAGATCGGTTCGTAGTGACTGGCACCCGGCCGCAGCACCATCGGCTCGGTCAGCCGGCCCTGATGCCCGAGCCAGTGGTCGGATTGCGCCGCCAATTCCGCGACGCCGAATCGCCGGAAAAACTCCGGCGTGATCTTCTTCAACGTCGCCTCGTCCGCCACCGCCTTCGCGCCGTTCTCGCAGAATTCCGCGACATGACGGCTGTCGTCGGGACTCGGCCACGCACAACTCTGGCAATCAAATCCCGTTTTCTGGTTGAGGCGGAGCAGCGTCTTCGCCGTGCGCGTCCAGCCCATTTCCTCGATCCCGATGCCCAGGGATTTCTGCACGGCGGTCAGTCCCCCCGCTGCGGCGCTCGCCTGACCGAGACGGGTGCCCTCGAGTTCAACCGGGGGCTGCGCAGACGGAAGATCGGACATGGATTTCGGGAAGCGGCAAAAGCGGGGTGAACATCAACCTCGGGCGCGAGATAACGTGGCCGCGGTTTCGCGCAGGCGGTGCGCGCCCGCATAGACGTTAAGTCGTCCGTCGCGCACGAACCCGAAAAGGGTCGCGCCGAACTGCCGCGCCAGTTCGACGGCGAGGCTGGATGGTGCGCCGACGGCGGCGAGAACGGGCACCCCGGCCGTCAGAGCCTTTTGCATGAGCTCGAAACTGGCCCGCCCGCTCACGAGCAAAACGTGATGCAACAATGGGGTCCGGCCGGCGAGGAATTGCGCCCCGATCACCTTGTCCACGGCGTTGTGCCGCCCCACGTCCTCGTGCACACCGATCAACGTCCCCGCGGCATCGAAAAGTCCAGCAGCGTGCAAACCGCCGGTTTGATCGAACACGGTTTGCGTCTCGCGCAGAATCTTCGGCAGTCGAAGTATTGCCGACAGATCGAGCACCGGCTCGTCGGACGGGAGTGCGATCCGGCCGGTGAGGCGGAGCGCCTCGAGCGACGTTTTTCCGCAGACGCCGCAGCTCGACGTGGTGTAAAAATTACGGTCGAGCGAACGCAAGTCGACTTCGACTCCGGCGCGCAGGGCTACCCGGATAACACTGCCGCGAGCGGTCCGACCCTCGGCCGGCGGAGGCGCGCTGATCTGCTCGATCTGGCCGGGCTCCCGAAGAATGCCTTCGCCAAAAAGAAATCCCGCGGCCAGCTCCGCATCGTGTCCGGGAGTCCGCATGGTGACAGCCACGCTTTTTGTCACCCGCAGCCCACCCGTTTTTTCGTAGCTGAGCTGGATTTCCAATGGCTCCTCGGTGGCCACGGCATCCGCCCGGGCCGTCATGCCTTCCTCCGTCACGCGGAGTACATTGCAAGCGGTCGAACTGCCGGAACCATTCAGGTCGCCAGAGTCAGGCATGGATAAGTTGCCCGGGATGGAAGGGATAGCGGAAACCCAACACCGAATGTGCCGACCTCATTCGGGATGTCAAAATCCCCGATGTTACATTTGTTGCGGGGAGGCGGCTGCGCCAAGCTGGAGCGTCCGGTGTAGCCGGGGGGCGCAAGACCCCGGAGAATTCCACGGGTGATAGATTCGCAAATCTACCGGGCCCTCCGGACCCGGCTACACGAAGAGCCGATGCCTGCCTTGTTGTGGGAGCGGCTTGCTTGTCCGCCGTCGCCTTGGCGAATGCAGAACGCCGCGAAGAATGTTCTGATCGCGGCATAAAGCCGCTCCTACAGGCAAACCTGCGAACCCGGGCTTGAGGATTCCGTGCGTTAGGCTAGTGTGCGTCATGCCCGAAATGCTCCCGGAAATGCTGCGGTTCTTCGTTTCCCCGGGGCACAATTATTTCGGTCACCACGGACGCGAGCCTGACCAGCATCCGACGGTCGAAGTGGAGGAAATTGAATGCGTGGCCGGCTGCGGCATCCGGGGAGATCGCTTTTTCAGTTTTAAGCCGGACTACATCGGACAGGTCACGTTTTTCGCCGACGAGACTTATCAGGATCTTTGCCAGCAGATGAATGTTCATTCGCGACCGCCGGCGGTGTTCCGCCGCAACATTTTGACGCGTGGCGTCGATCTGTCGACGCTGATGGACTGCGAGTTTGAACTGCAGGGAGTTCGCTTTCGCGGACACGGCGAAGCGAAGCCCTGCTACTGGATGAATCAGGCTTTTGCGCCGGGAGCCCAGGACGCCTTGCAGGGACGCGGCGGTTTGCGCGCGGTGGTTCTATCGGACGGATGGCTGCGGCGAAAGATTCCGGCCGTGGTCTGAGATGGCTTTGATCTTGGGTGGAACGCGTTATCCCTAACGCGTTTTTCGACCCAGCGCGTTGGGGACAACGCGCTCCACCCGCACATCACGCGGCTCATTCCAATTGGCCACCTTGGTCAGGTCCGCTTTGGACAATCGCAACGGAACCATCAACCCGCAGTCGGTGAGTTCGGCGAGCAAAGCCTGCAAGGCCAGCTTACGCCGTCGCAATCGACGCGTCACCACCGAGAGCGCCGCCGTCGGATAAATGGCCGCCAGCGGCTCAAATCCATTCCGGGCCACCCTGACCGCGCCGACGCCCGGACGGCAACGAGCCCGCAGGCGTCGGAACCAATCCGCATCAATCCGTGGCATGTCCACCGCCAGGACCGCAACCCATTCGGATCCTGCGGCTGCCTCCAATGCGGCCTGAAGTCCGCTCATCGGGCCGGCGTTTGGATGCCGATCCCGAATCTCGAGCGACGACTCGCCAAAACTCTTCTGTCGAGCGCGCAAGGCCAGTCGCACCGGATGGGCACCCGCGCGCTCCAGAATGCGAATCTGTCGCCGCCAAAGCGGTTGACCGCGCCAAAGCAGGCGCGCCTTGTCGCGACCCATACGTCGCGACCGACCGCCGACCAGCACCACTCCACTCAAACCCAAATCCGGCATGATCCGAGTATCGGTCGCCGTCATCTGAACTCAACCCGGGATCCTCGAGGCATCCCGTCCCAACGACGCGCGGCTGCCGTGGGTCTTCGCGATTGGAAATCGCCGGAAAATCGCCACAAAAACGTCATGGTGCGAAAGCTTGAACGCTGGGTCTGGATTGGCGGCGGACTGCTCGCGCTGAATGGCGGGATGGTCAACAGCGTCGGCCTTTCGAGCATCGCCCAGCAAACGGTCAGCCATGTGACGGGCACCACCACCCTGTTCGCCCTGGCCGTCGGACAGGGAAATTCCGAAATGATTCTTCGCGCCGGCGCGCTCGTTCTCGCCTTTGCCGCCGGCGCGGCTCTGGCGGGCATGATCGTGAAATCCGAAAGCCTGAAACGGGGACGGCGTTACGCCGCCGCGCTCGGATTGGAGGCCGGTCTCCTGGCCGTCGCCGCGCTGGTCATGCGCGAGCACTTGATGCCCGGGCTGCTGGTGACCACGGCCGCATGTGGGCTCCAGAACGGTCTCGCCAGCACCTACAGCGGCGCCATTCTTCGCACCACCCACATGACCGGCGTCATCACCGATCTCGGCGCCACGGCCGGATATCTGCTGGGTCGCGCGCCGGTCGATGGTTTGCGCGCCAGACTTCATGGTATGCTGCTGACGGCTTTCATGGGCGGAGCGATCATTGGCGGGTTCCTGTATGTCCGCATCGGGTGGCGCGTTCTTTTCCTCGCGGCCGCGCTCACCGCTTCGCTGGCAATCCTGTATTCCGTCCTCGTTCGTCCGGATCCCGACCAGCAGAGCCCGACACCGTAGCGCACACAAACTACTGGTGTAGCCACAAAGAGGCACAAAAAAGCCCGACGCTTCGGTAAATTTCATGAGCGCCTACAGGCGCGCGGGACTCGGGTTGCTTCGATTTTTGTGACTTATCGTGTCTTTTTGTGGCTATTGAATTCTTTAATCTCTTGCACGGGTGAGGTCGGCCGGGACGCGGCCCACGACGTAAGAAAGGGCGCTGGACCGATCGCCGGTTTGGGCACAAATTTGCAACGAACATGGCCGAAAGCCGATATCGCTGGGTGATTGTCGCCGCGGGTGGCCTGCTGGGCTGCGTGGCGGTGGGAGCCATGTTCTCGCTCCCGGTTTTTCTCATTCCGATCGCCCGGGCCACCGGTTGGTCGATGACGGGCGTTTCCGCCGCCATGACCATCGGTTTCCTGGCGATGTCGGCCACCAGCATGATGTGGGGCACGCTCTCCGATCGCAAGGGGCCGCGCTTCGTGGTGCTCACCGGTTCGATCATTCTCACCGCCAGCCTGGCGCTGGCCAGTCGCGCCACCTCGTTGCTTCAATTTCAATTGCTCTTCGGCCTGTTCGTCGGCGGAGGCACGGCGGCAATCTTCGCCCCGATGATGGCGTGCGTGACCGGCTGGTTCGACACCCATCGCAGCCTGGCCGTTTCCCTGGTTTCCGCGGGAATGGGCACGGCGCCGATGACCATGTCGCCGCTCGCCGCGTGGCTCGTCTCGCACCACGACTGGAGAACCTCGATGCTGATCATCGCCGGAGTGGCGGCGGCGCTCATGATCCCAACGGCACTTCTGGTCCGCCGGCCTCCCGCCTTGAGCGGCTCCGGACCGGCGCCTGGGCCCGGTTCCGCACCGGCCATGTCGATCGGACAAGCCATTCGTTCGCCGCAGTTCATCATCCTGGTTCTGACGAATTTCTTCTGCTGCGCGACGCATTCGGGACCGATCATCCACACCGTAAGCTATGCCGTGAGCTGCGGCATTCCCACGCTCACGGCGGTCACGATCTACAGCGTGGAGGGGTTGGCCGGACTTGGCGGGAGAGTAGTTTTCGGATTTCTCGGCGACCGATTCGGGGCCAAACGAATGCTCGTACTCGGACTATTGTTTCAGTCGATCGGCGCCTTGGGGTACTATTTCGTGCACGAACTGAGCGGATTTTATGCGGCGGCGGCGGTCTTCGGTTTCATCTATGCGGGCGTGATGCCGCTGTACTCCGTCATCGCCCGGGAAAACTTTCCGCTCCGCATGATGGGAACGGTGATCGGCGGCACGGCGATGGCCGGGAGCCTGGGTATGTCGGCCGGTCCCGTGGTGGGCGGGATGATTTTCGACCGGCTGGGCAGCTACGGCTGGCTCTATCTCGGCTCCAGCGCGATCGGGCTCGGCGCGTTCCTCATCGCGATGACATTCAAACCTTTTCCCAAGGACACGCCCGATCTCGTTTCGCCCGGGGTCAGTCCTGCAACGTGATGGCGGTGGATTCCGTTCGATTCCCCGGATTTTACAGGAATCAACGGAGCAAGCGGAGAGAATGAGCCCAATCCGATGCGAACTCGCATTCCGAATCGCAGGTCTAGGAAGAGGTGCCTGCCTCCGCAGTCCAGTTTCACAAAAAGGCCGTTCCGCCCGAGGCCGCCACGCTTGACGAGCTGCGTGTCGTAGCCGCGAAATGCCGGGCGTGCCCGCTCTGGAAAAATGCGACGCAGACGGTTTTCGGCGAAGGGCCAGGGGATGCGGAGATCGTTTTCGTGGGCGAACAGCCGGGCGATCGCGAAGACCGGGCGAATCGCCCGTTCGTGGGGCCCGCGGGCCAGCTGCTCGATCGCGCGTTGATCGAGGCCGGAATCGACCGGTCAAAGGTGTACGTAACAAACGCGGTCAAACATTTCAAAAACGAAAAAATCGGAAAAGTCCGACTGCACAAGAAGCCCAGCGAGCGTGAAGTCGCCGCCTGCCGCCCCTGGCTCGAGGCAGAACTGAAAGCGTTGCTGCCGCGCGTCGTGGTCGCCTTGGGCGCCACCGCCGCGCGGTCGCTCGCCGGAAAGGATTTTCGCGTCACCCGCGAACGCGGGAAGGTCTTCACCCGGCATCCATGGGCGCGGCAGTTCCTCGCCACGATTCATCCCTCGGCGATCCTGCGCATGCCCAGCGGGGACCGCGAGGCGGGTTATCGTGACTTGGTCGCCGATCTGAAAAAAATTCCGCGCCAGAATCATCACGAGCCTTGAGCGGACCGCGAAAGAACGCCCCGAGGCGAAACGCCCGAACATCTTCGTCGCGAAGTCGAAGCCGGGCTCACGCGCAGCGCGCAGCGGACTTGCGGATTGGCATCTCGGGCTGGCGTTATGCGCCGTGGCGCGGCAGTTTCTATCCGGAGGGACTGCGTCAGCAGGACGAACTCGCGCATGCCTCGCGTCAGGTCCGCAGCATCGAGATCAACGGAACGTTCTATTCGTTGCAACGGCCGTCCAGTTTCGCCGCGTGGGCCGCGGCCACGCCGGATGACTTTGTCTTCGCGGTGAAAGGCCCGCGCTTCATCACGCACATCAAGCGCCTGCGTGACATCCGCGCTCCACTGGCGAATTTTCTCGCCTCGGGAGTATTATCTCTCGGACCCAAGCTGGGGCCGATCCTGTGGCAGCTTCCGCCTTCCCTGCCGTTTGACGCGGCGCGACTCGACGAATTCCTGACGCAGTTGCCGCGCGACACCCGCGCCGCCGCCCGAATCTCGCGCGAACATGACCGTCGGACGGAAAAAGCGGCAAACGTCTCCGGCGTAATGCGCCCGCTCCGGCACGCGCTCGAGGTCCGCCACGTGTCCTTCCGCTCACCGGAGTTCATCGACGTCCTCCGTCGACACTCGGTCGCGGCCGTGGTCGCAGACACCGCCGGCAAATGGCCACTGATCGAGGATCAGACCGCCGATTTCAGCTACGTACGTTTGCATGGCGATGAGCAGCTTTATGTCAGCGGGTACACGCCGCCGGCACTGCGACGATGGCAGAAGAAAATCGAAGCCTGGAGCCGCGGACACAATCCCCTCGGAGCGCAGCTGATTTCACCGCGCGCCCGGATGCGCGGCCAGGTACGCGACGTGTTCGTGTATTTCGACAACGACGTGAAGGTCCGCGCGCCCTATGATGCCATGACGCTCGCCTGGATGCTCGGGACCGGACCGAAACCCGGCGCACCGCCCGATCTCAAGAGCATCGCAGAAACGCCGCGCACGCGATGGCCGGACTATGCGCGAGGCAGCGGTCGACCTGGCAATAGAGGAGCCGTCCGAAAAAACACCGATCGATGAGCCCCAAGGTTATCGAAAGAGAATCGACGTCACCGGCACGGTGACCGGAGTGCCGCACCACACGTACGCGGCGGGGAGCAACAGGTTTAGTACCGCCACCGCCAAGACCACGCGGCCATCGACTCCCTTGCATAGGCCGAGAATGAGAAACGGGAGCAACATCGCGATCGAGCGCGTCGTGTCCCAGGCGAGAAATGAAATTGCTCCGACGCCGGCAATCAGTGCCAGGCCAAGAAACCACCGGGCCGGTCTGGTCACCGTCATCACCACCGCACCGATGCCGGCGCCCACCAGCAGCCAGCCGGCGCGAAAACCGTACCACCATCCTTCAGGGAGCGCGGGCGCATAGTTGCGAAACATCGCCCCCTGCATCGCAAACTGGCGCGAAAAACTGTCATCCCCCGAGCCCAGCGCGATCAGACGGAGCAGACAATAGGGCGCAATTCCCAGGAGCGCCCAGCGCCAGGTTCTCCAATCCGGAAACAGGGCCCAGCGTGCCACGACACAAGCGGGCAGCATGATCAGGAATTTTTCGTCGATCCACGGACCCAGCAGGCACGCTCCGAGCGCCGCCAGCGGAGAAGGCGAAAATGTGAATGCAACCAGTGCGATCAGATAGAACGGGTCGAAATAGCCAATCGCGCAGGAGCCGCAGAAAAACGCCGAACTCGTCCCAACAACGATCGCGCCCGCACCCGCCGCGAGGGACGACGCCCCCGCCCGCAACGCATAGTGCACCACGAGCGCCATCAGCCAGGCCAAACCCAGCCACGGCAGCGTCAGATAGGCATGCGGCGATAGATCGAGTGCATGCCCAAACACCGGCGGCAACAAACGCCATCGGATCGTCTGGATGCCATTGAACTCCGGGTCATTTTTTCGGATGCGATCCCAACCCGAGGGATCGTGCAGCTGGGCAACCATCGAGTCGACTTTCGTGGTTTCAAAGAAAAGGGGATGGTCGTGCCACGGGACGAGTTTCGGCGTAATCCGCAGGACCGAAATGGCGAGGGCCAGCACGGTCAGACCAATCACCCAACCCGCCTGTCGCACCCAGCTTGGCCGCAGGGTCGTTGGCGACACACGGAGCGAGTCCTCGGAGGTCACCGGTTCAATCGACCTCCGGCTGCGACGCCTCGCGCGTTTCCAGTTTGTCGATCTTTTCGTGCAGCAGCTTCACCTCGCGAATGAGCTGGTGGATTTCGGACTCCTCCTTGAGCTGGGTTTTTTCGAGGAAGAACGTCGCCACGTAGGCTGTGAAGGTGCCGAAAAAGCTGAGGCCGAAGACCACGAGAATTACGGCCACGAATTTTCCGGCGACCGTGGTCGGATAGAGATCGCCATAGCCGATTGTCGTGATCGTGGCAAAGGCCCACCAGAGCGCGTCGCCACCGCTGTGAATGCGGGCGTGAGGCGCGCCATTTTCGGCTTCGAATTCGGCGATGGTCGCGAGGAGGATGACGACCAGCGACATCAGCGCGACCGTAACAAAAGCGCCGCGGGCCCGGTCGGCTCGCAGATGGCCCCGGACCTCACTGAACGAGCGGAGTGCCCGCAGGATGCGCAGCATGCGGAACATCCGGCCCCAGCGCAGCCACCCGATCGTGGGAATGCTGGAGATCAGGTCGATCCAACCCAAGCGCAGGTATTTCCAGCGCGAGGGCGCGATCCAGAAATGGACGGCAAAATCGATCAGGAACACGGTGCAGACCAGATCGTCCACGCCCGTGAGCAGATATTTCGTCTCCGGAGTCAGCTTGAAAAACAGTTCCGCGCAGAGCGAACCCAGCGAGTAAAACGACAGCACCAGAACGAGGAGCTCGAGGTAGACGATGCGGCCGTTCATCCGGGCCGCCTCACGCAGGCTGAGACTCATGACGAGCAGTTAGGCGGATTCCGACCGCGGGAACAATGTCCAATCGTCGGAATTAGTCGGTGGAGCGGCTTGCCCCCAAGACGCTTAACGCGTTGGGGACAACGCGTTCCACCTGGCGCTACTTCGCCAACACGAACTCCGGCGAATCGTTGCGGATGTCGTCCACTCGGGAATTCACCAGCGTCAACCCGCCGCGCGCATCGGCCCGAATCAGAATCTCATGGCTGCCGGGTCGGCCCAGACCGACTCCCTGAACGGTCAGGTTTTCGACCCGCGCGGCAGACAGCGTCCCCTGCCCTTTGGCACTGCCGGGTCCGACTACCGTCAAGCCATCGGAAAAGCTGTCGCGAATTTCGACCCCGCTGATCGCCAGGCCGCTGATGTTGCGGCGATCCATGCAAATCTGGAAGGCTCCGCGCCAGGTCCAGCTGTGGTCGTAGCCGCCGCAACGGATCAGCGAACAATCCTTCACGACGGTCGTGCCACTGAAATTGTTGTCGATTTTCCGGGCGTCGTCGGACGTTGGAAAGGTCGTGCTGATGAGGATGCCGCAACCCGGCGTGATGTCCGTGAAAAGACAGTCCTCGATCCGGTTGCCGTCGCCACCGTAGAGCGAACCGCCGTTGGCCAGGAAAGGCAGCTGGCCGGTGCAATGCCGGATGACGTTGCCGCCGGGTTTGCGACCTTCGACAAAGCCCTGGTCGGTGGGCACGGGCCAGATGGCGAAGCAGTCGTCACCGGTACCACGTGTGCTGCAATTCTCGATCACGGTCCCGCTCGTCCCGACGCACAAGTTGACACCGTCAGCGAGCAGGTTGCGGAACCGACAGCCCACGATGCGGAGGTCCGTGCCATTGTAAATCCAGGCGCCGACCTTGGTGTGTTCGACCCAGATTCTCTCGATCGAGGAATCCGCGCAGACCGAGCCGACAATGCCATCGTTGGGTTCGCTGTCGTTGCGATAGTTCAGTCGTCCGAGAATGGCAAAATCGGCGAGGTGAATGTTTTTGCCCGCGAGTTTGAAGCGAACGCGTCGCGCGGCATCGCCGTAGAGTCGTTCATCTCCGACAAAAGTCGTGTGCCACATGCCCGCGCCCTGAATCGTCACGTTGGACGGCAGCACCAGATCGCCGGTGATCTTGTAGTCGCCGGCCGGCACCCAGACCGGACGGCCTTCCTTCGCGGCTTGTCCGATAGCTTTCTTGAGCGCTTCCGTGTCATCGCTCTCGCCATTGCCCTTCGCGCCCACATCACGAATCGAAATGGCTTTCGCCGGCACAGACAACGGTGGCGGCACGTTTTCGAGGTCGACGAGATCGAGAATGCACGTGGTGGCCTCGCCCGTGCCTTTCTTCAAGGTGACCTTGTCGCCCCGGGCGATCGTAACGCCCTTGATCCGAATCTCATCGTAGAAATTGCGCGGCTTCCCCTGCGCCGGATCGTTGGAGAACGGATAAACTCCATAAAGGTGTGAATAGTGCGACGTGAGGTAAAGGGACCGCACTCGGTGTCCGTTGATTTCGAGATCGAGCTGCGTTGCCGTGCCACCGCCCTTCTCGGCATCGGGCAGACTGAAGCGCACCACCAGGGCGTTGGCTTCGGCGGGAGCGGAAAACTCGACGAACTCGCCCGCGGCCAGCCTCACGCAACGCTGGTGCGACGATTCGGTTTCGACGAGGAACGGATCATACTTCGGTCCGAGCACCGTGCCGGAAGTCTCCATGTCCTCCGCCTCGAGCGTCGTCCAGGGCAGGTCGGCGCCCCGGCTGGCCGCGCGGCCGCCGACGACCAGGAGGAACAGAATAATGGGAACGAGGCTGAGACGGCCGAGGAAGGAAATCATGGGGTAGCGCGGAGCCGACTTGGTGTCGACGGCAACGCCGTCGGGCAAGAAAGGTTTTGTCTGCAATGACCCCAGCGAACTCATTCGATCCGTGACTTCATTTCCCTATCGGCTCACTTGGGCGGCAGGCTGAGGTGAAATTGTATGCTTCGCAGCAGCGGGTGGGGCGCGACCGCCGGGCGCGCCGACGGCTTGGCATGACCGTCTGCCGATCCGAGCTCAGAGCGGAAGCCAAACATTGGGACACGTTGAAAGGATTTTCGGCGCGCCCAGCGGTCGCGCCCCACCTCAAAGGCACCTTCCCAGCGCGCATCGTTTCGAAGTCTGTTCACTGTCTCACGGCTCACTGCTCACAGATCACTGCTCACTTTTTCTACGCGGCCTTCGCCGTGCGCACCTTGACGGTTACCGAGGCGCCGGGGCGGCAGCTCGCCGCGCGCCCAGCGACGACGAATTTGCGGGCGGCACGGTTCGCGGTGTCGGCATCAATGGTCACGGCGTCGCGTGAGATCCCAACCCGGAAACGATCGCCCTTGTACGAGAGACTGAACTGCATGCCCGTCCACTTGCCGCCGAGACGGGGATTGATGGCGACGCGTTTGTCGTCGGCCTGCACGCCAGCGAACCCAAACACGGCGGTCATCCAGGCCCCGCCGTTGGCGGCCGGATGCGAGCCGCCCATGAAGACCGTGCCCACGTAGACCTTGTACTTCGCCTCGAGGTCGATCTTGGCCGTCTTGAGGAAGTACTTGTAGGCGAAATCGAGGTCGCCGAACTCCGCCGCCACCATCGCGTAGGCGCAGGCGCTGAGGCTGGAGCCGTGTTCCGTGCGCGGCTCGTAGTAGGCCCAGTTGGCCCGTTTCACCTCCGCGGAGAAGCGAGTCTTGAACAGGTTCAGCATCATCACCACGTCGGCCTGCTTGATGACCTGCGTCGGCACGGCGAGGCCCTGGGCGGCGCCGAGGTACTCGTTCGGGTGCACCATGCGCGATTTTACCTCGGCGATGGAACGATCCTTGAGCTGAAAATAACCGTCGAACTGCTCGATCAGCCCCGTCTTCGCGTCGGGCGCCGGCACGTAGAGTTTCTTCGCCACCCGCGCGAACTCATCCAGTTCGCGGGTGATGCGGAGCTTCTTCAACAGCGCGCGCAGGGCCGCGGGGTGGGCGCGCTCGAGATAGCTCACCGTCGCATGGGCAATTGCGAAGGTTTCCTTGACCACCATGTTGGTGAACGCGTTGTTGTTGACGCGCTCGTGGTATTCGTCGGGTCCGGTGACGTCCGTCACTTCGTACCGACCCTTGTCGGCCTTGTAGTAGATGTAGGACGAATAGAAACGCGCGCATTCGAGGATGACCTCGGCACCGCCCTCGAGGAGCAGCGAATCGTCGCCCGTGAGACGGAAGTGTTCCCACATCGCGATGGCGACGTCACCGCTGATGTGAACCTGCTTGTCGCGGAAATAGGTGCGCAATTCGCGACCCGTGAACGGATCGCCGACGTTGTAGTAGGTGCAGGCCTCGTCGCCCGTTTCCTGGCTTTCCCACGCATAGAAGGCGCCGCGATAGCCGGGGACCTCGGTCTTCGCCTTGCGCCGCGCGCCATCGAGCGTGCGAATCCGGTAACGCAGCAGTTCCACGGCCTTCTCCGGATAGGTGTGGAGGAAAAACGGAAACATGAACATCTCCGTGTCCCAAAAGATCGCCCCCTTGTAGACCTGGCCGGAAAGCGCGCGGGCCGGAATGGAATTCGCGCTGCCGGACATCGGCGCGGCCATCAGAAGCTGCAGAATGCTGTAGCGCAGCGCGCGCTGGGCCTCGTCGTCGCCCTCGATCACCACATCGCACCGTTCCCACTTCCTGCCCCACTCGGCGTCGTGAAGCGCCTGACAGGCCTCGAAGCCGAGCCCGCGCGCCTTGCGGACCGTTTCCATGGCGGCGGCGGCCAGCGAGCCGGAGACCGGATCGTTGCCCGTGAAGACGGCAAAATATTTCGTGAACGTGTAGGTCTGTCCCGGCTCGGCGTGGACCCGGATCTCGCGCAGGTTGCGTTTGAATCTCGAATCGTGCGTCTCGTCGCCGAAATCGCACGCCACCGCCTCGGCCACCAGAACTTCCCGGCCGAGCTCCGAGGTGCGTCCGTGCACGAGCAGAATGTCGTCCTGCTTCTCGAGCGCGAGCTGCGGCAGGTGCGGCCCGTTGAGGTCCCAGACATTGGCGTCGATGCCCGTGCGAAGGGTCAGCTCCGCGGCGCGGTCGCAGTTGAGACTGACGCGGACGATGCCGAGATTGGGCGTGGCGGCACTCAGGAAACGCTCGCTGCGCAGGGTGAGTTCCTTGGTGCGAAAACCAAAAACTGTTTCGCGCTCGAAACGCGCGTTGGCGAAATGAAGCGTCTGGCGGTGGTGCCGCACGCGCGAACCGAGCGCCGACAACTCGCGGCCATCGAGCAGAACCTGCGTGAAGCCGCCGTTGGGGGCGTTGACGGGTTCGCGCCACGCGGAGCCGACCTGGTCGAACAGCCCGGCCAGCGTGATGCCCACCGACTCGGCCGGCCCGAATTCATCGAGCGTGCCACGATAGCCCATGTAGCCGTTGGCAATCTGATACACGTTGCCGCGACGCATGATGCTCTCGGTGCCGCCGGCGTGTTCACTGGTGCTGATCGACCAAAGATGTTTCATTGTCCTGTTAATCCGGTCTGGGCTGGTCGCGGACGCGCAGCATGAGCGCGGCGGCGACGATCATGGAAACGCCTCCCAGCACGATTGCGTTGATCGCGTGGCCGTGAAACACGGTGCGGACGAGAAGTCCGAGCACGGCGGCCGCGAGGATCTGCGGGATGACGATGAAGATGTTGAACATGCCCATGTACACGCCCATCTTCCGGAAGGGCACGACGCTGCTCAGGATGGCGTAGGGCATGGTGAGCAGGCTGGCCCACGCGAGTCCGAGCGCGGCCATCGAGACCAGCAGCAGCTGCGGATCGCGGAAGACGTACATCGAGACGAGGCCGAGGCCTCCCACCACCAGGCAAACCATGTGCGTGGTCACGCGACTCGTGCGACGGGCCAGGACAGGGAGCAGGAAGGCCGCGAGCGCGGCCACCCCGTTGTACATCGCCATGAGCACGCCCACCCAGTTGGCGCCTTCGTTGTAGGCTGCACTGCGCGGATCGGTGCTGCCGAAGTGATGGGCGGTGACGGCCTGGGTCGAATAGATGAAGAACGCAAACAGCGCGAACCACGTGGCCATCTGCGCCAGCGCAAGCTCACGCATGGCCGGCGGCATGTTGTTCACGTCGTAGGCCAGCTCGACCAGTCCGCGCTTCTTTCCCGCCTGGTAGCGGAGCGCCGCGACAATCTGCACGAGCCCGTACGCCGCCGTGCCAAACGACAGAATGTAAAGACCGCGGTCCCAAGCGAACTGCCAGATCGCCGCGCTGACCAGCAAACCGATCGCCACCAGCGTTCCGCCAAAGGCAAAGTAGCGACTCGTGTCCAGCGTAAGCTCCGGCCCCTCCGCCGCGGTCGCGTCCCGGGCCGTGGCGTGGAATTCGCGTTGTTCCTCCGGGGAATACTCCTTCGTGGTGAAAATCGTCCACAGAACCGCGAGCAGATACACGATGCCACCGGAACAGAACGACCACTTGACCGAGGCGGGCACCTGCCCTTCCGGCGCGGTGTTGGCCACGTGAAAGACGTTCGTGAGCAGATAGGGCATGAACGAGCCGATCACCGAGCTGGCACCGATGAAAAACGTCTGCACCGCGAATCCCGTGGTGCGCTGGTCATCGGGCAGCATGTCGCCAACGAACGCGCGCATCGGTTCCATCGTGACGTTGATGGAGGCGTCGAGGATCCAGAGCATGCCGGCCGCAAACCAGAGCGCGGGCGAGTTCGGCATGACGAACAGCGCGGCGGAGGCGAGAATGGCGCCGGCGAGGAAATAAGGTTTGCGGCGACCGAGGCGGTTCCAGGTCTTGTCGCTCATGTAGCCGATGATCGGCTGGACGATCAGTCCCGAGACGGGACCGGCGATCCACAGGATCGGGATGTCGTCGACCTTGGCGCCGAGAGTCTCGAAGATGCGGCTGACGTTGGCATTCTGGAGGGCAAAGCCGAACTGGATGCCGACGTAGCCGAAGCTCATGTTCCAGAGCTGCCAGAAGTTCAGGTGGGGTTTCGTGCGCATGGCGGGGGTGGACGCGGTGGAGCGATGTTCAGACACCCGCCCGCTGGGCCCGCACGAGCCGGTTGATTTCCTCGAGACTCGTTTCGGCGAGATCCCGGACCACGAGGTTGGCCCCGTTGGCACGGAGCTCTGCCTCGTTATTCTCGCGCGCGAGCCCGATGACGAGCCCGAACCCGCCGCGCGCGCCCGCCTGCACGCCGGAAACGGCGTCCTCCACCACGAGAGTCCGGTTGGCCGGAACCCCCAGATTGCGCGCGGCCGTGAGAAAAATATCGGGCTCGGGTTTTCCCCGCAGCCCCAGCTGACTGGAAACAATCCCGTCCACGACCGTGGCGAACAGGTGCGCGGTATGGCTGCGCTCCAGCACCAAAGCCGCGTTGCGACTCGAGGTGGCCAATCCCACCTTGATGCCGCGATCCCGCAATTCGCCGATCAGGGCGATCGTCGACTCGTAGATGCCGACGCCCTCGGACTCGAGCACCTGATTGAAAAACTCGTTCTTGCGGTTGCCGAGTCCGCAGACCGTTTGTGCCGTCGGTGAGTCATCGGGATTCCCGAGCGGCAAATCGATGCCGCGCGAAGCGAGAAAAGTCGCCACGCCCTGATAACGCGGGCGGCCATCCACGTACGAAAGATAATCATGTTCGTGGGTGAACTCCCGGAACGGCACGCGATGGGCGGCGGCGTACGTGCGGAGAAACTCGTCGAACATCCGCTTCCAGGCGAGCGAGTGCACCGCCGCCGTGCGCGTGACCACGCCGTCCATGTCGAACACGACCGCGTCGAATTCCCGGGCCGCGCGGCCAGCGAAGGCAGCGGAAACGGGAGCGGAAGATTTGTCGGCCACGACCAAGGGCGGAAGACGATGGGTTTTTAAAGTGAGAAGCGGCGCGCGGCGAAGAAGCTCACGAACATGAGCGCCCCGGCGCGCACCGCTTTCGGAAAGTCGCCAGCGCGGTGAGCGGCCGGCAACGGGAGAGAAACACCTTGAGCTGACGTGGCCGCGCCTGGCCCCTAACCTCCAGGCGCGGCCTGATGCATCAGAAGGTGATGGTATTGGTGAGGGTGAACGTCTGCGTCGGACCGATGCGATAGAACGCCGGTTCGGCCACCCCATTGATGGGTGCCTGGTAACTGACCGGGATCAGATAGTTGCCCTTGCCGACGTTCGCGACGTTGAGCTGGATCCTGTAGTCGATCTTTTTCGTCAGCTTGCAGTGATAACCCACCCAAAGGTCGAAGTAGGTCTCGCTCGGGCCCTTCTCCGGCTTGGACGGGTCGTCGAGGAACGGCGGCGACGCCAGCGTGCCATCGGGATTGAGTCCGGTGCCCTGCGGAGCATAGCCGAGAATTTCAGACGACGAATAGCGCACGCCACCACCCACGTTGAAGCCCTTGAGTCGGCCCTCCGTGAAGTCGTAGTTCGTGGTCAGGTTGAAGCGCCACTTGGCGAGCTGCGGGACCGGCACGCCTTGCAGCTGCTGGAGTCCGGCATACGTGGTGCCGAGCGGAGCGAAGCCGTTATAGTTGTTGTAGTAGGCATCCTTGACGGCGGGAACGCCGGGGCTGATGGAATTGCCCCAGAACCACTGTGTGTTGCCACCGGGTCCCTTAACGTAGGCCGACGTTTCCGCCATGAACTTGGCCAGGGCCGGATCACCGACGGCGGTGATCATCGCATCCGTCTTGGTGGCGTTCATCGAAATGCGCCAGTTCTTGGTCGGGTTGGCGTCGAGCTCCATCTCCCAGCCCTTGGACTCGGAGTTTTCGGTCAGCGCGAAGTTGGTTTCGCCCGGGGCGCTCGTCAGCTGAGCTCTCAGGACGGTGCCGGCCTGGACTTCCGCGAGGCTGTTGAAGCCCCAGTTCTTGAAGAAATTCGGGAAATCCTTGTCGATCTGGGTTTCCCAGGCCCGCGTGGCTGCCGTGGAGGAATTCTGCAGATCCTCCATCGCCTGCGTGTGGTAACCGGCCGCGTCGTAGTAGTAGCCGGCGGCGTTGGCGCCGTTATCGTACCGACCCGGCGCGCCCACCGGTCCACCATCCGGACCAATGCCCGGATTGTTCACCATATGAGCCGGATCCGATTGGGCGAAGCTGCCGTTCTGGTCGTTGTGATAATAGAACGCGTTGGCAAAGTAGAACGTGTTGCCCACGAAATTGGCCAGGTCGGCCGCGAAAGCCGTGCCGCCGGCGTACTCACCGTTCTGGATCCTGGTGACATAGCGGTTGATCTTGAGCGCGTACTTGCCGTCACGCGATTCGAGCAGAATGCCGCGCTCGATGGTCTTGCCGGACGGCGGCGCCAGAGGAGCCCCGTTGATGTCGACACGGCTGGAGTCCGGCTGGAAGTTGCTCGAGACGTTGTAGGCCAGGCTGATTTTCACCGGCAGCTTGCTGGCGAAATCCTTTATGCCCGGCAGTTCGTCCAGGTGACCCACGATGCTGTAAGAACGGGACTGAACTTCCACGCGACCCCGGGTTGCGCCCGGGTTGTCGAGGCTGACGTTCTGGAGGTTGACGCTCTGCGGATCGTTCGCATCGCCGAGCGTGGCGGAATCAGCCACGCTTGTGTTGATATCCTTGCGCCAGCCATAGATTCCGACCAGCGCGCCATCCAGCCAGTTGCCTTCGTAGACCAGCGCTTGGGAATTGGTCACCGAGTGCGTCTTGCCATAAGCCGTCGCCAGCAGGTCACGGTTGACGGCCGGATTGGCCTCGGAATCGGTCACGTTCAGCGTCCCCTGGCCCGCCCAACCCACGTAATAACCTTCGTTTGTCGGTCCCAACGCGGCATTCGCCGGATTCGGAGTGAGATCGAAGTAATTGATCGCGTTGCTGCCGATCGTCGGCCGGCCGGTCACGCGGGAAATATTGGCCCCCGTGATCGACTTGCCCAACAGCGAGGACCCCAGATAAATGACCTCCTGCGGATTCAGCTGGGAGAAGTTGGTCAGCGATGACCCACCGTTGAGCGTATTGGCGAGGGCGAGATTCGAGCCGAGATAGCCATACTGCTGCCAGGTCAGGGAGCTGGTGGTCTGCTTCGCCTGATCCGCCAGGCCGGTCAGGGTCTGGGTGCCGAGCAGCTTCTGCCACCAGGCATTGCCGTCCTTGCGGAAGTCATGGGTGACAAACGCCGTGGCGCGCAAATCTTCGCGATCGCTCGTGTAATCAAAATTGGTCGGGTTATTGTTGTTGATGACGAACGGGCGCCCGAAGTTCGGATTCGCGCTCGCGGTGGCCAGTGAGGTTCCGTCGTTGTTGGTCGACATGACGTCGACGTACAGCGGGACCGCACCGCCGAACGGGTTGAGCGAACCGTCCTCGTAGTGCTCCTTGTGGTAATCCAGGGCGAAGCCGGCCTGCTCGTTCAGGAAGGTCTGCGAGAGACTCGCCGTGCCCGACCAGAAACGCTGCCACTCCGATTTCATTTCGCCATCGATCAAGTTCTTGTAGAAATTGAAGATCGAAGGATCGGTGATCGAGGTATCCGTGAAGAGACCGCCGTTGGAGAATGGCAGGCCCGCAAAGACGGCTTCCTTGGCCTTGCCGTTCAGGCTGAGCCAGGAGCTGGGATAGCTGCCGTAGGGGAGCGTGATCAACGTTCCCGCCGTGCTGTTTTGATTGAACGACGTGAAACGGTAATTGCCGGCGGATCCGACGGTGTTGCCCTCCTGGATGACGTTTAACGGAAACCCGGCATTGCCGAGCTGGCCGTTCGTGAACCACGGATCGGGATTCTGCGCGCCTTCGGCCCGGCCGGCGTCGGAATAACCATTGGCGGCGGTGGAGATGCCACCGGGAACGCCGCTGTTCCACGACACCGCGCCGTTCAATCCCGCCTGGTAGGCGCCCGTATCGGCGGAATTAAACCACGGAGTAATGTGGTCGGTCGGAGGAAGCGCGCGCGGATTGTCGGAGTCGATCTTACCCGATTCGAAGTTCGCCTTAAAGATGGTCTGGTTTCCGTTCTGGCTCAGGAAGGAAGGCTGGATGCGGAGGGCGCCGGACATGCGCTCGTCCTTCGAGAACGCCGGCTTCTGTTCATACTTTTCCTTGTCGTCCAGCGCGTCGAACCTGATGGCGA
Source organism: Candidatus Didemnitutus sp. (assembly GCA_035545955.1). Lineage (GTDB taxonomy): Bacteria > Verrucomicrobiota > Verrucomicrobiia > Opitutales > Opitutaceae > Didemnitutus. Next base: position 92,014 of record DASZXI010000003.1, on the reverse strand, counting down.
CCTGATCAGGCACGATCACCTGATTGATGTCCAGGCTCCCGCGGGTGCTGCCCCAGCTGCCAAAGCGGAATTCGACGTTTCCCGTATTCCGGAATTCGGCCACCTTGGAACCGGCATTGATGATGCCGGCGGGACTGCCTTGACCAAAGAGAATCGCATTCGGTCCGCGCGAGATGTCGACGCGATCGGTGTTGTACGAATCCCACGGAATGTCCGAGAGGAAGAAATCGTGGGTGTTGTCGGCCGCCGCGAGTCCGCGAATACGGGTGTCCTCGGTCGGCTTGATGGTGTCTTCGGTCAGGAGCGTCGCCGAGGAACCGGATCCGGCGCTGGCATAATTGCCGCGGACGCCACCCACTTCCGCGCCGGCGATGCGCTGGAGCAGCGTGGTGTTGTCGGTGGCCGCGGTGTCCCGGAGCATCTGCGAGGTGACCACGGTGATGGAGCTGCCGATGTCGCGCAGCTTCGTGTTGAGGCGGTTGCCCGCCAGCGTGGAATCGGCCGTATAGCTGTCGGAGTCACTGGTGGCAGTGACTTCGAACGGCGAAAGGACCAGAACGTCCTCCTTTTCGGCCGGAGCGGCGGCGGGCGCAGCACCCGGCGCCGGGGCGACCTGGGCCTGGGCATAAGCCAGGGGAACGAGCAATGCGGCCAGCGCGGCGACACGCCGTGAAAGGCCAAGGGTAGTCTTCATGCTTGGAGGTAAACTGCAGTTTTCAGGGTTGGAGGCACGAGGTTCTTCAAAACGGTTTCCCCGGTCGGGGGAAGACGCGGCACGGACGGTCTGAGGTGAGGTGGTGTTCATGGAGTAACCAAACAACGCTCGGGGACGCCGTTTGGGGGTTTGTTCTACGGGGTATTTCGCCGACACTGCGGTCTGACTTTCGAGGTGTCGGCGAAACACCCCGGCGACTCAACCGCACCGCTTCGCAAACGTTGCAAGAACGCCGTCCCGAACCCGAAAATGTGCAGGTAAGCAGATCAAAAAGTGTCGTAGCCGCCCGTGATCGGAGGAAACGGAGCGGACCATTTGGCCCAATCCGAATTGAACCACAGAGACACTGAGGACTCGGAGAGATCGCTTCTCACAGGAAGAAACAGCAGCGCGTGCCTCCGGTTTGGCAATTGGCTGTTGGAGTTTGAGATTTCAGAGGGAGATCCGGGACAGATTCTCTGCGATCTTTGCGGTCTCCTGTGAAAACCATTCTCCGTTTCCTCCTGTAAATGATAATTCTTTCTGCGCGTCTTGCGCTGCTGTATTGGCGGATCGAGCATTTCTGCGAGGAATTTGAGCTGTCGTCGCGTCGGGAATCGAGGCCGGCGAGACGCCGTCCCCTACCCGGTGGGCATCCTTTGCCGGAAACCTCGTATATTTCGGTAGGGGCGGATGTCCTCATCCGCCCGTTGGACGCTCACCTCGCAGCTCCGCTCCTTGGGTTGCGGCTCCGCCTCGCTGCGCCTTTTTGCGGCGACAGGTCTTTCGAAACTTCGCTAGCGCTCCGCTCCCGGCGCAGAAATTGTCAGGCTCGACGCACCCGCCGCGAAGGGATGACGCGACGTTACGCCCGAGGGCCAAACGACGCGGACCTCGCGCGGCGGATTGCTTTCCGCATAGCCAAAGAAACAGTCCGCGGCAGATTGGCTGTAATAGCCGGAGCCGGCGTGAATCTCGCTGCTTTGCGTCGAGCCATCCGACATCTCGACGACGACTCGCGCCCCGATCGCCGTCGGATTACCGGCCGGGCCGTGCAGTTCGATGCGCACGGATTTGCGGCCGGCGACGCCTTTGTTGCGAAAGGCCAGCACCTCATCGTTGTTGCGCGAGACCAGAAAATCCGGCCAGCCGTCGTGGTCGAGATCGAGCACCACCAGCGCCTTGGCGTCACCGGGCACGATCAGTCCGCTTTCGCCAACCGGTACCGGCGTGAAATGACCGTGACCGTCGCCGCGCAGCATCTGGCTGAGTCCGCCGTCAAATCGCCCGACAGCAGCAATGGGTGAATAGGAATTCTGGACCGCATAGATGTCGGCCCGGCCATCGCCGTCGAAATCGCCGGCCACGACCCCCTGCATCGGCGCAATCTGCGCGATCCGCGGCAGCGCCTCAAAACGATAGGTTCCGTCGGGCTGGCTGAGGAAGACTCCGCTGCGGAATTGCGTGGCCGCGAAGCGTTGCACCTGCGCGAGTTTCTTCTCCCCGAATATCTCCGGAAGTGTTGCCCGCGCATAATTTTCGTTCAGCGGATAGCGTTTGAGAAGCGACGGGAACACCGCTCCCAAGTCACGCAGCGCACGCCAGGGATAAAGGCGGTCCCCCTCATAGTACGCTTCGATGAGCTGGGCGGAACCGTTGCCCTTGAAGTCACCGGAGAAGATCAACGCCGGATGAGCGGCGTCGGCATGATACTGCGTGTTCAGGCCCACATTGCCGGCCACAAAGTCGGGTCGGCCGTCACCGTTGAAGTCCGCCGACGCCAGTGAGGTCCACCACCCCATGCCCGCCGCGGCGAAACCCGCGCGCTCCGTCCAGTCCTCAAATCTCCGTCCCTGATCGTTGTGAAAATATTTCACGTTGCCCCACTCGAGCGCCACCAGCAGATCCGGCCAGCCGTCGCCATCCACGTCGCTCCATAGCGCCGACGTCACCATGCCGACTTCCCTCAAATCCGGCGCCACTGTGTCGGTGACGTCCTCAAATTTTCCCCCGCGATTCGCCAGCAACGCGCTCTGCGGAGCCAGCGGATACTGTCCGGGCAGGAATCGCCCACCGATGAAAAGGTCGAGCCGGCCGTCGCGGTCGAGATCCGCGGCGGCCACGGCGCCGACATTGATCGGCAGCGGTGGCAGCGCATCGTCGGGCGCGGCGTGGAATCCGCCCTGACCGTCGCCGAGGTAAAGCACCGGCTGATAGTCGGGCAGTCCGGCCGCCAAACTGTTGCCCCCTCGGGTCACCAGCAGGTCCTCGTTGCCATCGCCGTCGGCGTCGAACAGGAGCGCCGGGCCATCGTCGGCCGTGTTCGGTGCGGCGCTGGTCGCGTTGGAAACGGAAAACTTCCCTGCCCCGGCATCGCGAACAATGCGCGTTGAATCCAAAGTCGTGCCTCCGACTACGATCTCCTCGCGATCCGTGCCGGCGAACCGTCCCACCGCAAGGCTCGGGCCGCGGCGGTTGAAGCGAAAAGGAACCAGCCGTTGCACGGACGCCTCGTCGATCGAGGCCTCGCGCGAGCGAATATTCAGACCCAAGTCCCGGCTCACCTCGGCGAATTGAGGTGGAATCTGACCTCCGGGCAGATTCAAGCCCGTCCGCCCCGCGACAAGCTCGGGGCCCTGAGGCTGTCGAATGGAGAGGTCGGGCTCGGCCTTCCCTGTCGGCTCGGTGATGGTCAGACGTTGGTCCGCGGCGACGTTGGTGAACGTCTGCACGTGACCGCTCGGCCAGGTCACGACCAGTCGCTTAATCATGCTATCCGCACCCAGTCCAAAGTGGATCGCCGGCTCGCTGCTGGATTGGTAGCCGCGGGCCAGTCCGAGGGTGCGCACTTGTACGCCGAGCGCGCTCTCGATTCTCACCGTCGCTCCCACGCCAAACCGGTTGGAAACGGTTCCGCGCAGATCGATCATGATGCGATGCCCCGTGTCGCTGTCGTTCCGCAAAAGGGTGACGCCCTTGTGATAGTTGCTGTAGACCAGATCGAGGTTGCCGTCGCCGTTCAGATCACCGAAGGCCGCGCCGAAACTGACGCCTTTCTGGTCGAGTCCCCAGGCCGCGCTGACATTTTCAAACTGCAGGTCCCCAAGATTTCTCATCGCGAGGTGGGATTCCGGCCACATCGGCGTGGCCAGCATGAGGTGAATGCGCTCGGCTTCCGATTCGGCGCTCATCTGCCGTTTCACCACGTCGACGCCTGAATCGCGCAGGAATCCATTGGTCACGAAAAGATCAAGGTGGCCGTCGTTGTCCAAATCCTCGAACCGCGCGGACCAGGTCCAGTCCGTGGCGGCGAGGCCCGTCAGGAAAGCGGCCTCCAGGCAGTAACCGGTGCCCGTGCCCAACAGCAGCGCGTTGCGCCGATACTTCGGAGTCCCGGTGGCGTCGTCCGGCCGCTCCTCCGTGCGACTGCGGGCGTCCGCCATCATGTGCTGGTCCTTCTCGTGGGTGGTCCCGGCCATGTCGGCAACGAGGAAATCGGTTTGCCCGTCGTTATTCACGTCGCCGAAATCCGTGCCCATCGCGGAGAAGGCCGTGTGCGGCAGGACCTGCCCGGAGGTGTCCGTAAACGTGCCATCCCGGTTGTTGTTGTACAACTTGTCCGGGGCACCGTAGTCATTGGCCACATAGAGGTCCGGCCAGCCATCGTTGTCGTAGTCCCACCACGTGGCGGAATGGCTGCGCGCCTCGCCCGAGATTCCGGCGTGGTCGGTGACGTTCGTGAACGTCCCGTTGCGGTTATTGTGAAACAGGTAACCGCGCCGCCCCTGGGAACCGGCCGCATTGCTCAACAGGTTGGTCGTGATATAAACATCGAGCCAGCCGTCGCGATCGTAGTCGCAGAAAGCGGCCATGACCGAGGCGTCCGTCACATCGAGCCCGTAGGCGTGAGCCATCTCCTTGAACGTCACGCCGGCCCCGTTGGACCCGGCGCCACTCCCCTGATTGATGTAGAGCAGATTCGGCGCGTTGAATCGGCAGACATAAATGTCGAGCAGACCGTCGTTGTTCACGTCGACAAACGTCACGCCCGATTTCCAAACCTTGGCGGCCTCGCCCTTGTCGCCGACTCCGGCCTGGTCGGTCACGTCCTCGAACTTGTAGTTGCCGAGATTGCGAAAAAGCCGGCAGCTCTCCGTCTTGCTGACGACAAAGATATCCGGCCGGCCGTCGCCGTCGTAATCGCCGATGGCGACTCCCGTCCCGACCGAACCAGCCTCGAATTCCTGAAAGAGATCACCGAACATCCGCGGATCGTCGTAGCGATTCTCGGTCCGGACGCCGGTCACCTCCGGCGGCAGCTCGACGAACAGGGTCTTTCCGCGTGGGCCGACCGGCGACGCGAGCGGCCGGGCTACTACCGCGTCGGCCGCGTGCACGCACGTTGCGGTCATTGCGCACCCGAAAAAGAGAGCGGCGCGAGCCGCGGTGGAGCGCATTGACCTCAATGCGCTTGGGCGGCAACTGCGGGGAATCAGCCCCAATGCACTAGGTCTTTGCATAGGTGCGCTGCCATGCGGCGATCGAACAAAGCGTGTTGAGGACAACACGCTCCACCTCCGTGCCGACCATCAGTTGCAACGCTCGCATTTTCCACGGCACGGGTGCCGCCCGGGCGAGTCAAGCGCGATCCCGGAGTCCTGCGCTGGAAACGTTGCGCATCGTTCGTCTCGACACGGACCCATTTTGATCCAATCCGTCTGATCCGTTTTATCCGTGGTCAAGCTTCCTCGTCTCTCTTCCCTCGCCTGGCTCGCCTTCCCGGTCGCCGCGCTCGCGTTTCTCCTCTGGGCGAACCTGGCCCGGATCCACCACGTCGAAGAAGTCAACGCGCTCGGCGGCGGAAGCGAGAGGCCGGCGACAATGAAATCGGAATCCGGCGCGCCGGCGCCGGAAATCGCTCCCGGCAACGAATTGATCGTCCCCGAGCAGCTCACGGAAAGTTATCATTGGCTCGCGCAGACCGAACGCATGTTGAACCGCGGGGAGTGGCGGGTGCGGCACATCGACTACGAAAATGCGCCTTTCGGCCGGGAGGTGTATTCTCCTTCGCCCTACCGCTGGTGGCTCGGCGCGGTCGCGTGGGGTGACCATGTTTTTTCCGGCCGGTCGCCCGCGCAGTCCGTGGAACGGGCCGCACTCTTGGCGGATCCGCTCCTGCAATTTCTGTTCCTGCTCGGAACCACCCTTCTGGTCGCGTGGCGATTCGGCGTATTTCCGGCGGCATTGATTTCCGTCGGTCTTGTCACCGTCTTTCCCTTCGCCGCGGAATTTCTTCCGGCCGCGCCCGACGACCGCGGTCTCGCCCAGATTCTTGCGTTGGGGGGCGTGCTCCTGCTCGCGATCGGCACCAAGGCAACCGCCACGCCGAATGACAACGGCAAGTCGACGCGCCGCTGGTTCATCCTCGCGGGCGTAACAGGAGGTCTTGGGCTGTGGGTCAGCCTGTCGATTCAGATTCCCGTCCTGCTCGGCGTGGGCGTGGGCGCGCTGCTCGCCGCGTGGGTCGCGCGCCGCCCACCAACGCGGGAAATGGCGGCGACGGCCGTACTACCCTGGCGCACTTGGGCGAGCGCGGGCGCGGTCACGACCTTGGGCGCGTATCTGATCGAATTTGCCCCCGCCCACCTCGGCGACTGGCAACTCTCATACATCCATCCGCTTTACGGCCTGGCCTGGCTCGGTGGCGGCGAGATTCTGGCGCAGGCGACGCAATGGATTCAGGGCAAAAGGCCGTCCAAGACCGTTCGCAACCTGGCCGTTCTCGCGTTCGCTCTGGCCGCGATCGTCGCGGTGCCGATGGTCAGCTGGAAAATTCATGGCGCGGAGTTTCTGTTGCCGGACGGCCCGTCGCTCCGGCTGACGAAACTGCCGGATGGCGCCGTCGCTCAAAACCTCGCGACGTGGATTTTGCGCGATGGTTTGTCGCTGGCGGTGCTCGCGACGTTCCTGCCTCTCGTCCTGGTCGCTGCGGCCGGGTGGATTCTCGCTCGGCAATCGGCCGGCGCGGAGTGCCGTATTTCCGTGGCGATAACGCTCGGACCGGTGCTCGTGGCCTTCGGATTCGCCTGCCAGCAGCTCTTCTGGTGGAACGCGCTCGACGGGCTCCTGCTGGTGATGGGCGTGGCGGCGACAGCGGGATTGTCGGCTGCCAGCGACACGGCCTATCGCCGTCTCGCCTGGGCGGGCGCCGGCCTGCTCCTTCTGCTTCCCGGCATCTTGCTGGTGGCACCGCGGCACAAAGCCGAAACGGAAAATGACCTCACGCGGTCGGAAGTGTTGGGTTTGATCGAGCGGGATCTTGGGGAATGGCTCGCGCTTCACGGCACCCCGGGCGGGGTTATCTTGCTGGCTCCGCCCAACGAGACCACGGCGCTCTGCTACTACGGCGGCCTGCGTGGCCTGGGCTCGCTCTCTCGCGAAAACAAAACCGGTGTGGCGGCCGCCATGCTCATCCTCGGAAACCAAAATCCGCAGGAGGCCAAGGCGTTGATCGATCGGCGCAATATCACGCATCTCGTTTTGCTCTCCTGGGATTCCGGGTTCGACGATTACACGCGGGCGGCCACCGGGCAAAGCGCGGGCACGTTGCGGGACAAGCTCCAGCCTGCAACGCTGCCGCCCTGGTTGCGGCCCCTGGCCTATTCGATGCCAAAGATCACCGGTTTCGAAGGTCAGTCGGTGCAGGTTTTCGAAGTGGTCGATGAGCAGGAACCCGCAACCGCCGTGGCCCGGATAGCGGAGTACTTGGTTGAGATGCGCGACCTGGAACAGGCCGCGGCGGCCGCGCAAGGCCTGCGGCGTTTCCCGGCCGATTTCGGGGCGTCGGTCGCACGGGCCGAAGTCGAATTCGCGCGCGGGGACGAAGCGGAATTCGCCAAGTCCCTCAAGGTCTTGCAAGCGAGACTGGCGACCAGGTACCCGACAATCCTGCCGTGGGATCTGCGCGTCGGACTTGCCGTGCTCCTTGCCCGGGCGAAACAGGAAAAGCTGGCCCGCGAGCAAGTGGCCGTTTGCCTGGCGACCGCAGACGAGGAAAAACTGCGCGGACTCTCCCCCGGTTCACTTTATCGGCTGTTGGTGTTGAGCCGGGCCTTCGACATTCGCATTGATCCAAAACTGCACGACTTCGCGCTCACGCTGGTGCCGGCCGAATTGCGCGAACGATTGAGGTAGGGCGTTCGCGTCGGGCGATGCGGTCAAGGTAGGGCGCGACCGTTTGCCGATCGAGGACTCGGGTGATTCGGAAAACTGGGCGCGCCGCAAATTCTCGGCGGGCCCAGCGGTCCCGCCCTACCACCACGGCAGCCTCTACCGGCAACAACATTACTTAATATGCTCTGAACTTAGCTCCGGAAGCCGAACGGCAAATCTTCGTCCGGCCGCACGCTATTGAGTCGGTGCAGCAACGACCACCGTCGACAACTCCGGCGGGACCGGATGGTTGCTAGTCGCACCGGAGGGCCAGCGCACGTGAATTTGACGAGGCGGGTTGGTCGGCAGGTAGCCGAAGAAACAGGCGGCGGTGGACTGACTGAAATATCCGGAGCCGGCATAAACTTCCCCGGTCCGCGTGGTGCCGTCGGCGAGTTCGAGGGTGACGCGCGCCCCAATGGCAGTGGGATTACCCGCGGGCCCGCGCAACTGGATGCATAGAGAATGTCGTTCCTTCACTCCTTGGTTGAGGAAGGCGAGGCTGGACGAATTGTTTCGCGTCACGACAAAATCCGGCCAGCCATCCTGGTTGAGATCCACCACGGCCAGCGCCTTGGCATCGCCCGGCACGATCAGATTGCTTTCGCCGGGAGGAATGCAGGTGAAATGCCCGTGGCCATCCCCGCGCAGTAACTGACTCAGCCCGCCGTCGAAACGGCCGACCACTGGGGTCGGTGCGTAGGAATTTTGCACCGCATAAATATCGGCGTGGCCGTCGCCGTCAAAATCGCCCGCGACGATTCCCTGCCAGGGCGCGATCTGGGCGAGACGCGGAAGCGCTTCGAATCGGTAGGTCCCGTCCGGCTGACTCAGGAATACACCGCTCCGGAATTCCGTGGCGGCGTAGCGTTGGGCGCCCGCGAGTTTTTGTTCGCCGAAAATCTCGCCCAGGGTGGCTTGCGCGTAGGCGTCATTGCGGGGAAAGCGTTTCAACACCGAGGGGATGGCGGCGCCGAGACGCGCCCGGGACCGCAACGGATAGAGCCGGTCGCCTTCATAAACGGCTTCGATCAATTGCTGGCTTCCGTCGCCCTTGAAGTCGCCGGCGAACAGCAGTGCCGGATGAGTGGTGTCGGCCCGATATTGGGTGTTCAGGCCGAGATTGCCTACGACGTAATCCATCCGGCCATCCTCGTTGAAATCCGCTGCGGCGATCGAGGTCCACCACCCCGTACCCGCGGAAGCAAAGCCGGCCTTTTCCGTCCAGTCCTCGAAACCGAGGCCCTGACGGTTGTGGAAATATTTCACCTGACCCCATTCGACGGCCACCAGCAGGTCGGGCCAGCCATCGCCATCCACGTCGCTCCACGAGGCCGACGTGACCATGCCGACGTCGCGCAGACCGGGTGCGAGCGTGTCGGTCACGTCTTCAAACCGGCCGCCGCGATTCACGAGCAGGGCGCTGCTCGGCGCGAACGGATAAAGTCCGGGCACGACTTTCGCCCCCAGGAAAAGATCAAGCCGTCCGTCGCGATTGAAGTCCGCCGCGGCCACCGCACCGACGCTGAAGGGAAGCGATGGCAAGGCGTCGGCCGGAGCCGCGCGCAGGCTGCCATGCCCGTCGTTGAGAAACAGCCGCGGTTGATAGCCCGGCGAACCCGCGGGTTGGGCGACGCCGGAAGCGGTGCACAAAAGATCATTCGTGCCGTCGCCATCCGCATCGAAAATCAACAACGGTCCGTCATTGACTGACATGTCGCCGGCGAGGGCCTGCGCGGGACCGCCGACAAATTGATGGTCCGGACCCGCCAGACGCACCTGCATCGCATCCCGGGTCGTACCGCCGAAAGCCAGATCGTCCTTCCCGTCGCCATTCAAATCGCCGACCGCGATGCCAGGCCCGCGTCGATTCTGGCGGAGCGGAAGAAGCGGATTCGAGGCCAGCTCATCCACCGCGTCTTCACGGGCGACCACGGAGAGATTCATCGACTGGCTCACCTCGGAAAACTGTCCTCGTTCGCCGGGTGGAACCTGACCTCCGGGCAGGTTGGGGAACGTCGACGCTTGCCCAAAGCCCGTCCGCCCCGCGACAAGCTCGGGGTCCTGAGCCTGTCGAATGGAGAGGCCGGGCTCCGCCTCGACTGCGTTGGCCGGTTCGGTCACGGTGAATTTGCGGTCAACGGGGAGATTGGCCAACGTCTGAATCCGGCCGCTGGGCCACGCGATCGTGACCCGTTTGATGAGCGTGGATTCGCCCAGGCCGAAATGCAGTACGGGTTCGGAACTCGAAAGGACGCCGCGGGCCAGGACCAGCGGGCGGACCTGAACGCCGGCCTCGGTTTCAAGGCGGATCACGGCTCCGACACCGAAGCGATTCGATTGCGTTCCGCGCAGCGCGAAGATCACCCGATGACCGGTGTCGGAATCGTTGCGCAGCACGGTCACCCCTTTCTTGTAGTTGGTATAGACGAGATCGAGATCGCCATCACCGTCGAGGTCGCCGAAGGCCGCACCGAAGCTCACGCCATTTTCATCGAGTCCCCACGCAGCACTGACGTTTTCGAATTTCAAGTCACCGAGATTGCGGAAGGCGAGGTTGTGTTCGACGAGTACCGGGGCGTTGCGTTGCAGCCGTTGCTTTTCCGCCAGCGATTGGGCGGATCCGATGCGGGAAATCAGGTCGACGTTGTGCAATTCCCGGTGCATGCCGTTGGTCACGTGCACGTCGAGCCGCCCGTCGTTGTCGAGGTCTTCAAGGCGCACGGACCAGGTCCAGTCGGTGGCGTCCAGGCCAACGAGAAAAGCCGCCTCGAGGCAGCGGCCCGTGCCGGTATTCAGGTAGAGTGCATTGTGGTAGTACTGCGGCGCCGCCGTTGAGTTGTCCGGCGGATCCAGCGCCTGATTGCGGGTCTCAGCCATGGTGCGCTGGTCTTTCTGATGGGTGGTCGTCGCCATTTCCGTGGCCAGCAGGTCGATGCGGCCGTCGTTGTTCACGTCACCCAGATCCGAGCCCATGGATGAATAGGGCATGTGGGGCACCACGTGATCGATGACGTTGGTGAAAGTGCCGTCGCGGTTGTTGTGATACAGCTTGTCAGGCGCGGCGAAGTCATTGGCCACATACAGGTCCGGCCAGCCGTCGCCATCGAAATCCCACCAGATGGCCGAGTGGCCCTGGGCTTCACCGGTGATTCCGGCGCGATCGGTCACCTCGGTGAACGTGCCGTTGCGATTGTTGTGAAACAGATGGTTTCGCTGACCCTGCGGGTGCTCGTTGATGTTCAGCAGATTGGTTTGGACGAAGACATCGAGCCATCCGTCGCGATCGTAGTCGCAGAATGCCGCCATCACCGACGCGTCAGTCAGATCGAGCCCGTAAGCGTGCGCCATCTCCTTGAAGGTGACGCCGGCCCCGTTGGACCCGGCGCCATCGCCCTGATTGATGTAGAGCAGGTTGGGTGCGTTGTAGCGGCAGACGTAGATGTCGAGGCGGCCATCATTGTTCACATCGACGAATGTCACGCCCTGCTTCCAGATGGCCGCCGCCTCGCCCTTGTCTTCCACTCCGGCCTTCGCCGTGACGTCTTCGAATTTCCAGTTGCCCAGATTGCGAAACAGCCGGCAACTCTCGGTCTTGCTGACCACAAATATGTCCGGACGTCCGTCGCCATCGTAGTCGCCGATCGCGACCCCGGTGCCGATGGCGCCGACCGCGAATTCATCAAAGTGCCCGTTCCCCATGCGGGGATCCTTGTACCCCGCGCTGGTTTCCCGAGGATCGGCGTAGTTGTTTTCGGTGACGATGCCGGTGTCGGCGGGAGACAGCGTGGCAAACATCGTTTTGCCCCTGGGACCGGAAAGCGGGGCCAATGGCTGCACAACGATGCTGCCCGCCGCGTCAGCTGCCCGGCCCGGCATCGGCAACAAAAGCATACCGGCCAGCACCGTGAAGTGAGCGGCAATCCGGCCGGCGGCCGGCAAATTGGCTCGGGCACGATTGGCGGCGTCGAACATTCGCAAGGCGCCCAAAGGACGAACCTCGTTCGGACGAGTCAAGCGGTAAGCGAAAGTGGCAAGTGCCAGGCGACGAGTGACGAGTTCAGAGTTCAGAATTGAACCACTGAGATACGGACGAATTTTGATCTACAGGAGGCAACGGAGCAAACTGAGAGATCCATTTCATACGTGATCAATCAGAATTGAACTACAGAGACACCGAGGAGTCGGAGAAATCTATGGTGATATGAAGGCAGAGAGGAACGGGAGAAATTCTCTGCGACGTTCGCGGTCTCCTGTGAAAACCATTCTCCGTTTCCTCCGTTGCCTCCTGTAAATATGTACTCCTTTTGCGCCTTCTTGCGGCCACAAGTTTCCTGAAACGAACGCAAAAAAATTCCCGAATCCGGGCCCCGCGGACCCGGCGACATGAAAGCGAACCCGAAAATCAGCCGCGGCGCAGCGTCCGACCTTCGTGCCAGTCGCCGTGCACCTGCACGGTGCGCGGCAGGCGCGGAATGCCACGCTCACCGGCGTGCAGCTTGGAGAAAAGCATGTCCACCGCCGCGCGACCGATTTCATTGGAGTGCTGCTCCACCCCACTCCAGTCCTGATGCACGGACGTAACGTCGAGCGACACCAACCCGACATCGGCCGGCATCGAACGTCCCGTTGCCGCCAGCCAGTTTTCCATGCGATTCGGTTCGTTGCGGAAAGTGGAAAGCGTGAGCACGCAGTCGACCTCGTGCTCCCCGACCCAGCGGTTGAATCGATCAGCGGTCATGCGCGCCGGCAGCAGCGGCGGAATGTCGGCGAGCCCCGGAAACGCGGCCCGCAGACCCGCGTAGCCCAGCATCCAGCGTCCGCCAGTGATCTCGTCCTGATATTTCTCGATCGCCAGGCCGACACGCGAGTAGCCGCGCGCGGTGATGGCGCGCGTCGCCATCACCACGGCCTCGGTGTGGTCGCTCACGACGCAGTCGAGTCGCGGCGAAACGATGCGATGGCCGACCTGGACAAAGGCGAAATCGTCCCACGGCAACGACACTTCGTGTGGCTCCATGGGAAACGCAGCGAGCAGCACGCCGGAAATTCCGCGGGCGCGCAGGATTTCACCCATGCGCCGGCCGGTCATGCCGGTTGAGCTGAGCGTGAACTCGGTGATCTTGAAGCCGAAGGATTCGGCCCGCTCGCGCGCCGCCTGCCAGTTGCTGAACAGCGTGGGCGTGGCGCGCCACTCCTGTGCGTCGGCCACGGGTGTGACGAAGGCAACGGTGCCGAGATGATTCAGGGCGACGCCGCGGCGCGTGGCGCTCATCACCTGACCGACCAGGGTGTTGTACTGATACCCCACTTCCTCGGCCGCCGCGATGACGCGCGAGCGCGTGGCTTCCGCCACCGTTGTCGCTCCGCTCAGGCAGCGCGACGCGGTGGAAATGGAAACCCCCGCCCGTTTGGCGACATCTTGCAGCGCGGGCGTCGTGCGGGGAGACACAACGGAACTCACGAATCCATTTGGAAAGAGCCACCCGACGGGTCAAGCGCTTCCGGGGCCGGAATATGGCCGGTCCGAAATGTAGCCGGGTCCGAAGGGCCCGGTCCCATAACGCACGTCGCGACCATTCGCCGACATCCGCCGGCACGCGCCAATGCGACCATTCATCCGGGCGCTGCGCACCCGGCTACAACTTTTCCGGGCCCTTCGGACCCGGGTGCATCTTTGTCGAGCTGGATCGAGGCGCTATTCGTTGTCGGTGACGACCAGTGCCACCAAGGCGGCAAGAACGATGACTACGGTTATTAGATTCATGGCAGGCCTCGCATTTGGGTCATGCGTAATTTTTCGTTTGAACGGATCATCAGGCGCATCGCGGTTTCCGTTGAAAGATGCCGCGATCGCCCGGCGGTTGATCAGTGCATTCCGCCCCCGGCACGGATTTCCTCGCCCGTGAGCCAGCCGGACTCGTCGGAGGCCAGGAAGACGGCGACCTTCGCAATGTCCTCGGGCTGACCGGTGCGTCCCAGCGGCGTCTGCTTCGTGGCATCCTTCTCGAAATCGGAACCAATAAATCCGGCGGTGTGCGTGCCCTCGGTCTCGACGATGCCGGGATTGAGCGCGTTCACGCGAATCCGGCGCGGTCCGAGTTCCTTCGCGAGCACGCCCGTGATGGCGTCGACCGCGCCCTTGGTGCCGGTGTAGACGGCGCTGGCGGGAGGAGTGATGCTGCTGACCACGGAACCGATGTTGATGACGCTGCCACCGGTTTCCGGGAAGACCTTGACGGCTTCCTGCGTGGTGAGCAGCAGGCCCAGGACATTCACGTTGAACTGACGGTAGAAATGCTCGGGCGTGATCGCCTCGAGCGGCGAGAACTCGTAGACGCCCGCGTTGTTCACGAGAATGTCGATGCGCCCGAAGCGCGCCTTGGCCTCGGCGATCAGGCGCGTGATGTCAGCCGGCTTGGCCACGTCGCCCTGGATTGCGACTGCGTTACCGCCAGCCGCGGTGATCTCGGCGACAACTTTGTCGGCGCCGGGTTTGCTCGAAGCGTAGTTGACGACGACGGACGCGCCCGCAGCGGCGAGGTGCTTGGCGATGGAAGCGCCGATGCCTTTGGAGGCACCGGTGACGAGGGCGACCTTGTTGGTCAGTTTTCTGGTAGTGCTGTGATTCATGGTAGGTTGGATGAGAAAATTCGGGTGGGTGAAATGATCGCGTTTCAGTACGGATGGCGCGTCAGCGGCATGTGCAGGCGATCGAGAAGATTCGGATCCCAGAGCGCGCCGAGATCGCCGTCCGTGGCGCGCGGAACTGACGGGACCACGCGCCGAAGAGCGGCGCGAAAGGCAGCGGCGGATCCGTGGGTGAAGCCGAGCGAGCGGCGAAACGAGGAGCGAAAACGGGGTGCGGTTTTCATTTTAATAGTTGACTGTTTAGCTAGTTTTAGGAGCGAAAAAATGGATTCGAACATGTATGCGGAACGCGAACTAGGCCGAGGCGACGGCGGCCGATTTGGCGCCGAGGAGAGTCAGACCCTGAGCGCCCAAGGACTGGATGACCTCAGGGTCATCCATGATTCGAGCCTGGGCTACGACACCTTCGATCAGTCCAGCGATCGCAGTCGCCTTCTTCGCCGCATCGCACGGTGCGATCTGTCCGGCGGCAATGGCATCGCGAATCGTGGACTCGTAGTACTTCAGCTTGCGGGAAAACACCTCGCGCACCTTGGCGCTCACGTTCTGTTCCTGCGTGCTCACTTCCGAGCCAACGCTGCAGAGCGGGCAACCCAGAACCTTGCCGTGTTTCTTCTTCAGTCCGGCTTGCGCGCGATAGACCCAGTCGAAATAGGCGGAGAAGCGAGCGAGGGGATCAACCGACGAGGAAAAGATCCCATCGAGCGTCGGCTTCCATTCCTCGTTCCACATCCGATCGAGTGCCGCGACGGCGAGATCGGCCTTGGACTTGTAGAAATAATAGAAACTCCCCTTCTTCACCTCAGCGCGATTGCAGATATCGTCGATGGTCACCGCGCCGTAGCTCTCTTCCCAGATGAGCTCGAGCGCGGCGTTCATCAGCCGGATATTTGCGTCGGAGGTTCTGCCCATGCCCGGATGAATAGTTGACTGTTTAGTCTAGTCAAGGAATTTTCGAATTTCGATTCTGGATTTTCGAATTCGTAGAGCAGGCAAAAATTGGAAGCCATTTCTATGCAGCGCTTTACGATATTTGTCTCTCAACAATCCAAGATTTGACGAAAATCCAAATTGTATCGCAGCTGTTCGAGATCGGAAATGGTGGAGCCTGCTTGCCGGCGATTTCGGCCTGGGTGGAGCGCGGGTTCCAGACGCGCTTTCGGACGAACCGGCCCGCCTCTCGACTTTGCTCGAGGCCCTGAGCCTGCCGAACGGGGAGGTCCGGTTCCACCAAAACGCCTGTGAGCGGGCTCCTTCCTCTCCTTTTTGGTTCGGCCTACTCGCTACGCGCTACTCGATGCTCGCTACTCCCGCTCACGGCGCAATCCGCCAGACCGGATCGATGAACGCCAGATACGGCGCCGAGAGCAACGTGCTGTTGTTCATGAGCCAGATCGCGCGGTCGCCCGTGGTCTGATTTTCCCAGACCAGGTCGGGATGTCCGTCGCCATCCATGTCACCCACCATGGCGATGTGCCAATCGCCGGGGATGTTGGCGATATAGCCGAAGCTGCTCAGCGTGGATCCGTTCATGTACCAGATCGTGCGATCGCCGCTGACGCGGTTTTCCCACACCAGGTCGGTCTGACCATCACCATCAAAGTCTGCCGCCCCGACAATGTGCCAAACCGGATCGATGCCCGCGATGTAGCCGAAGCTCTTGATGTTGGTGCCGTCCATGAACCACACGGCGCGATCGCCCGTCTGGTTATTTTCCCACACCAGGTCGGACTTGCCGTCGCCGTCGAAGTCACCGATCGCTGCGATGTGCCAGGCCGGATCGACCAAGGCAAAATAGCCGAAGCTGTCGAGCGCGGGACCGTTCATGAACCAGCAGGTGCGGTCGCCCGTGAGCGTGTCTTCCCACACGAGGTCAGGCTTGCCGTCGCCGTTGAAGTCACCGGTGCCGACGATGTTCCATTCCGTCGCGATGCCGGCCAGATAGACGAACGAGCCAATGTCGGTTCCGTTCATCAGCCAGATGCTGCGGTCGCCCGTCGCGGTGTTCTGCCAGAGGAGGTCGGCCTTTCCGTCGCCATTGAAATCGTTGTAGAGCTTGGTCGAGCCGGACGCCGGAAGCACCGTGAGCGAAACGTGCGCGGTGGCCGTCGTGTAGTTCGTGGTACCGGTCGGGGTGAACGTGACGTTGAGCGTCTGCGTGCCCACAGCCGGGATTGTGCCGGCGAGCGGATTGTAGACAAAAGCGCCGGCGACATTGGCCGTGGCGTTCAGCTGCGTGGGGCTGAGCGCAGTACCTGCCGGTATCGAGGCCGGATTCGCCCAGGTGATCGTCGGCGTGGCCTGCGCGATCACGAGCGTGCCCGACGCCGAGCCCGTGTGGTTGGCATCGCTGATCGTTCCCACCACGGCGTAGCTGCCGGCGTTGATCGGAACGGTGGCGCTGCCGTCGTACGTGAAAGTGACCGTGAGTCCGCTCGGCGTGGTCGTCGCGGTGGCGGCGTGGGCGGATCCGTCATACGTCGCCGCAAGGCTGCCGAGTGTGACCGTGGCCGTAGCCTTGCCGAGAGTGATCGTGAAGTTGGCACTCGTCGTCGCGTTGTAGTTGGAGTCCGCGGCCTTCGTGACGTTGACCACCACTGTGCCGGCGCCCGTTGAGGTAACTGAGCCACCCGAGGTTATCGAAGCACCAGGCGCGGTCGAGCCGGCGCCGAGAGCCCAAGTGAGCGCGCCCGTGCCGCTTCCACCGGTCGCGGTGGCCGAATACGCCGTTCCAAACGTGCCCGTCGAGGCAGACGTGACCGTAAGCGCCGTCTGCGCCGCCTTGCTCAGGGTGACCGTGAAGTCTGTCGAGGTCGTCGCATTGTAGTTCACGTCGGCGGCCTTGGTAACGTTGATCACGACGGTTCCCGCGCCGGTCGAGGTTATCGCGCCCGTTGCCGCATTAATTGCCGCGCCCGGAGCGGTCGAACCGCCTCTGAGCGCCCAAGCGAGCGCACCCGTGCCGCTGCCGCCCGTAGCGGTCGCGGTGTAGGCGGTTCCGAAGGTACCACCGGCTGAAGAGGTGATGGAAATCGCAGCCTGGCTCGCCTGCGCGATCGTCCAGCTCAGTCCGCTGATCGATCCAGAGTAATTTCCCGTCGCGGTCGCGCCCGCTGAATAGGTGCCGGCATTCGTGGCCGAAAGCGTGCCGCTGCTCGTGAATGTCGCATTCGACGGAGTCGCTACGATGGATGGACCCTGGGACGCACCCGTATAGATGAAGCTTCCGGACGAAAGCGCGAAGCTGGCCGCGATGGGATTCACCGTGATCGTGAAGTCCGCGCTGGTGGCGGCATTGTGGTTGGGGTCTCCAGCGAAAGTCGCGTTGATGACCACGGTGCCGACGCTGGTCGCGGTCACGGCGCCGGTGTTGGAATCGATTGCCGCACCCGATGCGGTCGAACCGCCGCCCAAATTCCAACTCAACGCGCCAACGGCAGAGCCGGCGTTGCTGACCGTCGCGGTGTAGCTATCGCCAAAGGTGAAGGAAGATGCCGACGAGATCGCCGGCGCTGCCTGGCTCGCCAAGCCAACCGTGATGGTGAAGTCGGCGCTGGTGGCTGAAAGGTGATTCGCGTCGCCCGCAAACGTGGCGTTGATGACGATAGTTCCCACTCCCGTGTATGTTACGTCTCCGGTGACCGCGTCGATGGCCGCACCCGGCGCGGTCGAGCCGGTTCCCAAAGCCCAGCTCAGCGCCCCAAAGGAAGTACCCGCATTGCCAACGGTCGCGGTGTATGAAGCGCCAAAGGTCGTCGAGGCCGGCGAGGAAATGATCGGGTCCGACTGACCGGCCGAACCCACCGTAATTGAGAAGTCGGCACTCGTCGAACCGTTGTGGTTGGCGTCGCCGGCGAACGAGGCCTTGATGACAACCGTTCCGGTGCTCGTGTAGGTCACCACCCCCGTCGTGGAATTGATGGCCGCGCCGCCGGCCGTCGAACCCGTACCGAGGGCCCAGGTCAACGCGCCGAAAGCCGAGCCGGCGTTGCTAACCGTGGCTGTGTAGGACGCGCCAAAGGCGATGCCGTTGGAGGAGGAAATGATCGGAGCTGCCTGGCTGGCTTTGCCGAATGTGACCGTGAAGTCAGCCGAAGTGGCGGCGTTGTAGTTGGAGTCCGCCGCCTTGGTCACATTGATGACAACCGTGCCCGCTCCGCTCGATGTAACCGAACCGCCCGTGGTGACGGAAGCTCCCGAAGCCGTCGAGCCGGTGCCGAGAGCCCAGGTCAACGCGCCGGTGCCACTGCCGCCCGCAGCGGTCGCCGTGTAGGCGGAACCATAGGTGCCGGTCGAAGGCGAGGTGATGGTCAGCGAAGCCTGTGCGGACTTGCCCAGGGTCAGCGTGAAGTCGGCGGATGTGGCCGCATTGTAGTTGGAGTCCGCCGCCTTGGTTACGTGGAAGACCACCGTGCCCGCTCCGGTCGAGGTGACCGCGCCGGTACCGGCGACGATCGAAGCGCCCGGAGCCGTTGAACCGCTGCCAAGGGCCCACGACATCGATCCCGTGCCGCTGCCGCCGCTCGCGGTGGCGGAATAGGCCGTTCCGAATGTGCCCGTGGAGCCGGATGTGACGGTGAGCGCTGCCTGATTCGCTTTCGCCAGCGTGATCGTGAAGTCGGCGCTCGTGGTCGCATTGTAGTTGGAGTCCGCTGCTTTCGTCGCGTGGATCACAACCGTACCCGCGCCCGTGGAGCTGACCGAGCCGCCCGAAGTAACCGACGCGCCTGGCGCGGTGGAGCCCGTGCCCAACGCCCACGTAACCGCGCCCGTGCCGCTACCACCCGTTGCGGTCGCCGTGTAGGCTGTGCCGAATGTGCCTGTCGCCGAAGATGAGACCGTCAAGGTCGCCTGATTCGCTTTCGCGAGTGTAATCGTGAAATCGGCACTGGTCGTCGCGTTGTAGTTCGAATCCGCAGCCTTGGTGACGTTGATCACGACGGTGCCGGTGCCGGTCGAGGTGACTGAGCCACCCGAAGTGACCGACGCACCAGGTGCCGTCGAACCCGTGCCGAGAGCCCAAGTGAGCGCACCAGTGCCGCTGCCACCGGAAGCCGTCGCTGTGTAAGCGGTGCCAAAGGTACCGGACGATGACGAAGACACCGTAAGCGTCGCTTGCGCCGCTTTTCCAAGCGTCACCGTAAAGTCAGCCGAAGTCGTCGCGTTGTAGTTGGAGTCCGCGGCCTTGGTGACATTGACGACGACGGTGCCGGCGCCGGTCGACGTGACCGAGCCACCCGAGGTCACGGACGCGCCGGGCGCCGTCGAGCCGGTGCCGAGAGCCCAAGTCAATGCACCTGTACCGCTGCCGCCGCTGGCGGTGGCCGTGTAGGCGGACCCGAACGTGCCACTTGGCGAGGACGAGACCGTCAACGCCGCCTGATTCGCGGTTGCGATGCTCCACGAGAGGCTTGCATTCGATCCGCTGTAATTTCCGTTTGCCGTTGCATTGGCCGTGTAATTGCCGGCGTTGGTAGCCGACAGCACGCCACCCGAACTGAAGGTCGCGTTTGAGGGCGTCGGAACTACCGACGGTCCCTGAGGCGAACCCGTGTAAGCAAAGGTGGTCTGATCGAGCGCAAACGTCGTTGGGATCGGATTGACAGTGACGGTGAAGTCGGCGCTCGAGGCGGACGTGTGGTTTGCATCACCCGCAAACGTCGCATTGATCACCACGATGCCCACACTGCTCGCGGAGACGCTGCCGGTCGTTCCGTCGATCGCCGCGCCGGTGGCCGTGGAGCCGGTGCCGAGCGACCAGCTTACCGAGCCGAAGGCAGAGCCGGAATTGCTCACCGAGGCGGTGTAGCCGCTGCCCAAAGTGAACGAGTTGGCCGATGAAATGGTCGGAGCCGACTGCGAAGCCTGGCCGATGGTCAGGGTGAAATCGCCGCTCGTGGCCGGATCATGATCATCGTCGCCGGCAAACGTCGCATTGAAGACCACGGTGCCGACACCGGTGTAAGTAACCACACCGGTCGTGGCATCGATAGCGGCGCCCGCGGCGGTCGAGCCGGTGCCGAGCGACCAGCTCAGCGCACCGAAAGCGGAGCCCGAGTTGTCGACCGTGGCCGTGTATGTGTCGCCAAAATTGATGGAGGCGGCCGACGTGATGTTGGGCGCCGGCTGGCTGGCATTGCCCACCGTGATGGTGAAGTCGGCCGACGTCGCGCCGTTGTGATCGGCGTCACCCGCGAAGGAGGCCTTGATGACGACGGTGCCGGTGCTCGAGTAGACGATCACACCCGTCGTGGCATCGATGGCGGCATCGGTCGCGGTCGAGCCGGTGCCGAGCGACCAGCTCAGGGCGCCAAAGGCGGAACCGGCATTGCTGACCGTGGCGGTGTACGCATCGCCAAAGGTGATCGTATCCGCCGACGAAATGATCGGTGCCGGCTGGCTCGCCTTGCCGAAGGTGATCGTGAAATCCCCCGACGTGGCCGCCAGATAGTTGGCGTCGGCCGCCTTCGTGGCATTGATGACCACGGTGCCGGCGCCCGTCGATGTGACCGAGCCACCCGAAGTGATCGTGGCCCCCGGAGCCGTCGAACCCGTGCCCAGTGTCCAGGTAATCGCACCGGTGCCGCTGCCGCCGGAAGTCGTGGCGGTATAAGGAGAGCCGAAGGTGCCGGTGCTCCCCGAGTTGATGATGAGGGGCGCCTGCGCTGCCGGGACGAAAGTGATCGTGAAGGGGGCCGAAGAGACATCGAAATAATTGGCATTGCCGGCCATCGTCGCCTGGATCACCACATTGCCCGTCCCGGAGGTTGTGACGGTACCCGACGCGTCGATTTGCGCGCCTGGCGCCGAGGCGTTGACGATCGACCAACTGACCAGTCCGGCGGTGGTGCCTCCGCTCACGAAGGACGAATAGGGCGTGCCGTAGGTCCCCGTATTCGAAGACGAAATCACCAGCGCCGCCTGGTTAGCCTGAAGGATATTCCAGGTCAGACCGCTGTTGGAGCCGGAATAGTTGCCCGTGGCCGTCGCGGTCGCGGTGTAGCTGCCGGCGTTCACGCCGGACACGTCGCCGCCCGGAGTGAAGGTCGCGTTCGACGGAGTTGGAACGATGTTCGGAGCCTGCGTTGAACCGTTGTAGGTGAACGAAGTCTGATCCAACGCGAACGTCGTCGCGATCGGATCCACCGTCAGCGTGAAATCGCCGCTCGTTGCCGGCGCGTTGTTGGCGTCGCCGGCAAACGTGGCGTTGATCACGACGGTGCCCACGCCGGTCGAGGTCACCACCCCGGTCGTGGCGTCGATCGCCGCACCGGCAGCCGTGGAGCCCGTGCCGAGCGACCAGCTCAACGCGCCGATGGCCGAGCCGGAGTTGCTCACGGTCGCGGTGTAGGGATCCCCGATTGTGATCTCCGAGCCCGACGAAATCACCGGAGCCGCCTGCGACGCCTGGGCAATGACGAGCGTGTTGGTAACGACGCCCGAGTACGTGAGATCATCGACGGCCGCCATCACGGTGTAGCTGCCCGCGTTCGTCGGGGCGGTGGGCGAGCCGTCATAGGTGATATCGACCGTCAGGTTTGAAGGAACGGTCGAGGCGGACACTGCGTGGGCGGATCCGTCATAGGTCGCGGACAATCCGGACAAATTGATCGTGGCGGTGAGACCGGGCTGGAAAACGACGTCCACCCAGTAATTGGAGGCGTTGATCGTGTTCGTCGGGAATACCGGGGTCGGGCTGTAGATGAAGACCCCCTGCCCGCCCGCGGCGCCACCATTGGCGGGAGCATGGAGCGGTGGCGTGTTTACTGCCGTGGCGAAATAGTTGGAGTCGGCGCTGAAGTGGCCGCCGTCCGCGTGATAGGATACGACATAGATGGTGTTGGCATCGATCGTGACCGGAGTGTCGAAATCCACCTGCTGCCAGCCGGAGGCCGTTTCATTCGTGAAGGTCGCGGAGGCGAGCAAGGTGCCATCGCTGGCCCACAAATGGCCGGTGTGCGTGCCCGTGTTCGGCGCGCTCTTGTAGAAACGGACGCTGGTGATCACACCCGCGATGTCCGACTGGAACTTCACTCCCAGTTCCGCCGAGGCATCGGCACCGGTGTCGGCGAGCTGCGGAGTCGCCGTGTTTGGCCACAGGCTTACCGGTAGCGGTGGGGTCACCGTGATGCTCAGCGGCTTCGAAACCGTCTGCGGGGAACCGCTCGAGTCGACGACCTGCACCGTGAAACTGTAGGTCCCAATCGTGGTTGGGGTCCCGGAAAGGACGCCCGTGGCAGAGTTGAGCGAAACGCCGGTCGGCAATGTGCCCGAAGTGACGGACCAGGTGCGCGGCGCCGTGCCCCCCGTGACGGCGACCGCCGAGGAATAGGAAGCCGCCACGACGGCGTCGGGCAGACTGTTGGTCGAAATCACCAGTGGCTGCGGCTGAATGGTGGCGAGCGTAGTGCCGGAAACGCTGCCAAGGGTGGCCGTGATGGTCGACGAGCCTTCGGCCGCGCCGGTGGCGAGGCCGGTCGAATTGATGGTTGCCTTCCCCGGGTCCGAAGACGACCAGGTCGCGACACTCGTGAGGTCCTGGGTGGAACTATCCTGATAGGTGCCGATGGCCGTAAACTGCTGCGTGGCTCCCACGAGAATCGTCGGTGTCGCCGGCGTCACGGCAATGGATACCAACGGGGTGGTTATCTCGATGCTGAAGGCTTTGCTGTCGCTTTCGGGAGAGCCGCTGGAATCGGTCACCCCAATCGTGAAGTTTGCTGTACCCGCGGTTGTGGGTGTTCCCGATATCGCACCCGTCGAAGAATCCAAGGAAAGGCCGTCGGGCAACTGTCCGACGGAAACCGACCAGGTCAGCGGTGCCGTGCCACCGGTCGCGGAAACCGAGGCGGAATAAGGCACGCCTTGGGTGCCACCGGAAAGCGACGATGTCGCAATCACGAGCGGAGCGGGCGTGACCGACAGCGTCGTCGTGCCGGTGACACCGGTGTAGACCGCCGAGATGGTCGTCGAGCCCGGAGCGAGCGTGGTCGCCAGGCCCGAATCGCTGATCGTCGCCGTGGAGGTGGCCGAGGAGCTCCACGCGGCGACGTTCGTCACGTCGTGCGTGCTCGCGTCAAAGTAGGTGCCCGTTGCCGTGAATTGCTGCGCCGTTCCGGCAACCACGCCGGGATTGGCCGGAGTCACGGCAACAGAAACCGGCGCCGGAAAGGCCTGGAAAACGACGTCGACCCAATAGTTCGACGCATTGATGGAGTTGACGGGGAAGGCCACCGCCGGGCTATAGACGAAAACGCCCTGTCCACCCGCGGCCGAATTCGACGGCAGGTGCAGCGGCGCATTGTCCACCCCCGTGGAAAAATAGCCCGCGTCGGCGCTGAAATGTCCGCCGACCGCGTGATAGGAAGCAACGTACATCGTGTTGGCCTGGATGGCGACCGGCTGGGCAAAATCCACCTGCTGCCAGCCCGAAGCGCTCTCGCCTGAGAACGTGGCGGTGGCCAGCAGCGTTCCATCGGCTGTCCACAGCGAGCCGGTATGCGTGCCGGTGTTGGCCGCGCTCTTGTAGAAACGGATGCCGGTGATGAATCCTGAAGTGTCCGCCTTGAATTTGACGCCGAGTTCCGCCGAACTGTCGGCCCCGGTGTCCGCGAGCGACGGAGCGGCCGAACTGTTCCAGGTCGTGGTGGGATCGGGCAGTCCCACCGTGATGCCAAGCGCCTTGGTGATGCTCTGCGCCGGAACCTGCAGGGTCCCGCTGTCGGTTACGCGAACCGTGAAGTTGGAAGTGCCGACCGCCGAGGCCATGCCCGTGATGGCTCCCGTTGCCGGATCGAGCGAAAGACCGGTCGGCAGCGATCCCGCCGTGATTGCCCAGGAATAGGGGGGATAGCCACCCGTCGCCGCCAGCGAGGTCGAATAGGCGGTCTGCGGCTCGCACACCGGCAGCGTCGACGTCGTCACCACCAGCGGCGCCACGAGAATGGTCAACGGCTGGGAACCGATGATTCCGTTCAGGTTGGCCGAAATGGTCGTATTGCCGGCGAAAACGCCGGTCGCCAGACCCGTGTCATCGATGGTCGCCGCCGCCGTGCTTGAGGAGGACCACGTCACTTCATCGGTGATATCGGCTGTGCTCGTGTCCGCATAGGTTGCGGTGGCCATGAATTGCTGCGTGGCGCCCGCAATTATCGTGGCGTTGGACGGCGCCACCGCGATCGAGACGGGCGTGGCGTAAGTCTGCATCACCACGTCGACCCAATAGTTCGAATCCGCGTAGGAACCGGTGGGGAAGAAATTCGGTGACCCGTAGGAAAACACGCCGTTCGGATCGGCCAGCGTGCTCGCCAAGGCGTGCAGCGGCCCGTTGTCGACGCCATGCACCGTGAAATAAGTCGTGTCGTGCGCGTAATGCCCCTGGTTTGCCCGGTACGAGGCGATGTACTCGGTGTTGGCCTGGATCGGCACCGGACTCGAGAAGTCGACTTCCTGCCATCCCGAGGCGGACTCGCCGCTGAACGTGGCCGAGGCGAGGAGCGTGCCGTCGTTCGACCAGAGGTCGCCGACATGGGTGCCGGTGTTCGCCAGGCTCTTGTAGAAACGGATGCCGGTGATCTGGCCGGTGATGTCGGACTTGAACTTGACGCCCAGTTCCACGGGAGCGTCCGATCCGACGTCGTCAATCTGGGGCGCGTCCGCCGGCTGCCAGATCGTGATGCTGCTCGGATCGGGAGAACCGGCAACCGTGACCGATATTCCAGCGGACGGCGTCTCGATATTTCCGCTGTCATCCACAGCCCGTGTCTGAATCGTCAGCGATCCGATAAGCCAAGGAGTGAAAGTATACGACCAATTCGCGCGCCCGGTGGTGGGGAACCAGGTGGTTCCCCCATCGATTGAGATCTCCACCCCCCATACGATGCCGCCGCCTGTGTCGCTCGCAGTGCCGGTCACGGTGACCGGTGTGCCGGCGGAAATCGAGGCGCCATCCGTGGGACCGGTGATGACCGAGCTCGGCGCAATGGTATCCGTGGAGGCCGAAGCCGAAACCAGTCCCGGTTGCATCGTCGTCGGCTGGACGTTCATGTCCGCCAGCAAATTCAGTGTCGCCTGCTGCATCGCCGGGTCCGGCGGGTTGTTGCCGTTGTCGTGCTGGTCGTCGAGGCCCCATGCCCATTGCACCGTGCCCGCCCCGAACACCAGCGCGCCGCTCGGGGCGCGGTAAAGCGTCAGGGAATGTTTCGCGGTGGCCGGCGAATAGGTCGATCCGTAGTCCTGCAGGTACACCTCGTTCGGGAGCGCGACGAAGGAGAGGCGCATCAGGCCGGGGGGCTGGAATCCGTTCGTCGGCGCCTCGTCCCATTCGTAGCCCAGCGTTCCCTCCGGCATCACGTAATCCGTGCTGGCGGTGTCCACGCCGGTGTTGCGCCAGAAGCGGTGCGCGCCGTACCCCAGCGGCACCGTGATCGAGTCGGCGGCGGGACCGTTGACCATGAACAGGGTTCCGGTCAGGCCGTTCTCGGGCCGGCCGCCATCCGCCGGCGGGCTGAAGCGCGGATCGCGCCAGGTGCCGGTCCAGACCGAGCCTGCCCCTCCCGTATCAAGAGGATCAATACGAGAGCCGGCATGGGTTTCCTTGTAGCAGACGAGCGTGCGGTAGTCCGTGCTGCCGCCATCGGCCGTCGAGGGCTCCCATCGCGTCTTCCAGAAGACCTCGTTGCCGCTGAAGAACGCCAGATTGACCCCGGCGTCGCGCGCCGCCTCGACATTGGCCCGCTGCGCGCCCGACCAGTATTCGTCATGGCCCACCGACAGGAAGACGTGGTGATTGAGGAGCAGGCTGCCCCGGCGGTCGCTGTCGACCCCGCTGGAATAAGTCACATCGTAGCCGTTGGACTCCAGCCAGCGGATCATCGGGTATTCGGACTGGAAGATCCAGTCGGTGCTGGTCGAGCCGTCGCGGGTGATGAACGGCCGGTTGTAGCTGACCTTGTAGGCCCGCCCCACGGGATTGCCCTGGTAGAGGCTGTTGCCGCCCCAGGTGTTGTAGGCCTGCCACGTGGTGTCCGAGGTCTGGAAAATGATGTCCGAGACGCTCGCGTCGTTGCGCACGACGAAGGGAATGTGGCTCGCGTCGGCATTGTCGTCCCGGGTGATCTTCGCGATATAAAGTCCGGACACGGCGTTCGCGGGCACATCCCAATGGGCCGACTCGGCCCAGTTGCCACAATCGATCAGCCCGGTGGCATCATCGGTGATGGGATCCGGCTGCGATTGCGGCGGGGCGGCGGTTATTTGCGGCCGCGTCGGAGTCGACTTTCCCAGGTTCGTGGATGCAATCAGCCGCGCCCCAAGACCACCGTAGTAACCCAGTCGATAGATATCGATCTGGTATGATGACGCGTCGGTATTGATCTTGAAGTGAATCGTCTCGCCCCGATTCACGCTGATGTCCGTGCCAAAGCCCTGAATGTCGGTGTCTCCCAGTCCGGATACATCCCAATCGCTCGGCGGATTTCCCGTCAGCGCATTCTCGTCCGCAATAGGATTCGAGGTGGCGAGCAGAGGAGCCGCGGCGCCAACCGCCATCAGGACGAGCAGACAGGCCGTCATCCGTGAAATCAGGGTTCTCCATCCTTTCAGCGAACCGCAGAAGCTGGAGGTGCCGATTTTTCCAGACAAGCTGATGGGACAATCCTTCTGGGAGCTTTCAGGAAACATACCTAGGGGTTTTGGCACAATTATCTGACGTCGTGGGGAAGGCGTAGGTTTTACAAAGGCGCTCAAAAGTTGCCAAAAGAATTCCGCTTTAGCAATCTTTATGCAATAATTTTTAAAACGCTGCTTATAAGTTGCTTATAAATAATTTATCGCGATCACCTCACGTCGACTAAAACCGACGCCAAGTGGAAAATCGCCGCGCGATTTTTGCCCCAGGAAGCTCATCCGATCGCGAATGGGTTCCCACGTCGATCGCCGATTCGCGAATCCGGAGATCTGATTCAAATTCGCCATAAAGCGACATCATGACAGAGGGATCGATCCGTATCCAGCAATTCTTTGCGCTGCATGTCGCATGTGACACATGGGAACTCGCAGGCCCGCTATCCCCGTATCCGTTTTTAATCGACGGCCCGGATTGAAATCAGCG
Source organism: Candidatus Didemnitutus sp. (assembly GCA_035545955.1). Classification (GTDB taxonomy): domain Bacteria; phylum Verrucomicrobiota; class Verrucomicrobiia; order Opitutales; family Opitutaceae; genus Didemnitutus. Next base: position 64,346 of record DASZXI010000003.1, on the reverse strand, counting down.
TCGTCGCCGGTGGGCGGACTATATTCCGAGGACGCGTGCGAGAAGGTTCGAGTCCTTGCAGCTTCGGCGAAATCTCCGCGCACGCGTCCGACGCATCATTGGGTGCGCTGCAATTGTCCATTGCGGCAAGGAACGGCAACCGATCGAGCGGCGGTCCAAAAAATTTTCGGACGAGCACTCGCCGGTCGACCAAATGGGCCGAGGTGAGCCAAGATGAAAATCCCATGCTGGAAATCAATTTTCGTATGCGCTTCGTCCTAGACCATGCTTCGGCGACCCACATGGAGACGACACCAACTCATCGACCTGCGGGTGTCGCGCCCTAGGTCCCAATTTCCTGGATAGCCACCGCGATCCGTGGGAAAATGTATTTAGCATCCCTCGGCTGAACAATATTCCTTCAGATACACTGCTAATTGGCAGTTCGGGCGACGAACTCTGTCGCAACATTCGCTCCCGGAAATCATCTCATTGGCAGTTGGGTAGGCGATGTAAGAGCGGTACCCCGGGGGCGCAAGATCGCTGGTCTAACTCTTGGGATTTTGCGCGGAAGCGACACAAAAATCATCCCAACGGGTGCCGTATTTCAGGTCCTCTGATCAGCGCGATTCCAGCCGAATAGGGGCACTGTCGGAAAAGTTATTTTGTAATCGGTTTTCCGACACTAAATCATTCAATTTTCTTATCAATAGCTGGGTCAATTCACGGCATTCGTCGATGGCATTTTGCCGCATTTTCCATATCAGTGTAGCTCTATCTATCTTTGCTTTAGCTATTTAAGAACCTGTATCGATTTCCGACACGCATTAGGATGCTTTACTTCAGTTCACTTTTTTTGATACTAGGGTGTTTACCCCTGAACACCCTAGCGTATTCCAGTAACGCACCTTTTCCGGTTAAGTTCTGGCGACGATTCCAAAAAGCCTTGCCAAGGCCCGCCGCGGAGAGGATTCTGCGGGCTCTTCGAGCGCTATGACAATTTTTTGCAACAAGCAGATGGTTCAAAAAATTTCTGGCCTTCGCGTGATCGCGAAGATGGCCCGGGAGGAGCTTTTCCGGATGCCCGGTCGCTTGTTAAACTTTTGTGAAGGCATGCAAAATGCCCCTCTTGCAGATCTATTGCCAGTTGATCGTCGCACGGGGCTTACTCCTCATGCAATCGCAAGCGATATGCCTCAGCTCTATTATAGAGAGGCCCCTGCGATCGGTTCTGCGACTTTTTCGCGCTTTGGCGAAGGGTCGATCAGCGGATCCGAGATCCAGATGGCCAAATCCTTTTCAAACATTCGTTCCTACCCCGGCCGCAGCGCATGAGTTCTCCGTCGACCACTTCCGCATCGGCCGACACGGCGTCACGCCCCTCCTTTTCTTATAATAATAGTAGTTCGGTCCCCCCCTCGTTACCCATGTACTCGTCAACCAACACCGCTTCGACCGGTGGCCTGCCCGCAATCGCGCAGGAACCGGGGCGCATTCCGTTGTGGAAACGGACGCTCGATGTTGCCTGCTGCCTGGTCGTGCTTCCGCTGCTCGCCGTGTGCACGCTCCTGATGGCGCTGGTGATGAAGCTTCTTTCCCCGGGTCCGGTTTTCTTCCGCCAGGAACGCGTGGGCTACATGGGCCGCCGCTTCAAGATCTACAAGTTCCGCACGATGAAGGTCGATGCCGATACCGCCGGCCATCAGGCGTATTTCAAGGAGCTGGTCGGGACCAATGCCCCGATGCAAAAGCTGGATTCCCAAGGCGACAAGCGCCTGATTCCTTTCGGCTGGCTGCTGCGCGCCTCGGGCCTCGATGAGCTTCCGCAGCTGATCAACGTCCTGATCGGCGACATGAGCATCGTCGGCCCCCGCCCCTGCCTCCCGGCCGAGTACGATCTCTATCTTCCCTGGCAGCGCGAGCGTTTCTCCACGATGCCGGGGCTGACCGGCCTGTGGCAGGTCTCCGGGAAAAATCGCACCACGTTCGACGAGATGATCCGGTTGGACATCCGCTACGCGAAGGCGAAGACGCTCGGTCTCGATCTGCAAATCATGTTCCGGACTCCGATCGCCCTCCTCCGCCAGCTCAGCGATACCCGCACCGGCCGCCTGAGCAAGGAGCAGCTGATGCAGACTCGCCCGCCGATGCCAATTTCGCAGGTGGCTCGGTTTCCCGAGACCGCGGGCAACCGGTAAGCCGGACTTTGGGTTGAAGGTTGAATGTTGAGGGTTGAGAGACCAACCGCCGAAGAGAATTGGCTGGCTGCAGATTCGTCGGTTGCAGCGAAGGAATTGATTCGGGCTGGGGACCGTCTGGTTCGATGGCTCCACGGGCTCGTCACCGCACTCTTGGATGGCAACTCTTCGCCCACGGCTTGCGGTCCAAACATGTTCGCCCAATACGCGCCGTTTTCGTGCAAATTCGTGGACCAAACAAAGCGCACGAAGCCAGGAATCCGGATCTTCGCCAAAATCCAGCTTGGAAATTCTTGGCGGCTGGTCACTTTTCGCAGCCCAAGGGCCTGCGATGGGACGCGTTGCAGCCCGATCCCTGCGCCTCGCTGCAAAAATTGATTCCGTTCCTCCCAAAAAATCATGAGTAAACCTATCACCGTCGGTGTTGTCGGCTGCGGATACTGGGGCCCCAACCTCATCCGTAATTTTCGTTCCCTTCCCGGCAGCCGCCTCAAGACCATCTGCGATCTCAGCGAAGATCGGCTGAAGCACCTGAAGAGCCTGTACTCCGAACTCGAGGCGACAACGAAGTACGAGGAGATGGTGAAGGACCCCGAAATCGACGCGATCATCGTCGCGACGGCGGTCAAATATCACTTCCCGCTCGCCAAGGCCGCTCTCGACGCCGGCAAGCATTGCATGATCGAGAAGCCGCTCGCCGCGTCGGTCGCCGAGTGCGAGGAGCTCGTCGACACCGCGAAGAAAAAGGGCCTGATCCTGATGGTCGGCCACACGTTTCTCTATTCGCCGCCGATCCGGAAAATCAAGGAGATCGTCGACCATGGCGACATCGGCCAGTTGCGCTACATTTCCGCCCGCCGTCTCAATCTCGGCCTGTTCCAGAAGGACATCAACGTGGCCTGGGACCTCGCGCCCCACGACATCTCGATCATTCTTTATATCATGAACGAGATGCCACACACGGTGAACTGCAAGGGCGGCGCTCACGTGACGCCGGGCATCGAGGATGTGACGACGATGAGCCTGTCGTTCTCCAAGGAACGCTCCGCGATCATCCAGAGCAGCTGGCTCGACCCGAAAAAGATCCGCGAGATGACCTTCATCGGCAGCGAGCGCATGATCGCCTACGACGACGTGGCGCCGCAGGAGAAAATCAAAATCTTCGACGCCAAGGTGCAGCGCCCGCCGCACTACGACACGTTTGCGGAGTTTCACTACGCCTACCACTACGGCGACGTTTACAGCCCGTACATCAAGCAGGACGAACCGCTGAAAATCGAGTGCCAGCACTTCCTGGATTGCATCAAGAGCGGCAAGGCCCCGATCAGCAGCGGCAACAACGGCATGGACGTCGTCAAGATTCTCGAGGCCGCCTCGTCGTCGCTGAAACAGAATGGCGCGCCGATCTATTTCGATCGCGTCCGCAGCGGATATTCCTCCGAGCCTTTCGTCGGCAACGGAAAACCCGCCGCCAAGGCCTGACGCTCCGTCCCATTTCCGGATGAGCATCACCCCGTCCCCGCATCAGTTGATCGCGCCCGACGTCAAGGTTGGCGAAGGCGTTCGGATCTTCGGCTTCACCAATCTCTACGGCTGTGAAATTGGCGACGGCTCGAAGATCGGCACGTTTGTCGAAATCCAGCGCGGCGCGAAGATCGGCAAACGCTGCAAGATCTCGAGTCACACCTTCATCTGCGAAGGCGTGACCATTGAGGATGAGGTTTTTGTCGGCCACGGCGTGATGTTCACGAACGATCTGACTCCGCACGCCACCAATCCCGACGGCAGTCCGCAGACCGATGCGGACTGGAAATGCCTGCCCACGCTGGTGAAAAAAGGCGTGAGCATCGGATCGAATGCCACGCTGCTCTGCGGTATCACCATTGGGGAACGCGCCATGATCGGGGCCGGCGCGGTCGTCACCAAAGATGTGCCCGCCGGCGCCACGGTGGTCGGGAATCCGGCCAGGCAGGTGGTAAGCAAGGGGAAGGGATAAGCTTTAAGGGGTAAGATCTAAGCAATGAAGCTTCACCAAATAATTTCTAAGGCAGATGACGTACAATTCGTTCTTTAACCGGAAAAATTCGGGAGACGGGATGGAGCCATGGTTGAGAATCGAATCGCAACCTGGCGCGACCTGTTGGTTTGGAAAAAGGCACACGCGGGAGTCGTCGCCGTGTACGAACTGGCTCGCGAATTTCCCGGGGAAGAACGTTATCGGCTGACCGACCAACTCTGCCGTGCCGCAGCTTCAATCCCGACCAATATCGCTGAAGGCAAAGGGCGCGGCTCGCTTGCTGAGTATCGGCATTTTCTCATCATCGCCCGCGGATCAATTGAGGAAACACGATACCTCCTGTATCTGGCCAAAGACCTCGGATTAATCTCCCCCGCGAAATACGAGCAGCACGAAGCCACCTACACCGAGATTTCAAAAATGACCAACGCGCTGATTCGCTCGCTTAAACCCTAGGCCTTCCATTCACCTTACCTCTTAGAGCTTCCACCTTAAACCGCCCCTACCCCTTTAGACCTTACACCTTACGCCTTACCCCCTACCCCTTACACCTTACACCTTAGCCCTTAGACCTTAAACCTTACACCTTACGCCTTCCTTTCTATGACCGCCAAAGTCCCCTTCCTCGACCTCAAGGCCCATCACGATCCGATTCGCGCCGAAGTGATGGCCGCCATGAACCAGGTCATCGATGAAAACGCATTTGCTGGTGGCAAATATGTCACGAGCTTCGAAAACGATTTCGCTCCCTACTGCGATTCGAAGTTCTGCATCGGCGTCGGCAACGGTACCGACTCGCTCTGGCTGACGCTGCTCGCGGCCGGCATCGGCGCAGGACACGAGGTCATCACAGCGCCGATGACCTTCATGGCCACGACCGAGGCGATCACGTATGCCGGCGCGAAGCCCGTGTTCGTCGACATCGATCCCAAGACCTACACGATCGACCCCGCGAAGATCGAGGCCGCCATCACGCCGCGCACCAAGGCGATCGTGCCGGTGCATCTGTTTGGCCAGTGCGCCGACATGGATCCGATCCTGGCGATCGCGAAGAAACACAATTTGTTTGTGATGGAGGATGCGGCCCAGGCCCAAGGCTCCCTCTACAAAGGCAAGAAGGCCGGTTCGCTGGCGAATGCCGGATCCTTCAGTTTCTATCCCGGAAAAAATCTCGGCGCCTGGGGCGAAGCCGGCGCGGTCACGACCAATGATGCCGCGCTCAAGGACGGCATCGCGATGTTCCGCGAGCACGGTCAGAAAAAGAAATATTACCACGAAGTCGTCGGCTGGAACGCGCGCATGGACGGGATCCAGGGCGCGGTGTTGAAGGTGAAGCTCAAGTATCTGGACAAGGCCAACGATGGCCGGCGTCGCGCCGCCGCGCGCTATCAGTCGCTGCTGGCGGGCATCCCGGGGCTGACCCTGCCCGTCGAGGCGTCCTATGCCCGGCACAACTATCACGTGTATGCCGTCCGCGTCGCGAATCGCGACGAGCTCATGCAGAAGCTCGGCGAGAAAGGCATCGGTACGGGCATTCACTATCCCGTCCCGGTGCACCTGCAAAATGCCTATGCCCATCTCGGCTACAAGAAGGGCGATTTCCCCGTCAGCGAGAACTGCGGCGACACCTTCATGTCGCTCCCGATGTTCCCCGAGCTCACGGACGCCCAGATCGACCTTGTCGCGTCCGAGCTCAAGGCCCTGCTGGCCGCGCGCGGAAAGGCCTAGGTCGTCCATGTTCAACGCCCGGCCATCTGCGCTGCATTAAGGTGGGGCGGGACAGCTGGGCCCGCCGGAAACGTGCGGCGCGCCCAGTTTTTCGAACCACTCGGAGCCACGAACGGCAGACAGTCGCGCCCTACCTCGTAGCCAGGCATCTGTCTAAATTGTCCTAGATTTCGCCCTCTCCATTGGCGGCAAATCCGCCCTCAATTCCGGACCAATGGACTCCCGTGGCATCATCAATCCGCTGGAAGTCCCGAACTGGGACTCGCTCGTCCAAACGTTCGAGCGCTCGGGCATCTTTCATACGCGCGCCTGGGCGCAGGTCTTGCGTGATACCTACGGATTCCAAACCCGCGCGCTGATCGCGGGACCTGCCGACGCCCCCGGGGCTCTCCTTCCGTTTGTCGAGGTCGACAGCTGGCTGACCGGCCGGCGCGGCGTATCGATGCCCTTTTCCGACGAGTGCGATGTCTTGCACCGCGATCCGGAGTCGGGTCGGGCCCTCGCCCAACGGATTATCGCCCACGGGAGTGAGCGCAGCTGGCGCCACTGGGAGTGTCATGGCAGCCACGAGCTATTTCCAACGGAACCGGTCGGTACGGGGTATTGGGGTCATCGGCTGGATCTTTCTCCGGGCTATGCAGCCCTTTTCGCCCATTTTGACGAATCCGTTCGGCGTGCGGTCCGAAAAGCGGAAAAAAGCGGTCTGACCGTTGAGTTTTCGCGGGAACTGGAAGCTGTCCGCGCTTTCCACCAATTGCTGGGGTTGACGCGCCGCCGCCACGGCATCCCCCTGCAACCTTTTGAATTCTTCCGGCAGATTCACCGCAGCATCCTGGCGCCTGGTTTGGGCTTCGTGGCCCTGTGCCGTCACGAAAGCCGGCCCATCGCGGGCGCTGTCTTTTTTCTTCATGGTCAGGCTGCGCTCTACAAGTTCGGCGCCTCGGATGAGCGGCACCAGAGTTTGCGCGGCAACAATTTCGTGATGGCGCGCGCGATCGAAAAACTGACCGGCGACGGGTATCTGACGCTGGATTTCGGACGAACCTCGCTCGCGAACGAAGGATTGCGCCATTTCAAGCTTTCCTGGGCGACTTCGGAACGCTTGGTGTCGTATTTACATTTTTCGTACAAACGGAACGGGTTTGAAGCGTCCGCGGATCGTTCAACCGGCCGGATTCAGTCCTGGTTCCGGCATGCGCCGGTGTTCCTGTCTCGACTGGTGGGCCGGATCATTTACAAGCATATCCCTTAGAGCGGGCCCCCTATGGAGAATCCTTTTCGCAATTCCGACAGCATCCATTCCGGAGACATTCCCCGTCAAGTCCGCCAGGTGGGTACTCCCGCCCCCTACATGGCACCGCCCGCTGTCGCAGCCGGTCTCGGCCTGAATCTCGGCGATATTTACTATGTGCTCTTCCGTCATAAGTGGAAGATCATCCTTTGCGCGCTGGCAGGCTTCACTGGTGCGGTGGCGGCGTTTAAAGCCAAGCCGGCTCCATACGCGTCGGAGGCGAAGCTTTTCATCAAGTACGTCGTCGAAACCAAGGCAGTCGGCGTGCCCAACGACTCGGCCACCACGTATTCCCTGGATCACAGCGATACCCTCATGAGCGCCGAGATGGAAATCCTGGGCAGCCTCGACCTCGCGGAACAGGTGGCGGCGGCGATCGGCCCTGCTCGGCTGCTCGCGAAGTTTGGCGGAGGAGATGATGTTAATGCAGCCGCTGGTGTGATCAAATCCGGGCTGGTCGCGGACGCGCGCGGCAATGTGCTGCGGGTGGCCTTCGAGCATCCCGACCCGAGGATTGTCCAACCGGTCCTTCGCGAGGTTATTGATCGATATCGCAAGAAGCACGCCGAGATTCACCACTCCGAGGGCTTGTTGAGCGATTCCCTGACGCAGGAAACCGATCAGCTGCGGCAACAACTGGCCCAGACGGAAGAGGAACTCCATCAGGCCAACATCAAAGCCGGTGTTATCTCGATCGAGGACAGCAAGAAATCGCTCTCGGAGCAGGAATCCCGCATTCGCCAGGAGATTTTCAGCGCACAGGCGGACCTCGCGGAAAGGTCCTCGGTTCTTGAAACCGTCACCAAGAAATCGAGTACTGATGCGCCCGTCGTTGACAATAGCCCTGAACCTACCCCCGAGCAGATCGGAATGTACCGGGGAGTGCTCGCACGCCAGGAGAGCCTGCGCAAGCGCGAGCAGGACCTGCTCATCTTCTTCACCGAGGAAAATTCTCGCGTGAAGCAGGTTCGGGAGCAACTCGCGGAGACGGCCGCGCAGCGGAAGAAGATGGAAACCGATTTGCCAAAACTACTGCGCGCAACGGCGCCAATGCCGATTTCCGGGGCCAACCCCAATGGCCCCATCGACCCCAACACGGAAGCCGCGCGTCTGACCGCCCTGCAGGCCAAGATCAAGATCCTCAACTCCCAGTTGGATTCGGTCCGCGCCGAAGCGGCCAAAGTCGAGGAAATGGAGAGCACGATTTCCGAGCTGAAGCGGAAGAAGGAACGGCTGGAGGCAAACTACAAGACCCTTTCCACCACGCTGGAGGCCAAGCGCATTGACGATGCCCTGCGCAGTGGCGGAGTATCAAACATTGAGGAAATCCAAACTCCGACGCCTCCGTTGCGCGACTGGAAGAAGACCTTCAAGCTCGTCGGCGGCATCGGCGTCAGCGGACTGGCATTCGGCCTGGGCTGGGCGTTTCTGATCGAGCTGTATCTGGACCGGTCGATCCGCCGTCCGGTTCACGTCGAAAAACTCGCCCGCCTTCCCCTCTTCCTCTCCATCCCGGTCCTCGGCACGAGCGAAAGAAAGAAACTGACGCAGGCCGCGCACGAGCGACTGGCGCTCATGGGTCCATCCGACGGCAAAAACGCCGAGGAGACCCGGCCGGACCCGGCTGCCGCCCTTGGCAAGCTTCGGGACGCCGACCTCCTTCATCCGTTTCACGAGACGCTCCGCGACCGCCTGATCAGCTATTTCGAGAGCAAGGGTCTGACCCACAAACCCAAGCTGGTCGCGGTTACCGGCCTTGCAAAGGATTCGGGTGTGACCACCACCGCCGCCGGGCTGGCGGCAACCCTCTCGGAAACGGGCGACGGCAATGTGCTCCTGGTGGACATGACGATTGGTCAGGGATCAGCCCAGCAATTCTACAAAGGCAAGGGCGTGGTTGGTCTCGAGGAAGTGCTGGATGCCCGCAACCAGGCACAGATCCAGGACAACCTTTTCGTGGTTGGTGAGAATGCGAATGGAGACAAACTCTCGCGCATCCTGCCGCAGCGCTTCAACCGCATCGTGCCGAAGCTCAAGGCGAGCAACTTCGACTACATCATCTTCGACATGCCGCCCGTGAGCCAGCTCAGCATCACGCCACGTCTGGCGAGCTACATGGACATGGTGCTCCTGGTGCTCGAGTCGGAAAAAACGGGCCAGGATGTCGTTCAGCGCGCCGTTTCTCTTCTCGCCGAATCGAAGGCCCATGTGGGTGCCATCCTGAACAAAACCAAAAATTACGTTCCACCCCAACTGCATCAGGAAACGCTCGGAAATCTCTAAAGCAGAAATTGGACATCGGCGGTGCGCGGCAGTTCGCGCAGGCGTGAACTTTGAAAATTTGACGCCCCATGCATTCGACTGAAAGTTCGGTGGGGATGCTCGCACAACGGTGTTACTATGCCCTGAAGCCCTTTGTGCCGTGGAAAATCCGGACGTGGCTGCGGCGTTTTCATGTGCGGCGCCGGATGCGGGCTGCCGCGGGTCAATGGCCGATCCTCCCTGAGGCCGCCGTTCCCCCTCCCGGATGGACCGGATGGCCCAATGGGAAGCAATTTGCGCTGATTCTCACGCATGATGTAGAGCGCGCGGAAGGACTCGCCCAATGCCGCCGCCTTGCCGAACTCGAAAGGGAGCTCGGATTCCGCTCCTCCTTCAATTTCGTGCCCGAGGGCACTTACCGGACACCGTCCGAGTTGCGCGAGTGGCTGGGGCGCGAAGGTTTCGAGGTTGGCGTCCACGACCTGAACCACGACGGCTGGCTATTCGGCTCTTCTCGCAGCTTCCTCGCCAAAGCCAGGCGCATCAATCACTACCTTCGAGAGTGGAAAGCCGATGGATTTCGGGCGGGCTTCATGCTGCGGAATCTCGACTGGATGCATCATCTGCAGATCAGCTACGACAGCTCAACCTTCGACACCGACCCGTTTGAGTTCCAGCCGGACGGCGCCAAAACCATCTTTCCTTTCTGGATCCCCACTCCCACGGGCCCAAACGCCGATCCGGCCCTGCAGCCCCCCGGTCCCGGCGATTCCACCTCGCCCAATTCCCGCGGCGGCTACCTCGAGCTGCCCTACACCCTGCCCCAGGATTCGACGCTGTACCTGGTCCTTCAGGAGTCCTCGCCGAGGATATGGATCGAAAAACTCGACTGGATTGCATCCCAGGGAGGAATGGCGCTGGTCAACGTCCATCCGGATTACCTAGACTTCGATCACGATACTTCCTCGCCCCGCCGCTATCCCGCTTCCTGGTACCAACGCTTTCTTCGCCACGTGCTCGCCCGATACCCCAACGCCTATTGGAATCCACTGGCCCGCGAGCTGACGGCCTGGCATCGCGAACTCCCCTCCCGCGGAATGGTGGCCGAGGCGAACGAGACCGGCCGAAGCCTTCATGTCTGATTCCTTTGCACAGTCCGCCGCGCTTCCGTTCCTGGGAAAGCGTGTCGCCGTCCTGCTCTATTCCAGTTATCCGTCCGATCCGCGCCCGCGGCGCGCCGCCGAGTCGATGGCCGAACTCGGCGCGTCGGTCGAGGTGATCTGCCTGCGCCAACGCGACGATGAACCGGCGGTGGAAACGATCGGGCGGGTGCACGTGCGACGTCTCGCCCAAAAACACAAGCGCGGCGGCAAGCTGACCTATTTCTGGCAATATTTCGCCTTCATCTGCGCCACATTCTTCATCCTCGGAGCGCGGACCCTGCGGCGGCGGTACGACCTGGTGCATGTGCACAACATGCCCGACGTGCTCGTGTTTTCGGCGCTCGTCCCGAAACTGCGCGGCGCCCGGGTGCTGCTCGACCTGCATGATCCGATGCCGGAGCTTATGATGACCATCTTCGGCGAGCGGAGACAGAAGTTGATCCGACTGCTGAAGCACCTCGAAAAATGGAGCATGGCCCGCTCTCACGCCGTTCTCACCGTCAACGAAACCTGCAAAAAGATTTTCTCGGGGCGCAGTTGTCGGGCCGACAAGATCACGGTCATCATGAATTCCCCCGACGAAAAGATATTCGCCTTCCGGCCGGTGGCCGAACTCGCGTTTCCCTCGCGGCGGGAACGATTCGCCATCATGTACCATGGCTCGATTGTGGAACGCCATGGACTCGACCTGGCTGTCGCGGCCCTGGAGCAAATCCTTCCCACCTGCCCCACGGCGACCCTGGAGATTTACGGCCAGAAAACCCCCTTCCTCGACCAGGTTCTTGCCGCCGCGAAGGATTCCCCCGTGTCTCAGGCCGTCCGCTATCACGGACCGAAGAATCTGGAGCAAATCGTCGCCGCCATTCGCACCAGCGACGTGGGCGTCATTCCGAATCGCCGCAGCATTTTCACCGAACTGAATACGCCCACGCGCATCTTCGAATATCTCTCCCAGGGACTGCCGGTGGTCGCTCCGCGCGCCCCGGGCATCTGCGATTATTTCGGGGACAACGACCTGGCCTACTTTGAACTTGGGGACGCCACGGATCTCGGTCGCCAGCTGCGTCGAATCCACGATGAATCCTCCTCCGTTCCCTCGCTTGTAGGTCGTGGACAGCAAGTCTACTTGCAGCATCGTTGGGCCAACGAAAAGCAGGCACTGGTCGACCGCACCGCGACACTCCTCGGCGTGCCATCGTCGCACGCTTCCTCACCGCCGGTTGCCGCCACCGTGGGAATTTGACGATGATTGGGGTCGAGGTTGCCGATTCCGAACACGAGATTGTTCGGGAGTTCTTCGAGCTATTCAAGACCCCGTGGGAATTTGCGCGCCCGGGTGAAGAATACGACGTTCTTGTTCGCACCCTGGTCCAACCGGACACCGCCCGCAGTCGCCTAACGGTTCAATACGATCCCGGGGCCGCCACTCCTCCCGGACCAGCGTCGTCAGGAGTTGAAGCTCATTTTGGGAGTCACATCTTCGCGCTTTACGGGACCACTTCGACCACCTCCGATGACGGCCCTGGTCTTGCGTCTATCGGCTCCGCCGGGCTGGTTACCGAATCCGGCACCGGCAACACGACGGTAGTCCGCATTGGCTACAGTCTTTTTTCCGAAGTCCGATTTCTGCTGACAGAGGGGCAGCCTCTCGCCCGCGCAGCGCTCCCTTCTCTCGAGGTGCACATCGCGCTGCTTCGGACTATTATCGTCCGCCATCGAATCCCTCTGGTCGAGCTGCCGCCAGCGCCGCCGGGATACGATTTCATGGTATGCCTGAGCCATGACATGGATCACCCGGCCCTGCGGCCGCATTTCTTCGACCACACCATGTTCGGCTTTCTGCAGCGCGCGACGGTAGGCACCTTCGCGCGCATGGGCCGGGGCCGGCTCTCCGCGAAGCGCGCAGCGAGAAACTTTCTGACCGCGCTTTCCCTGCCGCTGGTCTATCTGCGCATTCTCCCGGATTTCTGGCGGCGGTTTGACCGGTTCCTGGACATCGAACGCGGAAAGGGCGCGACCTACTTCTTCATTCCGCGCCGAGGATACGCCGGTCGCAGGCGTGAGGGTATCGCTCCTGCCACAAGAGCAGCAGGGTACGAACTGGCTCCTCTTGCCGAGCAAATTGGAACCATCGCGAGCCAAGGTAACGAGATTGCCGTTCACGGATTGGACGCCTGGCTCGACGAGTCCGATGGTCGCTCGGAGAAGGCGATTCTCACGAGGGAAACGGGACGCGAACCCACCGGTATTCGGATGCATTGGCTGTACTTTGACGCCGCGTCGCCGCAGGCGCTCGATGCTGCGGGATTTTCCTATGATTCCACGGTCGGCTACAATGGCACCGTGGGATTCCGGGCGGGCTCGACTCAGGCCTATCGACCGCCCGGCACGGCCCGGTTGCTGGAACTCCCGTTGCATGCGATGGACACCGCATTGTTCTATCCGGGAAACCTGAATTTGTCGGATGCCGGCGCCGTCGCAACCGTCGGCCGCCTCGCCGACCAATTCGGCCAATTTGGTGGCGCCCTGACCATCAATTGGCATGATCGGAGCATCGCGCCGGAGCGCCTTTGGGACGAATCCTACGAAGGCATTCTCCGGCTCCTTGAAAACCGGCGCACCTCGTTTCCCACGTGCGGTCAGGCCGTGGCGTGGTTCCAGGCGCGACGTGCGGCCCGATTCGAGTGCTCCTCCGAAGCGAATCGGCGCCTCGTCCGGGTTAGACTCGACAAGCCAAAACACGCCTCCAACCTCAGGCTCCGCGTGTACCTTCCAGACCCGTCCTCCCCCGACCTCCCACTGGCGGAACGGACCGATCCGGCTTTCGAAGACCACACCGTTTCCGACCATTACGAAGTGACCCTTCCATCATGAGCGCACCTACTGTCACCCTCGCCCAGATCGGCTGCGGATACTGGGGACCGAATCTTCTCCGCAATTTCTCGTCGCTGCCCGACGTCACGGTCAAATACGTCGTCGACGCGAGTGCCGAGCGCCGTGCCTTCGTGGAGTCAGGTTTCCCGCGCACCAAGGCGGTCGATGACGCTCGCGTCGTCCTCTCCGATCCCGCGGTGCAAGCCGTCATTATCGCAACTCCCGCCGGCACCCATTTCCAGCTGGCCTGCGACGCTCTGCGCGCCGGCAAACACATCTTTGTTGAAAAGCCGCTGGCGACGACCGTCAAGGAAGTCGACGAGATCGCCCGGCTGGCCGCCGAGAAGAAGCTCATCGTGATGGTCGGCCACACGTTTATCTACAATTCGGCCGTCCGTTACGTGAAGAAGCTGATCCAGGACGGCTCGTTGGGCGACGTGCGATACATCTACAGCCAGCGCCTGAACCTGGGCCGCATCCGGTCGGACATCGATGCGCTCTGGAATTTTGCCCCGCACGACATCAGCATCATTCAATACTGGCTGGGCGATCCCGAGCCGCAGTCGGTCGTGCGCACGGGCATGGACTTCATGCAAAAGGGGATCGAGGATGTTGTCTTTCTGAACGTGACCTACCCGCAGAAGGTCATGGCGAACATCCACGTCAGCTGGCTCGACCCGCAGAAGGTGCGCAAGATGATTGTCGTCGGCTCGAAGAAGATGGTCGTCTACGACGACGTCGCCGAGAACATGATTTCGATCTACGACAAGGGCATCGACAAGCGTGCGGTGCTCGGCGAAAACATGGACTTCGACAATCCGCAGCGCCAGGAATTCAGCTATCGCAGCGGGGACATCCTTCTGCCGCAGTTCAAGACGGCGGAGCCGCTGCGGGTCGAAGCCACGCACTACGTGGATTGCATTCGGTCGGGCGCCACCCCGATGACGGGCGTGGCGCATGCACGTCACGTGGTCGACATTCTCGAACGCGCGCGCCCGGTCACGAATTCGAAAGCCTGATTCCATCCGTTCGTCCGCCGCCCTTTTCCTCCATGCCCGAACCCACCTACTTCGACAGCAAGGTCATTAACGTCTCGTTCGGCACCAACGTTAAGGTCGTCCGGCCGGTGAACATGTACGGATGCGCGATCGGCGACGACGTTTTCATTGGCCCGTTCGTGGAGATTCAGAAGGATGTCACGATCGGTGCGCGCTGCCGGATCCAGTCCCACGCCTTCATCTGCGAACTGGTGACGATCGGCGACGACTGCTTCATTTCGCACGGGGCGATGTTCATCAACGACGTGTTTGCGATCGGTGGACCGGCCAAGGGGAAAAAGGAATTGTGGAAATCCACCCGCCTCGGCAATCGCGTGAGCGTCGGCACGAATGCCACCGTGATGCCTGTGACCATCTGTGACGATGTGGTCGTGGGCGCCGGGTCGGTCGTGACCAAGGATATCACGGTTCCCGGCATCTACGCCGGCAATCCCGCGCGTCTGCTGCGCCGCCTGAAGTGAGGGTTTTTGCCCGCGGCGAAGGCCGCCCTCGGACTGGCTTTTGACTTTCCATCGCCGGCCCGCTGCATTCTCATTCTCCCGCCAATCCTCCCAATATGAAGGTTCCTTTCGTCGACCTGCACGCCCAGTACCTGACTATTAAATCCGACATCGATGCGGCCATCGCCGATGTGATCGCCCGCACCGACTTCATCCGGGGAACGCATGTCGATGCTTTCGAAAAGGCGTGGGCGTCGACGCTGAACGTCAAGCACTGCGTCTCGTGCGCCAACGGCACCGACGCGCTTTACATCGGCATGAAGGCGCTCGGGATCAAGCCCGGCGACGAGGTCATCACGACGGCGCATTCCTGGATCGCTACCACCGAAACCATCACGCAGGCCGGCGGCCGCGTGGTGTTCTGCGACACGGAGATGGACACCTTCAACATCGACGCGAAGCAGATCGAGGCGAAGATTACTCCGCGCACCGTCGGCATCATTCCTGTGCACCTCTACGGTCAGGCGTGCGATATGGACGCCGTCATGGCAATCGCCAGGAAGCACAAGCTCTGGGTGATCGAGGACTGCGCCCAGTCGCATCTCGCCACTTGCAACGGCAAGATGGTCGGCACGCAGGGCGTCATCTCCACCTTCTCGTTTTATCCCGGCAAGAATCTCGGCGCCTACGGCGATGCCGGCGGCATCGTGACCAACGACGACAAGCTGGCGGAGTGGATGGCCACCTACGCACGGCACGGCGGCAAGGGCGAGCACATCATGGAGGGCATCAACAGCCGCATGGACGGCATCCAGGGCGCCGTCCTTTCGGTGAAGCTGCCTCATCTCAAGAAATGGACCGAGGCGCGTCGCCGCGTGGCAGCGAAATACAACGAACTGCTCAAGGGCGTGGGCGACCTCGTGCTGCCAAAGGTCGCCGCGGGGCGCGACCACGTCTATCACTTGTACGTCATTCGCACGGAGCGCCGAGATGCGCTTAAGAAACATCTTGCGGATGCCGGCGTCACCACCGTCCTCAACTATCCGAAGGCGCTGCCATTTTATCCGGCCTATTCCTACCTCGGCCACAAGCCGGCTGACTTTCCCGTCGCCCACGCGAACCAGTCGCGCATCCTCTCGCTGCCAATCTATCCCGAGATCAAGGACGAGATGATCGCACACGTGGCCTCCAGCATTCGCAGTTTCTTCGGCTGAAACCGGTGCCCGCCGAATCGAAGAGCCGCCCCGCCGTGAGCCCCGCGACTGGAGCCGACGCCTTTATTCCGCGGTCGGCCCGGGTGCTGGTGACCGGCTCGAATGGATTCATCGGGGCGCGACTCGTCGATCAGCTCCTGGCCGACGGATACCGGCAGCTGCGTTGTTTTGTCCGACCCTCCAGCAAACTGGACCGGCTGCGCGAGGTCTGCCGCCAGCACGGGGTCGAAGGCAAGGTCGAGATCGTGGCCGGCGATCTGCTGTCCCGAGCCGACTGCGAACGCGCCGCGGAAGGCGTCACCCTGGTGCATCACCTGGCGGCCGGCTTCGACAAATCTTTTGCCGGCGCATTCATGAACACCGCGCTGGCGACCCGCAATCTGGTCGAGGCCGCGCTGGCCAAGGGCACGCTCAAACGATTCGTGAACATCAGCTCATTCGCGGTCTATTCCAATCGTGAGCTGGCGTGGGGCGGCACGCTCGACGAGACCTGCGCGTTGGAAGATTCACCGGTGGAACGAAATGATGCTTACTGTTTCGGGAAACTGAAGCAGGACGAGCTCGTCGAGCGTTACGGGCGTGAACGTGGCCTGCCCTTCGTCACGCTCCGGCCCGGCACGGTCTTCGGCCCGGGCAAGCAGGGCCTGAGCGGCCGGGTCGGCATCGACACTTTCGGCACGTTCATCCAGATTGGAGGTTCGAACATTGTCCCCCTGACCTTCGTGGACAATTGCGCCGAGGCGATTTTCCTCGCCGGGATCACCCCCGGAATCGATGGCGAAACCTTCAATGTCGTCGACGATGAGGAAGTCACAGCCCGCGAGTTCCTGAATGCCTACCGCCGCCATGTGCGCTCGTTTCGCGTGGTCCGGGTTCCCTATTTCGTCGCCTACGGAATGTGCGCGTTATGGGAAAAATATTCCCGCTGGTCGCAGGGCCAGCTGCCGCCCGCCTTCAACCGGCGACGCTGCCGGGCGGAATGGAAACGCACCCGCTTCTCCAACCGGCGCATCCGGTCCCGCCTCGGCTGGCAGCCGCGAGTGTCGGTACGCGCCGCGTTCGCTGCGATGGCCGCGGCACGAAACTCCTGAAACATGATCCGCGTCGCCATCATCGGTTGCGGCAAGATTGCCGACCAGCATGTCCAGGCGATCGCGCGCATTCCGGACGCCACGCTCGTCGGATTGTGTGATCGCGAGGTCTTGATGGCCGGGCAGTTGGCCGAGCGGAGCGGCCGCGTACCTGCCTTCGGCGACGTCAGCGCAATGCTCGCGGGCGTGAAACCTGAAGCCGTCCATATCACGACTCCACCGCAGGGACATTTCGCGCTGGCCCGGGAATGCCTCGAGGCGGGCAGCCATGTCTATCTCGAAAAACCGTTCACGATCACCGCGGCCGAGGCCGAGGCGCTGGTCGCACTCGCGGAAAGGAAGTCCCGCGTCCTTACCGCTGGCCACAACCTGCAGTTCACGCTCGAGATGCTCGCCATGCGCGACGCGGTCCGGGAGGGCTTCCTCGGCGGCAAACCGGTCCACCTCGAAAGCCATTTCTCCTACAGCCTCGACGACGCGACCTACGTCGGCCCGATCCTCGGCGACCCGAACCACTGGGTGCGCCGGCTGCCCGGCCAGTTGCTGCATAATGTGGTCAGCCACGGCATCGCCAAGCTGGCGGAATTTCTCGACGACGACCTCGCGGTCGTGTCGGCCCACGGAGCCCAGAGCCCGAAGCTCAAGGCTATGGGGGGCGCCGAGGTACTGGATGAACTCCGCGTGCACCTGCGCGACGGCAGCGGGACCACCGCCTATTTCTGCTTTTCGACGCAGCTGCGCCCCGGGCAAAACCGGCTGCGGATTTTTGGCCCGCAGAATGCCCTGACCGTTGATCATGCCACGGGCAGCCTGATCCGCCATGAAAGCCGCGGCGACAAGAGTTATCTGACCTATCTGCTCCCGCCGCTGCGCGAGGGCCGGCAGCACCTGCGCGCCGCCTGGAGAAATTTCCGGGCCCTGGCCGGCCGCCGCCTCTATCAGGACGCCGGCATGAAGGAGCTGGTGGAGCGGTTCTACCAAAGCGCCTCGACCGGGCTGCCGCCACCCATTCCCACGAGGGAAATCATTTTGACCGCCCGGATCATGGATGAGATTTTCCGGCAAGTGTACGGCCCGCGCGCCCAGTCCGCCTCGATGACGACCCCATGAAATACGTCCTGATCAGCCCGGCCCGCAATGAATCCACCTTCCTGGAAGGCACGATCAAGTCCGTAGTCGCCCAGACGAGGCTGCCGGAACGCTGGGTGATTGTGGATGACGGATCGACGGATCGAACCGGCGAGATCGCCGATTCCTACGCCGCGCGCTATCCCTGGATCGAAGTGGTCCATCGTCGCAACGTCGAACGCAGTTTTGCCGGCAAGGTCCACGCCTTCAACGCCGGCTGGGAGCGGGTCAAGGGCATGACCTTCGACGTGATCGTCAACCTCGACGCCGACCTTACGTTCGATCCCGACTACTTCGACTTTCTCATGCGCCAGTTCGAGCAGGATCCCACGCTGGGTGTGGCCGGCACGCCGTTCCTCGAAAACGGGTACGACTCGGCCCGCGACAGCTTCGAAGGCGAGAACCATGTCGCCGGCGGCGCCCAGATGTTCCGCTACGACTGCTTCCAGCAGATCGGCGGCTATGTCCCCAATCGCGCCGGGGGCATCGACTGGGTCGCGGTGACGACCGCCCGCATGCGCGGCTGGCGCACCCGCTCATTCCAGGAAAAGCGCTTTAACCATCATCGCGTGCTCGGCACCGGTCAGCACAAGAACATTCTCACCTCGCTGTTCTCGTACGGCGAAAAGGACTACTATCTCGGCGGCTCGCCGATCTGGCAGATCTTCCGGATCCCGTACCGGATGACCAAACGGCCGATCATCATCGGCGGCATCGCGCTCTTCGCCGGGTATTGCTGGGCCGGCGTCCGGCGCATCCCGCGGGCGGTTTCGCCGGAGCTGATGCGATTTCACCGGCGCGAGCAGATGAAAAAGCTCCGCCTGCTGATTCGCAGCATGCTGCGAATGAAAGTCGACAATTTCTCCCTCGCCACTCAACCCGGCGAAAAAGCCAAATGACGACGGGCGTTGTGGCGGCCGGACCCGACCATGCCGAACTGGCCGACACCCTCGGCGCGTTCGAACGCTGGCTCGCGGGCTACGGGGAGACCTCGTGGGACCATCAGTCCTACTTTGCGGGTGGCTACGGCGGCTGGGCGAAGCAGCTGTATTACCGGTCGCCCAAGGCGGGCATCCTGGCCGTGGCGCCGATGATCCTGTCCGAAGCCGTTCTGCCGGGCGCACGCCGCCTCTTCCATCGCAAGATCCGTTTCCCCATCGCCGACGCGCACTATGCGATGGGATTTGCCTTCCGTTTTGCGGACACGAAGGAGCCATCGCATCTGACGCACGCCATTCACTTTCTCGAGGAGCTCAAGCGCAGCCGTGCGCCAGGGCACGAAGAGTACTGCTGGGGCTACCCGTTCGACTGGGTCACCCGCAACGGCACGCTGGCGCGCGACACGCCCTTCATCACCACGCTGCCGTATGTGTACGAGGCGTTCTGGCAGGTGCACCAGCACAACCCGCGGGACGAGTGGCTCGCGGTGATGGCCTCGATGGCCCGCCATGCGTACACGGCGCTCAAGACCTTTCCTGCCTCCTCCCCGCGCGCCCGAAGCTGCGCATACGGCCCGTACGACAACAAGGGCGGCGTGCTGAACGCCTCGGCCTACCGCTCCTTCCTCCTGACCAGCGCAGCGAGGGTGTTTTCCGAGGCGAAGTATGAAAAAGCCGCCGAGGAGAACATCGCGTTCGTGCTCGATAACCAGAATGCCGACGGCTCCTGGTTCTATGCGACGGATGGCGTGCGGGACTTTGTGGATCATTTCCACACCTGCTTCGTGATGAAGGCACTGGGCAAGATCCATGCGCTGACGGGAAATCCGGAGATTCGGGCGGCGCTCGACCGCGGGACGAGTTATTATCTCGCCAATCTTTTCGACGAGGACGGCCTGCCGAAGCCGTTTTCGAAGGCGCCGCGCATGACGGTCTACAAGCGCGAGCTCTACGACTGCGCAGAGTGCATCAACCTCTGCCTGGTGCTGCGCCGAGAATTCCCGCGGATGGAGACGCCGCTGCAGAGGGTGACCCGGGATATCCTCGAACATTGGGTGAAGCGGGACGGTTCCTTCCGCTCGCGCAAGCTGCACCTCGGATGGGACAATGTCCCGATGCACCGCTGGGGCCAGTCGCAGATGTTCCGCAGCCTCGCCTACTATGCCAGCGAAGCGGGCCGAAATCCGTCCCCGGTGGCCTGACCGAAGAAATCGGGCCGAAATCCGATTCCGGCTTTGCGGGCGGCACTAATCCAGCTACCAAGCATGTAGCGATCCCTCGCTCCCAGCCATGTGTGGAATTACCGGCCTTTTCAACTACGCCCGCAACGAACCCGTTGATCCCGCGACCGTCCAGCGCATGGCCCGGTCGATCGTGCATCGCGGACCGGACGACGAGGGATTCTTCATTTCCGGCGCGCTGGGACTGGGTTTCCGACGGCTTTCGATCATCGACCTTTCCGGCGGCCATCAGCCGATGCTCGACGCGGAGGAAACGGTCTGCGTCGTCTTCAACGGCGAGATCTACAATTACAAGGAGCTGCGGGCGGAACTCGAGTCCCACGGGCACAAGTTCCGGACGCATTCGGACACGGAAGCCATCGTCCATGGCTACAAACAATGGGGCGATGCCGTGTTCAGCCGCCTGAACGGGATGTTCGGGATCGGACTGTGGGACATCCGGAAACGCCGGCTGCTCGTCGTGCGCGATGCCATGGGCATCAAGCCGATCTATTATCGGGACGAGAACGGCTCGCTTACCTTCGGTTCGGAGGTGCGGGCCGTGCGCGCAGCCTCCGGCCGTCCGGCGGAGGTCGATCCCGTCGCCGTGAGCCAGTTCCTCCTTTATCGCTACACGCCGGCGCCGCTCACCATCTTCAAGGGAATCCGGAAACTGGCGCCCGGAACCATGCTGGTGGCCGAAAATGGCACCTGCCGGGTGGAGACCTGGTATCGCTTCACGCCGGTCCCGTTTTCCGAAAAGATGTCCGACGTGGAAGCGCGCGAGCAGCTGCTTTCGCTCTATCGCGGCGCCGTGAAGCGTCACCTCCTGGCCGATGTCCCGGTCGGAATCCTGCTCAGTGGCGGACTCGACTCGGGCCTCCTGATGGGGCTGATGGACGAGGAGGGCAAGGGCTGGCACGCATTCACGGTCGGATACGGCTCGACCTTCGCCGACGACGAGCTGAAGGAGGCGGCGGAAACCGCCCGGCATTTCCATGCCCGCCACGTGCCGATCCAGCTCGATCGCGCGGAGTTCGAGGCAACGCTGCCCCGCATTGTCGACTTCCTCGAGGAACCGGTGGCGTCGTCATCCATCGTGCCCATGTATCACATGTGCCAGCGCGCCCGGCAGGACGTGAAGGTGGCGCTCATCGGCCAGGGACCCGACGAACTGTTCGGCGGCTACAAGCGGCACCTTGGCATCTACTATGGGACCTACTGGCGCAAGCTGCCGGCCGGCGCCCGCAAAGCGATCGGAGCTGCGATCAATTCGCTCCGCCGCAACGAAACCGCCAAGCGCGGCGTGTATGCGCTCGGGATTGAGGAGCGCCTCGAGCGTTATCAACATGTCTTTTCGCTGGCACCGGCGGAAACCATTGACGGCCTGTTCCGCGACGGTGTCCTGGCGCCCGGCCAGTCGGGCCAGCGGGTTCCCTACTGGGAAAGCCTCCTTCCGGAGATGGCGCATCTCGACGAACTCGGGGGATTCCAGCTGCTGGAGCTCCGGTCGTCTCTGCCGGATGAGTTGCTGATGTTCGGCGACAAGGTTTCCATGGCCCACAGTCTCGAGGTGCGCGTGCCCTACCTCGATCGCACCGTGGTCGAATACGGCCAGCGGCTCGCCTCCACATTCAAGATCCGCAATCGGAAGGGCAAATGGATCCATCGCGAGGTCTGCAAAAACTATCTGCCGCCCGCCATCCTGAACCGCCCGAAACGAGGTTTCGGCGTCAACGTGGTCGACGGCTGGTTCAATTCCTCGATGGATGGACTGCTTTCGGACCTGCTGCTCAATCCGCGATCGAAGATGTACGAGATCCTGCGCCCGGAGCCCGTGAAAGTGCTTCTCGACGAGCATCGTTCGGGCCGCAACGACAACCACAAGATCCTCTTCAGCCTGGTGATGGTCGAGCAGTGGCTTCGCAAGAATGTCGCCGCCTGACCGGGCCGGCCATTGCCGACGGGGGGATGCGGCTTCCCGCCAAGATTAACGAACGAATCACAGATCGGAATGCCCGTCTTTTGAATTCCGCGTCAATCTCCGGTCCCGGCCGCCGCGCCACGCAGAAAGATTCGCCGAATCTGCCGGGCGCGTGTCGATAGTGGCCCGCGTGACTCCATCGCTTCCGTACCCCGAAGCCATGGCGCACGCCGAATCGCCACCATGAAAACATTGTCCTCCCTCGCCCATCGTCTCGCGTCGTTCCGTCCGGCTGCCGTTGCGGTTGGCTGCCTGACGATCCTCGCGTCCGGCCTGGCCGATATCATTCCCGCCAACCGCCGCGTCACCTGGCAGCCCGGCGTGCCCGGAGGGATTCCCGCGCGCACGACGGTGTTCGCGGACGTGACGCAGTCGCCGTACTTCGCCGACAAGAGCGGAGCCGCCGATGCGTCCGCCAAAATCCAGCTGGCGATCAACGCCTGCCCGGTCGGCCAGGTGGTCTACATTCCCGCCGGCACCTACCGGCTCAACAGCCAGCTGACCATTACCAAGGGCATCGTGATCCGAGGCGATGGTCCCGGCAGGACCAAACTCGAGTCGTATGCCAACTGGCACGCCATCCAGATGGGCGACTGGCCGTCGTCGCCGGTGGCTGCCAATGTGACGGGCAGCCCGGCCAAGGGAACTACGACGCTGACTGTCAGTAGCATCACCAGTCCCGCGATTGCGGTCGGCACCTACATCGTCATCGATCAAATCAATGACGGTGTCGAAGTGATCAATGTAGACGACCAGAGCCGCGACAACAACACGCGTTGCCTGAGCCAGATCACCAAGGTCACGAGCGTCTCCGGCTCCGGACCCTACACCCTCGGGATCAGCCCCGGCCTCTACCACGCCTATGCCGCGGCCCAGACCCCCCAGGTTTGGAAATTGAACCAGGGCATCGCGATGACCGAGTACGCCGGCCTGGAAAACCTGTCGGTCGACCGCATCGCCCCGATCGCCCAGAATGGCTACAGCAACATCAAGATGGTGGCCTGCGCCTATTGCTGGGTGAAGAATGTCGAAAGCACCTTCGCCATCTTCCGCCACGTCGATCTCGACCGGTCCTTCCGATGCGAGATCCGCGACAGCCTGTTCGACAATGGCTATTATCACGAAGTGGGCGGCTATGCCTACGGGGTCGTCTGCGCAAACCGCTCCACCGATATCCTGACCGAAAACAACACGTTTCATCATTTGCGCCATTCCATGGTGGTGAAGGAGGGCGCGACGGGCTGCGTGTATGGCTACAACTATTCGTTCGACACCTATCAGGGTGACGGATGGCTGGCGCCCGACATGTTTGTGCACGGCGCCCACGCGAACATGAACCTTTTCGAGGGGAATTATGCGACTAAGATCGACGGCGACTTCACCCACGGCAGCGGCTCTTACAACACGTTCTTCCGGAATTTCGTCACCCGCACGTCAAACGCTGTGACCGTGACCGGCGGCCGCTGGCCGGTGAACAACGACGTCACCCAAAGCTATTCCAACTTCGTCGGCAATGTCCTCGGTTCGCCCGGCCTCGCCTGGACCGCGGATGAAACGTCAGCCACGCGCAACACCTCGAGCACCTATGAATGGAGCTGGGGATTCCAGGGCGACGGAGATACCTCGCGTGACTCGACCGTCCCGCACGACACGGCCTTGCGCCATGGAAATTTTGAGCCGATCACCCAGTCGATTGTCTGGGATGCCACCATCGCGGATCATTCGCTGCCATCGTCGCTTTACCTCACCGCCGCGCCCGGATTCTTCGGCTCCGTAGTCTGGCCGGCGCTCGGGGCCGACCTGAGCCCGGCCGGCGGAGTCCTGCCGGCCAAGGCCCGGTACGAGGCCGGTTTTGAAACGCCGGGCCAGCCTCCGACGAATGCCAGGGTCTCGATTCAGTCGGATTGATCACCCCATGGGGGAAACGTTTTCCCGACTGGACTCGGGAGGTCGTCTGCCCTGACGATTCGGACGCCGACCCGAGTCGTCTTCCCGCATGCCTCCCTTTGTCGCCAGCCTGCTTTGCTGCGCCTTTATCGGCGTGCTGCTGCGAGGCTTGGGCAAAGGTCGCGCGCCGGTTTCGTCCAGCCTTTGGGTTCCAACCATCTGGGTGGCGCTGATTGCATCGAAGCCGGCGGCGGCATGGATTTACGGCAAGAGCACGGACCTCGGCCTGGGTTCGGACAGCCCGGCGGAATCGATCGATCGCAACATCCTGATCATTCAGATCATCATTGGATTGATCATCCTGTCCCGGCGCCAGATCAACTGGGCGCAATTCCTGGCGGACAATCGCTGGATGATCGCCTTCCAGGGCTTCATGTTCCTGAGCGTGTGGTGGTCGGATGATCCGTTTGTGGCGTTCAAGCGCTGGGTGCGCGTGACCGGCGGAATCATCATGATCCTCTGCCTTCTCACTGAAAACGACCCCGTCGAGGGCATCCGGCGCGTCTTCGTGCGCTGCGCCTGCATCCTGATTCCCCTGTCCGTGCTGGTTATGAAATACTACCCCGAGACGGGAGTGTACTACAACTACTGGAATGGGGCGGCCGCGTATTGCGGCGAGACCGTGGACAAGAATGCGCTCGGACGCCTCGCGTGGGTCTCGGGCCTGTTTCTCGTCTGGAGCCTGGATGATCTCTCGATCAAGGGCTGGTTCGCGAAGGCGTGGCGACGCTGGCCCGAGCTGATCGTGCTCGCGCTGTGCGGCTGGGTGCTCTCGAAGGCGCAAAGCGCCACGTCCCTCGCCTGCTTTTTTGTCGTCGTCTGCATCTATTTCGGTGCCCGCGGGCGCTGGGCCCGATCGAATCCGAAGCTCGTTTCAACCTGTGCCGTGGCCTTCATCATCGCTTCGCTCACCTTCCTGGCGGTTCCGGACCTCCGGAAGATCGTGACGGACCGGCTGGGTCGCCGCTCCGACCTCACGGAACGCACCGAAGTCTGGGACCGGGCCCTGAAGCTGGATACGAACATGCTGATCGGCGAAGGCTATGCGAGCTTCTGGCTGACCCGGGCCGGACGCGCCCTGGGCTCGGACCTCGAGGTCAATGAGGCCCACAACGGATACCTCGAGACCTATCTCAACACCGGACTGGTCGGGCTGGGCTTCGTTGCGATCATGCTGTACTTCGCCGGCCGCAATACCCTGCGTCACCTCGTCGGCAACACGCCCGTCGCCTCGCTCTATGCGGCCCTGTTCCTCGGCAGCATCCTGTACAACTACACTGAAGCCGCCATCAACGATTCGAGCCTGGTCGGATTCATCATTTTCCAACTGTCGATCTGGCTGCCGTTCCGGCGCGCCCCGATCGCGCCCTTCGTCGAGGATCCGGCCATGTACGCCGGCCCGGCGGATTCCGAACCCTGCTACGAGCCGGCCCGGTTGACGGGTCCGGATCCGGCGTGACCTCCGCCGCCGGCCCCGCCTCACTTTTCCCGATGAAGCCCCTGGTTTCGATCCTGATTCCCGCCTACAACGCGAGCCAGTGGCTCGGCCTGAGCATCCGCTCGGCGCTCGACCAGACCTGGCCCAGCAAGGAGATCATCGTCGTCGACGATGGCTCGCGTGACGACACCCTGGCGGTTGCGCGCGCATTCGAGCGCGAGGGTGTGCAAGTGGTGACCCAGGCCAACCAGGGAGCCGCCGCCGCTCGCAATCACGCCTATGCGCTATCGCGGGGCGAACTGATCCAGTGGCTCGACGCCGACGACCTCCTCGCGCCCGGCAAGATCGAACATCAGATGGAGTTGCGGGAACGCTGCTCGCCGCGCGCCCTGCTCTCGGGACCATGGGGACATTTCTATTTCCGCACGGAAAAGGCGCGCTTTGCCCCCAACGCATTGTGGCACGACCTGAGCCCGCATGAATGGCTCTGCCGCAAGATGGCCGACGGCTATTTCATGCAGACCGCCACCTGGCTTGTGCCGCGAAGCCTCTCGGAGGCCGCCGGGCCGTGGAACACGGCGCTCTTGGGCGATGACGATGGCGAGTATTTCTGCCGGATCCTCCTCGCCAGTGACGGCGTGCGCTTCTCGCCCGAATCGCGGGTGCTCTATCGCGAAGTGATCGGCAACCGCCTCAGCCACGTCGGCCGTTCCACGCGCAAACTCGAGGCGCATTTTCACTCGATGAAACTGCACATCGGCTATCTGCGCTCGCTGGCCGATGACGCCCGGACCCGGGAGGTTTGCGTGAAGTATCTGCAGCGCTACCTGTTTTACTTCCACCGCCAGACTCCGGCCATCGTCGCCGAGATGGAAAAACTCGCGCGGGAGCTGGGCGGGGAGCTGCATCCCCCGCGCACGCGGGCCAAGTACTACTGGATTCAAAAGCTGTTCGGCTGGAACGCGGCCATGAGCGCCCAGCTGTTCTTCCCCCGGATTCGCTCGTCGCTTTCGTATCGCTGGGACCGCTTCCGATACCGCGGCGACGCCTCCGGGCACGCGCCCGTCACGGCTCCGCAATCGTCTTGACCGCCCTTGCGGCGGCCATTGGCTGGACCGCGCCATTCCCCCGGTGGCCGGGATCTTTCCCGGCCGCTCCCCTCGCCACCCGCTTCGCGCCGCCAACGGCAATTTCCCGTGAACATCCTGATCTCCAAACTCGGCGCCACCGGCGACGTCGTCCGCACCACGGCCCTGCTCGCCCGCTTCCCGGGCCACGTGACGTGGATCACCGAGGCCAAGAACGTTCCGCTTCTGCAGGGCTTTCGCGACAATCTGCGCAGTCTCAAGTGGGAGGATCGCGCGCAGGCCGGCGATCGCAGCTACGATCTCGCGATCACGCTCGAGGACACCGTGGAGGTGGCGACCTTCGTGAAGGGCCAGCAGGTCAAACAGGTTTACGGAGCCTACCTCGACGACCAGCAGAAGGTTCGCTACACCCCTGACTCCAGTCCGTGGTTCGACCTGAGCTTGATCAGCGTGCACGGCCGCCAGGAGGCCGACCGGCTGAAACTGCTCAATCGCCGCACCTATCAGGATCTCGTTTTCGCCGGACTCGGATTCACGTTCGATGGCGAGCCGTATCGCATGCCCCCGCCACCGCAGACCGATCTCTCGGGTGACGTCGCCGTGGCCCGGGAGGCCGGTCCCGTCTGGCCGATGAAGAATTGGGCCTATTACGACCCGTTGATCGAAGAGCTCCGCGCCGAGGGCCTGCGCGTCAATGTGCTGCCGAAGCGCCCAACGCTCCTCGAGCATTTGGGCGATGTGGCCGCGCATCGGTGCGTGGTCGGCGGCGACAGCCTTCCGATGCATTTCGCCCTGGCGACGAACGTGCGGTGCGTGTCGCTGTTCAACTGCACGAGTCCCTGGGAAATTTATGAGTACGGCCTGCTGACCAAGCTCATCTCTCCGCTGCTCGGCGAATATTTCTACAAGCGCAACTTCGAGGCGCGCGCCACGACGGCCATTCCGCTCGCCGACGTGAAGGCCGCCGTGCTCGCCTGCCTCAAGGCCGCGAAATAACGCCGCCCGCCAGCCCGGCTCCGGGTTTGCGGCGCCCCGTGCGCGCCCATGCACCAAGAAAAGCCAGGTGAAGTTCGTCCTGTGGTCGCCCTGCTGACCGGCGGCGGCGACCGTCCCTACGCGCTCGGGCTTTCCGAGAGCCTGCTCCAGCGCGGCATCGCGCTCGATTTCATCGGCAGCGACGAGGTCGACGCGCCCTTTCTCCATTCGCCTCCGCTCGCCCGCTTCCTCAACCTGCGCGGCGACCAGAGCCCGCAGGCGCCCGTCGCCACCAAGATGCTCCGGCTGGCGCGCTATTATGCCCGGCTCGTCGCCTACGCCGCGACGGCCCAGCCGAGAATATTCCATCTGCTGTGGAACAACAAATTCGAATATTTCGACCGCACCGTGCTGATGGCCTACTACCGCCTGCTCGGCCGGCGGGTCATGCTGACGGCGCACAACGTGAATATCCGGCGGCGCGACGGTAACGACAGCGCCCTTAATCGCTGGACGCTGCGGTATCAGTATCGTCATGCCGACCGGATCTTCGTGCATACCGGCCTGATGAAGCAGGAACTGGTGGCCCAGTTCGGCGTCGCGCCCGAGCGATGCGTGGTGATTCCCTTTGGACTCAACAGCACGGTGCCCGACACGGCGCTGACACCGGCGCAGGCGCGCGCGAAGCTCGGTCTGGGGGCCGCCGAAAAGGTGCTCCTCTTTTTCGGCAACATCGCCCCCTACAAGGGCCTGAATTTCCTCGTCGATGCGCTGGCGCTGGCCCGGCAGTCCGGCGCGCAATACCGGCTGGTGATCGCGGGCCGGCCCAAGGGCGCCGAAGGCTACTGGGCCGGCATTCGCGGACAGATCGAGGCGGCCGGGCTGCGGGATCAGATCACCGAACGGATCGAATTCGTCCCCGACGAGGAGACGGAGATCTACTTCAAGGCCGCCGATGTCCTGGTGCTGCCTTATCTCCAGATCTTCCAAAGCGGCGTTCTGTTTCTCGGCTACAATTTCGGGCTTCCGGTGATCGCCTCCGACGTCGGCGCGCTGAGGGAGGAGGTCATCGAGGGCAGCACCGGATTCATGTGCCAGCCTTCCGATCCCGCCGACCTGGCGCGGGCCTTGGAGCGCTATTTCGACAGTCCGCTGTACCGCAACCTGGACCAGGAGCGCGGGCGCATCCGGGCGCATGCCGCGAACAAGTACTCGTGGGCCACCGTGGCGGATATTACGGCCAAAGCCTACGCCGAGCTGGGATTGCGCTGAGGCCTGACCGCCCTGGGAAGGGGTCCCGTCGCCTCGGAGCGATGGATACAGCCCCTATTCTGGTCTTGCGGCCGGGGGCGGATTCGACAGAAAATTTACGCAACGCAACGCGACAAAAGGAGTCTCGTGCGTGGATGCAAAGACCCAACTTTTCACTCGGGAATTCTAATTTATTATGAATTTCCAGATCGACTTAGGTAATGGGCGTTTCTGCCGAGGAAACACCTTGCGGGTCGTGTCAATCCACCTAAACCGAAAACTCATGAGATTCCTTTCCTTCGCGCTGTCCTTTCTAGCCCTGGTCGCCTCGGCCCATGCGGCCACGATCCAGGCGCTTACCCAGCTGGCGGCCGACGTCCAAACCGCCATCAACAAGGCCGCCAACGGCGATACCGTGCAGATCCCGGCCGGAGTGATCACTTGGGACCTGGGCGGCCTTACCATTTCCAAGGGCATCACCCTCGATGGCACCGGCGTGACGGTGGTTCGCGGCCTGTCGACCAGCACGTTTCTCAGCGTCACCACCAACGCAACCGTTCCGACCCGGATTACCGGCTTCACCTTCAATGAAGTCGTCAATGGCTCCGACGTGATCGACATTGGCGGCGGGTTCAACAATGCCCGCTTCCGCATCGATCACTGCACGTTCTATTCGACCGCCGGCCAGACGATATTTATCCGCGTTTCCAATGGCTGGGGCGTCATCGACCACTGCACCTTTAGCGGCGACGATGCTTCGGAAATGGTCCACAATGAGGCCTGGGGTCCGAGTTCGGATGCCGGATGGAAGGACGTTGTCACTCCCGGCGGTCCGGACGCGCTCTACATCGAAGACAACACGTTCAGCAAGACGGACCAAACCGATCCGTATTATTGGGGCTGTTCGGCCATTCAAAGCTACTATGGCGCCCGGACCGTGGTGCGGCACAACACCTTCAACTATTGCCAGGTCGACCAGCATGGCACCGCCGGCAACATCGGCGCGCGCTGGTGGGAAATCTACAACAACGTTTTCAACCTCCCGGCCAACAGCCATTCGGGGGCGGACACCCGGAATCAATCCAACTACATGGCCATCCGGGCGGGAAGCGGCGTGATCTTCAACAACACGAAAGGCGGTGGTCCCAACGATGGATCGGGTAGCATCGAGTTGTATGAGGAGGATACGGGATACCCTGCGCTTTACCAGATTGGCCGCGGCCAGGACACGGGATCCGGCGAGACCTCCTACCCCGCCTATTGCTGGAGCAACATGGTCCTCGCCGGCTCCGGCAGCAGCAACGTGATCGACGGACGGGATTTTTATTCGAACACCCAGCGGCCCGGCTACACGCCCTATACCTATCCGAATCCGCTGACCGCCACGACGCAGACCGCGCCGAGCGGAGCCTCGATTCAGATCAAGACGAACTGACGGTCGGAAACGGCCCCCGGCTCCGGCGATGGAATTCATCCGCCGGAGCTTGATTTTGTCGGTCATTGTGACTCGATGCGCATGTGCGCTGGACTGACATTTCTCCATGACCCGCATCGTCGTCACCGGCGCGGCCGGATTCATCGGCAGCCGGCTGCTGGAAGCCCTGACCCGGACCCATCCGGCTTCCGAACTGCTGAGCGTTGATCATCCGATCACGGCGCCGAAACAGCGCAATCTGGCGGCGGCTCCCGGCGTGGCCTTCGCGGACCACCAGGAATTCCTGCGCCAGCTCGAAGCCGGGAAAATTTCCCCCGAAATCATCCTCCACCTCGGAGCCTGCAGCTCCACGGTGGAGCAGAACTGGTCGTATCTGGAGGAGAATAACCTGCGCTATTCGATCCGGCTTTGGGAATGGTGCGCCCGGGAACGGCGCCGCCTGATTTATGCCTCCAGCGCGGCGACCTACGGCGACGGCTCCCTCGGCTTCGACGACGAAGCGGAGATACGAAAACTGAAACCGCTCAACCTTTACGGCCAGTCCAAGCAGGATTTCGATCTCTGGATCGAGGCCCAGGCGGCCGGCGGACGGACCGGTCCCGTGCAGTGCGTCGGACTCAAGTTTTTCAACGTCTTCGGGCCTGCGGAGTCCCATAAAGGACGGATGGCTTCGATGGTGTACCATGGATGGAATCAGGTCCGGGAGACCGGAGCGGTGCGGCTTTTCCGGTCCCACCGCCCGGATTATGCCGATGGAGGGCAATTGCGGGACTTCATTTACGTGCGCGACACTGTCGACGTCATGCTGAAGCTCGTCCGGCAGCCGGTCGTCAACGGCCTCTTCAATCTCGGCACCGGGCGGGCGCATTCGTTCCGGGAACTGATGGAAGCCCTCTTTGCCGCGCTCGGGCTTCCGCCCCGCATCGAATACATCCCGATGCCCGAGGATCTGCGCGAAAAATATCAATATTTCACCGAAGCGAAGATGCGGAAGCTCCAGCGGGCCGGCGTTTCCTACTCCCCCACCGCGCTCGCCGACGCCGTCAAGGACTACGTCGGGTGGCTGCGCTCGAATTCCGCCTGATTCCATGTCCGACTCTCCCCTCGCCGCCTCCCTCGACGATCTCGTGGCCGTCCTGAATCGCACGCGCAGCCTGCTACCCGAGGTCGAACGCGCCGGCCGGATGATCGACGCCGCGATCAAGCGCGGCAACAAGCTGCTCACCGCCGGCAACGGCGGGAGCGCCGCGGATGCGCTGCATCTGGCGGAGGAACTCGTCGGGCGGTTCGACAAGGAGCGCCGCTCGCTTCCCGCGATCGCATTGTGCGCCGATCCGACCCTGCTGACGTGCATCGGCAACGACTATGGCTTCGAACAGGTTTTCTCCCGGCAGGTCGAGGGATTGGGCGCTCGCGGCGACGTTCTCGTCGTGTTCACCACGAGCGGCAAGTCGGCCAATTTGCTCCGCGCACTCGAGGCCGCCCGCGCGCGGGGGATCGAGACCATCGCCGTCCTGGGCAAGGACGGTGGCCCGGCCCGGGGTCGCGCCGACGTCGAGCTGATCGTGCCAAGCCAGGTGACGGCCCGCATTCAGGAGGTCCATACGTTTTTCCTCCATTCCTGGCTCACGATGCTGGAAAAGGATCTCTGAGCGTCGCTCCTGCTTTCATGGACACCAATCTTGATTTTCTCGACCGCGTCTCCGTGCTCGTCGTCGGCGACGTCATGCTCGATCGCTACATCTGGGGTGCCGTCAAACGGATCTCCCCCGAGGCGCCCGTTCCCGTCGTGGAAATCGATCGCGAGACGCACACCGCGGGTGGTGCCGCCAACGTGGCACTCAATCTTCGCGTGCTCGGCGTCCGCTGCGAGCTGTTCGGCATTGTCGGTAACGATGCGAACGGCCGCGAGCTGCAGGCGCTCCTGCAGAAACAGTCCGTCTCGTTCGATCCCGCACTCGCGCTATCGCGAATCCCGACAATCACCAAGACCCGTATCGTCGCCCATCGCCAGCAGCTCTGTCGCCTCGACCAGGAAGCCGACCTTCCCACCTACTCCGTCGCCGAGGCCGGCCTGCTGGGGCTTCTCGCCGAAAAGGCCGAATCCTACGACGCGGTGATCCTTTCCGATTACGCCAAGGGCGTGATCAGCCAGCCGGTGATCGACACGCTCCGGCGGGTCCGGACCAAGAAGCCGGTTTTTCTCGCCCTCGATCCCAAGCCGAGCCGCACGCTGGATATCGGCGGCATGGACCTGCTCACCCCCAATCGGGGCGAAGCGATCCAGCTCGCCGGCCTGCCGGCGCAGGGCCGCGACGGACCGCCGATCGAAAAAGTGGTGGAGGCGATCCGGGAGAAGCATCGTCCCGAATGCCTCGTGGTCACGCTCAGCGAGGATGGCATGCTGTTGCGCAAGGGAAGCGCGCCCTCCCGCCATTTTCCGACGGCCGTCCGCCAGGTGGCGGATGTCTCCGGCGCAGGCGACACGGTGATCGCCACTCTGACCGCCGCGCTCGCCGCGGGTGTTCCCGCCGATCGTTCCCTCGCCATCGCGAACGCGGCGGCCGGCATCGTCGTCGGCAAGCTCGGCACGGCCACGGTGACCAGGGCTGAATTGGCCGAGGCCCTCGCCGGGACTCCGGAGACAGGCACGGCATCGACGCTCAAATGATTCCATCCCTCCCGTGACGGATTCGCACGCGTTCCCCCGCTTCGATCCTCGCGTCGTCACCTGGCCTGTCGTGCGGTCGCATCTCATCTGCCCGCCGCCATGAGCAGCTCCGGCTCCGAACCCCTCTCCAAGCCGCGGCTGGTGTTTTTCCAGCATCGGAACGACGAAAAGATGCCGGATTTTCTTCTGGCGCACCGGCGTGCGCACGTCGACTGCCTGGCGCATTTTTTCGAGGTGACCGTGCACAATTCGGACGGCGACTTCGGCGAGATCTGCGACCGGCTGCGGCCCGACCTGACGCTGTTCGAATGCGGCCTCAACCAGTTGTCGTGCCGGAAGCCGCGGATCACGAACCTGCAGTCGCGGCCGGAGGTGCCGAAGGCGGCGCTCCACAATGCGGATGCCTGGTGCGACGCCCGCGCCGGATTGCTGGCCGACGTGGAGGAGATGGGCATTGAAACCTTCTTCGCGATCAGCGTCACCTCCTTCGAACATACGCCCGAGCTGGGCGACGGTCTGTACGTGTGGCCGAACTGCATCGACGCCCGGATGTTCCGGCTCTACGGCGAGGCCAAAAATGTGCCGCTGTTGTTTACCGGGGCGATGACCGCCCTCTATCCGTGGCGCACCAAAATCCAGCGCATCCTCACGGCGAAGTATCCTTCGCTGATTTGCCCGCACATGGGCTACGATCCCGGCCACACGCCCGGGCAGATGCTCACGGGCGAACGCTATGCCCGGATAATCAATGCATCGCAGGTGGTGCCCACCTGCGGCACCGTGGCGCGGGAGGTTGTCCGCAAGCATTTCGAGATTCCGGCGGCTGGATCCTGCCTCGTGACCGAACGCACGCCGGCACTGGAGGCCGCCGGATTCGTCGACATGCAGAATTGCGTCTTTGCCGAACCCGATGAAGTGCTCGAAAAGGTGCACCACCTTTTCCGGCACCCCGAAGTTCTGGCGCGCATCACCGCCGCCGGCCACGAACTTGTTCATGCCCGGCACACGCAGGCGAATCGCGATCAGATCCTGCAATGGTATCGGCTGCAGGCGGCGCGGAAACCCGGCGAAAGGATCGTGCAGCGGGGTCCCTTCGGCCCGTTCGCGCTGGTGCCGGCGGAATCTCCCGAGCGAACACTTCATATCGGTGGCGGCGGCGCGCATCTCGCGCTCATGGCTGAAGGCGACAACTTCGTCGCCCGCCGGCAACTCCCGGCCGCCGAGACGGCTTACCTGAAGTGCCTGAACCATGTGCAATGGATGCCCGAGCCGAAACTGCGGCTGGCGCGACTGCGCCTGTTCCAGGGCGACGTGGCGGCAGCCCGCGAAACCGTCTCCTCCCTCAATCACTACGTCCTGCACCGCTATCGCGCTCCCCGCCCCGACCCGGTCGAATGGTCCTTCCTGATCATCGTCGCGCTGGCCGACGGACGCGTGAATGACGCCGTCGCCCACGCCGCCGATTTCCCCGGATTGCGCCATCCGCTTTGCGATCGCGCGCGCTGGCTGGCCGCCGCGGCGGCGCGCCTCGTTTCCGGCTCTCTCGCGGAGGATCCAGCCGCCCCCCGCAGCCGTACGATTCACCGGTTTCCGCCGCAGACCTTCGAGGCCTGGATGCGTGACATCTCGGACATTTTCCTCGCCGCCGGAAGGAAGGACATTCTCGACGCGGTGGAGGAGCAGCGCCGCAGATCCGCGATCGAATTTCCGGTCCTGCAAAAGGCATTGGCGGACGCTTCCGCTGCGACGCCAATCGCTGGCCGAACCGGTGAGTCGTTTCCGTCTGAACGGAATTCAGGACCGGCGGACGGCGGACGAAAACGAGCCGCGGCGAAAAAGGCGGCCGGTCTGCTGCACGGACTCGAAAAACGCTTCGGCTATTTCCTGCCCTACCGATTCTCGAGTATGCGCGACGACGAATTGTTCGCCGCGATCCGCCTCCTGGCCGAGAAGGAGGACTTCAGCCGGGCGCTCCTGGTGGGCGCGTCCGCCGGAAACGGTGTCACGGAGGCGTTTCTCGCCGGCTGCTGGCGGAGCCGGTTCCATCCGGCCGTCCACTGCTCGGGCTGCTCGGAGCAGGCGCTGGCCCGGCTGCGGAAAAGGACCCCCGGCCACCGGCTCGAGGACTGGCCGTTGTCCGGTTCCGG
The DNA here is from genome assembly GCA_035545955.1 of Candidatus Didemnitutus sp. GTDB lineage: Bacteria > Verrucomicrobiota > Verrucomicrobiia > Opitutales > Opitutaceae > Didemnitutus. The sequence goes on along the minus strand of DASZXI010000003.1, from coordinate 28,809 downwards.
CGAATCCGTCTTGGAATTCGGGGCCATCGTGATCGATCCCTCAGCCTGGCTGCATGAGCGCGAGGTGACCCCCGCCCTCGTCAGCGCCATCCGCAAGGCGCGGTTCATTGTGGTCGACGATATCAACAGCGGGCTGGGCTTTCAGGTGCGTCGCCAGGTCACGGGAGATGCGGGCGTGGCCATCGCCGCGGAAAATCCCGAACTGCGGGGTGGCTATGCCATCTATCACCGCACGGAAAACGCGACGCGCGGTTGACCGAAGCCGCTGCCGTATTGTCGCGCATGGGCGAAACCGGACAAAAATCCTCGCACTCGGAAGCGCTGAAATCGACGTCGATCGTCGGCGGCGCCACCATCTTCGTCATGGTGGTCCGGATGGTGCGGACGAAGGTCCTGGCTCTCTTGCTCGGACCGGCCGGCATCGGCCTCGAAGGCGTGTTCGCCTCCGCCATCGACCTGTCCAAAACGATTGTCGATCTCGGCGTCAGCAGCGCCGGGGTGCGGCAGATCGCCGCCGCCGTCGGCTCCGGCGACAATCGCATCGTGGCGCTGACGGTCGCCGCCCTGCGCCGCTGCTGCCTGGTCCTGGGGCTGATCGGCGCCGGCGTCTTCTTCCTGATTCGAGCCCGATTGAGTCTGGCGTCCTTTGGAAACGAATCCCATGCGAACGACTTTGGCTGGCTGGCGATCATCCTTCTCTGGAATTCGCTCGCCGGCGGCCAGGGCGCATTGCTCCAGGGAATGAGAAGGATCGGCGATCTCGCCAAAATGAACGCGCTGGGGGCTCTCACCGGCGCCGCCCTCAGCATTCCCCTCGTCTATTTCTACGGCGTGCGCGGAATCGTTCCCTACATGATCGCCGCGGCCGGCGCGGCCGTCCTTGTTTCCTGGCTGTATGCGCGGAAGGTGCCGGTTCAGCGGATCGCTCCAACGACGGGCGAGCTCGTTCACGAAACCGGCCACCTCTTGAGGCTCGGATTCGTCTTCATGTCGACGGGAATGATGTCCACCGGCGCGCTGTTCCTGATCCGATCGATCGTGACCCAGCAGGCCGGTCTTGCGGCCACCGGAGAATTTCAGGCGGCAAGCGCGCTTTCGACCGTGTATGTCGGATTTGTCCTGCAGGCCATGGGTACGGACTTCTATCCGCGCCTGACCGCCGTCGCTTCCGACAATGCCAGATGCAACCAACTCGTCAACGAGCAGGCGGAAATATCGATCCTTCTCGCGCTGCCCGGCGTCCTGGCAACGCTCGCCGCGGCTCCCTGGGTGATCAAGCTCTTCTATTCGGGCCGATTCACGGTGGCCAGCGACATTCTCACCTGGCAGATCGTCGGCACCTATCTTCAGGTCAATTCATGGCCCATGGGTTACATTCTGGTGGCCAAGGGACGCGCGTCCGCGATGTTCTGGAGCGATCTCCTTTCCTATGGTTTGTATGTGGGCCTGGCGTGGCTCGGTTTGAGATGGTTCGGACTGCCAGGACTGGGACTGGCGTACCTGGGCCTCTATCTTTTTCACTGGGTGCTGATGTTCGTTCTGGCGAAGGCCGTTTCCTCTTTCTCCTGGTCGGGAGCCAATGGCCGGCTTTCCCTGATCGGAGCCGCCGCCACCGCCCTTGCGCTTGGCGCCCGGCTATTAGCCCCCGAGCCTTGGGCGACGGCAATCGGCGGCATTCTCGCCGTAGGGGTCGGTATTCATTGTCTGCGCACGCTTCTACGTCACGCCGGTGACGAACGCATCACCCGCCTGGCTACGCGCATGAGGAAATTGCTGCCAAGACTTTAATAATTAGATTTTTAGGAAATCGTTCCCGGCATGATTTCGTCGGGAAACGTTACATTTCAGCGCCACTAGGTGGAATCCCCTTCCCAAATACAAGTTTTTTGCTATTTCCTTGGCTAATTCTGGGGTCGTTTCCGAACGCGTGCTTCGACCGGAAGTCCGCCCCTGGGTCCACGAGCCAGATGTCGATATTACCCTGCACCTTGCCTTCGGGCGCCGCTCACCGCGCAGCGGGAGGCACTCCGCCCCTATCTTCGCTCGTGATCCGTTTCCTGGATACGCAAAGAATGACGCCAGCTACTGGATGTCCGGCCCGGGAAACGCGCGCAGCCGGCGGAAGTCTCCTTTCAGACGGCGACTCGGAAGCACCCCTTTTCGCCGTTGCACCCCTTCCATGAGCCCAATCGCGTGGTTTCGCACCGCCTCGCCGTGCCGTCATTTTGACCGGCTATGCCGGCGCCTGATTTCCTACGCCGTCGCCGCGACGGCCATGCTCGGCAGCCTGCGGACCTATGCTGCCACGGTAACGGTCGATGGCAACACGGCGTATCAAACCGTCGATGGGTTCGGTGTGAACGCCAATCACTGGAGTTGGAATCCGAATGAGCTTCCTCCCGTGCTTGACGCGTTGATCGACCAAGCGGGCATGACGCTCTTTCGCGTCGTTTATGACAATTCCGACTGGGAGGCGACGAACGACAACACGGATTCCAATTCGATGAATTGGACCTACTACGACTCGGTCTATTCGTCCACCGAGTTCAACAAACTTTGGGACATGTCCGCCTACCTGAACAATCGCGGGATCGTCAGCGGCATGATCTTCAATTTCCAAGGGCCGGGACCGGCCTGGATGGAAGGCAGCACCGACCCGAACCAGCGCTACCTCACTCCCGGCTATGAGGACGAATGGGCCGAAATGGTCGTTTCGCTGCTCTTCTACGCAAGAAACATCAAAGATATCCAGTTTCAGTATGTGATGCCAAACAACGAGCCCGACATCGCAATCCAGGGCGTACGCGTGTCAGGAGCTTCCCAGTATGCAACGACATTGCACGACCTGGTGCCAAAGCTGGCTAGCAACGGCTTGGGCGACGTGCAGATCATCGGCCCGGACCTCGCTTCGACCACGAACAGCTTCTTCACCGCGATGGAGGCGGACTCGACCATCATGTCGCGGGTCGCCCGGCTCTCCGTGCATGGCTACAGCCCGAACGGTGGCGGATCGAGCACCATGCCCGACTTTCTCCCCGGTTCGGCCTATCCCCACATTGGCTATTGGGTCTCGGAAACGAATGTCCCCTGCAGCGTGTGCGACTACGGCCAGCGGGGCGTCTACGACTGGACTTACTGCAAGGGCACGGCGGAGTATGTGATGGACCATCTGCTGAACAACGCCGCCGCGGTATTGATCTGGGAGGCCTACGACAGCTACTATTTTTATCCGGTCGCCAGCCCGTCGGGCCAGTGGAGCTACTGGGGTCTGTTCAGCATCGATGATGAGAATGCGGCGGTAAAGACCTACACCCCGCGCAAAAACTTCTACACCGTTTCCCAGATCAGCAAGTTCGTCCGCCCCGGCGCACAGCGAATCGCCATCACCGGATCGACCTCGCCGTTCTCCCCGCTACTCGCGTTCAAGCATCCGACGCTCGGGCAGGTGACGGTGGTGGGCATCAACACCTCGTCCAGCGCAGCGACACTTTCCTGCACGTTGAGCTCGGTCCCGACCGTCACGACGATGGATTTGTATTACACGTCGTCGACCGTGAACATGGTGCATGCGACGAGCGTGCCCGTGACGAACGGGTCCTTCAGCGTCACCATTCCCGCCGACTGCGTGTTCACGCTCGCCGGGACGGCCGGAGTCACCGTGTCGCTCAGCAGCCCGGCCAATGGCACCCGCTACGCCGCGCCCGCCTCGATCCCGATCACGGCCACCGCGACCACGTCGGGCGGGAGCATCGATGAAGTCGACCTGTTCAACGGGCTCAACGTCCTCGCGAGCCTTACGAATGCGCCTTATCAGTACACGTGGACCAACGTGCCGATGGGAGACTACACCCTGACGGCCGCCGCGAATGACACTCAGGGCCGCACGGGCGTGTCGGCCGGAGTGAACGTGAGCGTGGTCGGACCTCTCGCCCAGATCGCGATCACGCCCGGCAGCGCGATCGTGACAGCCGGCGGAACCCAGCAATTCTCGGCGTCGGCGACTGACGCGATGGGACACGCGGTCCTGGGCACGCCGGTTTACACCTGGTCTGTCAACGGCGGCGGTTCGATCGACAGCAACGGCAAATTCACCGCGGGCTCGACCCCGGGGGGTCCGTTCACCGTGACCGCCAGCAGCAGCAGCGTCAGTTCGTCGGCCACCGTGACCGTCACTTCCTCGGGAGGCACCGGAACCGTCGGCAACACGACGGCGGGCACCCAGGCGGACAACATCTACAGCGGTGGCGCGTGGATCAACGCGGCCCGCTTCCAAGCCGGTTCCACCATCACCGCATCGACCATCATGGCCAAAATCGGAGCGGTGCCGGGCAAGTACAAGTGCGCCGTTTATTCCGACTCCGGTGGACTTCCAAGCACGCTGATTCAGACGACGTCCGAAGTCACGGCCCCGGCCACCGGCTGGCAGTCGTTCACGCTCACCGCACCGGTGACCATGACCTCCGGCACGTTCTACTGGCTCGCCATCTGGTCAAATGATACCAACGCAAAGGTCTATTATTCCGGCAGTAACGGCACCCTGCGCTGGGCGAGCAAGACGTACGGCACGTGGCCGAATCCGATCTCCACCACCGGGGGATCGAATCTCAACTACTCGATCTATGCGGCCGCGGGCTCGGGCTCAGGTGCCACGCTGAGTTCGATCGCCGTGTCGCCGGGCTCCCCGTCCATCACCGTGGGGGGCACGCAGCAGTTTTCCGCGACCGGCACCTACTCGGATTCCAGCACGCAGGACCTCTCGAGCCAGGTGTCGTGGTCGTCGTCGAACACGACCGTCGCCACCATCAATGCCACCGGACTTGGCACCGGCGCCTCGGGCGGAATCTCCACCATTTCCGCCGCATTCAATGGCGTGAGTGGCAGTGCCACGCTGACCGTGCAGCCAGCCGTGACGTTGACTTCCATTGCCGTGACGCCCGCCAACGCCACCGTCACCGCCGGAGCAACGCAGCAATTCACCGCGACCGGCACCTACTCCAATGCCAGCACGCAAAACCTGACGAATTCGGTCACCTGGAGCTCCTCCGTGCCAGCGCGCGCCACCATCAGCGCGAGCGGGCTGGCGACCGGCGTTTCGGCCGGTCTCACCACGATCTCCGCGTCATCCGGCGGTGTCGGCGGGAGCACCACCCTGACCGTCCAGCCGGCTCCGCTGTCGATTTCCACTGGCGCACTAGCGGGCGGAACAGTGGGCATACCGTATTCGGCGCCGGTGACGGCCAGCGGTGGGACCACGCCGTATCACTGGACCCTCGCGAGCGGCGCCCTTCCGGCAGGCCTGAATCTCGATGCAAATTCGGGCACGGTCGCGGGCACGCCCACGGTCGCGGGCAGCTTTTCGGCCGGCATAATGGTGACCGACTCGACCTCGCCCGCCGGAACGGCCACCAAGGTTTTTCCGATCACGATCACCGCCGCGCCCACAACACTGTCGATCTGGCCCACGACCTCCACTCCGGTAATCGCCGACGGCGGCGCGGACAGCTCGGTGGAACTCGGGGTTAAATTCCAGTCCGATACCACGGGCACGATCGCGGGAATCCGTTTCTATAAGTCCGCCGCGAATACGGGCACGCATGTGGGTAACTTGTGGTCCAGCACGGGGACCCTGCTCGCCACGGCGACGTTCACCGGAGAATCAGCGTCAGGTTGGCAGCAGGTCAATTTCACCACCCCCGTCACCATCGCGGCGAACACGGTGTACATCGCCTCGTACCACGTCACCAGCGGCCATTTTGCCCATGACGCCAACTACTTCGCTTCGGCCGGCGTCAACAATGCCCCGCTGCATGCGCTGCAGAACGGTGTGAGCGGAGGGAACGGCGTCTATCACTACGGCACGGGAAACCAGTTTCCGAACACGACCTGGAACTCCTCCAATTATTGGGTGGATGTGGTCTTCAAGATCGCCTCGGCTCCGACGCTTTCGTCGATCGCGGTCACCCCGGCGAACAGCACCATCGCGGCCGGCGCCACGCAATCCTACGCCGCCACCGGAACATACTCGGACGGCAGCACGCAGAATATCACGGCGCAGGTCACGTGGAGTTCGTCCAACACCGGTGTCGCCACGATCGCCACGAGCGGCCTTACCACCGGCGGATCGCCGGGTACGACCACCATTTCCGCCAGCCTCAACGGCGTGACCGGCAGCACCAGCCTGACGGTTCAATCCGCGGTGACACTGATCGGCATTTCGGTTACACCATCGAACACGTCCGTCCTCGCCGGCGCGACGCAGCAGTTCACCGCGACCGGCACCTATTCGAATTCGAGCACGCAGGATCTCACGACCCAGGTTTCGTGGAGTTCATCCAACTCCGCCGTCGCCGTGGTCTCCAGCGCCGGACTGGCCACCACCTCCGGCGGTGGCTCCACGACCATTTCGGCCACCTTGGGTGCGGTGACCGGGTCGACGGCCTTGCGCGCGCAAACGCTGCTTGCGATCAACACGTCGTCGCTGAGCGGCGCGACGGCAGAATCATCCTATTCCGCCACAGTTTCGGCCACGGGCGGCGCTGCTCCCTATTCCTGGTCCATCACCTCCGGCTCACTCCCCGCCGGCCTGGCCTTGAATGCGAGCACGGGCATCATTGCGGGAACGCCGACCGTCCTCGGAACGTCAACATTCACCGTCGGCGTCACCGACTCGGGCCCGCCGGTCCAATCCATCGGCAAAACGCTTTCGATCGTGGTGTCGCCCACGACGGGTGCGATTTCCCTCTGGGCGGCGAGCGCCACGCCGTCCAAGGCCGACGTCGGGGCGGACAATCCGGTGGAACTCGGCGTGAAGTTCCAGTCCGATGTCTCCGGCTATATCACCGGAATCCGGTTCTACAAATCGGCCGCGAACACCGGCACACACGTGGCCAATCTCTGGTCGGCCACGGGCACGCTTGTGGCCACGGGCACGTTCACGAACGAGACGACGTCCGGCTGGCAGCAAGCCAACTTCTCCAGCCCGGTGGGGATAGCCGCCAACACCCTCTACGTTGCCTCTTATCACAGCACGACCGGTCACTTCGCATCGGATGCCAACTACTTCACCTCCGCCGGTGTCGACAATACGCCGCTGCATGCGCCGTCGGACGCCAATGCCGGAGGACAGGGCGTCTTCACTTACGGGACCGGCAGCCTGTTCCCAACCACCAGTTGGAGCGCAACCAACTATTGGGTCGACGTTGTCTTCCAGACCACGGTGGCGGTCACTCTGAATTCCATCGCGGTGACACCGGCCAATCCTTCGATCGGCGCGGGGACCACGCAGCCGTTTACGGCCACCGGCACCTATTCCGACAATTCAACTCAAGATCTCAGCAGCCAGGTGACCTGGGCCTCTTCGAACACCTCCAAAGCCACGATCACTTCGGCGGGAGTCGCCACGGGCGTCGCCGCCGGCACCTCGACCATCACGGCCACGCTCGGTGGCAACTCCGGCTCGACGACGCTCACCGTCCTTCCGCCTCCACTCAGCATCACCACGGCAAGCCTGGCGAACGGAACCAGCGGGACGGCTTATTCCGCCTCACTCGGAGCGACCGGGGGCACCACTCCTTACTCGTGGTCGGTCATTGTCGGAAGCCTTCCGACCGGCTTGAGCCTAAGCACGAGCGGTGCGATCAGCGGCACGCCGACGGCGGCCGGGACGTTCTCATTCACCGTCCAGGTGGCGGACTCGGGCAGCCCAATGCAAACGGCACCGAAGGCATTCAGCGTCACGATTTCGTCCGCAAGCGCCACCCTGTGGACTTCGACCACCGTCCCCGGTCGGCCGGATGCCGGGGCCGATTCTCCGGTCGAGCTTGGAATGAAATTCCGGTCCGATGTCGCCGGCAAGATCACGGGAATCCGCTTCTACAAGTCCGCCGCAAACACCGGCACGCATGTGGCCAATCTTTGGTCGAGTACCGGCACGCTGCTCGCCACCGCCACGTTCTCGGGCGAAACCTCCTCGGGCTGGCAGCAGGTGAACTTCGCCACGCCGGTGACCATTGCGGCGAACACGACCTACATCGCATCCTATCATTGCAACGGCGGCCACTTCAGCGCGGACATTAATTATTTTGTCACGACCGGAGTCGACAAGGCACCACTGCACGCGCCGTCCAATGCCAGTGCCGGTGGTCAGGGCGTCTATCACTATAGCAGCAGCTCGTCTTTTCCGGATACGACGTGGGGCTCGTCGAATTACTGGGTGGATATCGTGTTTTCTGCCTCTCCGTAAGCGAATTTTGCAAGGTCTCCTCGAATTTCATCGAGGAAACTACCCAATTTTTGCGTCGAAAGCGTCGGTAAATCTTACATTTCGGGAGCAGGCATAAAGCCTTGGAAATTCGGGGCTAGCAGCGGGATTTTTCGTCCCGGCATGAACGCGTCGGCTTTACTTACAAAAACGGGAATTCGTTGTCAGAAATCCGACGGCGATTCATTATAATTCGCTTACCTTATATGTTACTAAGCAATTGCTTAGGAGTGTTGCAGCATATTTGCTTAAAACGAATCTGCTTGGGTACAAAAGCTGCGTAAGGTACCTAGATTTTTGCGCATTATTGTCGGCAACTTTCTCGTTTGATCACCATGTCCGCACCCCTTTCCCAATCCCGTTTCCCGGAATCCCGCCCTTTTTTCCCGATGATTGCTCACCGTGTCCGTTCCCTTTCGTCCCGCTCGTCATTCAAGCGCGTTCTTGCCGCCATTGCCGGCGTGACGATCGCCACCGCGGCTGCCGCATCAAATGCGATCACGATTGAAAACGCGAATACGGGTACGCCGTCGACAACGTGGGATGTTTCCGGCTCCGGCGACCAGTCGATCCAGGGATTCGCGACGGACATCAGCGTCAACAAAGGCAGCACGATCCAGTTCAAGATCGATACCGACGCGCATGCCTACAAGCTCGATATCTATCGCTTGGGTTACTACGGCGGCGCCGGCGCGCGGTACATCACCACCGTCAATCCCACCGCGACGCTGCCGCAGAACCAGCCCGATCCGATCACCGACGCGACGACGGGCCTGATCGATTGCGGCAACTGGGCGGTGTCGGCGCAATGGGCCGTTCCATCGACTGCCGTATCCGGCCTCTACATCGCGAAGGTAACGCGCACGGATACCGGCGGCGCCAGCCACATCGCTTTCGTCGTCCGTGACGATTCGAGCACTTCCGCGATGGTCTTCCAGACCTCGGACACGACCTGGCAGGCCTACAATTCCTATGGCGGCAACAGCCTCTACGTGGGCAACCCCGACGGTCGCGCCTACAAGGTCAGCTACAACCGCCCGTTCATCACCCGCGACGGCCTCACGAATCACGATTGGATCTTCAATGCCGAGTATCCGATGATCCGCTTTCTCGAGGCCAATGGCTATGACGTCAGCTACACCACGGGCCTCGATTCCGATCGCCGCGGCAGTCTCATCCGCAATCACAAGATCTTCCTCTCGGTCGGACACGACGAATACTGGTCCGGCACCCAGCGCACGAATGTGGAGGCCGCGCGCGCGGCCGGCGTGAATCTCGCGTTCTTCAGCGGCAACGAGGTCTTCTGGAAAACCCGCTGGGAAAATTCCATCGACGGATCGAACACGCCGTATCGCACGCTGGTGTGCTACAAGGAAACTCATGCCGACGCGCGCATCGATCCGCTCGACACGGGCGCCGCCGGTTCGATCTGGACCGGCACCTGGCGCGACCCGCGCTTCAGCCCGCCGGCCGACGGCAACCGCCCGGAAAACGCCCTCACCGGCACCATCTTTATCGTCAACGGTCCGGCGGCCGACTCGATCGCGGTGCCCGCCGCCTACGGCAAACACCGTTTCTGGCGCAATACCGGCGTCGATACCCAGGTCGCCGGTGCCACGGCCACCATGCCCGCCGGTACGCTGGGCTACGAATGGGACCAGGCCCCGGCCGATGCCAACCAGCCGCCCGCCCTGCAGCGCCTGTCACTGGTGACGCTCGGCGGAGAATCGGTGCTCGACGATTACGGCTCCACGTATGTGACCGGAACGGCAACCCACTCCATCACCCTTTATCGCCACTCGAGCGGCGCGCTGGTTTTCAGCGCGGGCAGCATTCAGTGGCCCTGGGGTCTCGATGCCAATCACGACGGCGGGAATCTCGCCGCCAGCACGGCCATGAAGCAGGCGACCGTGAATCTCTTCGCCGACATGAGCGTGCAGCCGGCCAGCATTCAGGCGGGCCTGACCGCTGCCTCGGCCTCCACCGACACCACCGCGCCAGTTTCAACGATTCAAACTCCGGCGGCCGGAAGTTCGGCCGCCCTCGGAGCGCAGATCAATGTCTCCGGAACCGCCACGGACGTGGGAGGCAAAGTGTGGGGCGTCGAAGTGTCGATCGACGGCGGCGCCACCTGGCACGGCGCCACGGGCCAGGGCACCTGGACCTATTCGTTCACCTCTTGGCAAACGGGATCGCTCACCATCAAGAGCCGCGCTTTCGACGACAGCGGCAATCTCGAGACCCCGTCCGCCGGGGTCACGGTCACGGTGACCGGATCGTCCCCGTCCTCGACCCACACCATCTGGCCGTCCGACACGGTTCCCACGCTGGTGGACGCCGGCTCGGACGATCCGGGCGAACTCGGCGTGAAGTTTCACTCCGACAGCGCGGGCACGATCACCGGCATCCGTTTCTACAAGTCGACCAACAATATTGGCACGCACATCGGCAGCCTTTGGACGACCAGCGGCACGCTGCTCGCCACCGCCACGTTCACCAATGAAACGGCGTCGGGCTGGCAGCAGGTCAATTTCACGACCCCCGTCAGCATCACGGCCAACACCGAGTACGTTGCGTCGTATCACCACAACAATGGCCACTACAGCGACGACCAGGGATATTTCACGTCGCACGGTCTCGACAATGCGCCGCTGCATGCGCAGCAGAGCACGGTGTCCGATCCGAACGGCGTGTTTGGATACGGAACGACCACGACTTTCCCGAACCAGGAATGGAACGACTCGAACTACTGGGTCGACGTCGTCTTCCAGTCGATGCCGACGCCGTTGTCCATCGCCGTGACCCCGGCGAGCCCCAATGTATCCGTTGGGACCACGCAACAATTTGCCGCGACGGCGACCTATTCCGACGGCAGCACCGGAGACATCACGAGCCTCGTCACGTGGAGCTCGTCGAGCACCACGATCGCCACGATCAACGCCGCGGGTCTCGCGACCGGTGTCGCCACCGGCCAGTCCACCATTTCCGCCAAGCTCTCCGGCGTGACGGGCACGCAGGTTCTGACCGTGACGCCCGCTCCGCTCGCCATCACGACCACTCTTCTGACGAATGCCACGCGCAATACCTCCTATTCGAAGACGCTGACCGCGACCGGCGGCCGGACGCCCTACACGTGGTCGGTGTCCGGCGGTTCGCTGCCGACCGGCCTGAGCCTCAATGCGTCGACTGGCGTGATCAGCGGCACGCCGACCGTTGTGGGAACCTACAACTTCACGATCAAGGTGACCGACAAGGGCACGACGGAAAACCCGAGCGTGTTCGTGACCAAGTCCCTGAGCATCGTCGTCACGAATACGCTGCTTTCGATCACGCTGACCCCGGCGTCACCCAGCGTTCAGGTCGGATCGACACTCCAGTTCACGGCGACCGGAAACTATTCCGATTCCACCACCTTCAATCTGACCAGCCAGGCAACGTGGACCTCGTCCGCCACCACGAAGGCCACGGTCTCGGCAGGTCTCGCCACCGGCGTCGCCACGGGAACCAGCACGATCACCGCGACGTTCGGCAGCGTCTCGAAGGGCGCGACCCTCACGGTGACGCCGGCCACCCTCGCGATTGCGACCACCTCGCTGCCTTCGGGTACGGTCTCGACAGCCTATTCCGCCACGCTCGCGGCCACCGGCGGCACACCACCTTACACCTGGTCCATCACAGCCGGCACCCTCCCGCAGGGCCTCACCCTGTCTTCGGCCGGCGTCATCTCCGGCACGCCGCTCGCGGTGGGCACCTTCAACCTCACGGTCAAGGCCGTCGACAGCGGAACGACCGCCCAAAATGCCAGCAAGGCCCTGTCCCTCGTGATCGCGCTGCAGCCGGCCGTGACCCTGTGGTCCCCGGCCGCGGCACCGAACCAGTCGGACGCCGGCGCCGACAGCCCGGTCGAACTCGGCGTCAAGTTCCGTTCCGACGTGGGCGGCACCGTCACCGGCATCCGCTTCTACAAGTCGACGGCGAACACCGGCACGCACGTGGGAAACCTGTGGTCGAGCACCGGCACGTTGCTCGGCACGGCGACATTCTCCTCCGAGTCCGCGTCGGGCTGGCAGCAGGTGAATTTCTCGAGCCCGGTGCCGATCGTGGCGAACACGACCTACGTCGCGTCCTACCATGCCATGAGCGGCCACTTCGCCTCGGACCCGAATTACTTTACGGTCAATGGGGTCGACAACGCGCCGCTCCATGCACCGTCGTCCGGCAGCGTCGGCGGCCAGGCCGTCTTCGGCTACGGCACCTCCAGCGTCTTCCCGACGCAAAGCTGGAGCGGCTCGAACTACTGGGTCGATCTCGTCTTTCAGCCGGGCGCGCCCGCCACGCTGAATTCAATCACCGTGACCCCGGCGGCCTCGACCGTGGTCATCGCCTCCACCCTGCAATTCACCGCCACCGGAAATTATTCCGACGGCACCACGCAGGACCTCACCAATCAGGTGACGTGGGCCTCGTCCGCCACGACCAAGGCTACCATCAATTCGACCGGACTGGCCACGGGGGTGGCCACCGGGAGTACGACCATTTCCGCCAGCATTCTGGGCGTGACCGGCAGCACCACGCTGACGGTGCAGCCGAAACCGCTCTCGATCACCACCGCTTCGCTCAACAACGGCGTGGTCGGCACCTCCTATTCCACCACCTTGGCCGCCACCGGCGGTACGACGCCCTATACCTGGTCCCTGTCCGCCGGCACGTTGCCGACCGGACTCAACTTGAGCAGTGGCGGCGTCCTTTCGGGAACCCCCACCAAGACCGGGACATCCAGCTTCACGGTCAAGGTCGCGGATGTCAGCTCGCCGTCGCAGAACACGACCAAGGCGTTCACGCTGACGATCACCGCGGCGTTGTCCTCGATTTCGGTCACACCTACCGCCAGTTCGGTCGCGGTCGGCGCCACGCTGCAATATACGGCGACCGGAACCTACACCGACGCCACTACACAGAACATCACGAGCCAGGTGACCTGGTCTTCGTCCCTGACCAGCCGGGCCACCATCAACTCCTCGGGCCTGGCGACGGGCGTTGCCACCGGGTCCGTCACGATTTCGGCCACCATGAGCGGCAAGACCGGCAGCACGACGCTGACCGTGACGCCGGCGGTGCTCGCCATCTCCACCACCAGCCTGGCCGGCGGCACCGTGGGCACGGCCTACTCCGCATCGGTCGCGGCGACCGGCGGCACCACGCCGTACCATTGGTCGATCTCCTCCGGAGCGCTTCCCGGCGGCCTCACCGTGAATGCCACCACCGGCGCCATCACCGGCACGCCGACCGCCGCCGGCACATTCTCGTTCACGGTGAAGGACGCCGATTCGGGCAATCCGGTGCAAAATGCCACCAAGGCATTGAGCATCGCCGTTGTTCCCTCGACCCTGACGATCTGGCCCGCCAATGCAGCGCCCACCACGGCCGATGCCGGCGATGATCTTCCGGTGGAACTCGGCTTGAAATTCAAGTCCGACTCCGCCGGCTCGATCGTCGGCCTCCGCTTCTACAAGTCCGATGCCAATACCGGCACGCACGTCGCCAACCTCTGGTCCAGCACCGGCACCTTGCTGGCGACCGCGACCTTCACGAGCGAAACCACCAGCGGCTGGCAGCAGGTCCTTTTCCCGACCCCGGTCTCGATCACCGCCAATACGACCTACGTCGCCTCGTACCATTCCACGATCGGACACTACGCCCATGACGTGAACTATTTTGCCACGGCGGGCGTCGACAATGTGCCGTTGCATGCGCTTTCAAATGCGGCCGCGGGAGGCAACGCCGTCTTCACCTACGGCGCGAACAGCGCTTTCCCCACCTCGACCTACGGGTCTTCCAACTACTGGGTTGACGTCCTCTTCCAGGCCGGCCCCCCGCCCACACTCAATTCGATCACGGTCACACCGGCCAACCCGTCGGTGGTCCTGGGCGGCACGAAGCAATTCACCGCCACCGGAACCTACTCCAACGGCACGACCCAGGATCTGACCAGCCTCGCCACCTGGAGTTCTTCGGTCACGTCGTGCGCCACGATCGCCTCCGGCGGTCTCGCCACGACCACCGCGCAGGGCACGACCACGATCTCGGCGATCTACCAGAGCATCACCGGCAGCACGACGCTGACGGTTCAGCCGCAACCGCTCGCCATCACCACCACCAATCTGCCCGCGGGCTTTGCGGGCTCCGCCTACTCGGCAACCTTGTCCGCATCGGGCGGCACAACGCCCTATGCCTGGACGATTGCTTCCGGCGCTCTCCCTTCGGGCGTGACCCTTACCTCCAGCGGCACCCTCTCCGGCACGCCGACCGTTTCGGGCACATTCACGTTCACAGTGAAGGCGACTGACGCCGGCAATCCGGCCCAGAACGCGACGCAATCGCTGAGCATGACGATTTCCGCCACGCTGGTTTCCATCGCCGTGACCCCGGCGAACCCGAGCGTGACGACGGGAGCGACGCAGCAGTTCACGGCCACCGCGACCTTCTCCGACTCGAGCACTCAGAATCTCACGTCGCAGGCGGCCTGGACTTCCTCGGCCACCTCGAAGGCGACCATCAATGCGGCCGGCCTTGCGACCGGCGTGTCCGCGGGCACGACCACGATCTCGGCCAGCTTCGGTGGCGCGGGTGGCAGCACGGTGCTCACGGTCCTTCCGGCTCCGGTTGCGATCATCACGACCTCGCTGGGCAACGGCTCGGTCGGCTCCGCGTATTCCGCCGCGCTGGCGGCCAGCGGAGGCACCACGCCGTACACCTGGACGCTCGCCAGCGGCACCCTACCGTCCGGCCTGTCTCTTGCGGCCACGGGGGCGATCACCGGCACGCCGCTCGCCAGCGGCGCCTATACCTTCAGCTTGAAAGTTACCGACGCCGGCAATCCGGCCCAATCGGCGACGCAATCCTTCAGCATCACCGTGGTCGCGCCGGTCATGACGATCTGGCCGGCCACGGCAGTTCCGGTGCGGGCCGACGTCGGTCCCGACAACCCGGTGGAACTGGGCGTCAAGTTCAAGTCGGATGTCTCCGGCTTGATCAGCGGCATCCGCTTCTACAAGTCCGCTGCGAACACCGGTACCCATGTGGGCAACCTCTGGTCGAGCGCGGGCACGTTACTCGCGACCGCCACCTTTACCAATGAAACGGCTTCCGGCTGGCAGCAGGTCAATTTCTCCACGCCGGTCAGCATTCAGGCCAACGCCGTGTACGTGGCGTCGTACTTCACGACGGGCGGACATTTCGCGGCCGACCTCAACTACTTTGCCAACTCGGGCGTCGATAACGCGCCGCTGCACGCGCTTTCCAATACAGTAGCCGGAGGCCAGGCGGTCTTCACCTATGGCGCGACCAGCGCGTTTCCCACCTCAAGCTGGAGCGCGTCGAACTATTGGGTCGACGTGACGTTCCAGGCCGGACCGCCCCCGGCGCTGACCTCGATCTCCGTGACGCCGGCGAACGTTTCGCTTCAGGCCGGCGGCACGCAGCAATACGCCGCCACCGGCAACTATGCGGACGGATCGACGCAGAATCTCACCAGCCAGGTAACGTGGTCCTCCTCACTCGCCGCCAGTGCGACCATCTCCTCGGGCGGACTCGCGACGGCCGTCGCTCCGGGATCCCCCACGATCTCGGCCACGTTGAGCGGCACCACCGGCAGCGCCACGCTGACCGTGCAAGCCGGACCCCTGGCAATCACCACGACGAATCTGGTCAATGCCACCGCCGGCACCGCGTATTCATCCACCCTGGCAGCCTCCGGCGGCACCAGCCCGTATGCCTGGTCGCTCGCGTCTGGCAGCCTACCCGCCGGCCTGAACCTCAGCGCCGCGGGCGTCATCAGCGGCAATCCTTCCGCTGCCGGAACGGCCAGCTTCTCGGTGAAGGTCACCGACGCCGGCAACCCCGTGCAAAACGCGACCCAGCCGCTGACGCTCACGGTCACCAACACCCTCGTCTCGATTTCCGTCACGCCGGGAAATCCCACGCTGACGGTCGGTTCGACGCAGCAGTTCACCGCCACCGGCAACTATTCGGACGACTCGACCCAGAATCTCAGCAGCCAGGTGGCATGGTCCTCCACCGCCACCGCGAAGGCGACCATATCCGCGGCGGGCCTCGCCACGGGCGTGAACGCCGGGTCGACCACGATCTCGGCGATCTTCAACGCGATCACGGGTTCGACCACCCTGACGGTGCAGGCGACGCCGCTCGTTCTCACGACCGCCTCCCTTCCCGGCGGCTCGGTCAACACGCCTTACGCCGCCGGCTTCGCGGCCGCGGGAGGAGTCGCCCCGTATTCATGGTCCGTGATCTCGGGCTCGTTGCCGGCAGGCCTGACTCTCAACTCCGCCACCGGTGCGCTCTCGGGCGCACCAACCGCCACGGGGGCGTTTGCGTTCACGGTCCAGGTGACGGACTCCACGACCACTCCGCAGACCGCCAGTGCACCCATGAGCATCTCGGTGGTGCCGGCGCTGGTCACTCTGTGGCCGTCCAGCGCCGTCCCGGCGAACACGGACGCGGGCCCCGACAGCGGCGTGGAACTCGGCGTGAAGTTCAAGTCCGACTCTGCCGGCTATATCACCGGCATCCGGTTCTACAAGTCCGCCATGAACGGCGGCACCCACGTGGGCAACTTGTGGAGCAACACGGGCGCCCTCCTGGCTTCGGCCACCTTCACGGGTGAGTCCACCTCCGGATGGCAGCAGGTGAACTTCGCCTCGCCGGTGGCGATCAATGCGAATACTCTCTACATCGCCTCCTATTTCGCACCCGCCGGGCATTTCGCCGACGACATCGGGTACTTCTCGCAGGCGAGCGTCGACCGTGCACCTTTGCATGCTCCGAATGACACGGCGGCCGCGGGTCAGGGCGTTTTCACCTACGGCACGAGCAGTCAGTTCCCGGCCGGCAGCTGGGGAGGATCCAACTATTGGGTCGACGTCGTGTTCCAGGCCGGCTCGTCGGGCAGTGGCGCGCCGACCGTCGAGGATGTTTCGCCGGAACCTGCGACAACCGACATCAGCCGGGGCGCGCCCGTCGTGGCGATTTTCAACGAGGCGATGAATGCCGCGACCGTCACGAGCACGACGTTCTTCGTGCAGGACAGCGGAGGCAACGTGGTGCCCGCCACCGTCACGTTCGACGGGACGGTCAACGCCGCCATGCTCACACCGACGAGCCCGCTCCAGCCCTCGACCACCTACACGGCGGTCGTCAAGGGTGGCGCCAGCGGCGTAACGGACCTCGGCGGAACCGCGATGTCCGCGGATTTCACCTGGAGCTTCACGACCGTCGTGGCGAATCCCTATGGATCCGGCCCCGGCGGCCCGATCCTGCTCATTAACAGCGCCTCGACGCCGTTCAGCGACTTCTACGCCGAGATCCTGCTCGCGGAAGGCCTGAACGAGTTCACCCTGATGGACATTTCCGGAGTCACCGCGTCCACGCTGGCGTCGTACGACACCGTCGTCCTCGCTCCGACTTCGCTGACGCCGGGCCAGGTGTCGATGTTTACCAACTGGGTGAACACGGGTGGCAATCTCGTCGCGATGCGCCCCGACAAGCAGCTGGGCGCTCTTCTCGGCCTGACCGACACCGCCTCCACGCTCTCCGACGCGTACCTGATGGTGGACACCAGCACCGCCCCCGGTGCCGGCGTGGTGGCCAGCTCGATGCAGTATCATAGCGCCGCCGACCTCTATACGTCGAGCGGAGCGACGGCGATCGCCACGTTGTATTCGAACGCCTCGACGCCGACCGGCAATCCCGCGGTGACCACGCGGACCGTTGGCCTCGGCACCGCCTCCGCCTTTACCTATGACCTGGCCAGGTCGATCGTCTACACCCGCCAGGGCAATCCGGCCTGGGCGAACGAGAATCGCGACGGCCAGTCGCCCCCGACCCGCGCGGACGATCTCTTCTTCGGCGCCGCCCCGTTCGATCCGCAGCCCGACTGGGTCGATTTCAGCCGGATCCAGATTCCCCAGGCGGACGAGCAGCAGCACCTGCTGGCCAATCTGATCCTGAAGGTGAACGCCGCCAAACGTCCGCTGCCGCGATTCTGGATCTTCCCGAACGGCTATCGCGCCGCCGTGGTGATGACGGGTGACGATCACGGCACCACGTACAACGGCTTCGGCGGCACCAAGGGCCGCTTTGACCTGTATACGCAGGAAAGCCCGGCCAATTCCTCGCCGAACAACTGGACGGCCATTCGCAGCACTTCCTACATGTTCCCGGACCCCAACGGCGGCCCCCCGACCGACGCACAGGCCGTGGCCTACAACAATGCCGGCTTCGAAATTTCCCTGCACCTGAACACGGGTCTCACCGACTACACCGCGAGCACGCTCGACGCGATGTTCACGGACCAGATGACCCAGTGGCGCGCGCTCTTCCCGAGCCTGCCCGCGCCGGTCACCCATCGCGTCCACGGCATTGCATGGACCGGCTTCACGATCATGCCCGAAGTGGAGCTCAAACACGGGATTCGTCTCGATACCAGCTATTATTACTGGCCGGCCACCTGGGTGAACGATCGCCCCGGCATTTTCACCGGCTCGGCCCTGCCCATGCGCTTCTGCCAGTCGACCGGCAATGTCATCGACGTCTTCCAGGCGCCCACCCAGATGACGGACGAGTCGGGCCAGTCCTACCCGCTCCATATCGACACGCTGCTCGACAACGCCATCGGGCCCCGCGGCTACTACGGTGCCTTCGTGGCCAACATGCACACCGACTTCCCCGATGAACCCGGTTCGGATGCCATCATCTTCTCGGCGCTGACCCGCAATGTTCCGGTCATCTCCGCGCGCCAGCTCCTGCAATGGACGGACGCGAGGAACGCCTCGGCGATCCAGGCGGTGACATGGAACGGCACCACCCTGGGCTTCACCATCGCGGCCAGCGCCAACGCGGCCGGCCTCGAGACCCTGGTGCCCGTCGCCAGCGGTCTCCGCGTGTCCGCCGCCCGTTTCAATGGCTCTCCGGTTGCCTATCAGATGCGCACGATCAAGGGCGTCCAGTACGCGATGATCCAGACGGCCTCGGGCGCCTATCAGGTGGACCTCGCCGCCGATGCGGTCGCACCCACGGTGGTATCCATCACGCCCGCCAACGGCACGACCGGCGTGGATGTCGAAACGGCGATCAAGGTGAGCTTCAGCGAGGCAATGGATCCGTCGACCGTCACCTCGAGCAGAATCTTCATCCGCGACAGCGTCGGACACATCGTCAATGCCGCCGTGACGTATGATCCTTCCGCGTTCGTGGCCACGCTGTCCTTGCTGTCGCCGCTGGCCGGATCGACCACCTACACGGTGACCGTCACCGGCGGCGCCGGCGGAGTCGCCGACGTCGCGGGAAATTCCGTGACCACGACCAACTCCTCGTTCGTGACGCGCGCGCTGGATCCGGCGGTCTATTCGATCTGGGCCTCGCCCACTCCGGCCGTTGCGGCCGCCGGCGATCCCGACGGCGCCGAGGTCGGAACCAAGTTTGTCAGCGCGGTCAGCGGTTACATCACCGGCGTCCGCTTCTACAAGAGCACCTCGAATATCGGAACGCACGTCGGACACCTTTGGGACCGCCATGGGACACTGCTGGGAAGCGTGACCTTCACCAACGAAACCGCCTCCGGCTGGCAGTATCAGGCGTTCCCCAGCCCGGTCCCGATCCAGGCGAATACGACCTATGTCGTGTCCTACTCGGCCCAGACCGGCAATTATTCGGCCGACGTTGAATACTTCACTGTGGATGCAGCAAATGGACCGCTCGATGCACTGGAAGATGGCGCCGATGGACCCAACGGCGTGTTCTCCGCCACCATCGGCACGTTCCCGATGACTGGATTCGCGGCTTCCAACTATTGGGTCGACGTGAAGTTCACTGAAGTGCCCTGATCGGCCCAACGCGCAGGGTCACTGTCGCGTTTTAGCGCAAAATTTACTCCGGGCCGGTGACCGACGAGGTCCGTCGCATACTTGCGACGGGCCGCAACTCTCCTTTTGACCTTACCGCGTGGGAATGCAACGTGGTGGTCCCAAGGAGAATCCGATCCGCCCATCTCCCTCTCCAACGCCCGTTCCGACATGTCAAATACCACCTCTTTGTCACCTGCGCGCGCCCTCGATCCGGACGTCGGCCTCCGGCCGGTGCTCGAGCAGGCGCTCCGCATCCGCAATTTCGAGAATGCGCTGCAGGATTTGTTCAAGCGGGGGCTACTTTTCGGAACCGTCCACACCTGCGTCGGACAGGAGCTTTGCGCGGCCGCGCTGCATCCGCATCTTCGTCCGGGCGAGGATGCTTTTTTTGCCACACATCGCGGTCATGGCCATTATCTCGCCTACGGTGGATCGGAAGAGGCGCTGCTGGCGGAGCTGATGGGACGGGAAGGCGCGCTTTGCCTCGGGCGCGGGGGCACGCAGAATTTGTTTTGGCAACGATTTTTCTCGGCGGGCATTCAGGGAGGCAGCGCTCCCATCGGCGTCGGTTTCGCCTGGGCGATGAAGCGCCGAAAGGAGGATTCGATCGCGGTGGTTCAGGTGGGTGACGGCACCTTGGGTGAAGGCACCCTCTACGAGGCGTTCACCTTCGCCGCCCTGCTCAAGGCGCCCGTGTTGTTCTTGCTCGAATGCAATGGCTGGGCCCAGTCGACGGACGTGCGCACCACCACGCCCGGTGACGTCGCGGCGCGCATTCGCGGATTCGGCCTCGACGTCGAAACCACTTCCGACGACGACCCGGCGGCGTTGCACGACGTGCTCGGGCGGGTCGTGGCCAATGTCCGACAAGGGCGGCCCTCCGTGGCGATGATTCGCACCCGCCGCCTGCTCGCGCACAGCAAAGGTGACGACAATCGGCCGAAGGATCTCATCGAAAAGCTTTGGCAGGAGGACCCCCTTAGCCGCCTGCTCACCGCCCGGCCGGGACTGCAATCCGCGCAGGCCGCGTCCGCGACGGAAATCAATGCGACCGCGGAAGCCGTCGCCCGCCGTCCCAAGGTCGGCGACCCGGGAAAAAGTGCGCTGCCTTCATCCGTCCGCACGCTTTCGAGTTTGGAACTGCATGCCGACGCCTCGAAAGACCGCGGACTGGGCCGCATTGCCGAGGAGTTGAATCGCGGACTCCACGAGGCAATGACCGCAAATCCGGAAGTCATCGTTCTGGGCGAAGACCTTCTCGATCCGTATGGCGGCGCGTTCAAGGTGACGCGAGGGCTGTCGACCAAATTCGCCGACCGCGTTTTTTCCACCCCCATCGCCGAGGCGGGCATCGCGGGTGTCTCCAATGGCCTGGCGCTGGCCGGATTCAGGCCGGTCGCGGAAATCATGTTTGCGGACTTCGTCACGCTGGCGTCCGACCAGTTGATCAATTTTGCCGCGAAGTTTAACTACATGTATGCCGGCAAGGTGACCTGTCCCACGACGATCCGGCTGGTTTCCGGTGGCGGCCGGGGCTACGGGCCGACTCACAGTCAGAGCACGGAACGGCTTTTTTGCGGCGTGCCGGGCCTGCAGGTGGTGGCCCTCTCTCACCGGCACGACTGCTGCCGGCTGATCCAGGAGGTTGTGCTCCGGAACGAGCGCCCCACCGTTTTCGTCGAAAACAAGCTGCTTTACTCGGAACGGCCGCCGACCGAGCCGCCACTCGATTGCCGCATCCAGGCGGTGGAGGCAAACGACGGATCATTTCCGGCCCTCCACTACGTTTCGGCCTCGCGGAACGCCGACGTGACCGTGGTTACTTATGGCGGCTCAGCCCCGGTCTGCGAACGGGCCATGAAACGGCTTTTCGAAACCGACGAGCTGGCCTTCGACTACATCATCCTCACGCAACTGTGGCCACTCGACCTGGCCCCAATTCTCGCCTCAGCCCGCCGGACGAGGCGTCTGCTGGTGGTCGAGGAAAACGTCGCCGCATTCGGCATTTCCGCGGCGGTGATTTCTGGTGTCGCGCAGGCGGAGCCGGGCATCAGATGCCGCGCCGTCGGCGCGCAGCCTCTTCCGATTCCCAGCGTGCGCCATCTCGAGGATCTCGTGCTTCCGGGCGAGGACGCCGTGATCGCGGGCGTGCGCAATCTTTTCTGATCCCCCGCATCCTCCTTGCGTCGGCCGCGCTCCCCCGACTCAGTATATTTGTCCCCAGCCCAAAATTATTGATCCGATGTCCCAACCCACTGACATCATTGTTCCCCGCGAAGGGGTGAATGACGACCGGGCGAAACTCGTCGAATGGCTGGTCACCGACGGCGCCAAGGTCTCCGCGGGGCAACCCGTGGTGGTGCTTGAAACGACCAAGAAAGTCTTCGAGCTCGAATCTCCCGCGGCCGGATATGTCCACCATCATGCGGCCACGGGAACCGAGGTGGATATTGGAGCCAGCGTGGGGGTCGTGACCGTCAGTGCGGACCGCCCCGCCCGTCCGGCCGCCAACCCCCGGCCGCCCGCGAGTGCGCCTTCCGCCGCCGGCGATCCGGTCGTCTCCGCCAAAGCCCTCGAGCTGATTCGGCGGCATTCGCTCTCCCTCGACCAGTTCCGGCACCTCGCCGTCGTGCGCGAGGCCGACGTGACAGCGGCTCTCGCCAGCTCATCCAAGCCGGCGCCCATCCATCGGTTCGCCGGCGAAAACCTCGACCCGGCCGCCGACTGGGATGCCATCCTCGCCTCCAAGGATTACACCCAAGTCGAGGAATTGCTGCGCGCCCTTCGCCGCCGGCTTCGCGCGAAGTACAATCGCCACGTTCCCTTGGGCACCCTGCTTAACGATCGCTGGAATGTCGCGAAGGAAAATGGCTTCGGCGAAGGCTCCAATGTTTACGACGAGTGTCTGATTCTCGGCGATGTTCGCATGGGAAAGAAATGCTGGGTTGGGCCGTTCACCATCCTTGATGGCCTGAATGGCACCCTCACCATCGGAGACTATGTGGACATCGGATCCGGCACCCATGTCTACACTCACAATACGGTCGAACGCGCGCTGACCGGACACCGCGCCCCGCTTTTCGGAAACTCCACCTCGATTGGAAACTGCTGCTTCATCGCGCCGCACGTCACCATCGCTGCCGGGACGCGCATCGGCAACCACTGCTTTGTGGCGGCCGGGAGCTATGTCGAAGGTTCGTTTCCCGACTATAGCTTCATCCAGGGCAACCCGGCGAAGCTCGTCGGCCGCGTGGAGGTCACGGGCGATCGCGCCCGGATCCGCCACCACGACGCCGAAAAACCGGCTGCTCCCTGAGTCTTTTTTAGCCCCGTACCCATCGAATCCTGATGAACTATAAACGTGCCCTGATTACCGGCGGTGCCGGCCTCATTGGTTCCAACATCGCGGACCTGCTCGCCGCGCGCGACGACATGGAGGAACTAGTCATCCTCGACAATTTCACGCGCGGACGCGACCAGAACCTCACTTCCGCCAAGACCCACTGCAAGATCACGCTCGTCGACGGCGACGTGCGCGACGCGAAGCTGGTCCACAAACTCACCGAGGGCATCGACATCGTCTATCACGAGGCCGCCATCCGCATCACCCAGTGCGCCGAGGATCCTCGTCTTGCGCATGATGTTCTCGCCACCGGCACATTCAATGTCTGCGAGGCCGCCGTTGCGAACAAGGTGCAGCGTGTCGTCTACGCCTCCTCCGCCTCGATCTACGGCCAGGCCGAGGAATTCCCCACCACCGAGCATCACCACGGGTACGGCAACCGCACCATCTACGGCGCCATCAAACTCTACGGCGAAGGCATGCTCCGCAGCTTTCACGAAATGTCCGGATTGAACTACGTCGCGCTGCGCTACTTCAACGTCTACGGGCCGCGCATGGATGCCTTTGGCGTCTATACCGAGGTCATGATCCGCTGGATGGAACGTCTCAAGCAGGGCAAACCCTGTCTGATTTTCGGCGACGGCAGCCAGACCATGGACTTCGTCTACGTGGGCGATGTCGCTCGCGCCAACCTTTTGGCGGCGTCATCGTCGATCGCCGACGACGCGATCAACATCGCCAGCGGCACCGAGACCAGCCTGCACGAGCTCGCGGTGACCCTCGGCAAGGTCATGGGCGTCAATCTCGACCCCGAATACGGCCCTGCCCGCAAGGCCACGCCGGTGTTCCGCCGTCTCGCCGACACCAAGAAGGCGGAACGCATGCTCGGCTTCAAGACCCGCGTCACGCTCGAGGAAGGCCTCCGCCGCCTCGTCGAATGGTGGGAAAAGGAAACGAAGGCCAACCGCCCGATTCCATCGCCGGAGAAAAAGTGACCGCGCGACGCGCGGAAATTTTGAATTTGGATTCTCGATTTTTGATTTCAGACCTGAGGCAACAAAAGACTTGAGACCAAAGACAAGAGACTAACGACCTGAGACCACGGACAACTGACCACAGGACTACTCCAGCTCTGGTCGTGTCCCGCATCCTGGCTCCACCCTTCGACTCCCGACCTCCGACTTCCGTCTTCCGTCTTCCGTCACCTGCCCGCTGCCATCTGACATCTGACCGCTGATTTCCGACGTCTGTCATCTGCTCTCCGCCTCGCTCCCCGCTACTCACTACTCGCTACTTCCCCCATGATTCCCATCGCCAAACCCGTCCTTGATGAACGCGAAGCCGATGCCGCCCGTCGCGTCATCCTCTCCGGCTGGACCACCCAGGGTCCCGAGGTCGCCGCGTTCGAAAAGGAATTCGCGGCCGCGGTGGGAGCGCCGCATGCCTGCGCCCTTTCCAATTGCACGACGGCGCTGCATCTCGCCTTGCTCGCTGCCGGAGTCGGCGCGGGCGATGAGGTCATCACGGTCAGCCACTCGTTCATCGCGACCGCCAACGCTGTCCGCTACTGCGGCGCCATTCCGGTGTTCGTCGATATCGAATCGGCAACCTACAACATCGATCCGGCCAAGATCGCCGCCGCAATCACACCGAAGACGAAGGCGATTCTTTGCGTCCATCAGATCGGCATGCCCTGCGATCTCACGAAGCTGGTCGCGCTCGCCAAAAAGCATTCGATTCCGCTCGTCGAGGACGCCGCTTGTGCGATCGGTAGCGAGATCAAGTGGGAAGGGAAATGGGAAAAAATCGGCAAGCCGCACGGTGACGTGGCGTGTTTCTCGTTTCACCCGCGCAAAATTCTATCCATCGGCGACGGCGGCATGATCACCACCCGCCACGCGGCATGGGACGCCAAGTTCCGCCTCTGGCGCCAGCACAGCATGTCGGTCCCAGACACGGTGCGCCACGGATCGGCCAAGGTGATTTTCGAGAGCTATCCGGAGATCGGCTACAACTACCGGATGACGGACATCCAGGCCGCCGTGGGCCGCGAACAGTTGAAGCGCCTGCCCGACCTCGTTTCCCGCCGGCGGGAGTTCGTCGAAAAATACCGGACCTTGATGGCCGGCATTCCCGGCGTGGAACTTCCCTTCGAACCCGACTGGGCGCGCAGCAACTGGCAAAGCTTCGCCGTCCGGCTCGCCGACGATCTCGATCAGCGCGAAGTGATGCAATCGCTCCTCGACGCCAAGGTCGCGAGCCGCCGCGGCATCATGTGCTCGCACCGCGAGCCCGCCTATCAGAAGGAACCCTGGCGCGCCGCCGGCTCGCTCGTCGAAAGCGAGAATGCCCAGGAACACGCCATCCTTCTTCCGCTCTTTCATCAGATGACCGAGGAACAGCTCAACACCGTCGCGAATCAACTTCGCGCGGCGGTCACGGTCAAAGCAACGGCCTGAGGATTTTTGATTTTGGATTCTCGATTTTCGATTTCTCGATCCTGGCTGGCCGATTTCCGACCGCCGACCGCCGACTGCCGACCTCTGACCGCTGATTTCTGACCGCCGACCTCCGGCACTCTCGCCCCTCTCTGACAATCGAAAATCGAGAATCCAAAACCAAAAATCTCGGCCCGCTCCTGCCACCGACTGCTGACTCCTTACTGTTCGCCAAATGTACTCGATCGACTGGGATAAAGTATTCGCCCGTCGATCGCCGGCTTCAGGGGAGCGAACGGGCTGGCACGCGCTGATTCCGGTTGTCAGCCGAACCGTCTGGGCGCTCGGAGTCACGAGCATGTTGACGGACATCTCGTCCGAAATGGTGGCGAGCATTCTTCCGACCTACCTCGTGTTCCAGCTCGGGATGACACCACTGGCGTTCGGATTCATCGACGGCATTTATCAGGGCGCAGCCGCACTGGTCCGGGTCGTCGGCGGCGCTTTGGGTGATCGATGGAATCGACACAAGCAGGTCGCGGCGGCCGGCTACGGGCTTTCCGCCGCGTGCCGCATCCTGCTCTTATTTGCCGGCAGCGCGGTGAATGCCATCGGCGGCATTGTGGCGCTGGATCGCATCGGCAAGGGTGTCCGCACTGCGCCGCGAGACGCGATGATCACTCACACCACACCCAAGGCGGAACTCGCCACGGCGTTCGGCGTGCACCGCGGCATGGACGCCGCCGGCGCCATGCTGGGCCCACTGGTGGCCTTCGCTCTCCTGGCGGGGATGCCCAATGATTTCGATGTGGTTTTTGTCGCCAGCTTTGGCGCCGCCATTTTGGGCGTTGTCGCGATCATTCTATTTGTGCCGGCATTCAAAGTGAACGCCGGGCCGAAAGTCGCCCGGGGATTTTTTCCTGCCGCCGGCGCCTTGTTGCGCGATGGCCGCTTTCGCCAGCTGCTCATCGCTGGCACGCTGCTCAGCCTCGCGACGGTCAGCGACAGCTTTCTGTTTCTTGCCCTGCAAAAGCGCAGCGCGCTCGGCACGACCGCCTTTCCGCTCCTGTATGTCGCCACGTCGCTGGTCACTTCGATGTTCTCTGTCCCGTGCGGCCGCCTCGCCGATCGCATCGGCCGCACTCCGGTACTCCTGACCGGCTACGCCATTCTCGCCGCACTCTATGGTTTGTTGTGCGTCACGGGGCTCGGCGGTTGGGTGCTTCTTGCGGGTGTCGTCGGGCTGCTCGGAATCTATTACGCGGCCACCGACGGCGTGTTGACCGCCATGGTTGCCGCCGGCCTGCCCCGTGAATCGACGGGCAGCGGCCTCGCGATTTTCGCCACCGCCACCAACGTGGCGCGCCTGCTGGCGTCGGTGCTTTTTGGATTGGTGTGGACCGAAAGCGGCAACAATCGTTTTGCGATGATGATTTACCTCGGCGCGCTCGTCGTTGCGCTGCTCGTGGTCGCCCCCGGGCTGATGCGAAAGGAAGATGGAAACCAACCCGCCACCTAAGTCGATGCCGCTCGGCGCCCGCCTCGCGATCTTTGCCGTCCTGGCGGCCGCAATCGTGGGCGCCGTCGTCATTTTTGCCGTGCATCGGCGGAAGATCGCGCAGGACGAGGCCAGCCGCGACACGGTTGCTGTCGCGACCGCCCCGGCGACGGCGACCTCGAATCTCCTCAGCGCCGGGCATCTCTTTTTCCGGAATACCGCGCGCGGCCCATCGTACGGCCACGTCGCCGCCGTCACCGTCGCCGCGCCCGATGGCGAACGCATCGTGACTCCGATCGTGGGCGATCGCGTTTATGGTGCGGCCGGCACGATCTTCGTCCTGCGCGCGCACCGCCGCGCGCTCACCACCTACGAGGCCGACAGCTTCGGCGCCGATTTTGCGCCGCGGCGATCGTTCGAATTACCCGGCGCGCCCAGCCGCACCCGCGTCTCGCCCAACGGGCATCTGGCCGTGTCGACGGTTTTTGTCACGGGCGACTCCTACAACAGCGGTGGTTTCTCCACCCGGACCACGCTCTACGACCTGCCGGCGGGAAAAGTTCTGGGCGACCTGGAAGATTTCGCGGTCGAGAAGGACGGGCAAAGTTTCAAAAAAACGGATTTCAATTTCTGGGGCCTCACGTTTGCGGCCGACAACGATCGTTTTTTCGCGACCGTGGCCTCGGGAGGAACGCCTTTTCTGATCGAAGGATCGATCACCCAGCGGCGGGCGCGCGTGATCAAAGAGGTCGTCGAGTGTCCCTCAATCTCTCCCGACGGAACGCGTGTGGCCTACAAACACCGCTTGATCGAGAACGGTCGATTTCGCTGGAGCATTCAGGTGTATGACCTCGCGGCCAAACATGACACGATCGTGAACGAGACCCACACCGTCGACGATCAGGTGGAATGGCTCGACAATTCTGTGCTGCTCTACGCGCTTCCTCGGCCAGGTGGCGAATCGGATATCTGGGCTGCTTCGGCGGATGGTTCTGGACAACCGCGGAAACTGGTCAGCGATGCATCGTCGCCGTGTGTGATCCGGCCTTGATGATTTTCGATTTTGGATTCTCGAATTTGGATTTCCAGACCCGATATGAAGAATTTTCGAATTTGGATTATGGAATTTCGATTTCCAGACAGCGGAACGCAGAAATTTTTATTTCGGAACGTGGATTTTGGATTTTCCCCAACGCCAGCAATTGACCGCTCTGTCCAGATTTACTAGGCACGCAGTCCGCTCTGACCTCTGACCTCTGACCTCTGACCTCTGACCTCTGACCTCTGACCTCTGACCTCTGACCTCTGACCTCTGACCTCTGACCTCTGACCTCTGACCTCTGACCTCT
>DASZXI010000002.1:0-62666 GCA_035545955.1 Candidatus Didemnitutus sp. | reverse complement strand
CGAGAGATTCTCCCAGACAAGGTCCGTCTTGCCGTCGGCGTTGAAGTCGCCCGTGCCGACGATGTGCCAGACGGGATCGATGTTGGCGAGGTAGCCGAAGGAATCGATCGCGGTGCCGTTCATGAACCACACCGAGCGGTCGCCGGTGGTCGTGTTGGTCCAGACCAGGTCCGATTTTCCGTCGCCATTGAAGTCCTGCGGCGTCGGTAGAATCAGCTGGACGATGGTACTGGTGATATAACCGAAATAGTACAGTCCGTTCACCAAGAGTGTGGAATTGACTTCCAAATGATAGGAGCCGGCATCGCCGTGTCCGATATCGGTGAGTGACAGAGTGGCAGAGTTGGCGCCTGCAATCGTATCACCGTTGTGAAACCACTGGTAATGCGGGGTGCCGTCCCCGGTGATTCCGGCAGTAAAGGTGGCGGCACCTCCAACTGATCCATGTTGATCCGCGGGTTCGGCCGTCAGCGTCGGCATCGAATAGCCGGGAAGAATCGAAAGCGTATCGATCGTGCCCGAGGTGGCCTGGCCATAGGCGTTCGAAACATGGAACGAGTAGGCGCCGACGTCAGAGTCCTTCACCCCGACGATTCCGAATAGGTTCTGGTACGGCCCGGTAAGGGGCGTGCCGTCCTTGAACCAAGTGTAGTTGAAAGGCGCCAGGCCGTGGACGTACGCCGACGCGGAATAGATGGCATTCAAAGGCAGACTGGTGGTCGTCGGCGGAAGGGGAACGATCGTTGGACCAGGATCGACGCTCGGCGAAGTCAGGTTCGTGCGTGTGTACCGGGCGAGCGGATAGGCCGCATGATTCGCGCCGCCCTGAGCGTACATTAGCTGTCCGTCGGAGCGTACCCAGAGGACGGTTCCATCGTCGCCCCGCAGATGATCGAAGTTGATTTCCACGGTGACTGGCGAGGTGGCGCGTTCCACGTCGAACAACGAGCCGGCAATTGCAAAAAGCATGTCCGGCGACGCATTGTAGGTGTACACCGTGCCGTCCGAAATGGAGGTGGTAAATTCGTAGTCCGGCAGGCTGTTTCCGGGCAGATGGTCGACTTCGTATTGGACGTACTGGGAGCTCGAGTACGCGGGTGGGAGGTTCGCGTGATGCGAGACTGCGGTCAGGGAATTGTCTGCCAGAGGATAAAATTCTGCAGTCGAAAGATCGATCTCACCGGTAACGATGGACGAAATCGGCGTTCCGTCATGGGCGGAAAGAGTCAGCCCATATTCGTAAGGGAAAACCGATCGGTTCACTGTTTCGACCGCGATGGTGCCGTCGGCGAAGGCCACGGCGGAGTTCGCGTCGTCAACGCCGAGATCGGGACCGAATCCCGCGTCGATCACGCCGTCGGCGCTATAACGCCGGAGGTGAGTCGTGGCTCCCGCCGATGCGGCGTAGAAGCTGCCGTCCGGTCCGACGCATTGGATGAAAAGAGAGTCGGTTAGGGTCGGAAACGTGGAGTCGAGCGAACCGTCGGCGTTCAGCCGCTTCACGTATATGGGCGGATTGCCCGTGCCCGCGGGGAAAAGACCATGAACGAGGATTTTGCCGCTCGGCTGCAGGTGAAAATCGCTCATGTTTGCCGTGACGCTGTCCGGCACGCTGAAGCCCGTGTCGAGCGTTCCGTTGTCATTGAGACGAATGAAACCGATGAACGTCGCCACCGGCGTTCCGTTCACATGATCAAATGCGCCGGACACGAGATGTTTCCCATCCGGCTGCCGCGCATATTGCGACAGTTGGGCGAAAAATCCGAAGTTCGGATTGAATGTGCTGTCGAAGAGGCCGGCGCCCGAATAGTGGCTGATACCGAGTCCCGCTGCCTGGCGACCGCCGTCGAGCGAATACAGATAAAACGAACCGTCATCGGCCAGCGCCGGGAATGTAATGGAACCCAAATAAGTGATGGCATTGCCGGTGAGCGTGACGTCATCGGTCCCGTCGACGTTCATGCGATGCAACTGATTCAAGGCCAGCGGATCGCTGCTGACGTTGGAGGTGTAGAAAATCTTTCCGTCCGCCTGGCGGGGCCCGAACACGATTCCTGTGCCGGTCAGGGACGTGACGAACGAGGAGTCGACGGCACCCGTGGAGGTGAGACGGCACATGGGAGTTCCATTGGCCACCAGCATCGTGCCATCGGCGTTCGGATAAATGGCGGTGACCGAGATGCCGGTGACCGGAAGAAGACTGGTGTCGAAGGTCGCGTCGAGCGACCCGTCGAGATTCAGCCGGATCACATTGTTTCCCGCCCCGGCGACAAAAAGAAATCCGCCGGTTACCAGAAAATGGGTGGAATCGGTGGTCTCGACCACGTTCGTGACCACCGGACCGGTGCTGTTGGGATCGTACGCAATGGGAAACTCGAACGTGTTGTCGATCGCCCCGTCTGCGTCGAGGATGGTGACATATGAGGCCGCACTGCTTCCGACCGCGACGGGAGTGCCAAAAATGGCAATCTTCCCGTCTGCCAGCAGCGAGACCGTCGGACCCTGGCGCAGGCTCTCGGGGGTGAATGTCCCGTCGATCGAACCATCGCTCAGTCGCCGGTCGAGGCGAAGCATCACCGTATCCAGATCCGTGTAGGTCAGAGTGAGCATCCGGCCATCCGGATAGGTCGCCGCGACCGAGCAGTTGGCCGGAAGCGACAGGGATGGATCAATTGAGCCGTCGCTGTTTAACCGCACGTATCGATAGTCGACCACCTGGCTGTCGACCATCTGACCGCTGGTGAGAATTTTCCCGCCGGGATAGCTTAGCAGGGCATTCGCATAGGCATAGTAGTCGCTTTCGAAAAGCGGTGAAAACGATGTGTCCTGCGTCCAATACTGATGTTGGGCCAGAGCGAGAGGAGCGTAAGCCAGAAAGGCGGTGCCAATGAGGATCTGAACTCCCCTGGCGAGGAGTCGAAGCGGAAAAAAAGATGCCATGGAGGTCGGAATGCCGGGCATTCCGCGGTATAAATGAGTGTGTATCCGTCGGGTCACGACGGGGCCGGTGACATCATCCCGCCTCGCCGGAAATCAGCTGAAATTCCCGCCGGGCCCATGGCGTTCCGATGCCCCAAAGATCTACGCGGCAGCCGAATGCAACTCAAGCGCGATTGGGCCGGCACCTACGTCACAATACGTTTGCCGTCTAGGACAGGCGTCGCTCGAATACCCGCCAGCGTGGGCGATTGGTTTTTAAAAAATCTTGGAAACAGCGTACAGTAAACATGTAGCGAGATTAATAGACTTTCATCACGAAGCCATGACATCTAAAATGCTTCGACATTAAAATTAACCAGAAGTGGATGTTCGCCCTCAGGCCTCCAAGTTCCATGTCCGCAAGCATCCCATTCTGAATCTTGGGGCGCACTAAACCCCGGTCCATCGGCCAGCCAACTCCCGCCTCGGCGCTCCGAAATCCAAAATTCCGAATCGAAATTCGAAAATTCTATCGGGACATGCAGGGACAGGCTATCTTCGAGGCGAAAGGGGACAGGCCCTTTTTGGTGGCATCGTCCACCGATCGGGCAGGCAATGATTTCGTTATCTGTTAACCGGAAATGAGTTCCGTAGCCTGATTCGCTGGCGGACTGACGCGGCGATCGGGCGTCAACCCATGCATAGGGTTGCACATCCGGAGAATACGACGCCACTCTTTTGATCGCGCCGATTTCCGGGGTGGTTCAGCCTGCACCCTGGCCGCGCTTTCGAGCCTTGAAGACCATCGCCATCGATCTCGACGACACCCTGAACGACTTCTCCGCGACGCTGCGGACGTTTGAATTCGTGCACGACGACAGCTACGCGGTCTCGCCCGAAACCTTTGCCCGCTACCTGGCGAAGCTCCGGACGGACACTCCGGACGAAAGCGATTTGCTGAGCACCGAGTACTCATTCTTCCGCTACAAGGTTCACCACCAGTGTTACCAGCTCGCCCGTCCCCGGCTGGACGGAGTCGAGTTCATGCACTGGCTGCGCGCGGAGGGCTGGCGCATCGTCATCTGCACTTACCGCGACCTGCGCCGCGCCAACGATTGCACGCGCCAGTGGCTGGGCGACCACGGCATTCCCTTCGATCACCTGTTCATGGCCTGGAACAAGATCGTCTTCTGCCGTCTGTGGGGCATCGCGCACCTGGTGGACGACGACCTGTTCAACATCGATCACGGCGAAGCCTACGGCGTGAAGGTCTATTTTCCGGTCATGGAAAAACATCGCGGACGACCCGCTGCGGGCGCGCGAGGATTCAGCGCATTCGGCGAACTCAAGCCATGGATCACCGGATAGCCCTGTTGAATGCGTTCTATCGCGGGCTGCCCCGCGATCGGGCCAAGATCGAGACCAGCGCGTTTGGATTCGATTTTCTGGAGCGCCTTCTCGGTACCGACACCCGTCTCGAATATGGCGAACTGACGCTCTCGGGCGTGCTGCACAAGTACAAGCTGGCCGGGATCTCCGCCGCACATATGGACCGGTTGCTGCACGATCACGTCGCGCAGACCTGCAACGTCTGCCTCTATTTCGACGAGGTCGCCAATGATGTGTTCTGCTTCAACCTCGACAACAACCACAAGACGGAAAACACCGTCGTCATTCCCGAAATGGAATGCGCCGTCCGTGCGCTTAGGGACCTGCTGACCGGTCTCGGCTGCGAACCCCTGGTGATCGCGAGCGGCCGCGGCTTTCACGTGTGGGGTCGGCTGCAGCAGGCGGTTCCCAACGGCCGGCTTCACGAATTCCTGCTCCGTGCGGCGGTGAAGACGCTCGCCCGCCTGCACGCGGAGGGGCTCGATCACCAACAGGTGAAGATCAATCTCTACCCGGACAAGCGTCTGCAGGGCGCGGTTTCGCTCCGCCTTTTCGGTACCGCGCACGCGAAGAACAAGGTGTTCAGTCGCGTTCTGACTCCCGAGGGTCTGCTCGACGAGGCGGATTCATGGAAGTGTTTCGAGGAGCATTTGCACCGGAGAACCATCGGACCCGAGGCATTCGACGCGGCCGCGGCTGAACTCGCCCGGGCGTTTGCGTAGACGTTGTTGGGCCTTTGGAATCTCAGGAGGTCGCTGCGATGCAGCCGGGTCCGAAGGGCCCGGGGCGCCGACAAAATCTTGGCGGGCGGATGAGGACATCCGCCCCTACCGGAATCACCCCGATTTTCAGGCGCGAATTCCGTGCCACGAATGCGCGATCCGACGACAGCGGTCCGAAACATGACGGTCCGCGCGGGTTAACCGCGATTAAAATAATGTCGTAGCCCCCTTTCACGTCTCGACCGAGAGAATCTCAGGAGATCGCAGATGTAGCCTGGTCCGAAGGGTCCGGGATGCGCCCGCCACGAAGGCGACGAACCCGGGACACCGGGGTCAGACGCCCCGGCTACACGGAACGGAACGCCAATTCGAAATTTTTGCGGCTCCAGAATTATTTAATCCGCGACCGGCAGCGGAACCAATCGGGGCCCGGCAACGAATTTTGCTTCGGAAATCCGTCCTCCGAAATCTAAAATCGAGAATCGAAAATTCCCTCAGGGCGCTATTTCCCACGCCGGATCGACGAACGCGATGTAATCCATTCCCACGAGCGAAGCGCCGTTCATGTACCAGACGGTTCGATCACCGGTGGAGGTGTTCTCCCACAGCAGGTCGGGCTTCCCGTCGCCGTTGATGTCCACGGCACCAACAATGTGCCAGTGGGTGTCGACGCCGGCCACGTAGACGAAGTTCAGGATATTGATGCCATCCATGAGCCACAGGCTGCGATCACCCGTGTTTACGTTTTCCCAGAGTAGGTCCGTCTTGCCATCGCCGTCGAAATCGGCCGCCGCGACGATGTGCCAGGCGGTGTCAATGCCGGCGATGTACCCGAAGCTCGAGACGGCGCCGTTGTTGAGATACCAGATCGCGCGGTCGCCGGTCGTGTGATTTTCCCAGATGATGTCCATCTTGCCGTCGCCGTTGAAATCGCCCGTGGCGGCGATGTGCCAGGCGGTGTCCACCAGGCCGAGGTAGCCGAAGTTCAGGATCGTGGTGTTGTTCATCTGCCAGAACGTGCGGTCACCCGTGCTGAC
Organism: Candidatus Didemnitutus sp.; assembly: GCA_035545955.1. Lineage (GTDB taxonomy): Bacteria > Verrucomicrobiota > Verrucomicrobiia > Opitutales > Opitutaceae > Didemnitutus. The sequence goes on along the minus strand of DASZXI010000002.1, from coordinate 56,599 downwards.
GTTTTCCCAGATGAGGTCACTGTGGCCGTCACCGTCGATGTCGCCGGTACCGACGATCCGCCAGTCGGTCGGGATGCCGGCGATATAGCCGAAGCTCTTGATCGTAACTCCATTCATGTACCAGATCGCGCGATCGCCCGTGGTCAGGTTCGACCACACGAGGTCGTTGTGACCGTCGCCATCGAAGTCCATCGGATGCGGCGTGGAAACCGTCGCGGTAGAAACGGTGATGGTGAAGTTGGCGCTGGTCGCAGCGTTGTGGTTGGTGTCGCCGGCAAAGCTGGCGTTGATGACCACCGTCCCCGCGCCGGTGAATGTGACCGCACCCGTGCTGGCATTGATCCCCGCGCTGGCCGCCGTCGAGCCGGTCCCGAGCGCCCAGCTGAGCGCGCCGCTGCCCGTGTTGGCCGTCGCGGTGTAGGGTGTGCCCACGGTCGCGGTGGCGGCCGAGGAAATCACCGGCGCCGCCTGGTTGGCCTTGGCGATGGACCAGCCGAGCGAGGAATTGCTGCCCGAATAATTTCCTGTCGCCGTGGCCGTGGCGGTGTACGAGCCGGCATTGGTGGCGCTTACCGTGCCGCCCGAGGTGAAGGTGGCGTTGGAGGGCGTCGGCACGACCGTCGGCCCCTGCGCGGAACCCGTGTACGTGAAGGATGTTTTGTTGAGCGCGAACGTCGCCGCGGCCTTGTTGACGGTGACGGTGAAATTGGCGCTGGTGGCGGAATTGTGATTCGCGTCGCCGGCGAAGGTGGCCTTGATGACGATGGTGCCGACGCTCGTGTAGCTGATCGCGCCACTCGACGAATTGATCGCGGCCCCGGTCGCCGTGGAACCCGAGCCCAACGCCCAGCTCAGTGCCCCGGTGCCGGTGTTGGCGGTGGCGGTATAGGCGGCCCCAAAAGTTGTCGATGCGCCCGAGGAGATGACCGGCGCCGATTGGCTGGCCTTGTTGACGGTGACCGTAAAGTCGGCGCTGGTGGCGGCGTTGTGGGTGGAGTCGCCGGCGAAAGTGGCCTTGATCGTGAAACTGCCGGCGGAGGTGAAGATCACCACGCCGCTCGACGAGTTGATCGAGGCCCCGGCCGTGTTGGCTCCGCTGCCCATTGCCCAGCTCAGCGCGCCGAATCCGGAATTGGATTCGGTGGCGGTGTAACTGGAGCCGAAGGTTGTCGACGAAGCGGACGAAATGGTGGGCGCCGTCTGGTTGGCCTTGCCAGTGACGGTGAGAGTGATCGGCGCCGGATTTACGCCGCCGTCCGGACTGGGCGAGTAGAGCGTGTTTTGATGGCTCGTGGTATTCTTGACGACGACGTAATACGTGCCGTTGTCGCTCGACGATGCATTGGTTATCGAAAGCACCGAGGTGTTGAGATTGGAATTCGCGTCAAACGTGTTGACGATCGAAATGTTTCCTCCGGGGGCGAGATTGTTGTCGTTCTTTATCCATTGAAAGGTCGGCAAGGGACCTCCATCGGCGACTACGGTGAACGTCGCGGTCTGGCCGGCATTGATGTTCGTGGTTGAGCCCGTGGTCGCCCCGGTGGGGGCGGTGTCGATGTGGGCATCCGTATAAAATACCGACATGGACCCCGGGTTGGCGGAGACTGAGCCAGAACCGTCCGAGTTGGAGGCCACGAGAGTGATCTGGTTCCCCGAAACGCTCAGGGGCATGTTGCCGAGCTGAATCACCGCGGTTGCAGCGCCGGAAATCGTCTCGCCTGATGCGAGCGGACTATTGGCGTCTAGCAGAAGCGTCGAATCGCCACTGGGGTCGGTCTGGTACCATTGGTACACGAGGGTTTGCGAACCCGCGGCCTGGGCCCCGCTTTGAAAAGTCATTGTCTGGCCCGCAGCCACGCCGATTCCAAAATACTGCGTGGTGATGGTCGGTGGAGCGTAGGTGCCCCTATACAAAGAAAAGCGAACCGTGCCGTTCTGCACGTTCCCGGAAAAATCAGCATTGGACGTGAATCCAGCCGTATTGCCATCCACCTGAAAGTAATAGGTGGTGCCCGAAACGGCGGTGAATGTGAATTTAAACCCTTTGCCGGCATTGCCCTCCGACGTGCCCGCCATCGCCACCGCTGTCAGCCCGGCGATCGTCGGCGACGAGGCGGGGCCCGAATATACCTTCATCGTCGCATCGAAGCCGATGCCATAGGTCGTCACTGTCACGATGCCCGCCGAAGGCGCCTTCCACTTCCACCATACTGTTGCGCCGGCACCGTCGCTGGGCAGAGTAGATTCACCCGACTGGGTGGTCGCTGCCACATTGGTGCCCGTCGCACTGGCGGAAGCTGACGTGCCAAGGTCGATTGCGGCGCTGAGGTTATCGTTGGCGGGCGCGGCGCCGAACAGGGTGGTTACGGAAGCCAACGCAAGGGCGGGCAGGGAAGAGCGGATCAACGAATTCATGGTGCAATTCGCCAAGCCCGCGGAACGCGTGCATTGGCGCTCGAAGTGTGGAGGTGTTTGCTGCGTTCGCGAATCCTTGGGCCGGCCGTGGATTGCGCGGGCGATGGATCGAAGAATAAGGCGAAATTTTCCCCGCCAAGCGATCAGGCGGGATTGAAGGAAGAATGTCGGCCGATCGACAGGTCGTCTATGCAAATCTCGGATTCGTCGTCGGAAAAACTGTCAGGATTTCCGACAGGTTTCGCGTCGCCGACGGATTGACTTGGCTCCGCCGCGGCGGTGTTATCGCGCGAATGCCAACGCGGACTCCGGCCGTCCTTCGCTGGTTGCTGCTGCCCTTGGCAGTCGCAACGTTGGTTCGTGCGCAGGAGGCGAGGGTTGTCGAAAAGGAGGGTCGCGTGGTCGTGACCAAGTCGGCGCAGCCGCCGGCGCCGGCGGTGATCGGCGGGACACTGGCGGCCCGCGATCGACTCGGCACCGGCGAGGCGAGTCGTGCGGTTCTCCAAATGACCGCGCGATGGTTCGCGCGGATCGACGAGGAAACCGATGTCGAAGTGACCGCGGGAGCTCTGGCGGCAAAGGATCGCGGTTCGCTCAAGATCGCGCTCGGCGGTGCGTTTGTCTACACGCGCGAGGAAAACGCCGAGTTGAATGTCGAGACGCCGTCCGCCACCGGTGGTTTGCGCGGCACTCAGCTGGTTGTGCGTGTCGATAAGAACGGCAAAACCTTCATGCAGGTGCTCGAGGGCGTTGTCGATCTCGCCAATCCTCAGGGCAGCGTGCATCTGGTCGCCGGCGAGGCCGGTGAGGCCGAGGTCGGACAGGCCCCGCGCAAGACCGCGGTCATCGAGACGCGCAATCTTCTCCAGTGGGCGCTGTATTATCCAGCCGTGCTGGAACCGAATGAATGTGGACTGTCAGCGGACGAATCGAAGGCGCTCGCCGCTTCGATCGAGTCCTTCCGACAGGGAGATCTCTTGGGGGCAGTTGACCGTTATCCGGCCAGCGGTGCGCCGGACTCGAACGCCGTTCGTCTCTATCATGCCTCCGTTCTGCTGGCGACCGGCCGCGTCGAGGCCGCGAAAAGTCTTCTGAACGATTTGCCGGCGGATCAGGCCGGTCGGCGCGCGCTCGATCGCCTGATCGCCGCGGTGACCCTGGCTGATATCCCGTCGACCGGGCCGTCGGCCACGAGTGCCGAAGCGCTCGCCGAAAGCTACTATCAACAGTCGCGGCGAAACCTGTCGACGGCGCTGGCGGCGGCCCGGCAGGCGTCAACATTGGCGCCAAATTCCGGCTTTGTCTGGACGCGCGTGGCGGAACTGGAATTTTCGTTCGGACATACGAGCGCGGCGGGCAAGGCTCTCGAGCGGGGCCTTGCGCTGACTCCACGCAACGCGGCGGCGCATGCGCTGCGCGGCTACCTGCTGAGCGCGGACAATCGCATCGGTGCGGCCCGACACGAATTCGAGCAGGCGGTGAACCTCGATGGCGGACTTGGCACGGCGTGGCTTGGGCTCGGCCTGACGAAAATCAAGCAGGGTCATCGCGAGGAGGGCAGGGCGGACCTGCAGACGGCGGCGGTGGTCGAACCGAACCGTTCGTTTTTCTACAGCTATCATGGCAAGGCGCTCAGCCTCGAGGGCGCCGATGCCCTGGCGCGCAAGGACCTCGACCTCGCCCGGCAGGTCGATCCGAGGGATCCCACCCCGTGGCTCTACTCCGCCATCGAGGCGCAGCAGACGAACCGCTACAGCGACGCCATTGACGACATGCAGCAGTCGATCGCGCTGAACGACAATCGCCGACTGTATCGCTCCGACTTCCTGCTCGATCAGGACAAGGCCGTCCGCAACGCCAACCTCGCCAAAATCTATCAGAACGACGGCATGACGGATGTTGCGGTGCGCGAAGCCACGCGCGCGGTTGACAACGACTACACCAATCCCTCGGCGCATCTGTTTCTGGCTGACAGCTTTTATGCGGTGCTCGATCCCAAGCGCGTTTCACTGAAATATCAGACCGCGTGGTTCAACGAGCTTTTGCTGGCCAATCTGCTCTCGCCCGTCGGCGGCGGACCGCTCTCGCAGTTCGTTTCCCAGCAGGAATACTCCAAGCTGCTCGAGGCCGATGGCATCGGCGGCAGCACGGATACGGAATGGCGCAGCGGCGGCTATGTCGACTCACAGAACTCGCTGTTTGGCACCTACGGGCGCCTGAGCGTGGGCGTGGATTTTGTTTATCACCAGGACAATGGCGATCGGCCCAACAGCGACGACCTGCGGAAGGAATGGTGGTGGCAGCTGAAATATCAGGTGACCGCGAACGACGTCGTGTATGGATTGTTGCACACTCGCGACCAGACCGGCGGCGATCTGTTCAGCAACTATGCCAACGTGTCGATCAACGCCGGCCGCCGATTCGAGGACAAACAAACTCCCGGATTGGCGCTGATTGGTTGGAATCATCACTGGGCGCCGGGAATCGACACGCTGTTTCTTGGCGGCCGTTTGGCGTTGGATGAAATGTCCACGACGCCCGACACCAAGCTCATCACGGTCGAGCGTGATCCCACATTCTTTCCTTCGCTTCCGGCGGGCGCGGCGAGTTTTGATCACGTCCCACAGACGGTCGTGGTGCTTTCGCCGCAGGCCCGGTCCCTGATCGCCCCGTATTTGGGTTTGGCGCCCGTGACGAACACGGTGACGCCGGATTCACTTGATGTATCCGAGCGCTACCAGGCGCGGATTTACACCGCTGAACTGCAGCAACTGTGGCAGACGAGTCGCAATACCCTCCTGTTTGGCGCACGTGCTCAGAGCGGAAATGTGCAAAGCAGCGACCTGATCAATTTGGATCCAGTATCGAGCGCCAGATCCAGTCACTACACTTATCCCCCGGCTTCGCAGGAATTCCGCGTGAATCTTGAACGCGAAACCGGCTATCTGTATGACTACTTCAAAGTCGTCCCATCGCTGACGCTTATTGGGGGAATATCCTGGGATCAGCTGAAGTATCCGGACAATTTTCAATTTGCGCCTTTGAACGGTCGTCAAGACGAGACGCATCGCCACAATTCAAAAGCGGGCTTTACGTTTGCACCTTCATCGTGGGTGACGGTTCGGGGCGCCTATACTGAAGCCTTGGGCGGCGTATTGACGGATGAGGACGTCCGCCTGGAACCGGTGCAATTTGCCGGTTTCAATCAGGCCTTTCGAACGGTTATTTCCGAATCACTGGCCTCCTCGGTTGTCGCTCCCGTTTATCGAAACGAAGGACTCAGCGTCGAAGGTTCCCTGCCATCACGCACCTGGTGGGGCGCTTCCTTCAATGATTTGCGGGAGCACCTGGATCGCACCATCGGTGCATTTGATGATTTGCGCCTGCCGGGCCTCCCTCCTGCCGGGGTCAATTTGCCGGCCGGAACCGCCGAGAAATTGGTATATCGCGAAGACGTTTTCGCCGCTGGCATCAATCAACTTGTCGGGCCCGAATTCGCAGTCGGGATGAATTATCACCGCACTCGCGCCGACCTCCGGGATATGCTGACCCAGATATCGCCGGCGTTGGACTCTCTGGCCGACACGCGAGGAGTCGCATCGCTTGACCAACTTGCACTCACGATGAATTGGAATTCTCCGACCGGCTGGTTTGCCTCGACCGAGGTTGACCGGTATCATCAGGAGATCGAGGGCGTCATCCTCGGCACGTCCGCCAGTGCAACGCCGGGTGACGATTTCTGGCAGGGCAATCTCGAGGTGGGCTACCGTTTCCATCACAATCTCCGCGAGATCAGCGTCGGCGTGCTGAATCTGACCGATCGCGATTATCACCTGAGTCCGCTCGACAACATTCTCGAGCCGCCGCGCAACCGCACCTTCTTCGTGCGTTGCCGCGCGGCTTTCTGACATGCCGCCGGCCGTCCCGAGCAAGTCCGGTCGGCCGAGGCGGCGCCGCCGCAGGTGGATTGCCCACGCGGCCGTCTCCCTGCTCCTCGCCGCGGTGGGCTGGTTCACGATTCAATGGCGCGAAATTCTCTGGGCTCCGGGTTCCGATTCGGGCGTCGACTGGCGCGAGATGGGCATGGATTCGCTCCAACGGCTCAGCTATGATTTCCCCTTCATCGTACGCTCGGCGCTGTCGCCGCCGCCCCGCGCGACGGAGAGCATCGTGTTGCTGTATCTGGACGAGGACTCGGCGCGCCAGCTCGACCAAAGCACCACCGGCCAGTGGAGTCGCGCGCTGCACGCCCAGCTCCTTGACCGCCTTACGGCCGATGGTGCCCGGGCCGTGTTGTTCGACATGGTTTTCGACACCGAGGCACCGGCCGATCCGGCCTTTGCCGCCGCGCTCACGCGCAACGGCCGGACGTTTCTCGGCACTGCCTTCGAGTCCGATTTGAAAACCGACGTGGCGGCGGACGGAACCGCGTCCGCCACCGGACTGGCCGTGGAACAGCTCATGCGCACGGACAAGCCGTTGTACCACGCGGCGCGCGGCGCGGGCCTGCTGACGTTTCGTCCGCTCGAAAGCGACTTTGGCGTCGCGCGACTTTTCACCGGCAAGCCGCGTCCGGGCTTCGAGCCGCGCGCCTCCCTGACCTGGGTCGTGGCGCGATCGCTCGGCGCCGTTCTCCCGCCGGATGACGCGTCCGACCGCTTTGCGCGTCGCTGGATCAATTTCTACGGTCCGGCGCGCACGTTCGAAAGCGTGAGCTATTATCGACCGCTTGTCGCCGACGGCGGCGTGCCGCCGGGATATTTCAAGAACAAGATCGTGATCGTGGGCGCGCGCAGCCAGATCGGCACGGGACTGCGCAAGCTGCTCGATGAATTCAGCACGCCCTGGTCGCACATCGGCGGACGCGGCTACACTCCCGGAGCCGAGATTCATGCCACGGTGTTGCTCAACCTGCTGCGCGGCGAATGGCTTGAGCGGCTTCCCTTCGGTACGGAATGTCTGTTCGTGGTCGGATTCGGTCTGCTGCTCGGCGCGCTGCGCTGGCTGAGACCGTGGCTGGCCCTTGGCACGGGTGTCGCGGTCGCGCTGATGATTGTCGTGGGCGGCTGCCTGATTCAGTGGCGCGAACGCCTCTGGTTCAACTGGGCGGTGCCGGCGTTGGTGCAAGCGCCGCTGGGCATCGTGCTGGCAGTGGCGTCGCGCTACTACCTCGAGGAGCGATCGAAGCGAAAGCTGCGCAGCGCGTTCGGGTTTTATCTTTCACCGGAGCTTGCGGACGAGATTGCCGAACAGGAATTCACGCTCGCGCCCGGCGGCGAGAAGGTCGAGGCCACCCTGGTGTTCACCGATCTCGAGGGTTTCACAACCCTGTCCGAGAAACTGGGCGACTCCGCGCGACTCGGCGAGGTTCTCACTGCCTACTTCACCCGGACAACCGATGAGATTCTCGCGCAGAAGGGAACGGTGATCAAATTCATCGGCGACGCGGTCTTTGCCGCCTGGGGTGCGCCGCTGCCGCAGCCGGACCATGCCGAGCGCGCGGTGCGGGCGGCCTGGCGGCTTTCGCAGGTTTCCGAAATGGATGTGCCGATCACGCATGCCGACGGCTCGACGGAAACGGTTCACGTGCGCACCCGCGTGGGCGTCCACACGGGCGAGGCGCTGGCCGGAAATCTCGGCAGCGCACGTCGCTTCGATTACACCTTGATCGGCGACGCGGTGAATTTCGCCTCCCGGCTCGAGGGCGCGAACAAGTACACCGGCACGGGCATCCTGCTTTCCGACGAAACGGCCCGGCAGCTCGGCGGAAAATTCCTGCTGCGGCGGGTGGGGGCCTTTCGGGTCAAGGGCAAGGCGAAGTCGGTCGTGATTCACGAGCTGCTCGGGGAAAATCCGGAGCCACGTCCGGAATGGCTCGACCGATTTGATGCGGCGCTGGAGGCGTGGACGGCGGGGCGCTTCGACGCGGCGCGCGAGGGCTTCGAGGCCGTGAAGGCGGCGCGCGGCGGAAAGGACGGCCCGTCGCAATTCTACCTCGATCGCCTCACCACCGCCGTGCCTTGGGCCGGCTGGAAGGGAGAGGTCGATCTCGAAGGCAAGTAGAGGGTTTATTTTTGAACCACAGAGGCACAGAGGGATTTTTTGGAGAAACCATCAATTGCAGTAGATTTTTTTGTCGATGAAAGATGGGGCAAAGCAACCGTTGTCGGAGAGATCCCAATGGAAATCTGTTCAGGAGCGTTCGACAAGGAGACTGAATTCGGCGATGCGGAGCTCACCGGGCGGATTATTGGCGCGGCGATCGAGGTGCATCGAAATCTTGGTCCCGGGCTGCTGGAGTCGGTATACGAGGCCACCTTGGCGCTGGAGCTCAACCGGATCGGTCTTCTCGTGGAAAGGCAAAAAGCCGTTTCGATCGATTACAAAGGGCTCAAATTTGATGAAGGCTTCAGGATCGATCTCCTGGTCGCTCAAAAAGTCGTGCTCGAACTCAAATGCGTTGAAGCGATTCTTCCGATTCACGAGGCCCAAACAATATCCTATCTCAAACTCGCCAGTCTTCGCATCGGACTTTTGATCAATTTCAAAACTCCCGTTTTGCATCGGGGCATCAAACGATTTCTCATCTGAGACAAACGTATCCGGCGAAAATCAGGACCCCAGGCAGCGGCTCTTGGTTTCCCTTCGCCCCCCTGTGTCTCTGTGGTTCAAACCAGAATTTAAATCAAATGCGGCCGCGCGCGATGCCACTCGTGCGCCTGCTCGTAGCGGCGCGCGATCGCCAGCAGCTCCGTTTCCTCGAACGGCTTTCCGATCAGCTGCAGTCCGATCGGCAGCCCCGCGCGCGTGAATCCGCACGGTACGCTTACGCCGGGCAGACCGGCCAAGTTGACGCCGATCGTGTAGACGTCGCAAAGATACATTGCGAGCGGGTCCGATTTCTCGCCGATCTTGAACGCCGGCACCGGTGACGTCGGCGTGATCAATGCGTCGACCTCGCGGTATGCGTTCAGAAAATCCTGCCGGATCAGTGTTCGTACTTTCTGCGCCCGCAGGTAGTACGCGTCGTAGTAGCCGCTCGACAGCACGTAGGTGCCGAGAATGATCCGGCGCTTCACTTCGGAGCCGAAGCCCTCGGCGCGGGACCTGGCATAGATGTCGATCGCATCCGTCGCCGACTTCGACCGATGGCCATAGCGGATGCCGTCGAACCGCGCCAGGTTCGAAGATGCCTCGGCGGTGGCGATGATGTAGTAGGTATCGAGACAATACTGCGTGTGGGGCAGCGACACCTCGCGAATTTCGCACCCGCTCTGGCGATAAAAAGCGATCGCCTTCTCGACCGCGGCCCCCACCTCGGGATCGAGTCCTTCGCCAAAATACTCCTTGGGAATTCCCAGCTTCCACGGACCTTGGCGTTGCGCGATCTCCGCCCGATACGAGGGCACCGGCGCGTTGAACGAGGTCGAATCCTTCGGGTCATGTCCGGCAATCGCCTCGAGCACGAGCGCGGCATCGTCGACCGAACGCGCGAACGGACCGATCTGGTCGAGCGACGAGGCGAACGCCACCAGGCCGTAACGGGAAACGCGTCCGTAGGTGGGCTTCACGCCGACCACGCCGCACAGCGCGGCGGGTTGGCGAATGGATCCGCCGGTGTCGGAACCGAGCGACGCGATCGCCTCGCCCGCCGCCACCGCGGCGGCACTGCCACCCGATGATCCGCCGGGCACGCGATCAAGCGACCACGGGTTCGACGTCGGATGGGTGGCGGAATTCTCCGTCGACGATCCCATCGCGAATTCATCGAGATTCAAACGGCCCCACAACACCGCGCCGGCTGAACTCAGCTTTTGCGTGACGGTGGCGTCGTAGGGCGAGACGAAATGGGCGAGGATTTTGCTCGAGGCGGTCAACGGCTGGCCTGTCACCGCAATCACGTCCTTCAGCGCGATCGGAATGCCGTCGAGTGGCCCAAGGGATTTTCCCGCCGCCCGCCGCGCGTCGGACGCCGCCGCCTGGGCCAGGGCATCGGCCTCGTCGGTCGAATTGAAGGCCCGGACTCGCGGCTCAACCGCCCGGGTGCGGGCAATGACCGCCTGGCAAAGTTCCACGGCTGAAAGCGCGCGACGCTCGAGCCGGGCCGCGAGTTCGCTGATGGACTGGTAATGAAGATCGTCGGACATGCCGTCAGATTCGCAGGTCAGCGGATCACTCGACCACTTTCGGCACGCTGATCATCTGTTCCCGCTGCGAAGGAGCGTTGCGCAAGGCATCGGCGACGGACAAACCGGGTTCGGCACGATCCTCGGCCCAGACATTTTCGACGGGAAAGGCGTGGGCGGTCGGCTCGACGCCGGTGACGTCGACCTTTGTCAGCTGGTCGATGTGGTGCAGCACGTCGCCCAGTTGACGTGCGAAATCCCGTTTTTCCGCGTCGGTGAGGGCCAGGCGCGCGAGTCGGGCCACGTAGTCGATGTCGAGTTGGGGAGCCTGGCTCATGGTGTTCCCGCCAGCATGCGGGAGCACGTGAAAGGTTGGCAACGGGCAAAACGTGTCATGAGCCTCGTGGGAATTTCTTGCGCCGGCCGGGCGCCTCCGGTGTGCTGGCGGTCCCCCATGAAGCTCGTCGTTGCCCTGATCCGTCCGTTCAAGCTCGAGGAGGTGAAGCACGCGCTGTCGAGCATCGGCCTCACCGGGATGATCGCGACGGAAGCGCGCGGATTCGGCCACCACAAGGGGCACACCGAGGTTTACCGCGGCAGCGAGTACACCGTCGATTTCCAGCCGTTGGTGCGGATCGAGGTGGCGATTCCCGACGAGCAGCGCGACAACGTCGTCGCCACGATCGTGAAGGCCGCCCGCACTGGCAAGCCGGGGGACGGCCGGATCTTTGTGCAACCGCTCGAGGACGTGACCCGTATCGACACGGACCAGCGGGGCGACGCGGCGCTCTGAATCGGGTCATGAGCGCGACTCCGGCCCAGCGTCTGGCCATCGTCGACTCGCATACGGGCGGCGAGCCCACGCGCCTGGTGATTTCGGGCGGACCGGATCTTGGCCCGGGAGATCTCGCCACCCGCGCGCGCGTTTTCGGTGAGAAGTTCGACCCGTGGAGGTCAGCCATCGTCAACGAGCCGCGCGGCTCCGATGTGCTCGTCGGCGCCCTGTTGGTCGAACCGAGCGCCCCCGGTTGTTCGTTCGGAGTGATCTATTTCAACAACGTCGGACTGCTCGGCATGTGCGGGCACGGCACCATCGGCCTCGTGCGCTCGCTGCAGCACCTGGGGCGGTTGCAGCCGGGCGTCGTTCGAATCGACACGCCCGTCGGGCCGGTGACCGCCGAGCTCGCCGCCGATGGCACGGTGTCGATCGAAAACGTGCCGAGTTATCGGCAGGCCGCGAAGGTGGTGCTTGAGGTCACCGGTATCGGCCAGGTGACGGGTGACGTGGCCTGGGGTGGCAATTGGTTTTTCCTCGCGGCGCAATCCCCGCTGGAGCTCGAACTTCGAAACCTGGCCGCGTTGACCGACTACACAACACGTGTTCGCCAGGCGGCCAACACACAGGGATTTCCCGCGGTCGATCACGTCGAGCTCTTCGGACCGGGCCGGTCGGGCGGCCACAGCCGGAATTTTGTCCTCTGCCCGGGCGGCGCCTACGACCGGTCGCCGTGTGGCACGGGCACAAGTGCGAAATTGGCCTGTCTCGCGGCGGACGGAAAACTCGGCGAGGGCGAGGAATGGATTCAGGAAAGCATCGTCGGAAGCATTTTCCGGGGACGTTATCGGCGAGAGGGCGACAAAATCATTCCGTCGATCTCGGGCACGGCGCACGTCACCGGCGAAGGCGTGTTGCGGCTGGACCCCTCGGATCCGTTTCGCTGGGGTATTCGCTGAATGTCGCGTCAACGTTCAGTCATCATCTGCGGGGGAGGCATTGTCGGATTGTGCACGGCGTACTACGTGGCGCGTGAGGGCTTCCGCGTCACAGTGATCGAGCGCAACGCCGAGGGCGCCGACTCGTGCGCACACGGCAGCGCGGGCTACATCTCGCCCAGCCATGTCATCCCGCTTTCCGCGCCCGGAATGGTCTGGAAAGGACTCAAATGGATGCTCAGCTCCAAGAGTCCCTTCTATATCAAGCCGCGGCTCGACGGCGAATTGTTGCGCTGGGGCTGGCTGTTTGCGCGGGCCTGCAATCAGGCGCAGGTGCGGCGAGCCGCGCCCATCTTGCGCGATCTGTGCGTGGGCGGGCGCAAGCTTTTCGTCGAACTTTCGGAAGTGACCGGCAATGCGTTTGAGCTGCGCACCGAGGGACTGCTCAATCTCTGCAAGACTCAGGAAGGCCTCGACCACGAGGCGCATGGGCTGGCCGCCTTGGCGAACGAGCTCGGCGTCGAGGCCAAAGTGCTCGATGCTCGCCAGACGGCTGCCCAGGAGCCGGGGGCGCGGCTCGAGGTTGCGGGTTCGGTCTATTTTCCGATCGATGCTCATCTCACCCCGCGAAAATTCATGCCGGCGCTGGTGGCGCTGCTGCGCGAGATGGGCGTGAAATTTCTCTGGAACACCAACGTCTACGGCTGGAAAGCCGAGGGCGGTCGCGTCACCGGCGTGCACAGCTCGGCCGGCGATCTTACCGCCGACGAGTACGTGCTCGCGGGCGGATCGTGGTCGCCGGGTATGATCGCGACGCTCGGGGTACGCCTGCCCCTGCAGGCGGGCAAGGGCTACAGCCTCACAATCGAGCGTCCGCGTTTCCAGTTCACCAAGTCGATGATCCTGACCGAGCGTCGCGTCGCCGTAACGCCGATGGGGGACAAACTGCGCTTCGGCGGCACCATGGAGATCAGCGGCATCAACGACTCGATCCGCCCGGAACGCGTGCAGCAGATCATCGACGCGGCGCCGCACTATTTTCCGGATTTCACGCCGGCCGATTTCGCCGGGATCAAGCCGTGGAGTGGCCTCCGTCCGGTCACGCCCGACGGATTGCCTTACATCGGAAGATTTGGCCAACAGCGGAATCTCGTGGCGGCCTGCGGACATGCCATGCTCGGGGTCACGATGGCGCCGACCACCGGCCTGCTCGTCGCCGAGACCCTCGCAGGCCGCAAGCCCACCATCGACCTCGCGCTGCTCAGCCCGGATCGATACGCCTGATCGGCGGCATCTTCCATTTATCCCTCAAGAATCATGAACTGGAAAGGCGTCCTTCCTGCGATCACCACCAATCTGAAATCCAACCTGGCGGTGGATCATGCCGCGTTGGCGAAGCATTGCCGTTGGATGATCGACAGCGGTTGTTCGGGCATCGTGGCGTGCGGGTCGCTGGGCGAAGCGGCGACACTCTCGTTTGACGAAAAGGTGGCGATCGTGCGCACGACCGTGCGTGCGCTTGGCGAACGCGCCCCGGTGGTGCTGGGAATAGCCTCGCTTTCGACCGCGGAAGGCGTGGCGCTGGCCCGCGCGGCCGCCAAGGCCGGTGCGCAGGGACTGATGGTCCTTCCGCCGTATGTGTACACGTCCGACTGGCGCGAAATGAAGGCCCACGTTTCGGCCGTGCTCGGCGCGACGAAGCTGTCGTGCATGCTCTACAACAATCCGGTCGCATATAAGACCGACTTTCTGCCGATCCAAATTGCCGAACTTGCCGACGAGCATCCCAATCTGCATGCGGTCAAGGAATCGAGCGGCGACGTGCGGCGGGTCACGGCGATCAAGGCCGAAGTCGGCTCGCGTCTCGACGTCCTCGTGGGAATGGACGACGCCGTGGTCGAGGGAGTCTATTCGGGCGCGGTGGGCTGGGTCGCGGGCCTGGTGAATGCTTTCCCGGAGGAAACGGTTGCCCTGTTCGATTTCGCCAGTCGCGGCGACAAGGCCCGCGCCGCCAAGCTGTACGCGTGGTTTCTTCCGCTGCTGCGTCTCGATACCGTGCCGAAATTCGTCCAGTTGATCAAATGGGTGCAGGCCGAGGTAGGACGCGGCACGCCTCATGTTCGTCCGCCGCGTCTGGAGATCGCGGGAGCGGATCTCGCGCACGCCAGGGCGGTGCTGCGTCAGGCGCTGCGTGAGCGGCCTGGAATTTGAACCACGGAGACACGGAGGGACTGACTTGTAGGAGCGGCTTTCTTCTCCGCCATAGCCTTGGCGTCGGCGGAACGCCAGGTGGAGGGCAGGCGACCTCGCCTGCCAACGACATTCGTTTCGGGAATTATTGCGACCGTTTCACCCGAATTCCGTCGCGTAGCTCTCCGGCGGCCGGGGTCGGCCGCCCTCCAAAGTTCGATCGCGGCATCAAGCCGGTCCTACAGCCGAGAATGGTTCCGATTGGTTTTCGTGTGGTTCGCGTATTTCGCGGGTAGACTTTCCTGCGGTTGCAAATTCGCGGGGTCGGCGTGACTGTCAACGGCCATGGATGACGAAATCAGGTCGTTGATCGGGTACGAGGTGGCGGTGGACGGCGGAGCGTCGTTTCGCGGATTCGATCCGGCACGCAATGAGGAATCCGGTCCAACCTTTCGCTCGGCTTCCGCAGCCGACGTAGACCGGGCGGCCCGACTGGCGGCGAAGGCGGCGAGCGACTACGGCGCACTGCCGCCGAAGGAGCGCAATCGGTTTCTTCATGTGATCGCGTCGCGCCTCGAGGCGAATGCCGCCGAACTGGTCGCGCGCGCGATGATCGAGACCGCGCTGCCGGAGGCGCGACTGAAGGGTGAGGTGGCGCGTACGTGCGGTCAGATGCGACTTTACGGCGACTCGGCGGAAGCCGGTGACTGGCTTGATGCGCGGATCGAGACGGCGCAACCGGAGCGCAAGCCCCTGCCGAAGCCGGATCATCGGTCGATGCGTCGGGCGCTTGGCCCGGTGGTGGTATTCGGCTCGAGCAATTTTCCCTTCGCCTATTCGGTGGCGGGGGGCGACACCGCGTCAGCCCTGGCCGCCGGCTGCCCGGTGATCGTCAAGGCGCACCCCGCGCATCCCGCCACGAGCTATCTGGTCGGAGCGCAGGTTGTGGCGGCGGCTCAGGAGTGCGGCTTGCCGGCGGGAACGTTTTCGCTGCTCTTTGACGGCGGCTTTGAGGTCGGACAGTCGCTCGTGCGGCATCCGGAAGTGACGGCCGTGGGCTTCACGGGGTCGTTCAAGGGTGGCAAGGCACTCGTCGATCTGGCCGCCGCCCGACCAGTGCCGATTCCTGTTTACGCCGAGATGGGCAGCGTGAATCCGCTTTTTATTCTCCCCGGCGCGCTCGCGGATCGCTCACCGGCGTTGGTTGACGGATTGCATGCGTCGTCGACGCTCGGGGTGGGGCAATTCTGCACCAATCCCGGACTGATCGTGCTGCAGCGTTCCACGGCGGCGGAAAATTTTGTCCGCGCCCTGGCGGGCAAACTCGAGCAGACACCCGAGGCGGCGATGCTGTCGGCCGGCATTCGGCGCAATTTCGCCACGGCCACGGCGGCCCGCGCAAAACTGGGCGGGGTCAAGGTGATCGCGCAGGCGAAAATGACCGCGGCCTGCGGGGCGGCGCCGGTCTGGTTCGAGACCACGGCCGGAGAATTTCTGCGCAATCATGCCTTGTCGGAGGAAATTTTTGGACCCAGCTCGGTGGTAATCTGGTGCCGTGATTCGGGAGAGGTCCGCGAAGTCGCCCGTCATGTTGAAGGATCGCTCACGGCCACGATCCACGCGGGTGCGGGCGACGCCGTGGAGGCCGCCGCGTTGTCCGACCTTCTGGCCGCGAAGGCCGGCCGGCTGATTCTGAATGGCTATCCGACCGGGCTCGAGGTCAGCACGGCGATCGTTCACGGCGGGCCATTTCCATCGACCAGCGACGGCGGGCGTAGCACATCGGTCGGCACGCGGGCGATCGAGCGCTGGACGCGTCTCATCTGCTATCAGGGCTACACCGACGAGTTGCTCCCTTCCGAGCTGCAGAACGCCAATCCGCGCGGATTGCGGCGGCTGGTGAACGGCGCGTGGTCGAGCGGGGCGGTGGGGTAGCCGTTTTGGGCCGAGAAAGGTAGGAGCCTGCTTGCAGGCGAATCGCCAAGGTGGAGCGCGGCCTCCGGACGCGCTTTGCGCGTAAACCGGCCCAGAGGTCCGGTTCCACCTGTGTTCCGAATCGCCTGCAAGCAGGCTCCTACCTCTCTGAAATCAGCCAGCTGACCGCCTTCCGCTCACCGCTCACTTCTTATCGTCCAGCCCCGCCACCGCATGCCGAAGTGCGCGCTGGTAGGCGGTGATCGCGGGATCGTCGCTCGTGTCGCACAGAAGCTCGACGAGCAGGCGCACGGACTCCGCGTGGCGCTTTTCATCATGGAGCGCGAGCGCCAGGAAGGCATCGAATTCGCGATTGGCGGGAAACTGGCGTTTGCCTGACTGAAGCACGTCAACGGCCCACGCCGATTGCCCGAGAGCGCGAAGCGTGGCGGCCAGTCCGATCAGCGCCCCGGAGTGCTCGTTGGGTGGGAGCCCGAGGGTGACGGACTTCTGATAGTAAGGCAGCGCGTCGGCCGGCCGGCCGAGCACGTCGCAGGTCCAGGCCAGCTGGTAATTGATCTCCGCGACGTTGGGGTAGCGTTCATCGAGGTTCGTCAACTGCGGCAGCGTTTCGGCGACCTTGCCGTAGGTGCGAACCTCGAGCACCGCGTTCAATTCCTCGCGCCAGCTCATGGGGAAGGCGGTTTGGCGGCCGGGACGAAACGGACCCGAAGCCACGCGGCGTAGATCGGGGACGCCCGCGTCGGAGCATACTTCGGGTCCTGGGCGATCGCCTTGGCCATGTCGGCGCCGGGGAATTTCATTTCGATTTCCTGCAGCAGGTCGACGACATCGGCGGTGTTGCCGGCGTCGACCGCGAGATCGAGCAGCAGGTCGTAGGCCGGCGTGAACGTGGGTTCGCGCGTCAGGGCATGGCGGGCGGCCAGCCGGGCGGCGGAGGACTCGGACGCGAGGCGATGCAGGCGGCCGATGATGTACTCCTGGTAGGCGTCACCGCCGATCAGCTGGTCGAAGGTGCGCGCCTTGGCGATGGCGGCAGGATAGTCCTTGCGCAGGATCGCGATATAAAACCGGGCGGAGACGATGGCCGGATCATCCGGTTTCTCCTGTTCCCACTCGTCGGCGAGGGAAATGAACTCTTCTGGCGACGTCTGGCGTGCGAGGCGGAAACGCAGCAGGCGCAGGATCCCGGATTTCTGGCGTTCCGGCGGCAGGGCGTGGATGGCCGCGAGCGCCTCGGCATATTTTTCGTCCTGCACCAGTTTCGCGATCGGGGCGATTTCGATCAGGTGTTTGATTTCAGAATCGGAGCCCGCCAATGCAGACCGGCCCAGCGCGACGAGGGCGGGGCCGGCCAGCCGTCGCATCGTGACGCTGAAGTTTTCGTCGAAAACATAGTCGAAGGTGTCGTACCAGGTGAGCTCTCCGTTCTTTCGCCGGTTGCATTCAAATCCCAAATAGGACGCGTCGCCGCTGGCGGCCACAAGGCGGAGAAGCACCCGTCGCTCGGTGCCCCGGTGATCCACGCGGAGAAAATGAGCCTGCTTGAAAGGCGTGAACATTTTGATCAGGGCCGAATTGATGTTTTCGATCACCCCGAGACGGCACGCGTCGGCGATGGTGTCGGGCAAATCGAGTCCATCCAGGGCCCGCGTGGTGAGGGCCGCCGAATCGACGGTACGGGCCGCCGCCTGCACGTCGCCGCGCGCGATGGTGGCGGCGAGCTTTTCGCCGAACCGCGCTTCATCGTCGTCGGAGATTTCGGTCGACGCGTTGGCGTCTCCCCGGGCCAGGGGGCCGGCCGTCAGGGCGAGAAACAGAATCAATCCGAAGGCGCGCACGATGAAGAGAGCATTTTCGTCGAATCGGAGCGTGTAAAGTCCGCTGTTGGACTGGCAAGGTGTCTCGACACTTCGGGCGTGGGAAATAGGCTCGGGGCATGAACCCCACGTTTTCATTTGTGACGGCGAACTTTGTCGGACGGCAGATCGGGTATCGGATGGACCGGGGATGGATGCAGGGCGACGATGCGACCAATGCGTGGTTTTCGCCGCTCGGCACGTACGAGGAGCGCCTCGATGGCATGCTGGCCGAAGTGAAGGCGCTGGGATTCACCGCCGTCGACCTGTGGTGCGCCCACCTGCACTTTCGCTGGGCGACCCCGCAACATATCGCGATCGCCCGCAAGCTCCTCGCTTCGCATGGCCTCGTGGTGCGCAGCTATCCCGCGTGGGTGAATGGAGGCGCCGCGGAATTGACGGCGGCCTGCCGGTTGTGCGCCGACCTCGACATTCCGCTCTTCGCGGGACACTGCGAACTCTTCGCCCACGATCGCGCGGCGGCGGTCGCCATCCTGCGCGAGTTCGGAGTCGCCTACGCGATCGAGAATCATCCCGAGAAAAATGCGGGGGAAATTTTTGCGCGACTGGGGCAGGGCGACGAAGACCTTGTGGGTGTTGCGCTCGACACGGGATGGTGCGCGACTCGGAAATGGGATCCCATCGGCGCCCTCAAGGAATTTGGGTCACGAGTGAAGGCGGTCCACCTCAAGGACGTCCGGGCACCGCGCGCGGCCAAGACGGGACTCGATTTCATCGACATGGGTCACGAGACCTGTCGGTTGGGTGACGGGATTGTCCCGATCTCCACCCTCGTGGGCTTGCTCAAGGCGTCGGGCTTCCGGGGCCCGATCGGACTGGAGCACGAGCCGGAGGAATCCAATCCGTCGGACGACCTGCGGGCGAGCCGCGAGCGGGTGGAGCAGTGGTGGCGCGCCGCGGAGGTCAGGGAAACCGCGCCCCCGCTCCGGGTGGCGGTCGTGGGCTGCGGCAACATTGCCGGCCCGTATGGCGAGGCGATGCGGGCGCATCCGGAAATTCGCATCCTCGGGGCCAGCGACATCGATCCCACCCGCGCGCAGGTGTGGGTCGCGAAAAACGGTGGACGCGCCTACGCGAACCTCGACGCCGTGCTGGCGGACAAGGACGTCGAGGCCGTGATCAATCTCACGATCCAGCATGCCCACGTCGAGGTGGTGACGCGCGCGCTCGAGGCCGGCAAGCATGTGCATTCGGAAAAACCGCTGGCGCCGACACACGCCGAGGCGGCCGCACTCGTCGCCCTGGCCGAGCGAAAGAAACTGCGGCTGAGCTGCGCGCCGGTGACGTGGCTGGGCGAGGCGCAGCAGACCGCGTGGAAACTGATCCGCGAGGGCGCGGTCGGGACGCCGCGCGTAGCCTACGCGGCCGTCGACTGGGCGCGACTCGAGACCTGGCATCCCAATCCCGTGCCGTTCTACGCGGCGGGGCCGGTTTTCGACGTGGGCGTCTATCCGATCACGCTCCTGACCGCCTGGTTCGGACCGGTGCGGCGGGTGACGGCCTCGGGCACGATCGTGTTGCCGCAGCGGACGACGAAGGACGGCAAGGCGTTCACGTTGACCACGGAGGACTGGACCGTTTCGGTGCTGGAGTTCGCGAGTGGATTGCGGGCCCGGTTGACCGCCAATTTCTACGTCGGCGAGCCAGTTGAACACCGCGCGGGACTCGAGGTGCACGGAGATGTCGGCTCCGTGGCCATCGGCTGGCATGCGGCTTCGTCACGAATTCGTCTCGGAAAATTCGGCGGCCAGTATCATCGCGTGCCGCCCGTGCGGCTGGCCGCCGGGTTTGGCGACTGGTACTGTGACTGGGGCGCAGGCGTACTCGAGCTCTGGCGCGGCCTGCGCACGGGGAAACCGCATCCCACCTCGGGCGCTCACGCGGCGCATGTGGTCGACGTCATGGCGTCGATTCACCGATCGATCAAGGAAGGCCGGGCAGTGGAGCTGAGCAGTGCGTTTCCGGTGCCGGAGCCGCTGGTGTGGGCGAGGTGAGGCGGAAGGCCTAAGGTGTAAGCTTCAAGGTATAAGGTGAAAGGTCTGAGCTAGAAGCGATAAGCTGGTAGGGCAGTGCCTTGATGGAGTGCGGCATGGCCTGCCTTGAGCCTGTCGAATGGGCCAAATGCCGCCTTTTCCGATCCGAAATTGACCGCGGGTTGCACGGGTAGCGCGGACGCCGCGGTTCAGTCACGAAATTTATTCAGGCGAGGTTGGGTTTTGCGATTTACCCGAAAGCCGGAGCGGAAAACGACCTCGCCCTACATCGGCCCGATGAGGACCTCGGGCCCTGGCACAACAACGATTGCATTCGGCTTAATCCTTACCCCGTAAACCTTAGACCTTATACCTATAACTTACGGCTTACCCCTTATGCCTTAGAGCTTGCCACCTTCTTCTCCGGCAACGCCCGCGTGGCGACTTCGCGGCTGAAACGGCTGATAAGTTCGGCCACGGGATGGACGCCTTCGTCGCCCTTCGCCCGCGAGCGCACCGAGGCGCTCTGGCTCTCGGCTTCCTTGGCGCCGAGCACGAGGACGTAGGGAACTTTTTCGATTTCGGCGCGGCGGATCTTGGCGCCGAGCTTGTCGGAATGCGTGTCGAGGGAGGCGCGCAGTCCGGCCGCGACCAATTGGTCGAGCGTCGCCTTGGCGTAGTCGAGCACCTTGTCGCTGATCGGCACGAGGCGCACCTGCTCGGGCGCGAGCCAAAGCGGAAAGTCGCCGGCGAAATGCTCGATGAGCACACCGCAGAATCGTTCCATCGACCCGAACGGCGCGCGATGAATCATCACCGGCGTGTGCGCGGCGTTGTCGGCGCCGATGTAGGAGAGCCCGAAGCGAACCGGCAGGACGTAGTCGACCTGGACCGTGCCGAGCTGCCATTCGCGGCCGATGACATCCTTGATGACGAAATCGATCTTCGGCCCGTAGAACGCGGCTTCGCCCGGCTCCTCCGTGAAGGGAACGCCGAGCGTTTTCGCGGCCTCGCGGCACGCGGCTTCGGCGAGATCCCATTTGGCGGGATCACCGGCAAACTTGTTGCCATCGGGATCGCGCAGGCCGACGCGCACGCGATAGTCGGACATGCCGAGCGTCGTCAGGACGGTCTTGACGAGCGACAGGCAGCCCAGGATTTCCTGCTGCACCTGTTCCGGCGTGCAGAAAAGATGGGCGTCGTCCTGGGTGAAACCGCGGACGCGCGTGAGGCCGTTGAGTTCGCCGGACTGCTCCCAGCGATAAACGGTGCCGAACTCCGCCAGGCGCACGGGAAGATCGCGATAGCTGTGCGGCTGGGAGGCGAAGATCTTGATGTGATGCGGGCAGTTCATCGGCTTCAGCAGGAAGCCATCGATCAGCTGGTCATCGGGCAGAACCCGGTCCTTGGTGATCGTTTCGCGCCCGGTGCGCGCGTTGATTTCCTCGGCGAATTTTTGGGAGACCGCCTCGATGCGATTGGCCATTTCTGCGCAGGAGCAACCGGAAGCCACGAGCTGGTCGAGAAACTCGCGCTCCACGACGGGAGGGAATTGCGACTCCTTGTAGTAGGGGAAATGTCCGGAGGTCTTGTAGAGCGTGAGGCGTCCGATGTGCGGCGTGAACACCTGCGAGTAGCCCTGCTTGCGCAGTTCGCCGGCGATGAAGGTCTGCAGTTCCTGGCGGATGATGGAGCCGTTTTGCGTCCAGAGGATCAGGCCCTGGCCGACGTCCTCGTCGATGTGGAAAAGCCGGAGGTCCTTGCCGAGTTTGCGATGATCGCGCAGTTTGGCCTGCTCAAGCTGATTGAGATAATTGGCGAGTTCGTCCTTCGAGGCGAAAGCGGTGCCGTAGATGCGCTGGAGTTGCTTGTTGCGCTCGTCGCCGCGGTGATAGGCGCCCGCGATCGAGAGCAGTTTCACCGCCTTGATCTGCTTCGTGTAGCGGACATGCGTGCCCGCGCAAAGGTCGGTGAACTCGCCGTTGGTATAAAACGAGATCGCCTCTCCGGCCGGAATGTCGGCCAGGCGGCCCAGCTTGTAACGTTCCTGATGACGCTCGCGGATGATCTTTTCGGCCTCGTCGCGCGGGACCTCGCGACGGGTGAACGCCTGGTTCTCGTCGATGATTTTTTTCATCTCCTCCTCGATCCGGCCGAGATCCTCGGTGGTCAGCTTGTGATCGAGGTCGATGTCGTAATAGAACCCCGTGTCGGTCGGCGGCCCGATGTCGAGCTTGGCGTCCGGAAACAACCGGAGGACGGCCGTGGCCAGCACATGGGAGCTGGAGTGGCGGATTTCTTCGAGCGGAGTCATCGACATGGCGGGAGTTGGTTGTGGTCCTGCCTACGAGTGCAGGGCCGAACCGCACATTGGCGACAGGGTTTCGCCGGGTGTCAATGCGGAGGTGGGGCGGGAGCGGATTTGTGTCCGGAAAAGCCGAAAAAATACGCAACTTTGCAGCGAACTCCGGACTTGCTGGCCAAGGGGTGAGGGCTACGGTGCGGACGTGAGGGCTTCGCTCGAGATTCTCCTGGGCCGGCCGATGTTTTTTCCGGCGATCATCACGCTCGCGAGTGGCGACCAGCATCTTCTGCCCCATCCCGATCATGCCGTTGTTCACCCGAAAACGCGCGATCTTGTGATCTATCCCGACGATGGGCCTTTCCCCCTCATCATCAATCCCGCGCAGATTGTTCCGATCCGGACCAAGAGCGCAGGGGAGTGACACGAACGTTCTTCACCCGGTATTTGACCCCATGCACGACGAACTCCGCGCCATTCTTTCGAACCCCCGATCATATCCGCTTGAATTGACCTTGATGGATGGACGGAAGCTGCGCGTCCCGGCGCGCAAATATATCCATTTCCCACCGCGCTTGAAGAATATCGTCTATTTTCCTCCGCGGACCCGCGATGGTTTTGACGAAATCATCCCACCGCAGTCCGTGATGAAAGTGCGTCCGCGTTGTCGACGACGCGCAGCGTGAAATAACCTGCCGTTGCCGACGGCTCGATGGGAAATCGGGCCGTACCGGTTCTTGGGCGATACGTTTATTTCCGGACGGGCTCGAGCTTGTAGCCGTCTTTTCCGTCCAGCCCTTCGACAAGCTCAGGGCTTCGTTCTTTGTCGAGCATCGAGGCGATGCGTCTATTTTCTGATGGGTTCGAGCTTATACCCGTCTTTTCCGTCCAGCATCGACCAGCCGGCGGCGGCGATTTCCTTGCGGAGTGCGTCGGCGGCCGCCCAGTCTTTCGACGATTTCGCCGCCCAGCGTTTCGTGGCGAGCGCCACCACCGCGGGCGGAGCCTCGGCGGTCGGAGCTTCGGCGGCGCGAAGATCGAAGCCAAAGGCCTGCATGACCTGGTCGAACGACGCGAGATCGGCCTCGCCACTCTTGCGGTTCACGAGCGTGAAAAGGGCACCCAGCGCCCCGGGAGTGTTGAGATCGTCGTGGAGCAGCTCGAGCACGTGACCAAACACATGGTGCGCGGCGGTCGCGGCCGTGGGCAAGGTTGCGCGGAATTCGCGCAGCGTCTTCAACGCGCTCTCGGCGGCGTGAACGCCATCGAGAGTGAAGTTGAGCTGCTTGCGCGGGTGGCCGGCGAGCAAGGCGTATCGGACGGCCATCGGGCTGAATCCTTTCGCGGTCAGGTCGTCGAGCGTGTAGAGATTGCCGAGCGACTTGCTCATCTTCTTTCCGTCCACCAGCAGATGCTCGCTGTGGTACCAATGGTGCGAGAAAAGCGACCCATTGCAGCACTGGCTCTGCGCGATCTCGTTTTCGTGATGCGGGAAGAGCAGATCGATGCCACCCGTGTGCAGATCGATCGTATCGCCGAGATGTTTCTTGCTCATCGCGCTGCACTCGATGTGCCAGCCCGGGCGGCCGCGTCCCCACGGGCTTTCCCACGCGTTCGCACCGTCGTCCTCCTTCCAGGCCTTCCAGAGCGCAAAATCGGTGGCGTCCTCCTTTTCATCAGCGTCGACGGCCTGGGATTTTCCGACCAGCGCCGAACCGACCTGCAGCTCGCGTTCCTTGACACGGGAGAGTTTGCCGTAGTCGCCAAACGAACCGACCTTGAAATAGACGGAGCCGTCCGCCGCGCGGTAGGCATTCCCTTTTTTCATCAGCACGTCGATCATGTCGACCTGCTCGCGAATGTGCCCGGTCGCGGACGGTTCCACGTGTGGCGCCAGGCAGTTCAAGGCGGCGCAGTCGGCGTGAAACTTGTCGGTCCACTGCTTCGTGACCTCGGCGAGCGACCGCTTCTCGTCGCGGGCCCGGCGGATCGTCTTGTCGTCGACATCGGTGAGATTGCGCACGTGCCGGACGCAATTCGGAAACTGCAGGTCGAGCAGGCGGCGGATGACGTCGTTGACAACGAACGTCCGGAAATTGCCGATGTGGGCGGGTGCGTAGACTGTCGGACCGCAATTGTAGAAGCGGACCACGCCGTCGGGCTGGTGCGGGGCGATCGGCTTCAACTTTCGCTCGAGCGAATCGTAGAGATGCAACGCCATGGAGGGAGCGGAATTTAGGCATCGAATCCCGCGAAAACCGCAAGCCTAGAGCATTTTAACGGTTATCTAGCCGCAAATAGGTGCCCAGGTACCAGAGAATGATTCGAGCCAAGGCAATTGGCCCACGAATTGCCACGAAAACGGCACGAGTCAGGCGACGGATTGAACGGACCGATCAATCCGACCATTTTGTGGGAGCGGCTTTACGCCGCGAACACGCTCGAGGTGGAACGCGACCTCCGGGCGCGTTCGCAGCGCGTCCGGAGGCCGCGCTCCACCTAAAATACCGCTTCCGTCGGGGCTCAAAGATTGGCGTGAAATGCCGCGAATCTTCGCTTTAATGACCGGTCCAGTCATGGCCAACGAACCCCGTCTCAATCTCACGCATCGTCCACGCCGCCTGCGGCGCAGCGCGTCACGTCGCGCCCTGGTGGAGGAAACCGTGCTCCGCGCGGAGGACTTGATTGCGCCCCTTTTCGTGATCGATGGGAACGGACGGCCCGAGGAAATCACGTCGATGCCGGGCGTTTTCCGATACAATGTCACCGACCTGGTGGCGGAGTGCCGCGAGCTGTCCGCGCTGGGCGTGCCGGCGGTGGCGCTGTTCCCCAAGCTGGATCCGGCGTTGAAGGACGCGGACGGTTCGCAGGCGTTGAATGCGTCGACGCTGGTGTTGCGTGCGGTCAGGGCCGTGAAGGCGGCTTTGCCGGAACTGACGGTGATCACGGATGTGGCGCTCGATCCGTACACCAGTCACGGGCACGACGGCGTGTTGAATGCCGCCGGGGACGACGTCGACAATGACCGCACGGTGGAGATACTTTGCCGCATGGCCGTCCTGCAGGCCGAGGCGGGCGTCGATTTGGTGGCGCCGTCGGACATGATGGATGGGCGAATCGGGGCGATCCGGAAGGCGCTCGAGGCGGCGGGTCACACCAGCACCGGCATTCTGGCGTACTCTGCCAAATATAACTCCGCGTACTACGGACCGTTTCGCGAAGCGGTCGGCAGTGCGCAGGCGGCGGGCACGCGCCTGCTGAGCAAGGCCACCTACCAGATGAATCCGGCCAATCGGCGCGAGGCGGTGCGCGAAGTGCAGCTCGACGTCGCCGAGGGCGCGGACATCGTGATGGTGAAGCCGGCAGGCCTGTATCTCGACATCATCCGCGACGTGCGCAATTCCACGCGCCTGCCCGTCGCGGCGTATCAGATCTCGGGCGAGTATTCCCAGATCCAGGCGGCGGCCAGACTGGGCTGGCTGGACCTGGCGCGCTGTCGCCGGGAGTCGCTGCTGGCGATCAAGCGGGCCGGCGCGGACATGATTCTCACCTATTTTGCGAAGGAGATGGCGAAGGAGTTGAAGGGGAAGTGACTTGTGGACGGTGAGCGGTGAGCGGCAGGGGCCGATGTCCTCATCGGCCCGCGGCAACCCCTTGCCGGATGCAGGAATGTATCCTGTTTCGGTCGATTCGCGGCGTAAAGCCGCTCCCACAGCTTCCTTCTTACGGCTTACCGCTTCCAGCTTCCAGCTTCCTCGCATTCAACCCGCTGTGCCGGCGGCTGTAGCCAAAATACACGGCGAATCCGAGCCCCATCCAGATGGCGAGTCGCAGCCAAGTATCGATGGGCAGCATGTACATTTGCAACAGGCAGGTTGCGATGCCGAGGATCGACACCAGCGGCAGAAAGGGCGTTCGGAACGGGCGCGGCAGGTCGGGGCGCTTGAGGCGCAGGATCCAGACGCCGCCGCAGACCAGCGCGAAAGCCATCAGTGTACCGATCGAAATCAGTTCGCCCAGCAGATCGAGTGGCAGGAGTCCGGCGACGATCGCGCATACGACGCCGGTAAGGATCGTGGTGACGTACGGCGTGCGATAGCGCGGGTGCAATTTGCTGAATGAGGGCGGCAGCAGCCCGTCCTTGGCCATCGAGAAAAAAATGCGCGGCTGACCGAGCAGCGAAACGAGGCAGACCGAGGTGAGTCCGGCGAGCGTGGCCAGCTCGATGCCATAGCGGAGAATGTTCGGCGCGTGGATGGCCTGGAGCGCGAAGATGAACGGTGAGCCGACATTCAGCTGGGTGTAGGGCACCATGGCGGTCAGCACCAGCGACACCCCGACGAACAGCAGCGTGCAGATCGCGAGACAGCCCAGCAGTCCGATCGGCATGTCGCGTTGCGGATTTCTCGTCTCCTGGGCCGCGCAGGACACATTGTCGAAGCCGACGTAGGCGAAAAAGATCACGGCGGCGCCCTTGAACACGCCGCTCCATCCGAACTCGCCGAAGGTGCCGTTGTTTGGCGGAATGAAGGGCGTCCAATGGTGGACTGCGAGGTCGTGATTGCCGGCGATCCACCAGAATCCGAAGGCGATCAGGACGAGCAGCACGCCCACCTTGATGAACACCATGGTGTCGTTGAACCACGCGGACTCCTTGATGCCGATCACCAGTACGACCGTCAGCGCCAGCGAAATGAAAACCGCAGGCACGTTGATCCACGCCCCGGTCGTGACCAGCGGATGATGTGTGAACGTGTGACCGAACAGGTGATTTGTGATCGTCTGGCTGGAGTCGATCTCGAACGGCGCCTTGCCAATCACGGTCGGCAGGGAGAGGCCGAATTCCTTCAGCGTGTCCTGGATGGCGTCGGACCAGCTCACCGCCACGGCGGCGCCCGAAAACAGGTATTCGAGAATCAGGTCCCAGCCGATGATCCACGCGAGGAACTCGCCGAGAGTGGCGTAGGTGTAAGTGTAGGCGCTGCCGGCGACCGGGATGACCGTGGCGAATTCCGCGTAGCACAATCCGGCGAACAGGCACGAGAACGCACAGAAAATATACGACAGGACGATCGCCGGACCTGCGTATTGCGCCGCCGACGTTCCCGCCAGGACGAAGATGCCCGCGCCAACGACCGAGCCGATGCCGAGGCTGATCAGGTTGACCGCGCTCAACGCGCGCTTCATGCCGCCGTGCTCGTCGTCGAGGGACTCGGCGATCAGCTGTCCGACGGCCTTGGTGCGGAAAAGATCCATGGGCGGCGCCTAGTTTGCGCCGGGATTGTTCAGCTTCGAGCGGTGCCGGCTGTACGTGAAGTAGATCACCAGTCCGATCGCGAACCACACGACCAGACGGATCCACGTGTCACCGGGCAGCGAGTACATCTGGGCGGCGCAACCGATGACGCAAAGGATCGGAATCACCGGCACCCAGGGAGTGCGGAAGGGTCGGGTCAGTTCCGGACGCTTGCTTCGCAGGACGATGATGGCGATCGCGACCACGATGAAGGCAAACAGGGTTCCGATGTTCACCAGTTCGCCGAGCAGCTGCAGTGGCAGGGTGCCGGCGATGATGCTGGCGAGCACGCCCGTGAGTGCCTGCGTGACGTACGGGGTCTTGAACTTCGGATGGGTTCGGGTGAAGACCCGCGGCAACAGGCCGTCGTTGGCCATGGAGAAGAAGATGCGAGGCTGGCCCATGAGCATCACCAGACAAACCGAGCTAAGGCCCAGAATCGCGGCGACCTCGACGAGGATTCTCAGCCACGTCGGCGCCCCGGCGGCGAGCATGGCATTCACGACCGGCGAATCGTTGTTCATCGTCGTGTACTTCGCCATGCCCGTCATCAGGAACGAAAACGTGATGAAGATGAACGTGCAGATGAGCAGCGAACCGAGGATGCCGCGCGGCAGGTCGCGCTGGGGATTGCGCGCTTCCTGGGCGGAGGTGGAGACGGCGTCGAATCCGATGTAGGCGAAGAAAATCACCGCCGAGCCCTTCAGGATGCCGCTCCAGCCGAACTTTCCCCATTCGCCGGTGTTTTCGGGGATGAAGGGCGTCCAATTGGCCTTGGCGGTGGCAAAATGGGTGACGACGTACCAGAGGGCGAAGGCGATGCAGAGCAGGATCACCGCGACTTTCGTGACCACGATGACATTGTTGAAGGTGGCGGATTCCTTGATGCCGAGGATGAGCAGCACCGAGAGCAGCGCGATGACGATCACCGCGGGCAAATTCATCACTGCGCCGTTCGCGATCATGGGATGGTGGGTGAATGTCATCCCCAGGAAATGATTCGTCACCAGGTGGGCCTGATCGATTTCAAGGGGCGCGCGCGACAGGGAATCGGGCAGCGTGATGCCAAACTCCTTCAGGAACGACACGACGAGTCCGGACCACCCGACGGCGACACTCGGCGCCGTGAACAGGTACTCCAGAATGAGATCCCAGCCGATGATCCAGGCGAAAAACTCTCCCAGCGTCGCGTAGCTGTAGGTGTAGGCGCTGCCTGCGATCGGGATCATCGAGGCAAACTCGGCATAGCACAGCGCCGCGAACAGGCAGCTGACGCCGGAGATCACGAACGAGATCACGATGGCCGGACCGGCGTTGTTGGCCGCCGTCTGCCCCGTGAAAACAAAGATGCCCGCGCCGATGATGGCGCCGATGCCCAGGCTGACGAGATTCGTGGCGGTCAGCACGCGGCGAAGGCCTTTCTCGCCCGACGCCTCCTGCTGGAGCTGTTCGATCGGCTTGACGGTGAATAGGCTCATGATTTCAGGCGGAGTTGGGGCCGCCGCCGGCCCGGGAGGTGACGCGACCGGTCAAAATGCCGAGCGCGGCACCTGGATCGAATCGCCGGGAAACAACAACGGGTCCTCCTCCGGATGACTTTGCGCGAGGAGGACGTCGAAATCGTAGGCCTTGCGGTCGCGCGTCAGCGTCACGCGCGTCTTTTTCGCATAGAGCGAGAAGCCGCCGGCGGCCTGAATGCTCTTGCTCAGCGTGAGGTCGGGCGACCACGTGATGCGCCCGGGTCGCTGCACCTCGCCGCCGAGATAGACGTAGCGCTCGGTGACGGTGACGGACACGCTGATCTGCGTGTAGAACTTGCGGTCGATATAGGCCTGCTTGATCGCCTGGCTGAGCTCGTTGGCGGTGAGGCCGGCGGCCTTGACCGTGCCGAGATAGAGCAGGCTGATCGAGCCCTGCTCGTCGATCTGCACCGGGTTCGTGCTCGGATCGGGAATGCCGGTGAGCGAAACGGTCAGGGTGTCGCCGGAACGCAGCTGCGCTGAGCTTTCGGCGGCGGCGACTCTGGGATTGTGCTCCGACGATTCATGCCGATCGGAGGAACAACCTGTGCCCAGAAACACCGCGCCCAGCGCGAGCAGGGCGAGGAACGGGCGAAAAAGGGTCATGCCGGTTCGTTAGTGGGCGAAGACCCGTTGCGAGGCAACCGCGATTTCAACCGCGACCGCGGCGGCTCCGGCTCGGACGATCGTCGCCTTCCTCGGCGTCGTCGTCATCATCGTCGTCAAAATCCTTTTCTTCGCCGTCGTCTTCGTCCTCGTCCTCATCGTCGTCGCCTTCGCCCTTCTTTTCGTCGCCGTCCTTGTCCTTGTCGCCACCTTCCTCGTCATCATCCCACTTGAGCGACGAGTCGTTTTTCATGCGCTCGTCCTCCTCCTCGTCGATGTCGGGCAGATCCTCGTCCTCGGCCTCGGTGCTCGGGCGCTTTTCGGATTCCTCATCCTCGTCGCCGTAGCCGGCGGGCATGAAGTCGAGGATGGCGGTGATCTCGGCAAACAGGTGGACGGCCTTGCCCTCGATGAAATCGTTGTTTTCGGACTCGCGGATCTGGTCCTCGACCTCGTCGACCGTGAGCTTTTCCTCGAAGTCGAACAGCTCGTTGAGCAGCTTGACGCGCAGCCGGGTCAGGTGGTCGAGCAGGTCGGCGTACGGGCCGTTTTCCTCGTCGATGATGTCGGGCAGGGCGAAAAGCTTCTCCTCGGACTCCAGGAGCGGTTCCTTGGTGCGGGCGAGGCGGACCTTGCCCTTGCCCAGGTCTTTCGAAATGCGGAAGGCGATGAACGCGCGCTCAAACACGTCGGGGTCGAACCCGTACTCGCGCAGGGGTTCGATCAGTTCGATGATGTGAGCCACCTGTCGGGGATCGATGATGCTGAGACCATCGACGTCCCAATGCACGGCATCGCTGACCTCGTCGACCCACCAGTTGTGGTCCTCGCCGAGGCGGACAATGCACCATTCGAGCTGCGGTGTTCCTTTCGCCATAGTGTTAAGCCGGATGGACGAAAAAGTGTCGGCTTCGGCGTTGTCAAATCCTGAAACGCCAAAAGCTAAAGATTTTTCACGATCCGGATTTTGGGCGGGGCAGGGTGGTCCGGGCAGATGAAAAAACAAGCCCAAATCTTACGGGTTCAATACCCCACGGGCGCTTGAAAGTTGGCGGGCCGCCGACCACAGTCCGCCGCGCAATGGGCTGGTTCTACCAAAACATCGGCAAGCCGTGGTTTTTTCGCCATGAGGCGGAGGAGGCGCACGAACTCGCCGTGCGGTCGATGGCGCTTTTGGGGCGGTTCGGCCCAGTTTGCCGGCTGCTCGAACGCTGGCATCGCCTGTCACCGGATCTTTACCGTCCGGTCGAATGTTTTAGCCTGCGCTTCCCCAACGCCGTGGGCCTGGCGGCGGGATTCGACAAAAACGGCCGGGCGTGGCCTGCCGCCGCCGCCTTCGGATTCGGGCACGTCGAGATCGGAACCATCACCCATCAGGCCCAGCCGGGAAATCCCCGGCCGCGGGCGTTTCGTTTTCCGGATCAGCAGGCGGTGATCAACCGGATGGGGTTCAACAACGACGGCGCGGCGGCCGTGGCCGAGCGCCTGCAGCGCCTGCCGCCGCCGGGGCGGCGCCGCATCCCCGTCGGCGTGAATCTGGGGAAGAGCAAGGTCACGCCGCTCGAACAGGCGACCGAGGACTACGTGGGCAGCTTCCGCCTGCTTGCGGATTACGCCGATTACCTGGTGGTCAACGTCAGCAGTCCAAATACGCCAGGACTGCGAAATCTCCAGGATGCCGCCTGGCTCCAGCCGCTGCTGGCGGCGCTGGTCGACGAGAATCGGGGCCGCACGCAGGCGGGAAAACCGCGTCGTCCCATTCTGCTGAAAATCGCACCCGACCTGAATTTCCCGCAGATCGACGCGGCGCTGGGCGTGATCGCCGATCTCAGGCTCGACGGCATCATCGCGACCAACACCACGCTCGCGCGGCCGGGGGCTCTCGCCTCGGTTGACCAGGCCGGCGGTCTGAGCGGTGCGCCGTTGACGAAGCGGGCCACCGAAATCGTCGCCTACATCTCGCGCACGACGCAGGGGCGGCTGCCGATAATCGGCGTCGGCGGAATCATGGACGAAGCTTCGGCCGCGGAAAAGATCGATGCCGGGGCGACGCTGATCCAGCTCTACACGGGTCTGATCTACCGCGGACCTTTCTTTGCCGCCGAGGCGGCGCGCGCGGTGTCGGAGAGGCAGCGCCGGTCGCATGTCCGCCGCTGAAACGCTCCTTGTCGACAACGGGTCGCTGGCGCCGCCGGCGATTCTGGCCCTGCGCCGAATCGCCCACGCGCTCGCGCAACGAATCGGGACGCCCGTGTCACCGGTCTCGATGCTGCACTCGAGCACGGTGGATCCCGCTCAACTCGATGGAACACCCGCCGAAATTTTTGTTCCGGCTCTCGCGCGGCGCGTGGCCGGGGGGGAACGCGAATTTGTCGTCGTGCCGCTTTTCTTCGGGCCGAGCGGAGCGATCACGGATTATTTGCCAACGGTGGTGCGCGCGCAGCAGGAGAGAACCGGAACACTGAACGTGCGCGTGGCTCCGCCGCTCTTTGACGCGGCCGATGATCGGCTCGCCGGAATTCTGGCCGATCACGTGAGAAAAACGGTCGACGAGACGAAGGGTCGGCGGGTCGAGAACGGACAGCCTGATCTGAGGAAGCCGATTTCCGTGGCGCTGGTCGATCACGGCAGCCCGGCCCGCGCGGTGGTCGCCGTGCGCGACGCGCTCGCCCTCCAACTGGCGAAAATTCTGGGCGATCGCTTTCGCGTCGCGGCGGCCAGCATGGAACGACGGCCGGGTCGCGAGTATGAATTCGGCGAACCGCTGCTCGCTTCGCTCCTCCGTCGAGCGGATTGGCGCGACGAGTCCGTGATCGTGGCGATGCAATTCTTGCTACCCGGGCGACATGCGGGTCCCGACGGCGACGTGGCGCAGATTTGTCGCGAAGCCGAAGCGGAGTCACCGCGCTTGCACACGACGATGACCACGCTGGTCGGCGAGTCGCCTCTGCTCATTGATATCCTCGCAGATCGTTGGCGCGCGGCGATGGATTGATGTAGGGCGGGGTCGCCGAACTCCGCCAATATGATCCCTCATGGTAGGGGACGGCCTCCGCGCCGGCCTCGGCAACGCCAACGCAAAAGGCGGATGAGGACATCCGCCCCTACCGCGAGGGAATTCTCGCGATTGTTTTTACGAGGTCATGCGTCGGCAAGCGCGCCCGGAGGTCGCGCTCCACCTGGCTACGGTCATCGAAAAGGCGGGGTTCGTCCCATTCGACAGGCTCAGGGCGAGCGACCCCGCCCTACATCAATGCGGCAACGCTTCGCCGGCCAGTCCCGCCACGGCCTCATCCGAAAGCGCACGCACCGCGGCGCCGATCAGGATCAGGGCGGGTTCACCGGTGACCGCGGCAGAAAGTGAAGGCGCGTCGGCGAGCGTTCCATCGTACACCTTCTGATTGGCCCGCGAGGCGTTGGCTACGATCTTGACCGGGGTGGAGGAGGGCAGTCCGCCGCTCATCAATGCTTCGGCGACAATCGGAAGCCGTCGCGTTCCCATGTAAACGCACAAGGTTTGTCCGGAGCGGGCGAGTTCGGTCCAGTCGATCCGGTCGAATTCCGATTTCGTGCACTCATGGCCGGTCACGAAGACCACCGACGACGCCAGGTGGCGATCGGTCAGGCTGATGCCCGCGGCGGCCGCGGCCGCGCAGGCGGACGTCACACCCGGGACGATCTCGAAGGGAATGCCGTGGGCGCGGAGCTCCGCCAGCTCTTCATTGAGGCGTCCGAAAATGGCGGGATCGCCGCCCTTGAGTCGGACGACTTTGGACCCGCGCAGCGCCAGCTCCACCAATAGTCGATTGATCTGGCCCTGGGGCGTTCCGTGGCTGCCCGCCCGTTTTCCCACAAAATGGAATTCGCACCCGGGCCGACACAGGGCGAGGAGATCACGGCCGGCCAATTCGTCATGGACGACCACATCCGCCTGGCTCAACACCCGTGATCCGCGCAGGGTGATCAGATCCGCCGCGCCCGGTCCGGCGCCGACGATCCATACGAAACCCATGGATGATGTGTTGGTTACGTTAAACATTACCAAAATGATGACCTAAGACATGTTTAATCATTGCAAGACGTCAAGACCTGTCTACCGGTATGCCCAATGATCGAGGTCGACCCCGCAAAACTGACGAAGAACGAGCATCTCAAGCTGCAGACGCCGACGCTGGCTGGAAACATTGCCGCGACGCTGGCCGACCCGGCCGCCGTCCGGTTTTCCGAGGACGACGAGCAATTTATCAAGTTTCACGGCATTTACCAGCAGGACGACCGCGACCTGCGCAAGACGGGCAAGAAATACATCATGATGATCCGCGGGCGCATCCCCGGCGGCGTCATGACGGCGGCCCAGTGGATCACCTTCGACGATCTCGCCACGCAGTACGGCAACCAGACGCTGCGCATCACCACCCGGCAGAGCATCCAGTTTCATGGCGTCGTGAAGGAGGGCCTGGGGCCGCTGATCAAGCGCATCAACGAGTCGCTGCTGTCGACGCTCGCGGCCTGCGGCGACGTCAACCGCAACGTCATGGCTTCGCCCACGCCGGCGCACACGAAGGCCCGGGCGGAGGTGTTTGCGGATGCGGTGAAGATCGCTCATGCGCTCGCCCCGAAGACTAGCGCCTACCATGCCATCTGGGTCGACGGCGTGCAGCTTAAGCTCGATGAGCCGGCGAATCGCGAGTTCGCGGATCCGCTTTACGGTCAGTTGTATCTGCCGCGCAAATTCAAGACCGCGTTCGTGGTGCCGCCGGTAAACGACATGGATGTGTTCACCAACGATCTCGGCTTCATTGCCGTGACCGATGGCGATCGCCTCCTCGGCTACAATTTTGCCGTCGGTGGCGGCATGGGCCGCAGCCACAACAACGAGCAGACCTATCCGCGCCTGGCCGATGTACTGGGCTTCGTGCCGCGGGAAAGCATCATCGACGTGGCCAAGGCCGTGCTGACGATTCATCGCGATTTCGGCGATCGCACCAACCGCAAGCACGCGCGCCTGAAATATGTCGTGCAGGAAAAGGGTCCGGACTGGGTGCGCGAAGAGGTCGCCCGCCGCTCGGGCGTCGCGATCGCCGCGGTCCGTCCGTTCAACTTCACGACCTCGGGCGACGTCTACGGATGGAACCGCGCGGTGGATGGTTCGCAGTATCTCACGCTTTTCGTGGAAACCGGCCGCGTGAAGGACGCCGGGACGCAACGATTGAAGGCCGGATTGCGTCGCGTGGCGGAAAAGTATCCGAACCTCGAGTTCCGCCTGTCGGCGAACCAGAACGTGATTGTGGCGAATGTGGCGGATGCCGACCGCGCCGGCGTCACGCAGATTCTCGCCGACCACGGCATCCCGACCGAGAATCAGGCCAGCGTACTCCACGCCGCAGCCATGGCGTGTCCCGCGCTCCCGACCTGCGGTCTGGCGCTGGCCGAGTCGGAGCGCATGCTGCCGACGCTGATCAACCGCATTGAAAAGCTGTGCGCCGAAGTGGGAGTGGCCGACGAGGAGATCATCATCCGTTCGACCGGTTGCCCGAATGGCTGCGCCCGTCCGTACATGGCGGAGATCGCTTTTGTCGGCAAGGCGCCCGGCCGGTATCAGATGTGGGTGGGCGGCAATGCTGCTGGCACGCGGCTCAATCGCATTTATCGCGACACGGTCAAGGATCCCGACATGGAGAACGAGGTGCGTCCGCTGCTGGCGCGCTGGAAATCCGAACGCGAAGCGGGCGAGCGTTTCGGCGATTTCTGCGCGCGCGTGGTCCTGCCCGAACTTGCCGCCAAGCCGGCCGCAACCCCCGTTTCCGTTTCATGAATCCGACTCCCGATTTCATTGCGCGCGCGAACCGCGAACTGCAGGGCAAGGCGCCGATCGACATCGTGCGCTGGGCGATCAGCCAGGCCGACGGCCGCGCGATCGTCTCGACCAACTTCCGTCCCTACGAGGCCGTGCTGCTCCACCTGGCCACCCAGGTTCAGCCCGACATTCCGGTCCTGTGGGTCGATCATGGCTACAACCGGCCCGCGACGTACCGCCACGCCGAGCAATTGCGCTCGCTGCTCAAGCTGAACCTGAAGCCCTACCTGCCGCGTCTGTCGGCGGCGCATCGCGACGCGATCCAGGGCCCGATCCCGAGCCTCGACGAGGAGGAGAGCCTCAAGGCATTCTCGAAGGTGATGAAGCTCGAGCCGTTTCAGCGCGGCATGACCGAGCTGGCGCCGACCGTCTGGCTCACCGCCCTGCGCAAGGTGCAGAACCCGAATCGCGCGGGTTTGGACGTCATCTCGTTCGACGGCAATTTCGGCGCACTGAAGGTCAGTCCCGTGTTTGAATGGTCCGACGAACAGATGGACGATTATCTTAACCGGCACGAGCTGCCGAACGAGTGGGACTATTTCGATCCGGCCAAGGCCGACGAGAAACGCGAGTGCGGCCTCCATGCCGCTTGGGGCAAGCCGGCGGCCGCGACTTCCGCCTGAGCCTGTTTCGATCCATGAGTCGTTACTATCTCGATCACCTCGCGCACCTCGAAACCGAGGCCATTCATGTGATGCGCGAGGTCGTGGGCGAGTTCGAGCGCCCGGCGCTGCTTTTTTCGGGTGGCAAGGACTCGATCTGCCTGCTGCGTCTGGCCGAAAAGGCCTTCCGTCCGTCGGAGTTGCCGCTGCCGCTCCTTAACATCGACACCGGACATCACTTCCCGGAGCTGAACGAATTCCGCGACCATCGCGCGAAGGAGCTCAATGCGCGGCTGATCGTGCGGACGGTCGACGACGCGATCGAAAAGGGCATCGCCATTCCCGCGCCGGGCGAAATCAGCCGCAACAAGCTGCAGATTCCCACGCTGCTCGCGGCGATCGAGGAGTTTCGTTTCGACTGCGCCATCGGCGGCGCGCGGCGCGACGAGGAAAAGGCGCGGGCGAAGGAACGCTTCTTCAGCTTCCGCGACAGTTTTGGCCAGTGGGATCCGAAGAACCAGCGGCCGGAAATCTGGAATTTGTACAACGGCCGGTTGAATCCGGGCGAACACATGCGCGTGTTTCCGCTAAGCAACTGGACCGAGCTGGATGTCTGGGAATACATCCGCCGCGAGAAACTCGCGGTGCCGACGATTTATTTCAGCCACCGGCGCCGCTGCGTTCGTCGCAGCGGTCAGTGGCTGCCCGTGAACGACCTCCAGCCGCCGCGGCCGAACGAGGAAGTGCGCGACCTGGTGGTGCGCGTGCGCACGATCGGCGACCGGATTTCCACCGGCATGATCGAGTCGCCGGCCGACGACGTGGACGACATCATCGCGGAAGTCGCGACCGCGCGCGTGACCGAACGCGGCACCCGCACCGATGACCGGACATCCGAAGCCGCGATGGAGGACCGCAAGAAGGCGGGCTATTTCTGAGCACTATGTCCGTTGCCCTTTCCCCCCAGTCCGTCACCGAGGCTCCGCGCAACGCGGCGGCCGATCCGGTGGTCGAGATTCTCCGCTTCAACACGTGCGGCAGTGTCGACGACGGCAAGTCCACGCTGATCGGCCGCCTGCTGTACGATTCGAAATCGATCATGGAGGACCAGCTCGAGGCGCTCGAGCGCTCCGCCGATCTCACGGGTGGCGGACAGATCAATCTCGCGAATCTCACCGACGGCCTGCGCGCCGAGCGCGAGCAGGGCATCACGATCGACGTCGCCTACCGCTATTTTTCCACGCCGCGCCGCCGGTTCATCATCGCGGACACGCCCGGCCACGTGCAGTACACGCGCAACATGGTGACGGGGGCGAGCACCGCCAACCTGTCCATCGTGCTGGTCGACGCCCGCGCGGGCGTGATCGAGCAGAGCCGGCGCCACACCGCCATCGCGGCCCTGCTGCGCATTCCGCACCTCGTGGTCGCGGTGAACAAGATGGATCTCGTGGACTGGAGTCGGGAGCGATTCGACGAGATCCGCGAGCAGTTCGAGGAGTTTCTCCCGCTGCTCGACATGAAGGACGTGAAGTTCATCCCGATGAGCGCGTTGAACGGCGACAATGTCGTCACGCCCTCGGCGCACACGCCCTGGTATGCCGGTCCGACGCTGCTCGGCCATCTGGAAACCGTGCACATTGCCAGCGACTGGAACCTGCACGGCTTCCGCATGCCGGTGCAATGGGTCAACCGGCCGAACAACCCGACGAACGCCGCGCTGCACGATTTCCGCGGTTTCAGCGGACAGATTTCGGGCGGTATCGTCCGTACCGGTCAGCGCGTGCTCGCCTTGCCCGGCGGGTTCACGTCGACCGTGAAACAGATCTGGACGCTCGACGGTCCGGTGAGCGAGGCGTTTTGTCCGCAATCGATCACCCTCGTGCTCGAGGACGACATCGATGTCAGTCGCGGCAGCATGCTGGTGGGTCTCGACGCCCTGCCGGGTGGTTCGACCGAACTCCGCGCGCGGATGTGCTGGATGCATCCGCGCTCCCTGACGCGTGGGAAAAAATATCTGTTGAAGCACACGACGCAGACCGTGCAGGCGGTCGTCACCGAGATCGAGCACCGCCTCGACATTGCGACGCTTGAGCCGCAGCCGGCGCCCGCGGAACTGGCAATGAACGATCTCGGCGAGGTTCGGATCCGGACGTCCAAGCCGATCTTCCACGACGGGTTTGCCACCAACCGGCTCACCGGGGCTTTCATCCTGATCGAACCCGGCACCAATGCGACCGTGGCGGCGGGCATGTTGTTGCCGGCGTCCGAGACGGTTCGTCCCGAGCACACCGACTATTCCATCTGAGCGGATCCGACCTGTGAAAATCACCGCGAAACTCGACTACACCTGCCGCATCCTCTGCGAGCTGGCGCGGTCGTTTTCGGGCGGCGACACCCTGAGCATCGAGCAGCTGTCGCGGACGGAAAGCGTGCCGGCGAATTTTCTCGCCCAGATTCTCGGGGATCTGCGGCACGGTCGTCTGGTCGTAAGCCGGCGCGGCATCCAGGGCGGATTTCGTCTGGCCCGCGCGCCCGGCGAGATCACCCTCTTCGACATCATCAACGTGATTGAAGGAGAACTGCTCGCGCCGGCGACCGAGCCGGGCGGACGTTCGGGGCGCGCATTGCGACAGATTTGGGATGAAATCGGCGCGGCTATTTCTGAGAAGGCGCGCGGCTACACACTCGAGGCCATGGCCAGCCGCATCGACGCGGAGATGTATTATATCTGAGTGGTAAGCTGTAAGCAGGAGATGTAGGGCGGGATTGCCGAATCCCGCCTTGATCGAAAGGTGGACGGAATTTCGCCCGCCAGCAGGCTGCCGCCTCTCGAATCGATCCCAGCATTCGACAGGGTGACCTTCGGGGTTGTCTCGCGTGGATGGGCGGCAACAATCCGCCAAGCCCCCGCTGCGGATGGGCCGCAGCTTCAACGCCCTATTGTCATGAATGATGACTCCCGTGCCGCGTCCCGCGGTCGCCAACCCGATCGTCGTGAATTCCTGAAACTGTCGGCGATGGCCGCGGCGGCGGTCGGCACGCTCGGCGCTCGCGGCAACGTGGTCGGTGCCGAGGCGGACGCCGCCGCGAACACGAAGGCAAATCGCCCGCGATCGCGAAACTACGGTGGACACTACGAGGGCGCGCATCTGAGCAGGGTGGCATTTCCGATGGGAGGGATCGGCGCGGGCACGATCTGCCTCGAAGGACACGGTGGCCTGTCGCACTTCTCGATCGCGAACCATCCGGACGTGTTCAACGATCCGGGCGTATTTGCCGCGCTTTCGATTCGCGGAGCATCGCCAATCGCGCGCGTGCTCGAAGGGCCTCCGCCTTCCTGGAAATATTTCGGCGGACCGGGAAATTCCTCCGGTGACGGCAAGCCCGGACTCGGTCTGCCACGATTCCGCCAGGCAATGTTCGACGCGAGATTTCCATTTGCGGACGTTACTCTCTCCGATGACGCGGTGCCGCTCGCCGTGAAGGTCACGGGTTGGAGTCCGTTTGAGCCCGGCGACGCGGACAACGCGTGTCTGCCGGTGGCCGGTCTCGAGTACACTTTTTCGAATTCGAGCAATGCCGCCATCGACGCGGTCTTTTCGTTCAACGCGCGCCACTTTCTGACCGACGACAAGATCGTGGGCGCGGTGCGCCCAATGAACGGCGGCTTCGTCCTGCACACGACTCCGCCCGCCGACGCTCCGTGGCGGGAGAGCGACTTAGCGGTTTTCACTGACGATCCGGCCGTGAAGGTGAACCACGCCTGGTTTCGAGGCGGATGGTGGGACTGGCTCGCGCTGGTGTGGAAGGACATCGCCGACGGAGCCTGTTACGAGCGGCCGCCGGTGGCCGAGGGCAGCGCCTCACCGGGAGCGACGTTGTTTGTTCCTTTTCACCTGGCAGCGGGCGAGACGAAGACGATCCAGGTCCGACTCGCTTGGTTTGCTCCGCGCACCAATATCCACGAAGGCGAGGATCTGCCGAACGGCGGGTCCGGCCCCGTGGAAACCTATCGGCCGTGGTATGCGGGTCAGTTTCACGACCTCGGAGCCGTTGCCCAGTATTGGAGCGTAAACTATTCGAAACTTCGCTCGGCCGCCGCGCGGTTTGCGAGCTGTCTGGCCGACTCGACCCTGCCCGCCGAGGTGCAGGAAGCGGTCGCCGCGAATCTTTCCATTCTGAAGTCGCCGACGATTCTGCGGCAGACCGATGGCCGTCTATGGGGTTGGGAGGGCTGCAACGACACGCATGGCCAGGGGGATCTGTGCACGCATGTCTGGAACTATGCGCAGGCAATCCCGCATCTGTTTCCCTCGCTCGAGCGAACGCTGCGCGAAACGGAACACGGTCCGTCGCAGAATCCCGACGGCCGCCAGACCTTTCGCAGCGGGCTGCCGATCCGGCCGATCGTGCATCACGAATACGACGCCACGGACGGACAACTGGGCGGAATCATGAAAGTGCATCGCGAGTGGCGCATCAGCGGCGATCTCGGATGGCTGCGGTCGATCTGGCCGAAGGTGCGCACAAGCCTGGATTACGGCATCGCGACCTGGGACCCGCGCCACACCGGCGTGCCCGAGGAGCCGCAGCACAACACCTACGATATCGAATTCTGGGGTCCGAACGGCATGGGTGCCTCGTGTTATCTGGGCGCGCTCGAGGCCGCGGTGCGGATGGGAAATGCGCTCGGCGAGAATGTCGAAGCTTACGCCGCGCTCCTGGCGAAGGGCACAGCCCTCACGGAGTCGGAACTCTTCAACGGCGAGTATTTCATCCAGAAACCGCAATGGAAGGGACTGAAGGCTGAGTTTCCCGGACATCCGACGACGTGGACCGGCGAACCCCTGGGCACCGAGGCGATGGCGCTCCTCGAACGCGAAGGCCCCAACTACCAGTACGGCACGGGCTGCCTGTCGGACGGCGTCATTGGGTCGTGGTTTGCACTCGTGTGCGGCGTCGGTCAGGTTCTCGACGCCGGCAAAGTCCGCAGCCATCTGAAGGCGGTGCATCGTCACAACCTGCGGCGGGATCTTTCGGATCACGTGAACCCCGACCGGCCCGCATACACGTGCAGCAACGATGGCGGACTTCTCCTTTGCACCTGGCCCAAGGGTGGACGCGCGACGCTGCCATTCGTCTACTCCGACGAAGTTTGGACCGGCATCGAATACCAGGTCGCATCGCACCTGCTGCTGATGGGCCTCGTCGAGGAAGGACTGGAAGTCGTCCGTACCTGTCGGGATCGCTACGACGGCCGGGTGCGCAATCCCTTCAACGAGTACGAGTGGGGCAGCTGGTACGCGCGCGCGATGGCCTCGTACGCGCTCCTGCAGGGCCTGAGCGGGGCGCGCTACGATGCGGTCGACCGCGTGCTGCACCTCGCACCCAGCCTGTCCGGTGATTTCCGCTGTTTCTTGTCAACGGCCACCGGCTACGGCACGGTCGGCGTGAAAAACGGCCAGCCATTTTTCGACGTCGTCTCCGGCCAGGTCGACGTGCAGCGGATCGAGTATGGGGCGGGGCTTAGCGATAAGCTCTAAGCGGCCGTCATCGAGGCGCGTTCGGTGTAGGGCGGCATCGCCGAATGCCGCCTTGTCTGGATATGGCCGGTCCCCGTTTTGCTGTAGGAGCGGCTTTACGCCGCGATTTATTTCAAGATGGGACGTGTTGTCTCGGCGCGGTTAAATATCCATGATCGATTTCAATCCGCTCTCGAAAGACCGGTCCGCCTCTCTACTTGCTAGAGGCCCTGTGCCTGTCGAACGAAGAGGTCCGGTTTCACCCATCGCGGCGTGAAGCCGCTCCTACAACAAAGGCCGCGCGGGCTCAGTGTCCCTTTGCACCGCTTGCGTTTCTTGCAGGCAAACCGACCTTCGGAAATCGCGGGCACCCGGCTCCGGTTTCCGAAATCCAAAATCAGAAATCCAAAATCGAAAATCCCTCAGATCGACCAATCCGCGCCGTCGAGCACCATCTCGTGCGCCTTGCGCGGGCGAACCACGAGGCTGGTATCCTTGTAATAGGCGACGCTGTGGGACGGGATGGATTCGATCAGCCAGACGCTCGCGCCGACGACGGAATGCGCCCCGATGCGGGTCTCGCCACCGAGGATCGTGGCGTGCGCGTAAATCGTGACGTGATCCTCGATGTCCGGGTGCCGCTTGATTCCCTTGATCGGGTTGCCCGTCGAATCCGTGTCGAAGGATTTCGCGCCGAGGGTGACACCCTGGTAAATCTTCACATGAGAGCCGATGGTCGCGGTTTCGCCTATGACGACGCCGGTGCCGTGATCGATGAAAAAGTACGGCCCGATATCGGCCCCGGGATGCAGATCGATGCCGGTGCGCTCGTGGGCGTACTCGGTGAGCATGCGCGGCAGCAACGGAATCTTCAGCGTGTACAACACATGGGCGATGCGCTGGAGCGAGATCGCGAGCACGCAAGGGTAGGCGAGAATGATCTCGTCGACGCTCCGCGCGGCGGGATCCCCCGAAAACGCGGCCGCGACGTCGGTCTGAACCACCCGGCGAATCTCCGGCAGTCGACCGAGGACCTCGGAGGTCAGTCGTCGGGCGTTCGCGGATGAATCGGCATCCTTGGCGAAATGAAGGCACTTCTCGATCTCGACCAGCAGGCGATGATCGATCTTCGCCAGCAGCCGTCCGAGCCAGTCGGCGGCCTCCGACTGCTTCATTGTGGTCTCTTCAAAAAACCCCGGAAACAGCAGATGCATGCAGTCCCGGGCGAGTTCGTTGACGCGGTCCTGGGAAGGCAGATTGGCGCCGTCGAGGTGGTTGATGCCGCCGCCGGTGGCGTAGGACTCGAGAAGCGCCTGCTTCAACGCGTCGGGATTCATTGGGAAGGGTCCAGAGAGTGCCCAGAACCCCCGCGGGGTCAAATGGTGAAGTGGCGTAAGCCACACAGTGACAAGTGACCGGTGACAAGACCAGCATCGGACGCC
The DNA here is from genome assembly GCA_035545955.1 of Candidatus Didemnitutus sp. Lineage (GTDB taxonomy): Bacteria > Verrucomicrobiota > Verrucomicrobiia > Opitutales > Opitutaceae > Didemnitutus. The sequence goes on along the minus strand of DASZXI010000002.1, from coordinate 13,220 downwards.
TACTTGCGGGAGATAGGGGCCTCCGGATTTAAGTTTCGGTACTGGCCTGGCTCAACACCGAGAAAGGAATCGGCGACCAATCTCGCCCGCAATGAGCATCTTGTCGTCAGGTCACTCGTCACCTGTCACTTGTCACTTCGGGTAATTTACAACGCTCCCGCCGCCCAGGGCGGCAGGCGGATTTTCTGGCGATGACCGAAATCGTTGAGAAAATTCTGCAGCCAGGGACGGGACGCGGTGAATTTCCGGAGAGAAATATACGTGCTGTCGCTATCGCTTTCGATGGCGTACTCGTCGACGCGGATGGAAATGGGTGACGATTCCCCCTGCAATTCGCAGGCGACCTCGATCGTCTTGCGACGCGAGTCGATTTTCAGGGCCTGCACCCGACCGTAGCGTCCGATGAGGCTGTTGGCCCAGGCCATGGCGGCCCGACTGGTCAGCGCGTCCTTGGCGGCGTTTAGCATGGGGAGACGAACATACGTGGCGGGAACGTGCTCCGCCCACACCTTGGAACGCGAAAGGCGGCCGACGGTTCCCGCGCGCCTGGGAGAAACTTTGCTCCGGGCAAAAGTGCTGGCGTCCAGGATACTTTGGCCGGATTTCCCTGTCCTTACTCCGGCGCCACCAAACCGGCCTCGCGGGGGCGGCGTCTCTCCATTCATGAAGCTTTCGGCGTCACATCTGAAGCGCTATCGGCAGATCGCCGCCCTGCTCTGGAAGTACGGTCGGTCCGACCTCGCGCAACAATTGCACAATGAGGAGGGCTTCGGCGCCGATCCCAACGCGGAATCGTTGCCGGCCGGGGTCGAAGCCACTGCCGACCGGGTTACGCCCGAGCGTTTGGCTGACGATCTGGAGGAGCTGGGACCGACCTACGTCAAACTGGGCCAGGTGCTCGCTGGCCGGCCGGACCTGTTACCGCCGGCCTATCTGAAGGGCCTCGCGCGGCTCCAGGACCACGTGCGTCCTTTTTCCTACCCGGAAGTGGAGCAGACCATCCTCGACGATCTGGGAGTGCGCATCTCCAAGGCGTTTTCGCGCTTCGATCCCGAGCCGGTGGCCGCGGCCTCGCTGGGGCAGGTGCATCGCGCCGCGCTGCGCGACGGCCGGGCCGTCGTCGTCAAGGTCCAGCGACCTCATATCCGGCGCCAGATCGCGGAGGACTTCGAAGTGCTCGAGGAGATTGCGGGCTTTCTCGACCGTCACACAACCGCGGGACAACGGCGCCGGTTTCTGGTCACGCTCGAGGAATTCCGCACCGCGATCCAGCAGGAACTCAACTACGAGCGCGAAGCGCACAACCTCATCGCCCTCGGCCGCAATCTCGCCGACTTCAAACTGATCCAGGTGCCGCAGCCGATTGCCGACTACACTTCCAAGTCGGTGCTCACGATGGAGGAGGTTCAGGGTCAGAAAATCAACACGCTCGGCCCAATCGCGCGCCTGGAGCTCAAGGGCGGTCCGCTCGCGGAGGAAATTTTTCGCGCCTATTTGAAGCAGGTCCTGCTCGACGGATTGTTCCATGCCGACCCGCATCCGGGAAACGTCTTCATCACCAACGACGGCCGCGTCGCCCTGATCGATCTCGGGATGGTGGGGCACGTCGGGCCGGGCATGCAGGAGAACCTCCTGAAAATCCTGCTGGCCATCAGCGAGGGCAACGGCGACGCCGCCGCGGATGTGGCGATGCAGGTGAGCGAGCGCCTCGAGGATTTTTCCGCGATCGATTTTCGCCGGCGCATCACCCACCTGGTGGCGTTGCGGCGCGATCAGGGACTCGAGCAGATGAACCTCGGCGGCTCGCTGCTCGAGGTGAGCAGCATCGCGCAGGAGAGCGGACTTATCGTCCCCAGCGACCTGGTGCTGATCGGCAAGACCATGCTGCAGCTGGACGAGATCGGACGCATTCTCGATCCTGCGTTTGACGCCAACGCGTCCATCCGCCGCAACGTGACCGAATTGATGGCTCGCCGCATGCGGCAGGGACTGACCCAGGGCACGCTTTACAGTGCGATGCTCGAGACGAAGGAGTTCACCACGGGGCTGCCTTCGCGCCTGAACCGGATCATGGATCTCGTTTCAAATTCGGATCTCGAAATCCGCATTCGCGCGACGGACGCCAAGACGATGCTCGACGGTATGCAGAAGATCGCAAATCGGATTACGACGGGGGTCGTGCTGGCGGGCCTGATCGTGGGCGCATCTCTGCTCATGCGCGTGCCGACGTCGTTTCAGCTCTTCGGCTTTCCCGGCCTCGCCATCCTTTGCTACCTCGCGGCGGCCACGGGCGGATTCTGGCTCGTGATTTCGATTTTCGTCACGGACTATCGCAGCCGGAAAAAATAGCTGCGGGGTAGGGATCGATGTCTCCATTCGACAAGCTCAGGACCCCGAGCCTGTCGAGGGGCCCATCGATCCGTAAATTTTATTGAACCACTGAGGCACAGAGACACGGAGGTTTGACCACGGATTTCACGGAAGGCACGGATGTGCGGAAAATATTATCCGTGTGGTCCGAGAAATCCGTGGTCAAAAAATGAATTGCTGGAACGGTCGGCGAAATTTTCCGAAGCGCGCTGCAAACTACTTCAAGGGTCCGGCCCGTTCGAGTTCGCGACGGGCGGCGTCGAGGTCTCCACGCCGATACAGGATCCCGCCCAACTGACGATGAGACTCAGCGTCGTGCGGGTCGCTGGCCACTGCGGCGCGAAACTGAACCTCGGCCGCTCCGGCGTCGCCACTTTGCAGCAGGGCCAGGCCGAAATTTCGATGTGCGGCGGCCGGTGCGTTCGGCAGGTCCACCGCCCGTCGAAACGACGCCAGCGCCGGAGCAAGATGGCCGGCCTGGAATTGCGCGGTCGCCAGATTGAGCTGGAAGGCGGCGTTGCGCGGCTGCGTCAACGCCGCGCGCTGAAACTCCACGATCGCCTCGTCGAGTCGGCCCTCCTGAGCCAGGATGGCGCCCCGATTGGAGCGGGCGGACACATCAGAAGGGTCGAGAGTCAGCGCCCGGTTGAAATTCTCCAACGCCGCGTCGCGCCGATCGTTGGCCAGCTCGATGTTGCCCTGGACACTCCACGCCTTGGCCAGTCCGGGTCGCAGTCGCAGCGCTTCGGCGGCGTGCGTCGCGGCCTCGGCCTTGTTGCCCTGTTGCAGCAGCCCCGACGCCAGGTCAGCCTGCGCCTCGGCGTTTGCCGGCGCGAGCGCCACCGCCTCCCGGAATTCGGTCAACGCCTCGGAAACGCGTCCCGCCATCAGCCGCGCCTCGCCGAGATTGATGCGTCCGGCGGGGTTGCGCGGTGCGAGTTGAACGGCGGACTCGATCAATGCCACCGCCTCGTCGGGGTGGCCGGCCTGCAGGAGGTCGGCGCCAAGATTGTTGCGGGCCATCCAGCAGCCCGGGTTGCGGGCGAGGGTGTCGCGCCAGATCGTTTCGCTGTCGACGAAACGCGCGCTCGATCGACAAGTGGCGGCGGCGCAGAGCACGGTCGTGACTGCGGCTCCCGCGAAAAGGAATGGCCGGGCACGCGAGCCGACACGAGCAAACGCAGCGCCCAGGCCGGCGACGATGCCGGCAATCACGACGGGTGCCGCAAGATATTGGAAGTGGTCCGCGACGAATGAAAACTGGAACGGATAGACGTCGATGAACCCGAGCGCCGGAAACAGCGTGCCGACGTACAGCAGGATGACGGCGAGCGGCGCGCGACTGCGGTGACGCATGGACCAGGCGAGCACCATGACTAGCATCGGGCCGGCGAGGGGAAGCCAATCGACCCAATGGGCGCGACTGATCTCCCAGCGCGGATAGATGAAGATGAGGTCGGAAGGGACCAGCAGCTTGCCGAAATAAAATCCGACCGCCCGCCCCGCGATGAGGAATCGTTCGATGCCGCCAATCTTGAACATCTCACCCGTGGCGCCGACCGAGGTTCGCTCCATCCAGGCCGTGACCAGTCCGGCCACTCCGGAAAGCGCGAACCACGGCAGCAACGGCGCGACGTCCCGTCGCAGCGAGAGTTTCCCGCGTTGCCACCAGAAGATGACCAGCAATGCGGCAGGGAGCGTCGCCGTGACGGTCTTGGCGGTCAGCGCTCCGACAAATAGCAGGGTGGCGAGGCCGTAGGCGCCGGGCCGCCGACGGGTATCGAAATTCAGATAGGCGAGGGCGGCAGCGAAATACAGCGCCGCTGAGAGAGTGTTTTTCTGTTCGGAGATCCACGCGACGGACTCGACCATTACGGGGTGCACGGCAAAAATCGCGGCGGCCACCCAGGCTCCTTTCAGTCCCAATCGCCGCAGCGTCAGCGCCAGCAGGATGGCCACCGAGGAATGCAGGAGGAGGTTGGCCAGATGATAGCCAAGGCTTGCGTCACCCCAGAGGCGGAATTCGAGCCAGAACAGCGAATGGAGCAGCGGATAGTATTGTTGGGTGGCGCCGGGTTCGGTCCAGATCCGCCACAGTCCGTGCGCGGACCGCAGAGCGACCGGGGTCACGTGGGCATCGTCGTCCCAGATGAATCCCGCACCCCACACGCGAGCATAGGCGACGAAGACCAGGACCACGATCGCGGCTGCAGCGAGCCACGGATTTCCCTCAAGTGTGTCCGGTGGCTTCGGAACCGGCGCGGCCGACGAAACACCGGGCGCGGTCGAGGGTTTTTTTCGCGTCATGACCGTGGGCGCGGATTTCGCACGACGATCAGGACGCCAAAATTCTGACGACAGTCACCATTCAACGCGCGGCAGATGCGACCACGATGGCGGTTTTGGCGACGACATTTCGCCCATCATAGCGGCGATGGAATTCGGCGATGACCTCCTTGATCGCAGCTGCCTGATCAGCCGGGGCAAAGCTGTTGAAATAGGGACGCAGCGGAGCGGAGATTTCATACTGGCGCGTCCACAATTCCTCGGGCGGGCCTGGCCAACGCATTGAGACGGTGAGCGATTCTTCGGCGACGCGGGTGAAGCCGGCGGCTTCCAGTTCCGCGCTCAACGACCCGGGCTTGCCGAACCGGGCCGGATGCGGTGCGCCCGGTTGCGGCGGAGGCAGCGGCTGGCGCCGACTGAACGGCGTGGTGACCGCCTGCATGTATTCGTTGCGGTCGATCGGGCCCCAGGCGACGAACGAGACGATGCCGCCGGGTTTCAGGACCCGTCGAATTTCGCGCAAGGCCAGCTGGCAATCCCAAAAAAACATGACACCCAGGCGGCACGTGACGCGATCGAACGACGCATCGGGGAAGGGTATGTGGTGCGCATCGACGAGCTCATAAGAGAGATTGGACAGGCCGGCGTGGTTTGCCTGCTCGCGGGCAATGTCGAGCATTTGCGGCGAGAGATCCGAGATAACGACGTGTCCGGTCGGACCGACGCGTCGCGCGACCTCCAGCGCCGGGTCACCGGTTCCGCTGGCCAGGTCGAGAACCCGCAGACCCGGAGCGAGGGCGGAGACCTCGAGTTGGGCGCGGGTCAGCTCGCTCCAGAAAACCACGGACTTGTCGTGCCATTTTCGCCACGCCGCGCAGGTGGCATCGTCGAGCCACTCGGTCTTGACCTTGGATTCGTATTTCTTGAGCTGTTCGTCCATCGGGGTAGGGGTCGTGGCATCCGAATAGGACGCAACCGCGCCGGGGTCGACGAGAATTCGTGGCCGGCGGGCGCACCCCGATGACTCGCACGGCGGTTTCCTTCGCGACGTTTTATCTGGAAAGGCTTTGCCCGGCCGGACATAGGTGACGCGCACCTTATGTCGGAAACCTCCCGCCCCGCTGGCGCTGTGTTTTTGTCGTACGCCCGCGAAGACGCGGACGCGGCGCGAAGGATTGCTGACGCCTTGCGCGGTTTTGGAGTGGAGGTGTGGTTCGATCTCAGCGAATTGCGGGGAGGCGATTCCTGGGATGCCAAGATCCGGCGACAGATTCGGGAATGCACGCTGTTCATTCCGATCATATCCGCCCGCACTCAGGTGCGTCGCGAAGGCTATTTTCGACGCGAGTGGAATCTCGCGGTGGAGCGCACCCTGGACATGTCCGCGGCGACGGCCTTCATCGTGCCGGTCCTGGTCGACGACACGCGCGAGGGCGAGGCGGACGTGCCCGAGCAGTTTCTGAAGGCGCATTTCACGCGACTGGTCGACGGCGCGCCGACGCCGCAATTTGTCGAGCAGGTCACGCGTCTGTTGCGCGAGCCGCACACGGCTTCGGGGCACCGTTCAGGCAGTCGGCCGGCGATGACGACGAGCCCGATACCACCCGCCCGCTCCGGCTTTCCGGTCTGGGCGGCCGCGTTGCTCGGAGTCGCCGTCATTGCCCTGGGCCTGCTGCTGATTTTCCGTTCGTCCGGCAAGCCCGGGCCGGCGCCGGTCAATTCCGCGGCGGGGGCACCGAAACCTATCGAGGCGGTGGCGGCACCCGACGCGCCGGACGCGAAGTCGATCGCGGTGCTTCCGTTCGTGAACATGAGCGCCGACGCGGACCAGGGATTCTTTGCGGACGGACTCGCCGAGGAATTGCTCAACCTCCTGGCCAAGATTCCGGCGTTGCACGTGACCTCGCGCAGCTCGGCGTTTTCGTTCAAGGGCAAGAACGTCGAAATTCCCGAGATCGCGCGCCAGCTGCACGTCGCGCATGTGCTCGAAGGCTCCGTGCGGAAATCCGGCAACAAGCTTCGAATTACGGCGCAGCTGATCGATGCCCGGACCGACACGCACTTGTGGTCCGAGACGTACGATCGCTCGCTCGACGATATCTTTGCAGTGCAGGACGAGATCGCCGCGGCCGTGACGGCGCAGCTCAAGGTCACCTTGCTCGGCGCGGCGCCCAAGGCGAAAGCCATGGATCCAAAGGCCTACGCTCTTTGCCTGCAGGCGCGGCAGTTGTTTTACCAAAACACGGTGGAGTCGCTGGCGCAGGCGGTGGCGCTTTTCCGCCAGGCCCTGGCAATTGATTCATCCGCCGCCGCGGCTTGGGGCGGATTGGCCGACTGTTACATCCTGCAGGCGATTTCGGGAGCACTCACGACCGAAGAATCTTTCCGTATGTCCCGCGACGCCGTGGAGAAGGCGCTGGCGCTCGATCCCGACCTGGCCTCGGCCCACGCCACGCTGGGCATACTGGCCACGACTCAAAACCATGATCTGGCGGAAGCGGCTCGACACTACGAGCGCGCCCTCGCGCTCGATCCGACCAATTCGGATATTCTGTCCAAGGTGGCGAGTTACCTGCGCTCGCTCAACCGGACAGAGCAGTGCATCGCGGTCGGCGAGTTTCTCACCTCGCACGATCCGGTGAACTCGGTCGGTTTTGCGGCACTGGGCGGTGCCTACACCCGTGCGGGGCGGATTGACGACGGAATTGCCGCGACCCGCACCGCCCTTCGTCTCAGTCCGGGCCGCGCGCAAAGTCACTATGGGATCGGCATTGCTCTGTTGCACCGGGGTGACGCCAAGGCGGCCCTGGCGGAGATTCAGCAGGAACCGTCCGAGTCCTGGCGCCTGGACGGTCTCGCGACGGTGTACCACGCACTCGGTCGGAAAAAGGAATCCGATGCGGCGCTGGAAGAGTTGATCCGCAAATATGAGCGGGATGAGTCCTGGAATATCGCGTATATCTGCGCGTATCGGGGCGAGATCGATCAGGCGTTCGCGTGGCTCGACAAGGCGATCGAATATCACGATTCGGGTCTGTCGCTTTCGCCGACGGCATGGCAGTTTGAGAGCCTCCACCAGGACCCCCGGTGGATGGCCTTTCTGCGCAAGATCGGAGAGGCGCCGGAGCAGCTTGCGGCGATCAAGTTTGAGGTAAATCTTCCCACGAAATGAGGGATTGGCGACAGGGCGCCGGCTCCCGCTGGTCCGAATCGTAAAAGTCGATCCGGACGGGATTCCTCACGGCCGGGGAGTGGTGCTCAGGACAGGACTCGAACCTGCACGCCTTACGGCACACGCCCCTCAAACGTGTGTGTCTACCAATTCCACCACCTGAGCATACAAATACCGGGAGGTGCGAATTAGGGTCAACGTGTCGTTCTTGTAAAGCCCCGAAATGCGCTTGCGTTGCCGTTTTTGGGCATGGACACTGCTGGTTCCCGTGGGATTTGACCGAACTCCGCGGAACACCAAGCAACCCAATCGACTCATACCGGGTAACCACTCCCGTTTTCAGTCTACGCCCATTCATGGACGACCAGAAGCCCGCCACCGATGGCAACGAGCAGGGTCTGAACAAAATCGACCTCACGCAGTTGCAGGATTTTACCTTCGGGACGCAGTGGACCGAGATCAAGCAAGCGCCGTCTTCACGCCGGGATCGCGACAGCGACCGGGGTGAGCGACGGGACGATCGCGGCCCGGCGGGCGAGCCGCGGCGGGATCGGCGGTCCTTTCGCAAGCCGGCTCCGGGCCCGGCCGCCCCGGGATCGCCGGAGGGCGGAACTCAGGAGCCGCGTGCCCCGTATCGGGAGCGTGGTCCGGGTCAGGAACAGCGTCCGTTTCGCGAGGGTTTCCGCGGCGGGCCGCGGCGCGATTTTCGCGGCGGCGATGGTCCGCGCGGGGGCGGGGATTGGCGCGAACGCGGCGAGGGGCAGTCCTTCGAACGCGGCCCGTATATCAGCCCGTATTTTACGATCACCTGCTATCCGGAGGATGTCGGATTTGCAGCGATGGTGAAGGCGATCCGCGCCTCCTGCCGCACGTTTCAACTGTTTGAAATCACGAAGGCTGTTCTGGAGAAAAACGAACGCTTCGTGGTCGTGATTCAGCGCAAGGTCGAGGGTGCGCCCGCCCGGGACGGCAATGCCGAGGCCAAGCCCGCGGAAACCCGCTCCGCCAAGCCGTCGCCGATCTTCATGTCGGTGCCGGATCATCTGCCGTTCGAGAACGAGGAGGCGGCCATCGCGCACGTGCTCAAGAATCACCTCGGCCAGTTCTTCGACGTCGCCGACGTGGAGATCGATCCGCCCAAGGGCAATTTCCCCATCATCAACAAGTGCGGAGCGACCGGTGAATTGCTCGGGCCACCGAACTATCACAAATACCAGCAGATTTTGCAGCAGCACCACGCGACGCGTCTCGGCCGCATGCCGTTCGAGAAATTCCGCGACAGCATCACGTCGGTGCGCGAGCCCGAGGTGGTCCAGCAGTGGCTGGACAAGATGAAAAAGGCGACGCGTTACACCTGGAAGACCCAGGCGGCGAAGCCCGCCTCGGAGTCCCATCCGCCGATCGCGACGGAAACGCCGGCAGCTCCCGCCGCCGAACAGCCCGCCGCTCCGGTGGCCGAGCAGCCTCCGACCGAACCGGCCGCACCCGCTCCGGCGCCCGCCGCCGAGCCCGCTCCGGCACCGGCGGCGTTGAGCTTCGACAGCCTCGAGGAGGCCCGCGCGCATCTGTTGTCCCAGGCCCGCGAAAAAGTCGTTCGGGCCGTCGAAAGCGTGCGTTTCCATGGCAAGCTCGTGGAAAAGCTTCCGCCCGGCGAGGTGCGTCGGGCAATCGACGGACACGTCGAGCGGCAGCGTCGTTTCCCGCTCGACACCGCCAACGCGCTGCGCGGCCGCCTGCGCCGCGAAGGCTTCACCATCTTCAAGAAGGGCTCGCGCGGCGTTTCTTACGTCTGCGCCGTCAAGCGCCGCTTCCGCGTCCCGGGTCAGGTTTTCTCGGAATCAATCACGTCGCTGATCGATTTCCTCGAGAAGAATCCGATGATGCCGGTGAAGGATCTCCCGCTGAAATTCCTGGCCATCGACGTGGCCTCCGCGCTGGCCGCGCATCCGGCGCCCGAGGGCACGCCCGCTTCGCAGGCTCCGTTTGCCGCGCTCCCGCCGGAGCAGAGCGAGCGTCTGCGCAAGATGAACAACGATCTGCGCTGGCTCGTGATGGAAGGCTACGTGACCGAATTCTCCGACTCCAAACTGTTCGCTCCGCCCGCGGTCGCGCCGCAGGTGGCGCGCAAGGCCGAGGAATCGGGCGAGGAACACGATCCGGTCGATTTCCCGGAGGCGCCCCCCGCGGCCGCCACCGAGGCCCCCGCGCCGACGCCTGAACCCGCGGCGGAAGCCCCCGCATCGGAGAATCCCGCACCGGAATCGGCGGCTCCCATCGTGCCGCCGGCTTCGGAACCGCCGGCCGTCGCCCCGGCCTGATCGGCCCCGCAAAGCCCGACCCCGTCCGGTCGGCTCTGCGATGTAGCCGGGTCCGAAGGGCCCGGGATGCGCCCTGCAACGGAAGCGAGAAATCCGGGACACCAGGGTCGGACGCCCCCGGCTACACCGAACGGAACGCCGATGCGAAATTTTCGCGGCGATGGATTTTCTGGAACGGCGTTAGCCGCAAGAGAACGCCAAGGGCGCAGAAAAAATTCATTCACGGTATGGTCCGATGTCCTCATCGGACCGAGTTGTCGGTACCGGACCCCGTCACAGCCAGCCGAATTCATCCCAGCCGTCAGCTCACCGCGTGGCGGCGCCACCCCGACCCGCGCCTGGCCCGCCTCGTTGGCCTGAGCGCGATCCCAGCCTGACCCCGTCCGGTTGGCTTGGTCCTACCCCTTGGGCTGTTTACTCATTTTCGAATCACCCGAAGCCGTTCTGAATCTTCCTTCTGATCCTCAAGTCGCACTTCCTGCACGAATATATCGACTCCCTTTTCCTCTTCATACGGCGCCGCGAATTGCGTAATCTTTTGAAACCGCTCCGAAATTAGCTCAAGACGGCGCCAGAAATCTGTGCTGGACTGAAATCGCAATCTCAAGGCGACCGTCGCTGCGACAGTAGTGTCCTTGCCTCGTTGCGTAATGTCTATTCGGGACAGACGTGGTGAAACAACTTCGTCGAAGGAGACGAACTCGATATCTGCCTCTTTCGTGCTGGGATGATCGCGCAACGCTCCGACAATTTCGCCGACCTTTTTCAGGGCATGGCCGGAACTCTTCGCTTCACAGCTGACGCAAATTGGAATTAGCGCGAAGTTCGAAGAGACTACCGCCGCGTTGGATGCGGCCAATCGAGTTTCTGGAAATGAGAGCATAAATTATTTTGGCAATGTTCAAGATGAGGCATCCCGCGACTGCGGGGTTGGCTCGGGCGATGGGTTCGGCTCCTTTGTCGTTTTCACTGACGCTATGTCTCCGAGAGGAACAACTTTGGTGTATTCGAGCACATTGTCGGACTTCGCATCCGGAAGCTGCTTTGGCTCTTTGCTTCATTTTCTAGTTCTCGCACTCAAAATTGTTCCAAGGAGACCCACAACGAATGCAGCAGCACTCCACGCGTAAAATGATACCTCAGACGACTGCACGCGCCCATTGCTATCTATTAAGGCACGTAAAGGGAAGAAACCTGAGAACCACAAAGCAAGAATCCCAAGGGCCACACCTTTCGATGACCTGGTCGGACTTTTCTTAACGGTCTTAACCGCCGCAGTGACTAGCGAAGCGACGGCAAAGAGAATCCCGAGGTAAAACCAAATCAAGATTAACAGCAATGTGCTATTGAAGAACACGCCCTTTTCGCCGAACGTTAAAGGTCAGACACGGAGGGGCGGAGCCCCGGAGTTGTCTGTGCCGACTTGTTCGGCTTTTTCACGGGATTCTTTGCCAGAGTCGCAGAAATTTCGGAGCTTGTTCGGGCGTTCCGACAAACTGCTCGAAGCGAATCGGAGATGGCTGCCCGGGAAGAAACAAATCGCCGATGAAATAATCAAATCCGGCATCAATGCTGGGCCTGTATCGTGCCTGGACGATTTTAACTCGTGCACCTACGGGAATCTTCTCTTGAAGATGTGAATAGGGCGCTAGTGCCGTGGGAGATTCTTCGAGAGTGAGCGGGACGAAACCGTACTGATACTCATCAAGCCTAAGCAGGTATTGCTCTTTCCGCGTGACAAACTCGGCCCCTACGAAGTCTCGGTAATGAGAGGACTGGTCGGTGATCACAGAACAGCCGACGAGAGATGCTGCGATGAGTGAAAAAGTTAAAGCGCGCATGCTTTCTTTTGCCGAATCGTTCAAGATGACAGCCACGGCCACAGCCGGCGCGGCTCGTGCGCAAGCACGAGGCGTGACGGATGTGGTCGTTGGCTCTAGCGCCTGGTTGGGCCTTTTAATCACGACCGAAGTATTTCTGGTACTCTCGAAAAATCCTCGTGTGATTCTTGTTCGCGGGCGCGCGATAGTGGTCGCGAAGTGAGCCCGCCCATGTGCAGAGACCGCGCCGAATTCCGATCTGATAGTGCCCGGGTGCAAAGGGAGATTCTTCGACCGTCCATGCCGCATCCGAATGAGTCACCGCGACGACGTGGCAGAAATAAGTAGCCATGCAATCTTCGAACTCCTCTCGAGTCGCTCCGATCACGCGAAAGCCATCTGCGTCGACAAGCGAGAAATACCACGCTTCCATTTTTTTCAGGCTTTCAGGCGTGGAATCGGCGCGAAAATCCGTCGCGCGAGAGCTTAATGCGTAAAACTTCGTCAGGCGTTCGTCGCGTCTCGCAAGCAACTGCGACCGTGCTTCGCGCTGGCTCGAGAAAGCCGGAAGCCGACTGCTGATTTCCTTCGCTACTCTTAAACCTTCGCGGCTCATTTTTTTGCCCAACGTTTGAGGTCAGACACGGAGGGGAGCGCAGCTCCCCGGAGTTGTCTGTGACGACTGGTTGGGCGACTTCTTCATGCACGCGGAAGTCCGGCCAGATACCGCGCGATCTCAACATGCCCGTTATTTCGGGCGTATGACTCTGCGGTCCGCTGCGACACACCTGAGTGGAAGGATGGATTCGCTCCGGCTGCGAGAAACTTCTTCACGATGTCCAAGTGGCCCTTCGAAGCCGCCGTCATCAGCGGCGTCTCACGGGTATCGTAATCTTCGTGCGGATCAACCCAAGCACCGGCGGCCAGCAATGCATCGACGACCGCGACGTGACCCATGCCCGATGCATGAGACAGCGCAGTCCGGCCATACTCGTCCGCGACATTCGGGTCCACGGCCTCCAGCAACAGGTTTCTTACGACCACGGTGTCACCCGCGTACGCTGCATTTCTAAGGGCTGTAGCTGGCGTGGTCATTCTCTGTCCAACGATTACGATGAGAGGACATGGGAGTGGTCGAGCGGCGAGGCACGAGACCTGCACCGCCCGACCACTTGTATGATCACGAACAACAACGACGATGTTCGCGAAGCGAACTCCAGCACGGGGCCTGCCACGGCAGGCGCCGTTTCCCAG
>DASZXI010000001.1:0-39753 GCA_035545955.1 Candidatus Didemnitutus sp. | reverse complement strand
GCTCCCGCTCTGGCCAAACACCTCGCCCGTAAGCTCACCGCTCGGCTCACTCTCCAAGACTAAAAAACCCTTCGCCACGCCAACCCCGAGTGTTACCCATGTCTCCGGTCTGAGTGTTACCCTTGTCTTCGGTCCAAACAGAGGACATCGGCCCCTACCGGCCACACGTCACTCCCTAAGAAACCACCACGCCCGCAAAGGCCGGGTCGTGCGCGCGGTCCGAGCCGATCCGCTCGAGCGCCGACTTCAGGTCGCCGAGGCGAATGGGCTTGGCGACAAAGTCGTTCATGCCCGACGCGAATGCGCGCTGGCGATCGCTGTTCATCGCGTTCGCCGTGAGCGCCACGATCCAGGGACGCGTCGGCGCGCGCATTTCGCGGATCCGTCGCGTCGCCTCGCAGCCGTCCATCACGGGCATTTCCATATCCATCAGGATCACGTCGAAAGTTCCCGCCTCCACCGCGGCAACGGCCTCGGCGCCGTTCTGCACGAGCGTGGCGCGATAGCCGAGTTTCGCCAGCAGCATGTTGGCCACGCGCTGGTTCACGGGATTGTCCTCCACCAGCAACAGGCGCAACGTGGACAGCTCCACGTTTTTCTCCATCGGAACGGCGGTGACCGTGCCGGGTGCGCGACCGAAGGCGGCTCCCAGCGCGGAGAAAAGAGCCGCGCACTTGAAGGGCTTGCTGACCTGGCCGAAAAAGCCGGTGACGTTCGCCGTTTCCACCAGCGAGTTCATCAACAGGAGCGGAGTCGCGCCGGCCGGTCCGGAGCGAATGCGTTCGGCGAGTGCCAGACCATCGAGCTCCGGCATCGCCCGATCGATCATGATCACGCCAAAGCGTTCGCCGCGACCGAGCACCTCGAGCGCCGCGGCGCCCGATTCGCACGCCGTCACGCGCAGTCCCCACGGACTCAGGTGAGCAATCAGCCATTGACGCGACGCGGCATTGTCGTCCACCACGAGCACGCTCCGACCCGCAAACGTCGGCCGGGACTCCTCGCCAATGGGGAGGGCATCGGGGTCCTCCTGCGTGGCGAAGGTGAACGAAAACGTTGATCCCCGTCCCTCCTCGCTCTCGACCCACATGCGGCCGCCCATGGCCTCGGCCAGTCGGCGACTGATCGCCAAGCCGAGTCCCGAGCCGCCAAACTTGCGCGTGGTGGAGGAATCCACCTGCGAAAAGGGTTGGAATAGCCGGTCGCGACGGTCCGCCGGAATGCCGATGCCCGTGTCGCGCACCGCGATCTGCACCTCCAGGCCGCCGTCGGTTTTCGTCGACGAAACGGAGACCACCACCTCGCCCGTGGCGGTGAACTTGAGGGCGTTGCCGACGAGATTTACCACGATCTGGCGCAGGCGCGTGACGTCGCCGACGATCATCGTCGGAATCGACGCATCGACCGAGGCCAGGAGCTCGAGGTTCTTTTCCGCCACCTTGGCGGCAAAAAGATCGAGGGCATTCTCGATACACTGCCGCAGGTCAAAGGGTGCGCGCTCGAGCTCAATGCGTCCCGCCTCGATCTTCGAATAGTCGAGCACGTCGTTGATGATCGCGAGCAGCGCATCGCCGCTGGTTTCGATCGTGCGGGCAAAATCCATCTGGCGGGCGTCGAGTCCCGTGTCGCGCAGCAATCCCGCCATGCCGATGATGCCGTTGAGCGGCGTCCGGATTTCGTGGCTCATGGTCGCGAGGAAGGCGCTCTTGGCCTGGCTGGCGATGTTGGCCTCGATGGCGGACTGCTGCGCCTGGGCGATGGCGTTCTCCAGCTGGGAGTTGAGCTGCTCGGCCTCCTCCTTGGCCGCGAGGACCTGCTCCTCGGCGGCCTTGCGGGCCGTGATGTCGCTGAGCGAACCGACCAAACCCGCCGCGGCGCCGCCCGTGGTCCGCACGGGCTGCATCTCGACCTCGCACCAGAACGGCGTGCCGGACTTGGCTTTCACGATGGCTTCGGCATGGACCAGTTCGCCGCCATCGACGCGGGCATGGAGTTCGGCCAGGGCCGGAATGGTGCCGTCCGGTCCGGCCAGCGCCTGCGCGGGACGACGACCGCTGACCTCGGCGAGCGTGTAACCGAACACCTTCGTGAAGCGCTCGTTCACCCACTCGATCTCGCCGGCCGCATTCGTGATGAAGACCGCATCGGTGGTATGCGACGCCACGAGCGCGAGGCGCTGATTGTAGGCGAGCGCCTGGGAAAGTTCGGTGGTGCGGCGGGAAACGGATTCCTGGAGCCGGGCCGCCTGGTACTCGAGCTGGTGGAGGGCGGCGCTGCGTTCCTTTTCGGCCACGTTGCGGAGGCGATCCGAGCGACGGAGCACCCAGCCGACATAAAGGGCGATCGTGGAAAGCAACACGATCTGGGCCACCGTGAAGGCTCCGATGTGCCAGGTGACCGGCAGGCCGTGATTCGAAATGAACCGTTCGCCGGCGCCCTCGAGCAGCGGAATGGCGAAGCCCGCGAGGAGGAGGTGACGCATCACCCGGCCTGCCAGCGAGTCCGCCGCCACGAAACCGGAGGGCGAGCCGGGCTCGGGACGGGCGAAAAAGACGCCCGCGGACAAAAGCAAAACGGCGAACGCGGAATGCGGCGCGAGCCGGTTGTAGTTCGCCATCTCACCCGGCTGGCCGAAGGTGAGAATCTCCGCGGTGAAAATCGGCAGCACGACCGCGCCGGCGAGCAGGGCGAGGATCTGTTCGGTCGAAGCCCGCGGACGCCGGTTGGCGGGCTGAAGAAGACCAAGGATCGCCACGCCATTGAGCACGAGCGGAAGCGCGGCCTCGATCGAGGAGTGCACCGGCAGCATGGAGAAATTCGCTCCCCAAAACTTTGCGATCAGGCGTTCGATCAGCATCAGACCCATGCCGGCGACGAGCAGGACGGTCAGGGCCTGGAAAATCCGGCGCACCATCGGGCGCGTCACGAGCAACGCCACGGCCAGCGCCGCGCCCAGCGTAGCGAGGCTGGTCGCCGTCGGCGGTTTCATCGACACGCTGCCTTCGAGCGGCGTGAGGAATGTCCGGATGCCGAAGCCCCATCCGAGAACGAGCACGGACAAGCCAATGACGATGGACAGCACGGCTGCCATGACGGGCAGCCGGCCGGTATTGGGACGGGGCGACATCTCACCCTTATTTCGGCGCAAATCGGCCGCGGCTTAAGCCCGGAAATGCGGGCAAAGCCTGTTCTGCGTGTGACTTAGACGGTTGGATTTCACGGCGAACGGGACGGATGTTCTTATCCACCCATGGTGAATCGCTTTGCGCGGTAGGGGCGGATGTCCTCATCCGCCTTTGCGATTTGTGGTAAGGCCGGCACGGAGGCCGTCCCCTACCAATCTCGGTCGCAGAACAACCGGTAGGGGCGGACGTCCCGTCCGCCTTTTGTGGGTCGTATCAAGGTCGGCTCGCACGGCGCCGGCCACGGACATGAACCGGCCCAGAGGTCCGGTTCCACCCTTCGAACACAAAAACGCCCGCGATACTCGCGGGCGTGAAATCAGATATCAGGACCGGCCGAGTTCAGTCGATGAAATGTGCCTCGGCCCCATGGCCGTTGCCACCGTGGCCATTCGTGCCGTGCCCGTTGGCGCCATTGGTCGCATGCGTGCCATTGCGCTTGGGAGTCTCGAGTTTGACCGGCGGCGTGGTGCCGCGACGCGGGGCCGAAACCGACGCCTTCGCGGCTTTCGGCTTTTCCACGGCCAGCGGGTCGACCTCGGCCGATCCGCGCACCATGAGGAGAAGGTCGGCCACGGCCGTCTTCACCTGCGCCGACTGGCGTTGCAGGTCTTGCGCGGACGCGGCGCCCTGCTGGGCGAGTCCCGCATTCGACTGCGTGATCTTGTCCATGCCGGCGACGGCCTGGTTGAGCTGGTTGATGCCCTCGCTCTGCTCGTGCGAAGCCTGGGCGATGCCGCCCATCATCTCGTCGAGCTGACGAATGCGTTCCACGATCGCATCGAGGCTGCCGGCGACCTGGCCGCTGATCGAGGCGCCCTGCTCGCTCTTGGCGGAGGCGTCGGCGATCTTCGCGGCGGTTTCCTTGGCAGCTTGCGCGGAACGCTGCGCGAGATTGCGCACTTCCTCGGCGACGACGGCGAAACCGGCGCCTGCCTCGCCCGCCCGCGCCGCTTCGACCGCGGCGTTGAGGGCCAGGATGTTCGTCTGGAAGGCGATCTCGTCGATCGTCTTGATGATCTTGGAAATTTCGTGGCTGGACGTCTTGATCGCGGTCATCGCGCCCTGCATCGCGGCCATGTCGCGCGCGCCGTTGTCGGCGGTCGTGCGGGCCTCGGCGGCCAGGCTCTTGGCGGAACGCGCGCTGTCCGAATTGCGCTGGGTCATGCTCGCCAGCTCATGCAGCGAGGCGCCGCTCTGTTCGAGGGAGGCCGCCTGGCGGCTGGCGCCGTCGGCCATCGACTGGCTGACCTCGTTGACCGTGAGGGCGGCGGCATGCGTGCCCGACGACTCCGCGGAAAGATGCTCGGCGATCTGCGCAATCGGCCGGGTGATGCTGCGAATGATGAACCACGCACCGACGATTCCGACGATGGCGCCCGCGAGGGAGCAGACCACGAGCAGGATCTCGCTGCGACGCTGTTCCGAAATCATGCGCTGCTCGAGTTCGCCCTGGAACTCGGTCACCGACTGGCGCAACAGGCTGAGCGCGGTGGTGAACTGCGGGGCGATCTTGTCCAGCTGTGAGCCGATCAGGTCGTTGCGCTGGTGCTTGAGATCGATGATCGTCTCGAGGGCCTTGCCGTAGGAATTGGCGGCCTCCTGGAGAAACTTCAGCTGCTTGTCCTTCTCCTCGTCCTTAAGCGACGCATCCATCTTGACCAGTTCCTCCTGGTCCTTCTGGAGCTTTTCCGCCGCACTCGCGACGGCCTTGATGCTCTGGCGCGCGCTCTCGGCGAAATCCTCGCGCGAGGTGAGCAGGAAGGAATTGGCGAGGCTGCTGCATTCGAAATAGGCCTTGAGGGCGCTCGCGACCTTGAACGCACCGTTCATGTCGCCGTTGCCCTTCGCATCGGAGAGGATCTTCTGCAGGGTCTTCGCGACCGAGTCACCCTGCGGGGTCAGCTGATTGCGCACCACTTCATCGAGCTGGGCGGAGTTCGCCACCACGCGCTGGAATGCCTGGTCATAGCGACCGAGAAGTCCGCCGGCCTCGGAAAGGCGGCCGGCGCGGGCGGGATCGGACACGAGCTTGGTGGCCGACGCGATGCCCTGTTCCAGCTTCTGCCTGGAGGTATCGTAGGCCTTGACGTTGGCCTGGTCGCCGGTGGCGAGAAACTCGTTCACGTGCAGCTTCAGCTCGAGCATCGAGGACTCGAGGCCGGCGGCGGTGTTCGTCTCCTGGGCGCTGCCGGCGTACTCGGTCAGCTTGTGGCCGGAGGCGCCGAGCGCATAGCGTGCGAACGCGGCCACCAGGCCGAGCAGCATGAATACCAGCGCAAAGCCAAGCGCGATCCGACGTCCGATGGTCAGGGTCTTTATGCTCATGGGGCGGGAGTAAAAGACCTAGGATCAGTCGTTGTTGATCTGAAACTGGATGGGGAAGACGACGTGAATCGGGACGGCATTGCCGGCCTTCTTCGCCGGCTTGAACTTCCACTTGCGGAGCGCCTCGAGGGCGGGCTCCGAGAAGACGACATTCGTGGCCTTCTCGACCTTCGGGTCGGTCACGTTGCCCTTCTCGTCGATCGTGCAGCTCACGGTGACGACACCGGAGGATCCGTCACGACGCATCGATTCCGGATAGTGCGGCGCAACCGTGCGGACGGGCACCGGCGGTTCGACCGCATCGTCGGCACGGGCGGCCAGGGAGCCGAATGCCAGGGTACCGGTCAGGACAAGAATAAGTTTGGTCTTCATTTCGGGTGCGCATTCCATCGGCCGGTCCCCGCACCGGTTTAGTAAAAAAAAGCGGCGGGCCCGCCCCGCCGGCAAAGCGATCACTCAGTTAGTGATCCGCCCCCATCGATTTCTCTCAAGCCGGCATCGCCGGTGCCGATGCAACTGGTTTGGGCACTTGGCCAGGAGTCGGTCTGCAACGTATAAGGATTGCTCCCGCGAACAATACCCCAAATCCTACCCGCACTCTCGTATCATGCTTGCGGAATCCCGACTGCGACGCGTTGGCACAACCTGCGCGGCGTTGACCGCCGGACTGGGTGCCATGGCCGTGATGGGATGGGTCGCCAAGATCGAACCTCTCAAGGGATCGGTCGCGGGATGGCGCCCGATGAGCATCCAGTCGGCCACCTGCTTTGTGCTTTGCGGGACCGCGCTGCTGCTGGCGTCACGGCGAACCCCCAACCGAATCGTAACCGGCGCGATTATGACACTGTCGATCGCCGTGTGCTACCTGGCGGGCAGTGCGCTCGTTTCATCAATTTTTAGCGTGCCGCCGATGGGATTCGACGCGGTTCTGCGCGACGCCACGCACCAGGCCGTGCTTCGCGCCCGCGCTCCGCTGAATACCACCCTGCCCTTCCTGATGGCGGGCTTCGGCATCCTCGGGTTGGGATTGCCGCGCCGGGCGTGGCTTTCCCTCACCAGCTGGCTGGGCCTCGCGGTGACCAGCCACGCTCTCCTCAACCTGCTGGCGTTTTCGATCGATCGCGAGGACACGCCGAGTCGGATGGCCATGATCAGCGTCTTCGGTTTTCTGTTCCTCGGGACGGCGATGATCACGAGCCGCATGGATTCCCGCATGCTGCGGGTATTCGACCGCAATCATCCGCTCGGATTCATCGCCCTGCGCCTGCTCGCGCTCGGCATTTTCGGTCCCCTCCTGATCTACGTGCTCGGTCTGTGGCTGCTGCTGCCGATGGGGGGCACGTACATCGACCTGCTCATCCTGATCGTGCTGCTCGTTTCGATTCTTCTGCTCGGCGCGCTCGTCTCGTCCCTGCAACGCATGGAATTGCTCGACGAACAGCGCCGCGAGGCGGTCGGCTCCCGCGACGTCCTGCTCGCCCGCCTGCAGAACCAGACCGCCAATCTCGAGGTGCTCGTCGCCGAGCGCACCCGGCGCCTGCACGAGACCACGGAACGCATGCAACTCGCGCTGCATTCCGGCGACTACGGCGTCTGGGATTACGACGTCACGACCGGCCGCCAGGTGTGGGATGACCGGCAGTACACGATCTACGGGATCAAACCCTCAGAATTCGACGGCACGACGGACACCTTCATGCGCATGGTGCACCCGGACGACCGCACGCGACTCACCCAGCGTTACGCCCAGGATCTCGCCAACGGCCAGACGATCGACGTCGACTTCCGCATCGTGCGCGGCGACGGCAGCGTCCGCCACATCAACTCGCGCTCCTTCGTGCATCGCGACGCCACCGGCAAGGCCGTGCGCATGGTCGGCATTAACCGGGACGTCACCCCTGAACGCGAGCGCGAGCAGGCCGTCAGCACGCTCAACCAGCGCCTGCTGTTCGTGCTCAACGCCACCGGCTACGGCGTCTGGGAATTCGACTTCGCCACCGAACGCATGCTCTGGGACGACCACCTGCTCGAGGTCTACGGCCTCCGGCGGGAAATGCTCACCGGCCATGTGCGCGACTGGCATGACCGCGTGCATCCCGAGGATCTGGCGGGGGTGCAGGCGGAGATGGAGGAAGCCCTCGTCAGCAAGCGCCACCAGGTCGAGCAACAGTTCCGCGTCGTCCGGCCCGACGGCGTCGTGCGTCACATCTCCTCCGTGAGCTATGTGCTCCGCGATGGCGCCGGTGCGCCGAAAAATCTCGTCGGCTTCGACCGTGACGTCACCGGCGAGCACGATCTGCGCGAGGAACTGCGCATCACGGAGGAGCGCTGGAAGCTCGCCCTCGCCGGCAACAACGACGGCGTGTGGGACTGGAACATCACCACGGGCGAGTTCTATCGCAATCCGCGCTACGCCGAAATCATCGGCTACATGCCGGCCGAGCTTCCGCCCGACCGGCACATCTGGCTGAGTTTCGGGCATCCGGACGACATCGCCGGGACCAACACGGCGCTCGCCGAACATCTCGAGGGTCGCACGGTGGTCTATCAGAGCGAATATCGGCTCCGCCATCGCGACGGCCAGTGGGTGTGGGTGCTCGACCGCGGCAAGGTGGTCGCCCGCGACCCGCGCGGCCAGCCGTTGCGCGTGGTCGGCACGCAAACCGACATCACCCCGCGCAAACAGCTCGAGGAACGCCTGCGCCACGGCGAGGAAATGTCACTCCAGCTCGGCCGCCTGGCGCAGATCGGCGCCTGGGAGTGGGATCTCGGCACCTCGCATCTCACCTGGTCGCCCGAGATGTTCCGCATTCACGAGGTGGAGCTGGGCTACGAGCCCACGCTCGCCAAGTCGCTGGAATTCTACCCGACCCAGGCGCGCTCCTCCCTGTCCGAGGCGCTCCAGCACGCGGTGCGCGCCGGCGAGGGCTTCGACTTCGAACTGCCCTTCACGACCGCCCGCGGCAGCAAGCTCTGGGTCCGCGTGCTCGGCCGGGCGGAGTTCAAGGACGGCCGCGCCATCCGCATCTACGGCGCGTTCCAGGACATCACGGCGCGCCGGGATGCCGAGGAAATGCGCCGCCAGCTCGAGAGCCAGCTGTTCCAGTCGCAGAAAATGGAAACGCTGGGCACGCTCGCCGGCGGCATCGCGCACGACTTCAACAACCTCCTCACCGGCATCCTCGGCTACCAGGACCTCGCGCTCGACTCGGTGCCCGAAGGCGATCCCGCCCGCAACTATCTCGCGGTGGCGCGCGAGGCGAGCATGCGCGCCCGCGAGCTGGTTGATCAGATTCTCACGTTTTCACGCCAGACCGACAGCGAGAAGGTGCCCGTCAACCTTTCTCAGGTGGTCGAGGACGCCCGTCGTTTCCTGCGCGCCACGGTGCCCGCCACCATCCGCATCGATGTCGAGATCACGCCGGGTTGCGGTCCGGTGCTCGCGGACGCGACCCAGATCCACCAGGTGCTGCTCAATCTGGGATTCAATGCCACCCATGCCATGCAGGCCTCGGGCGGGGTGATGCGCATGGCCCTCGAACCGGTCGTCCTCGATCCGGCCGCCGCGGGGCTGCATCATGTCGAGATGGGACGCTACTCCCGCCTGACCTTCAGCGACACGGGTCACGGCATGGATGCCGAGACCTGCAAACGCATCTTCGATCCCTTTTTCACCACGAAGGAGGTCGGCCAAGGCACCGGCCTCGGACTCTCCGTGGTCCACGGCATCATTCAGGCGCACCGGGGCAGCATCAGCGTGCAGAGCGCTCCAGGAAAAGGCGCCACGTTCACGATGCTGCTGCCCGAGGCGCGCGAGGACGCGACCGAACTCGAGTCACTCGACACCAGCATGCCGCGCGGACACGGCGAACTGATCGCCGTGGTCGATGACGAGGACATCGTCCGCAGCTTTGCGCAGATGGCGCTGGAGAAACTGGGTTATCGCGTGATGGCGTTCGACACGCCCGCCCTGTGTCTCGAGGCGCTGCGCCGCACGCCTTCGGACTATTCGATTTTGCTCACCGACCAGACCATGCCGGTGATGAACGGGATCGAGCTCGCAACCGAAATTCGCAGCGCGGTCCCCAGCCTCCCCATCGTGATCATGTCCGGCTATTTCTCGCGCATCTCGCCCGAGAAACTAGCCCAACTCGGACACGTTTCGCTCCTGTCCAAGCCGTTCACGAACGAGGAACTCGCCCGCACCATGCACAAGGCGCTGTCGCCCTCCAACGGCGCGCCGACGGCGCTGGTGTAGGCCCGCGAAACTCGCGTACGACGCGAAACTCGCACTTCCGATCGGTCGGGGATCGATCGAAAAATAGTTACCGGAGATCGCTGAGCATTGCCGGGAAGAAGGATTTCACAGGAGGAAACTGAGAAACCGGAGGAGATCAGAGTTCGGCGAACTCTATGGACTTCTGCGAAGGTGAATTCTCAGTTTCCTCCGTTTGCTCCTGTAAACGTAAAGGTCCTCGGGGCAAGCCCCGAGGCATCAGTCGGTCACTCTCTGCCTTATGCCGCGGTGCAACGGGAGGAGCAGGCTTGTCCCGCGATCCTTCCGGGCCCTTCGGACCCGGCTACAGGAGCACTTGGCTTGTTGTAGCCGGGGGCGTCAGACCCCGGGGGAGTAATCGCGGCATCCCGCCGTCGCCTGGGCTATCGCGGATACGAAAGCCGTTACCACTCCTACTCCCGTCCGAGCCGGAGCAAGCTCCGGGGTATCGGACCCAACGGGAATGAATTCTTTTTGCGCCTCTTGCGCTTTTCTGCGGCTAAAGGATTTCTGCATCAGCTCGGGCGGGTGAGAGCCGTTTCCTCCGCCTGAACGCGTCGCTTCATGTCGTCGTAGGCCGAATGAATCAGCGCACGTAAAGCGGTCGCGTCGATCGCCTGTCCCGGCTCGAGCTTCACATGGCGCATCGACTTGCCGGTGCCCACGAGCAAGCCCTTGGGATCGGGCAAATCCGTGGCGCGAAAGAATCCGACGTTCACGTGCGCCTTGAAGGCGTTGACGTATCCAAACGCAACCTCACCCACACACGCCGTCGGATGTCCGTCGTGAAGCAATTCCCGCACCTCCGGCCCGCAGGAGCGCATCACCTCGAACCATTGCCGCGCAATCCGTCCCAACTCACCCGGATGTCCTCGCATCCAGGTCTCGATCGATGGATCACTTCTGACTGCGCTCGGGAAGAGAAAGAGTGCGCTCATGGTGGAATTGACAATGAAAACAGGGACCTCTGCCGGCTACACTATTCGCAGCGAAAAGCCGCTCCCACCGGTTAGTGCCGACCGCGATCCCTGAGCCGGACGAACCGGCGCTGACCGGTAGGGATCGATGTCCCATCGATCCGACTGACCAACCATCGTTCTGCACCCCTTTTTCCGGCCCGACGCGCCTAAACACCCGTCATCGCAAAATCGACCCGGACCATGAGCAGAAACGGCACGTGAACGTGGTTAAGCGATACCGGCTTGAATCGCCAGGTCACAACGGCGTTGGCCGCGTTGACTGCGAACGCCGGTTTGCTGGCGTCGGTGATCAACACCCGCGCCACCTTGCCTTCCTCACTAACCAACATGAAAGCGTAGGCGTAGCCGCCCGCGTCCGAGTGCTTATACTGATAGGGAAACACCGGCGGATCTCCGCCGAGAAATTTCGGCTGCCCGTGGTTCGCGGGAAACTCGCTGGTCGTGACCTCCGGAATGTATTTGAGCGCCTGGGTGATCGCATTTCGAAGCTCTCTCCCATCCTGGGCCTTGTAGAATCCGAGCACCATGGTGGTGGGCAGACCTTGGGCAAAGGCCCGGGGATTGTTGTAGTCCGCCGCCGGACCGGTCGAGGGCCGGTCATCGGCACGAACAAGGGAAACGCCCGCCACCGCGACAATGACAAGCCAACACCTCACTCCATGCGAAAGTCTCATGACATTCTGAGTTCACCCAACGACGATCTTGCGGCCCGCGAGCGACAGACAAAAATATCAGCGCCGATTTGCAAGGAGATAGCGTGGAGCGGATGGATACTGTCGCAATGGTCTTGCCTCGGTCTCTGGCGGATCGATGACATCGATCCCTACCAGGTTCGCAGACACCGAAAAACAAAAGGCGACCGCTGAAGCGGTCGCCTTGGAAATTCTTGGAGCTAAACCAGAATCACATCTGCACCAGCTGCAAGGCTGCGGCAGCATTCGGGGCGCCCTGGATGTTCAGGGCGGAACCGCCGAGCGAAATGATCGAGGCGGCCGTCAGCTGATTCGCCTGCTGGGCGTCGTTGCCATTTTGGATCGGCGCGAGCACGGAGGCCAGGTTCATCTGCCCGATCTGCAGGCGAATGGCCTCCTGCATGAGCTGGGAACTTTTCGTGTCCACCGCGGAGCCGGCCTGCGCGACCTGATTCGTGGCGTCGGCCACTGTCTTGGAGGCGTCGGCCGCCGACAGTGTAAACGAGCCGTCCGAGGACTGCGCGATGAGCGCGAGCATCGGCCCCTGCTGCAGATTGGCCGGATTCGCCGAACCGTCGCTGTTTTCGCCGAACAGGCCGGAACCGGCCGCATCGGCGCCGCCGATGACCGACGACGAACCGCCGACGATCTCGCGCAGCTGCGTCTGGAGCGCGGCAAATTTCTGGCCGGCTTCGGCCTGCGCCGAGGCGCTGTTCGATGGGTCCGACACCGCCCGAGCCAGCGATCCCATTTGCTTCAGGAGCGCGCCGAGCGTGTCGAGTCCGTCGCTGGTGGTCTGCAGGCTGGTGATGCCGGACTGCAGCTGCGTGGAAAGACCGGACAGGCCGGAGAGGTCCGACGAGTTGTCGCTGCCGTCGGAATCATCGGCCAGCGCCGTCGCGAGGTTGGGCAACTGCGCGAGCGACCGGGCCAGCAGGCTTTGCGCGGCCAGGTTGGTCGACTGCAGTTGGGAAGAAGTGATATTCATGGCGGAAACGGTGTGTGGTGAAAGAGAATGCGCTCAGGCGGCGGCGCCCCCGGCGCGCGGCTTGGCGGGCGCCAGCGCGGGGCGACCCGCGGCGGCGTCGGTGCGGACGATCTTCGGCAGCTGGGCAAAGCCGGGCATCGTCTGGCCGGAAGTCGGTTTGAAGGCGGCCGCCTGGTTGGTCGCGGCGATCGCGGTCTGGACCTCCTTGCGGAAAATCGGGACCTCGCGCGGCGCAATGATGCCGATCTTCACGACATCGCCGTCGATGCGGTTGATGCGGATTTCGATGCCGTCGCCAATGACGATGGCCTCGTTGATCTTGCGGGAAAGGACGAGCATGGCGGGACTCCGGTTAGGCGGCGCCGCGCTTGGAACGGGGCGACTCGGCGCCGGCCGCGCTGGAGTCGACGAGCGGATGATGCGCGCTGTAACGCGAGTAGTTCGAGATCACCAGCTGCCGGCCGATGCGGGTGCGGCGGTTCAGGATGATCGGGCCCACGAGATTGATCGTCGCGTCCAGCGGATTCTGATTCCGCAACGACACGATGTTGAGGACCATCGCCTCGGACGGATCGGCGAGGCCGAGGCCGGCGGCGTCCTCGTCGAAGAGCTCGGGCTCGTAGTTGGCGATCAGGCTGCCCGGCTCGAGGACGATGAACTGCACCATGTCGGACGGACCGTGCAGCTTGAGCCAAAGGAACGGGAGGTGATCGGGGAGATACAGCAGCTCGGCGCGCGTGTAGTTCTCGAAGCCGATGAGGCCGTGCGGCAGCGTGAAGACGTTGGCCTGGGCGGACTCGGTGTCGGCCGGTTTGAGATCAGGGAGGACTTTCATGGGGAGGTTAAGCCGGTCAGGTGACGGGCAGGTAGTTCAGGAGAGAGGTTTTCATGAGGCTCGCCGACGACTGGAGGGCGGCCTGATAGGCGTTCTGGGCCTGGGTAAGTTTGACGACCGTGGAAGGAAGATCGGCATCCGTCTCGCCGGAGATCAGCTGGCCGATGCTGGTTTGCGCGGAGGTCTGCTGCGCCTGGTTGACCTCGATGCGCATCTGGACGGCGCCCTGGCCGGCGATGGAATTCACGATCGTGTTTTCGGTCGTGAGAAGGCCGTTCTGGGCGGTGCCGACGGCGGTGGTGTCGCCGGCGTTGAGCGCGTCGCGGAGCGAAATCAAATGATTGATGAAATCGGCGAGACCCTGGTTGGTCGTGCCGTCGGAACCGGGCGCCAGGCTCGAGTTTTTCGACATCGGAATCGACGCCTGGGCGGTGTTGCCGGCGTAGGTGACGCCCGTGATCTGGCCCTGCGCGTTGGTCGTCGTGGCGATGGCGGCCGTGGTCACGGCCGTGCCGGAGAAGAGATAATTGCCATTCAGCTGGCTGTTGCCGAGCTGCACGGCCTGCTGGATCAGCTGGTCAACCTCGGAGCCGTAGGCGGCCATGGCCTGGGCGCCCTCGGTGCCGGTACCGAGCACTCCGATCTGCGTGGCGCGATCCGAGATGGACTTGATCTGCTGCAGCGCGCTGACCGTCGCCTGGCTGATGCCGAGCGCCGTGTTCGCGTTGGTCGCGTACTGGTTGAGGGCGCGGCTGTCGCTCTCGAGACCCATGACGCGACCGAACGCGGCGGAGTCGTCGGACGGTTGCGTGATGCGCAGGCCCGTCGAGACCTCGCTCTGCAACTGCGTCTGCTGGGTGCTGAGCGTTTGGATCTGCCGGATGATGGCGTCCGAGATGGTGGTGTTGGCAACGCGCATGGGAAACGGAGGGGTCAGGTGGTGCTGCCGAGGTGGTTGACGACGGTGTCGAGCAGGGAATCGATCGTCGAAAAGACGCGGGCGGACGCCTGGTAGGCGGTCTGGTAGCGCACGAGATCGGCCATTTCCTCGTCCATCGAGACGCCGCTCACGCTGTTGCGCTGGCTCGTGACGAGATTCTGCACGCTGGTCTGGTTGTCGACCAGGGTGTTCATCGTCGACAACGACTGGCCCAGCGAGCTGACCGCGCCGCCGTAGTACTGGTTGATGGTGCCGTCGATGAGGTCCGGCGGCGAGCCGCTGGTGGAAAAGGTCTGGTTGGCCACCGCCGCCACCGCCAGCGCGATGGAGTTGTCGCCGGCCGCTCCCGTGCCCGCCACGAGATTGCTCGCGGTCAGACCGGACTGCAGCGTGATCGTCCCGGCCGTCGTGCCCGCCGGATCGAAGAAGTCGCCGCCCGCGGTGGCCGATGGATTGTAGGCCGCGTTGACCGTGGTCACGAGCTGGTTGGAAATGTTGTCGAGCGCGTCGCGCATGTCCTGGACCGCGCCATCGCGGGTCGTGAGGGCACCGTAGATCGAGCCGGAGGAGAACTGGACGGCGGTGGCCGAGGCCCCGGCGGTGAGGCCCGTGCCGGTGAACGTGACCGGGCCGGTGACGGAGGCGCCGTTGACGAGAAGCACGTTGTTGTTCGACGCGTCCTTCATCGTGACCTGGATCATGCCGTTGGCTCCGTTCGACGTGTCCACCGGAAGTTTGGCCGCCAGCTGCTCGAGGACGGCCTGGCGCTGGTCGCGGAGGTCGACGGCCGAGTTGGGTTTGCCGATTTCGACCGAGGCGATCTGCTTGTTGAGTGTCGCGACCTGGTTCAGGAGCTGGTTGACGGTGGTGACATCGGACTGGATCTGGGTGGTGGCATCGGTCTGCACCTGCGCCAGATTGGTATCCATCTGGTTGATCGTATCCGTCAGGACGCCCGCCTTCTGGAGGAGCGTCTGGCGCTCGCCGACATCGGTGGGCGACGCGGCCAGGCTCTGGAAGGAATTGAAAAAGTCGTCGAGCGCCGCACTCAGTCCGCCCGTGCCCGCGCTGGAGCCGGTCGTGTTGGAGGCGGCCACGTTGTTGATCGTCTGGCCGAGATTGGTCTGCGCGTTCTGCAGGAACTGCTGCTGCGTCGTGTAGGAGGACGTGATCGCGATCTCCCGCACCACCTGCTGGTCGAGGAGCGGGTCACGGAGCTGCTGGATACCCGAAGCCTCCAGGCCCATGCTCTGCGGGCCCTGCGGAGTCTGCACCGTGCCGAGGTCGCTGAAAATGACCCGCTGACGCGCGTAGGACGCGTTGTTCATGTTCGCCAGGTTCTTGCTGGCCGTGTTGATCGCCGCGCTCTGGGCGGCGAGCGACTGGACACTGGCGCTGAGACTGCTGAAGAGGCCGGACATGACTAAATTACCATCAACCCGCGGCGCGGAGCGCGGGACCGTGCGCACCGATGCCCGTGTTCGCGACGCGACCCGTGGGGGCGTACGTCTGCGTGAAGGTATCGGGAAGGATTTCCCGGAGCAGCTGCTGGTGGATCTCGACGGCACGCGCCAGCAGGATCTGGTTGTGACGCGAGGCGCGGCGGACGCGGTGGATGAGCACGTTGACCTCGCCGATGAGCGCCTCGAGGAGCGGATGCACCTCGGCGGCGATCATCGGAAAGAGCGAGCGGAGCGTCGACGTGCCCGGGCGGCCGTGGCGCGTGGCGAAGGAGCCGACCATCTCCTCGCGGGAGCGGCGGCACTCATGGAGGGCACGCACCTGGCCCTCGATTTCGCCACTGAGGCGGAGGACGGCGTCGGCGCGGCGGGCGAAGAGCTGTTTCTGCTGCTCTTCGAACAAGTGGAGGAGCGCGCCGTATTCGGCGATCTCGGTGCGGAGGGCGTCCGCGATTTCTGGCCAGGCTTCGTTCATGACGATGATTTCGGCGCGAGCGCGCCGGGATGGACGGGGCTGTGGGGGGAAAGTTGTTTCTCGAGCACGGACGCGAGACCGAGTCCGCCGCCTTCGCTCAGCTTGCTCGCCAGCGTGTCGGTGAGGAGGTAGCCGTAAACGTTGCCGCTGGGACCGCCACTGTCGCCGCCCATCAGGCCGCTGACGCTTTCCTGCAGAAACTGGCGGAGCAGGATCGCCTCGAACTGGCCCGCGGCGGCCTTGACCTGCTGGCTCTGCGGCAGGTTCTTGAGCCGGCCCGGTTGCGACGCCAGCTGCGTGAGCGTGGAGGGGCTGAGATGGGACTGGATTGCGCTGACGGCCATGGCTCAGTTGATGATCAGCTCGGCCTGGAGCGCTCCCGAGCGCTTGAGCGACTGGAAGATCGCCATCATGTCGCGGGTCGTGACGCCGAGCGCATTGAGCGCGGCGGCGAGGCGCTCGATGGTGGGCGGCTCGTTGAGGATGGTGAAGCCGCCCTTGACCTCGTTCACGCTGGTCTGCGTGCTGCCGATGGTCGTGGTCTGGCCGGAATTGTTGAAGGCGTTTGGCTGGCTGACGGATTGATTCGACGTGACCGTGATGGTCAGGGCGCCGTGCGCGACCGCGACGTGGGAGATGCGCACCGTCGAGGTGGCGACGATCGTGCCGGTGCGCTCGTTGATCACGATGCGCGCCAGGGTGTCGGGCTGAACTTCCGTGGTGCCGAGGTCGGCGAGGAACGCAACGTCGCGGCCATGGTACTCCTTCGGAAGGTGCACCTGGACCGTGGCGGCGTCGAGGGCCTCCGCCCCACCCGCCCAGCGCTCGTTGATGGCGTCCGCCATGCGGGCCGCCGACGTGAAATCGGGATTGTGCA
This sequence comes from Candidatus Didemnitutus sp., assembly GCA_035545955.1. Lineage (GTDB taxonomy): Bacteria > Verrucomicrobiota > Verrucomicrobiia > Opitutales > Opitutaceae > Didemnitutus. The sequence continues at coordinate 22,720 of DASZXI010000001.1, read as the reverse complement.
GGAGCAGCCGCAGCGTGTCGTCATGCACGAACACCGCCGGAATCTCGCGCTCCACGATCGCGCCGTTGCTGATCTGGCCGACCGTCGGATGATTCTTCTGGACCGTCGCGCCGCCCGCGCCACCTGCGCCGCCGAGGAAGCCGCCGACCGCGATCGGGCCCTGAGCCACTGCGTAAACGTGTCCGTCGCCACCGAGCAGCGGCGCCTGGAGCAGCACGCCGCCCTGGAGCGACTTGGCGTCACCCATCGAGGAAACCGTGACATCGATGCGCGCACCCGGTCGCAGGAAGGCCGCGATGTCCGCGGTGATCATGACCGCCGCGACGTTCTTCGACTTGATGTCCTGGGCGTTGACCGTGATGCCGTTGCGCTGGAGAATGTTCGCGATCGTGTGCAGCGTCGCATTCGCGTTGCTGTCGCCGTCACCCGCGAGGCCGACCACGATGCCGTAGCCGACGAGCTGGTTGTCGCGTCCGCCCTCGACGAGCGTGAGGTCCTTCAGTCGGGCCGCGTGGAGGGAAGGACTGAAAAGCTGAAGGACGGAAAGGCTGAGAAGGGCCAGTCCGAACCGAATGGCATTTCGCCGCAGGCTTTTGGAAAGGGGATGCATCCGTGCGCTCATGGGGGGATCGGTCGGGAAATCGATTTTCAGTCTTTCAGCTTTTTAGTCCTTCAGCCTTTTTCTCAAAACGGCCGCAGCTTCTCGTAGAGTTTCGTCAGCCATCCGCGCTTCTGGGCGTCGGTCAGCTGGCCTTCCGAGTAGAACTCGACCCGCGCGTCGGCGATGTTGCTCGACTGGACTGTGTTGTCGGCGGCGATGTCGTCGGCGCGCACGAGGCCGTGCAGCACGACGTACTGGGTTTCGCCGGAGAAAGTGACCACGCGCACACCCTCGATCACGAGGTTGCCATTCGGCAGCACGTCCGTGACGAGCACGGCGGCGCGGCTGGCGAGGCTCTGCGTGTTGCTGATGTCACCACCGCCATCGTAGCTGGCCTTGCCGGTGATCGACACGCTGGGCAGCGCGCCTTTGTGCAGGCCCGTGGACGGATAGAGGAAGCTCGAGACCGCATCGGCGATCGAGGAGTCGCGGCTCGACTTGGTGCTCTGGCTGTTCTGCGCGGCGACGGATTCGCTGACGACGATCGTCAGGATGTCGCCGCCGTGACCGGCCTTGCGATCCGCGAACATGCCGCGGTCGCCGGAACCGTTGGTCGGCCAGACCGAGGCAGCCGTGAGGGAGGAAGCGAAAGTGAGGGCCAGGAAGGCCGTCGTGAAACTAGAAGCGGACTTGGACATGATTGTCATCGATGACGAACGCGGTGAAATCTTTGTGGGAATCGAGATTGCGGACGGTGACGGCCTCACCCATCGCGCCGTTCTGCATGGCCAGGCCTTTCATGTTGAGAGCCAGCATGCCTTCGTTGGCGGTGACTTCGACGAGATCGCCCTTGCGCACGAGCGGACGGCGACCCAGATCACGCCAGGTGAGCAGGCGGCCCGGCTGGACGGAGCGGATGAAAATGAAAGTGCGGTCGCCGGACGAGGCGGGAACGATGTCGCGCTCGCGAAACACATCGACGCGACGCGTGTCGAGGCCGGCCGGATCGAAGGTCGCGCCGTTGGCGAACGGCTGACGGGCAAACCAGGCCTCGCGCCACAGCGTGGCATGAATCAGGAGCGAAGTCTCATCGACCGGAGCGCCGTCGCCGATCAAACGGCAGCGCACGACCATGGCGCCCGTGGCCTGCATCGGATATTCCGCGATCTCGACGCGCCATTGCGCGGCGGTGCCGGCGGGCGCAATCCAGTTGTGCGGCAGTTCGACCTCGAGGTCGCCCTCGAGATTGAAATGGGAGGCGAGGTCGCGGGCGAGATCGCCGCTGAGCGTCTCGGCGGTGAGCTGTGCGGCCGCGGGGGAAGATTTGCTGTCGGTCGCGGCAGCGACCGACAGCGTGTTCAAGGCCGCCATGGCGATGGCAGCAGTGAAGATTTTCTGGAAAGCGGGGCGCATGGGGTTCAACTCAACGTTTCATCTGCGCGATGTTCTGCAGCATCTCGTCGGAGGTCTGCACGGACTTGGAATTGATCTCGTAGGCGCGCTGGGCGGTGATGAGGTTCACCATTTCCTCGACGATGTTGACGTTCGAGTTCTCGGTGTAGCCCTGCATGATGCTGCCGAAGCCCTGCTCGCTCGGGTTGCCGGTTTCCGGCGTGCCGCTGGCGGCCGACTCGGAGTAGAGGTTGCCGCCGAGGCTCTGCAGGCCGGCGGGATTGGCGAAGCGCGTCAGCGCAAGGCGGTAGGTCTGGTTGCCGCTGGCGGTCTGCACCGTCACCTGTCCGTTTTGCGCGATGCTGATCGTCGCCCCGGAAGGAACGTTCTGGAAACCGCTGAGGACCGGAAGACCGTCGGCCGTCACGACCTGGCCCTGCGCGTTCAGGTTGAACGAGCCGTCGCGCGTGTAGGCGAGCGTGCCGTCGGGTTTCTGGACTTCGAAGAAACCGTCGCCCTGGATGGCGAGGTCGAGCTGCTGGCCGGAGTTGGTCAGCTGGCCCTGGGTGAAAACCTTGGAGGTGGACGCGATGCGGGAGCCGTTGCCAACTTCGACGCCCGTCGGGATGACATTGCCGCCGCCGCCGTCGGTGCCGGCCGTGCGCGGGTGCTGGTAAAGAAGATCCTGAAACTCGATCTTGCTGCGTTTGAAACCGGGCGTGTTCACGTTCGCCAGGTTGTTGGCGATCGTGTTGAGGTTGAGCTGCTGGGCCTCCATGCCGGTGGCGGCCGAATAGAGCGACAGGTTCATGCGACGGATGCGTTGGCGTTCGCGGCGACCCGACGGGTGGCGCCGCCCACGACTGAGGCCGGCCCGCCCCCATTGCGGGCGCGGCCATGCAGTCGTGATTGCGGTTGTCTATATGGGGAAGTCATGGGTGGGATCAGCCGAGCGCATCCAGCGTCTTCTGCATCTGGTCGTCGGTCGTGGAGATGATCTTCTGGTTGGCCTCGTAGGCACGGGAAATGAGGACGAGGTCGACCATTTCGCGCAGCGGCTGGACGTTGCTCTGCTCAAGGTAGCCCTGCATCAGCTCGGGCTTGTCGACCGGGGTCATTCCGGCGCCGGCTCCGGCCGAGAAAAGTCCACCGGCGGACGGCATCAGCGCGTCGGGATTCGCAAATTTCTGGACCGCGAGCTTGCCCAACACGGTCGAACCCTGCGCCAGCGTGCCATCCTGGTTGATCGTCAGATTGCCGCCGTCGGGCGTGAGCGTGATGGGCGAACCGCTGTCGGTCATCACTTCGCAGTTTCCGGCGGTGACCAGCGTGCGATCCGGACGGACCCGGAACTCGCCGTTGCGCGTGTACGCCATCGTGCCATCCGGCTGCTTGACCTGGAAAAATCCCTGACCCTGGATCGCCACGTCGAGGTCGCGTCCGGTCGGCTCAGTTTCACCCGTGATGAAATTGATTCCGTTCGTGGTGCGCGTGAACAGGGCCTGCACCTCGTCGCCCGACTTGCCTTGGCCGGTCGAGTCGACGTTCCACTTGCCGGCGGTCTCGCTCGAGAACTCGACGGTGCGCTTCCGGAAGCCATTCGTCTGGGCAGACGTGATGTTTTGGGCGACGGCGTCCTGCCAGCGCTCAAGGGCCGAAAGCGAAGCGGCACTTTGATAAAGCCCAATGTTCATTTCTGGGCTCCCGTAAAGCAACGCCGATGCCAAGCACCTCAATGATACCGCAACAAATTACTCACAAGTCACTTACAACTTTATTATCAAATGGTCCTTAACGCCCGTCCGCCTGAGTCGATGGGAGAAGATCCTCTCCGGCAAATATTGCCCGCGTGGCATCGACGGCCTTCTTCCCGAACGTAGCCTGTCCCCTTTTCGGGTCGCCGCCTTTCGGATCTCAAGGATGGACGGGAAACCTGCCTTTGGTAGGGGCGGATGTCCTCATCCGCCTTGCATTGTCCTAACGAAGGCGGATGGAGACATCCGCCCCTACCGAAGACACGTGCACCTGCGCCAACTTTTCATCGCGTTGAGGGCAACGCGATCCACCTTGCCCGAATTGATCGCGCCGAGAACTTGCCGATCTCGTTCGAGGGGTTCGATCCCTCAACCCTCAACCGCCCCATCCCCCCTCAACTCCACCATCCGGCTCAACTTCCCGCCGGATACAGGCAGTCGATCTCGATCCGCTCGCCGCAGGCACAGGTCACAATGAGACGCATCACCTTGTCGCCCTGCTTCACGGTTTCGACGGTCGGGCCGGTCGGCGGTGGGCGAACAATCGTCGGCGCCGGCAGTGGTGAGCTGCTCTGGACCGTGCGCAGCGGCGTCACGGCCAGGGTCTTCTTGCCATTCAGAAAAGGTTTCATCGGGAGGGTGCAGGTACGGGAGTGGCCGTCGTCGCCGCCTGGGAAGCCGCCTTGCGCTTCTCGTCGGTGGTCTTCGACGTGAGGGTGAGGCTCAGCGTGATGCGCTGGTTGGACTCGGAATCGGGCTTCTCACCGTGCAACGGCCGGGTGTCGGCATAGCCGGTCACGCGCTCGATCTGGTCGGGGTCGACCGCGTAGTGCACCAGCGAACGGCGCGCCGCGTTGGCGCGATCGGCGGAAAGCTCCCACGCGGAATAGTCCTCACGCGTGGGGATGTTGGAACGCGTGTGGCCGTCGATCGTGACGCGGAAATGATGCCGCTCGATCAGCCACGCGAGCGTCTGCATGAGAAAACGGCCCGACTCGGAAAACTCGGTGGTGTCGCCGACAAACAGCGGGCGCTTCGCCCGGTCGAAAAGCGTGATGCGCAGGCCGTCGGAGGTCACCTGGACGTCGATCGGCTTCTGGTCGAGATTCTCGTCGAGGTGCAGCAGACGGTAGAAATCGGCGGCGACGGAATTGAGGAAGCTCAGCTGGATCTGCTTCGAGCTGTCGTCGGGCTTTTCCTTGCCGGACTGCTCATCGGATTTCGGCGACGAGTTGTTGTTGCTCTCCTTGTTGAACGGCATGATGCCCGAGTGGTCGGACATCGGCGAGGAGAACGGGCTCTGGAAATAGCGGGACGTGGCGATGAGGATCTTTTTGTCCTGGGCGGAAATCCACAGGACCATGAACAGCGCCATCATCGCGGTGACGAAGTCGGCGTAGGCAACTTTCCAGGCTCCTCCTCCCATGGCGCGCGGCTCCGGTTATTTGCCGAGGTTTTTCACCGCGTTCTCGAGCTCGTCGGCGGCGGGCTGCACGGAGCTGTCGAGCGAACGGCGGGCGACCTCGACCGCGGTCAGCGGGGCGAGTCCCTTGGCGAATCCGGCGACGGCCTGCATGATGCATTTCAGGCAGAGCTGGTCGGCGGCGTTGTTGAACTGGATGCGGTTGGCCAGCGGGTTGATGAAACCGTAGGCCGCGAAAATTCCGAGCAGCGTCCCGGTGAGCGCGGCGGCGACGCGTTCGCCGACCACCTCGGGTCCGTCCGCGATCGCGGACATCGTGTTGATGATGCCGAGCACGGCGGCGACGATGCCGATGCCGGGCAGGGAGTCGCCGACGAGATGGAGAATGTGCACCGGGTGTTCGGCCTCGGTGGTCTTGGCGTGCAACTCGGCGGTCATGAGGTCCTCGAGCTGGTCCGGCTTGATCTTGCCGTCGATGACCGGCTTGAGGCCGTTGCACAAAAACTGAAGCCGCTCATGATGGTTGAGCAGCGAGGGATATTTCTGGAAGAGCGCGCTTTTCTGGGGATCCATCACGTGCTCCTCGAGGGCGATGAGACCGTTGCGCCGGCCCATCATGAACAACTCGTAGAGGAGCTTGAGCAGCTCGAAGAACTCATCCTTGCCGGCGTTTTTTCCGCCCATCGCGCCTTTGATCTTGTGGATGATTTCCTTCAGGACGTGGCCGGGGCTGGCGATGATGAGCACGCCGGCCGCCACGCCGCCGATGACGACGAATTCCGACACGTGGAGCAGCACCAAGGGCTTGCCACCCGCCAGCATGAATCCGCCGAGGGTGGAGATGAAGACGACGACTGCGCCGACGATAACAAGCATCGCGAAAAGAAGTGCGGGCTCGGCGCGATCAGCGGTTGCGGGCCCGGGCCAGGAAGCCGCGCAGACCGATGATGGTCTGCGAATGAATCTGGCAAATGCGTGATTCCGTCAGACCGAAAATCGCAGCGATTTCAGCCAGACGCATGTTTTCGAAATAATACATGGCGAGGATCTTTCGGGGTATATCGGGCAATTCCGCCATTCTTTGAGTGAGAATTTGGAGGAGCTCCTGCTTCTCCATGGTCTCCCGACCCGTCGTATCATTCTCGTCGGCAAGCATTTCGTGCAGAGATGCCCCCTCGGATTCCTCACCCTCGGCGTGCTGGTCCAGGGCAACAAATGTAACAGGACGGACCTCGTCGAGCCACTTGGCGTAATCCTTGTGGGAAAGGCCCAGGGCCTCGCAAATCTCGTCCTCGGAGGCGGTGTGCCCGAGCTTCTGCTCGAGCTCGTTGATCGACTCCTTGAGCTTGCGGGCGCGCGCGCGGGTGCGGCGCGGGCACCAGTCCATGCGACGGAGTTCGTCGAGGACCGCGCCGCGAATGCGCATGGCGGCGTAGCTGGCAAAGGTGTTCCCCTGCTCCGGGTCGTACTTGCGCACCGCGGCCAGGAGGCCGGTGACGCCGACGCTGTAGAGGTCGTCCGCATCGATGTGCGGGGGGAGCGTGAGTTTGACGCGGTCAACGACGTTGCGGACCAGCGGAAGGAAGCGCTCGATCAATTCCTTTTCATCGACAGCGCCCGAGTTGACGCCTGCGTAGGCGCGCCAGGCGGCGGCGGCAGGCTTGGCTTCCGTGCCCGGAGGAATGGTGGCAGCGGCGGATTTCATGACTTCATTTTGGGACTTGCTCACGGTTTATTCTTGGCCTCGGCCGCCGCGACAGCTGCGCGCTGCCGGATGACCAGGGTTTCGTGCAGCCCGCGCATGAGCACGGACCACAACCAGCGGAAAAGAAGCGCGCCGACCAGGCAGCCGCACGCGGCATCGAAAAGGACCCGGCCCGAGCCGCAGTCGGAGAGCCAGCTCGTGGCTCCGGCGACGACGAACCCGAAAACACCTCCGAGAAGAAAGACGAAGCGCATGATCAGGCGGCGGTGTTGAGGGTGGATGTTTCCTCGGCCTCGTCGGCGGCGACTTCCGCGACCGGCTCGGGGGCGGGCAGCGTGCGGCGCGCGATGGCGTCGAGGGGATTCTCCTCACAGTCGCCCGTCAGCGACGGACCGGTGGCGAGAAACAGGGGCTCGAGATCGCCCTCGAGGACGTAGTCCCAGAGGCGACCCCATTGCGCGACCTCGTCGAGGTGCGTGAAAACCACGTGCGTGGCGCCGAGATCGCGTCCGGCCACATAGGCGGCGCGCAGCGCGCTGTCGGAGTACGCGGCATTGAGCACCAGGACGCGCTCCTCAATCGCCTCGCGCTGCAGGAAATCGGCGACGGCGGCGTTGTCGGAAGCGTGCCGCACGGAAATTCCGGGCAGATCGAAATAGACGAAACCGCCGGGCGTGGCCGGACGGGTCAGCGCCGGATAGTGCGCCACCGGCACGCCGAGCGCTTCGCAGAACACGGGCAGCGCGCCGGGAGAATTGGGCCGGTCGAATTCCGCGGTGACCACGTGGCCCATGCGGGCGCGGCGAAACACCTCGGCGGAAAGCCATTTGCAGAGCGCCGTCGTGCGGCCAGCTCCCGGTCCGCCGATGAAGGCGGCGCGCGTCAGCGGCTTGGCGGCGTAACGGGCGGCGGCAAGATCCCGCAGATGACGGCCGGTTTCAACCAGCGCGCGATGCAGCGGCAGCGAACTGAGATTGAGCCATTCGGGCGACGATTGCAGGCGATGCTGCAGGCGCTCCGAGAACCCGGACTTGCCGAGCAGCGAGGCCAGCGACTGGTTGGTCGGACGAAAGCGGGCGCGGGAGTCACGCAGCGCGGTCGCGGGATCCACCGGCTCGCGGACGACCGGCGCGGTTTCGATCTCGGCGGTCTCGGCGGCCGGAACAATCTGCGCGATGACCTCGAGACGCGGTGAGGAAAACAGTCCGGCCAGACCCTTGCCACCGACGGTGCGGACGGACAGCACGCGGGCGTTCTCGCCGAGCTTCTCGCGGATCACCGCGGCGGCCTGTTCGGCCGAGTCGACGGTGAACCGGAAGCAGGTGCCGGGGGTCGTGGGAATGGAAGTGGAAGTCATGGCGATCAAGCGGCGGCCTTGATGGGCTCAGGGGCGCGGACGAGATGGGCGGGGGCGGTAATGATGCCGGCGTTCTCGATCTCGCTGGACGACGGCAGTTCCTGGAAGGCGATGACCGTGAGGCGCGGGAACGACGGCTCGAGGAAGCGCTTGAGCGGGAGCCGGGCCTCGGTCGAGACGATGAGCACGCAGGGCTGGCCCTGGGCGGTGAGATCGGCCGTGCGACGGCTGAGCTCCTCGAGCAGGTGGCGGCCAGTGGCCGGATCGAGCGCGAGTCCCACTTCGGTCGCGGTGCGGTGCACCTTCGTCGCCAGCGCCTGTTCGAGGCGCGGATCGAGCGTGAGAGCGCGGACCACACCCGGACGGGACTCGAGCTCGGACACGAAATACATGCCGAGGCGGCGGCGGACCAGTTCGCTGAGATCGTCCGGATTCTTCGACAGCGAAGCGAAGTCGGCGATGCCTTCGAGGATGAGCGGGAGATTGAGGATCGCGATGTTCTCGCGGAGAAGATTCTGGAGGACGCGCTGGATGATGCCGACGTTGACGAGGTCGGGCAGCAACTCGGCGACGAGCGCGGCGTGCGTGGCCTTGACGTGATCGATGAGCGACTGGACGTCCTGGCGGCCGAGCAGGAGATGCGCGTGCGCCTTGAGCGTCTCGGACAGGTGCGTGATCATGACCGAGGCCGGATCGACGACCGTGTAATTGTTCATCTCGGCGGTCTTCTTCTCGCCCTCGTCGATCCACGTCGCATCGAGGTTGAAGACCGGCTCGCGCGTCGGCTGGCCGCGCAGGCGGACCTTGCTGCCGGCGACGTTCATCGCGAGGAAGCGGCCGGGAACGAGCGAACCCTTGGCGACCGTGCGGCCGCGCAGGAGGAAGCGATAGTCGTTGGCCTCGAGCTCGAGGTTGTCGCGAACGGAAATCGGCGGAATGACGATGCCCTTCTCGCGGGCCAGAGTCTTGCGCACACCGGTCACACGAGCCAGAAGGTCGCCGCCGATCTTGGCGTCGGCGAGCGTCAGCAGGCCGTAGCCGATCTCGATCGCGAACACATCGACGTCGATGAGCTTGCGCACGTCCTCCGAGCCGGAGGTCGCGGTCGTCGCGGCGGCACCGGTGGCCGGAGCGTTCTTGCCCGCAGCGCCCTTCGCGCCCTTGGCGTTGGCGGCCGGAGTCGTGGTCTTGGAAGCGTCCGCTTCCTTCAAGGTCTTGGCGAGGAAACCGGCCAGGGCGGCGAGGCCCAGGAACGGGATCGTCGGCATGCCCGGCAGAAGTCCGAAGACCGCCATGCACGCCGACGCGAGGCCGAGCGCGCGCGGATACTTCACGATCTGGCCGACGACCTGCGTGCCGAGGTTGTTGCCGTCGGAGGCGCGGGTGACGAGCAAGCCGGCGCCGATGGAAATCACGAGCGCCGGGATCTGGGAAACGAGGCCATCACCGATCGAGAGCAGGGTGAATTTTTGGAGCGACTCGTTCAGCGAGAGGCCCATCTGGAACACGCCGATCGCGAAACCGCCGATGACGTTGACGAGAGTGATGAGGATGCCGGCGATGGCGTCGCCGCGCACGAACTTCGACGCACCGTCCATCGCGCCGTAGAAATCGGCTTCCTTCTGGATCTTGGTGCGGCGGGCGGTGGCGGTCGCCTCGTCGATGATGCCGGCGTTCAACTCGGCATCGATGGCCATCTGCTTGCCGGGCAGGGCATCGAGGGTGAAGCGCGCGCTCACCTCGGCGATGCGGCCCGCACCCTTCGTGATGACCACGAAGTTGATCAAGACGAGAATCAGGAAGACGACCGCGCCGACGATGTAGTTGCCCTGGATGACGAAGTGACCGAAGGAGTCGATCACGTGGCCGGCGTAGCCCTTGACCAGGATCTGGCGCGTCGAGCTGATGTTGAGCGCGAGACGGAAAAGCGTGAGCGCGAGCAGCGTAGTCGGAAAGCCGGAGAACTCGGGCGGCTCCTTCACATAGATGATCGCGAGCAGCACCAGCAGCGAGAGGCCGAGATTGAGCGACAGAAGCGAGTCGATCAGGAACGGCGGCACCGGCAGCACGAGCAGGAGCACTGTGCCGAACAGGCCGAAGGTGAACAGCAGGTCGGCGCGCTGCAGCAAACGGGTGACGTAACTGTTGGAGCTGACGGGCATGGCTTAGGCGGCTCCGAGGGCTCCCTCGCGCGTCGCGGCTTCGATGCGGCGCGTCTTCAGTTGATGGAAGTAGTAGCGATGCGTGCGATAAACGACCGCGAGAATCTCGGCGATGGCCTGGTAGAGTTCCGGCGGGATCCCCTCGCCCACCTTGCCCATCGCGAAAAGCAGACGCGCAACCGGCTTGTTCTCGACCATCGGAACGCCGTTTTCGGCGGCGAGCGCCTTGATGCGCTGCGCAAAGCGATTTTCGCCCTTGGCGAGAATGACCGGCGCCTTGTCGAGTCCGCGCTCATACTTGAGGGCGACGGCAAAGTGGGTCGGATTGGTGACGACGACGTCAGCCGTCGCGACCGCCTCGAGCATCTGCTTCTGCATCAGGCGGCGGGCCATGCGGCGCATCGCGCCCTTGACGAGCATGTCGCCTTCAGAGTTCTTGCGCTCATCCTTCACTTCCTGGCGCGTCATCATCAGGTCGCGCGAGGTCTTGAATTTTTCCCAGCCGTAGCTGACGGCCGTGATCACACCCAGCGCGAGCAGCAGGCGCGTGAGAAACGCAATCGTCGCATGATTGAGGAACTGGGCCAGATAGCCCGCCTCGACCGGCGCCGTGAAGAGCGGATCCTCGAGCAGCGAACGCGTGCCCATGTAGAGCGCGGACGCGATGGCGCCGAGCTTGAGCAGATCGAGGCCGGAACGGACGAGCGTCGCCTTCGAAAAAATGCGGGAGAAACCGGCGACCGGATTGAGCTGCTCGAACTTGATCGTCATCGCCTTCGGGGAAAGCTGGAAGCCGCTCTGCAGTCCGCTGGCGAACAGGGCCGCGCCGACGCAGGCGATCAGCACTGGCAGCAGCATCTTGCCCGCGGCCGCCAACAGGCCGTTCACTTCGCCCGTCACCGTGTTCAGGTCGAGATGCGTGGTGGCGAAACGGCCGAAGACGCCCGTGGCGTATTCCGCCACCGTCTGGGCCGTCGACTCAGCCGTGAAAGCGAGCACACCCAGGGCCGCACCGAGCATCAGGAGCACCGAGAGCTCCGGGGTCCGCGCGAACTGTCCGCGCTCGGCTGCCTCGTTGAGCTTACGCTCGGTCGGCTGCTCGGTTTTTTGATCGTTGTCCTGGTCGGCCATCGGGTCTGTGTGTGCGCCCGAAAAAGCAACGCCGATGCCAAGGGCTGGCGATGGCTTGGTAGATGTTGGTCACCAGCGCTTTAAAATTTTATGGATTCCGCTTCAGGAAAAAATCACGGTGCCGATACGGAACGCCGAAAATCGCCGGGCAAAATTTGCCGCCGTGGCTGGCTCAACGCGCCGAACCCCAAACCGTGCCCACAATTCCGCACGAAAAGTCACAAACCAGGGACGCCCAAGCAATCGCCCAATCCACTGCCCACAGAATACACGGAGAATACTGAACCACTAGCCGCAAAAAGGCGCAAAGACTCCGCAAGAATCTGCCCGAGGTCGGATCATTCAACCCTCAGCTCTCAACCTTCAACCGATCCTTCCGTCCCTCAACCCTCAGCCCTCAACTCTCAACCTAGTCATCGCGCTCAGTCCTGACTCTCAGCAGTGCCGAACCACTGCCCACGGAACACACGGAGTACATAGAATGGTTAGCCGCAAAAGGCGCAAAGACTTCGCAAGAATCTGCTCTAGGTCGGATCGCTCAACCCTCACTCCTCAACTTTCAACCGACCAATCCGCCCACGAATCCTCACGAAATACCACGAATCAAGACAATCCCGGGGCGACCCTAAGCAATCACCCAACCCGTTGCCCACGGAATACACGGAGAACACAGAACCATTGGCCGCAAAAGGGCGCAAAGACTTCGCAAGAATCTGCCCCAGGTCGGATCTTTCAACTCTCAGCTCGCAACCTTCAACTGATCCTTCCGTCCCTCAACCCTCAGCCCTCAACTCTCAACCTATCCGTCGCTCTTAGCTCTAGACTCTCAGCTTTGCCGAACCACTGCCCACGGAATACACGGAGAACACTGAACCACTAGCCGCAAAAGGGCGCAAAGACTCCGCAAGAAACCGCCATAGGTCGGATCATTCAACCCTCAGCTCTCAACCTTCAAACGATCCATTCATCCCTCATCTCTCAACCTATCCATCGCCTCCGCGACCTCCGCCCATAGCTAGTTCAATCTCGGTTGGACTGCCTTTGCGCGGTCATACTTCATTCTCCGTGCCTCTGTGGTTCAATCGATCGGTCGCAAAGAACCAGCGCCCACTCCGTTCCCTCCATTTCCTCCTGTAAAAACCCCGATCAGTGCCGATCGAGCTTACTCGCCCACTTCCCATCGGCGTCGCGCTGAAAGAAAAACAGATCGTAATGGCGATCGGGTTCGGTCGTCGAATAAGCCATCAGTTCGGCACTCGTGAATCCCCACTGCTCGGAAACGGGTCGGATCAGTTCAAAGACTTCCTTGGCCTCGCGCGCATGCGCGTCGTCGCCGGCGTCCGGTGCCGCGTAGACGAACTGCAGCACAAAACAGTCCTTCTGCGGACTGCGCGGTTCGTCGTGTTCGACGCCCCAGGCGATCTGCAGCGACTTCACTTTCACCGTTTTCCCCGAGGCCAGCGCTTGGTCCCGCCAGGGCTCGTGAAACTCCTCGCCGCAGCCCGACCAAAAAAGCGCGAGTGCCCCAAGGAGAGCCGTCTGGACAAGGGCTCGAGTGGATACACGCAGACAAGTCATGTTGGCACCGATGATCAGCCACGAACCGCGTCCCGGCGCAAGCCGAAGCCGCGACGCTCGTCACTCCTCCGTGTTTCTGTGGTTCAATTCCGATTGGCCGCAAAAAGGCGCAAGATGCGCAAAATATGAAAATACCTTCACAGGAGACAACGGAGGAAACTGAGAAATCCCTTTTCACAAAAGTCCGTGTCATCCGTGGCCAAAGATCCACCCTCCGTGCCTCTGTGGTTCAATGCCGACCTGCCACAAGAAAAGAACCCTCCGTTCCCTCAGTTACCTCCTGTAAATAAATGGTGGCACCGATGACTCAAACCATGTCAGCGCCAGCCTCGACCAGGAGCTGCCGGAGAATCGACCGGTGGCAGTGCGCTTCATCCTCGCAGTAGCACCCGATGGAAAAGTTGTTCGAATGGGATAATGCCGCCAGGAGAGCGATGTCATTCCTAGCTGCTGGTGCGGCCATCTCTTTCCGGTATCGCCGGACAAAGGCAGACCATTCGGCCGGTGTGGTCGCGGCCAAGGCCGACTTCATGACCGGCAGACTCGGCGCCAGGTTCGGAAACCAGACGTCGTACCAATTCTCCGTGGCAAACAATCGCTTCGGGACGCCACGCGGCGGGCGCCGCACCGTGCCGATGCGAAGGCCTTCCTCGGGGAGACGGGGCGTGCCCAGCCGGACGACCTGAATGCTCATGACGGAAAACGTGCTCGCGAACGCACATTGTTCAAGTGCGCGCGAGAATCCTCATTCCGACGACGGATTGCCGCGCAGAAGCGCCCAGATCCAGCCGCACATCGTCGCCACAAAAACCGGGTAGGCAAAAAAGGGCAGCGGCTGGCTTTTCGCATGCAAGGGAACACCCGAGAGTATTTGCACAGCGGTCACCGCGAAAAGGACGGCCGCGAGCAGACCCGCAAACCGGTTCCAAACCGGAAATACCCGCGGCACGCTGATGAGCGCCAGCGCGGCCGCCCACAAGCCCGCCCCCGCGCCAAACGACGGCGCGGACGCCAACAGATTCATCGCTGAACCCGAAACGATGATCCCCTCGCCCACCGCAAACACGATGAATCCGGCGGCCACGATATCCTGACCGCGGCGGAAAAAATGCAGGGCCAGCAGGGCGCTCGCCACGATCAGCGCCGTGCCATCAATGCCCCAGGCCAGGCCGCGCACTCCTTCCGTGGGCACGAAGCTGCCCGCCAGGCCCAGCAGCGAGCCGACCGCCAGGCCGGCCGCAGCCAGTAATCTTATGCTTCGATCGTTGGATTCAGTATTCATGGCAGAGTTGGTCGATAAATTGGCGCTACCTCTACAGTACCATCAGACTATTGCGATTTTCTTCGCTCAGTGGATTTTCCCGCGGATGTCGCCGATGGCCGCGGATGGAAAGCTACCGATCCGCGCGAATCCGCGTAATCCGCGGCAAAACCTAAATGTTCGGAACCTCGATCCAAGTCGGATCATCGTCGCGCGCCACACTTCAGATTAGGCCTCGCTGGCCCGCGGAGTTCCCGAGGCGCCCGGTGTGGCGATGCTCGTGAAGATCTCCACGTGAAAATCGCACACCACGTCGATGACTCGTCCATGACCGCCCGCGTGTATGCCGCGTTGCGCCTGGTTTTTCATGGCGGCATCCAAGGCGGCGGGGTCGGAAAACTCAATCAACGCATGATAGACCGGCAGCTTGGAGCGCGGCGGCCGGCCAAAATTCCGCAGCAGCTGAAATCCTTTTGATTCTCCGGCCCGCCCGAGCTCGGTCAGAAACTCCCGCACCACCCTCAAGCCCGCCTCCTCCGCAACTCCCGGCTTCAAATTGAACCAGACGTGATAGTGCAGCATGGATCTGTATAATGAATCGTAAGTCCAAGCCCGGCCGAGCGCGAGCCCGCATATCATTCCGCAAGCGCTTGGAAGGTCAGGTCGACCTCCGTGTCTCCGTGGTTCAATTGCTGTTGGCGTCATTTCTCAACCGCCCATTCCGAAGCAGGTTGGCCGCAAAAAAGCGCAAGAGGCGCAAAAAGATAACGCACCGTTCCCTCCGTTTTCTCCTATAAGATGAATCGCTCCGCGTCCTCCGCGAGCTCCTGTAAAATCATCTGGGCCATCAGTGTCGTCCGTGGTCAAAAATCCTTCCTCCGTTTCTCCGTGGTTCAAACCTTCAGCCACAACAGGATCCCTCCGTTTTCTCAGTTGCCTCCTGTAAAACAAAATTCTTCGTGATCTCAGCCGCCTCCTGTAAGATTGCTCCCGCCCCATGCGCAAAATCGAACCAAGTGCCGCGTTGTTCGCGATCACGCTGGCCGGACTGGCCGCGCTGGGCATCAAGTACGGCAACTTCGTGCCGCTCCTCGACCCGCTGCCCTGGCCGCCGACCTGTACATACATTGTCGGAGCGGTCGTCGTCGTCGCTTGTGCCGGCTTGTTTTTCACGCCAACGGTTGCCGCCTGCGCGGTCATCATCGCCGCCTGCTGCATCGCCTGGGCGCTGACGCGTCTCTCGCCGATCATCCACGCTCCGCTCAGTATCGGTTCTTGGTACGGGTTCAGCGAAGCGATCAGCACGCTGGTGGGCGTGTGGACCCTATTCGCGCTGTTTCGGCGACGTTCGCCAGCGAATGCCAGCGCAACGCTGACGGGCGAACGGGCCTTGCAGATCGGACGAATTCTGTTCGGCGGCGCGTGCCTGGTGTTCGGCTGCGCGCATTTCGCGTACGCGGACTACTCGATGCCCTTCGTGCCGACGTGGCTCCCGGCCCGGATGCCGCTGGTTTATGTGACCGGAGCATGTCATGTCGCCGCCGGGGTCGGCCTGATCCTGGGTCTCCTACCCCGCCTGGCCGCGACGCTTGAGTCCGTCATGATCGTGCTGTTTGGCGTGCTGGTCTGGCTGCCGAGTCACTTTGCGCAGCCGACGCCGAAGTGGGCCGGTTCACCCCAGAATCAATGGTCCGAGACCATCCTGAACTTCCTGCTCGCCGCCGTCGCGTGGCTCATCGCCGATTCCCTCTGCCCGCGCACCCGCACGAAAAGTTAGCAGCATTGCACAGAGAGTCGGCCGCAAGTAACTCGATTTTACAGGAGATAACGGAGCAAACGGAGAACTCACGCTAGTGCCTTTCGGGCCTTTTCGTGGATGGTCAGGTTTGAACCACAGAGGCACCGAGGTCCGAGGACGACTCGGTGTGTTCCGTGGCCCCTCTCTCCGTTGCCTCCTGTAAGATGAATCACTCTACGCCCTCAGTTATCTCCTGAAAGATCATCCGTGTTCATCCGCGAAATCCGCGGTCAAAAATCGTCCTCCGTCTCTCCGTGGTTTAATCCTGATTGGCCGCAAAAAGCGCAAAGAAAAATCCTTCTTACAGGAGACAGCAGAGGGAACTGAGAACTCACGGTCATAGTTTTTAGGGCTTTTCGCGGACAGATGGATTTGAACCACAGAGGCACAGAGGTCCGAGCACGACTCGGTGTGTTCCCTGGGCCCTCTCTCCGTTGCCTCCTGCCTGTAAGATCATCCGTGTTCATCCGTGCAATCCGCGGTTAAAATTCCGTCCTCTGTGTCTCCGTGGTTAAATCCTGATTGGCCGCAAAAAGCGCAAGAACCCGCAGCTCCTGTAAGATTGAATCGCTCCGTGCCCTCCGCGTGTCCGTGGTTCAAATCCAACTGCGCACGAAAAGGCCCAAAAGGAATAATCGTGAGTTCTCCGTTCCCCCCGTTGCCTTATGTAAAATAAAATTTCTCTGCGTTCCCAGCCATCTCCTGTAAGATCATCCGTGTTCATCCGCGAAATCCGCGGTTAAAACTCCGGCGTTTGCTCCGTTCTCTCCGTTGCCTCCTGTAAAATAGAAGTTCTCCGCGACCTCTGCGGCCTTCTGTAGAATTATCGTGTTAGCTCGCACGCCGCCGTTGCGCAGCGGACGTCGAGCGAATCACCACCGCGCCGCGGCCGGCACGGGCAAACGGCACGGGATTGCGCGCGATCGCTTCCTCGATCAACCGTGCCACCTCCGGACGCTTGAGCATGGACGCGTCCTCGACCGGCATTGAACGCACCTGTTTTCCGGATCCTTGCAGGAGTTTCGTCGGGTCGGGCAGTTCGTTGGCGCGGTTGAAGCACAGTTCGACGCCCTTCGCACCCGCGCGGAGGACCAGAATGCCTTCATAACCGTGTTCGTTCGGCGAGATGCTGATGACGGCCACGTCGCGATATTCGTAGACCAGCTCGTGGGCCGTGGGCAGCCGCTTGCGCAAATGTCGTCGCACGGCGGCCATGACCTGCTCATGTGCGGGCGCGAACCGGAAGATCAGCTCGCGCAACTCGGCTTCGGCGGCACGGCGCTCCGCGGGCGACCGGGTGTTGGGTTTGGAGGCGCTCATGAAAAGTTTCTTGTCCACCGTTCTACGGGAAATCGCCGAGGCCGCGCAGAACGGTTCATACCTGAGAGTCCGGCGACGCAGGTGCTTTCGTCGGCTCATACCGCAGCGCCACCGCACCCGAACTCAGCTCGAGCGTGCTCACGAGCCGCAGGTCGACCGGTTTCGACAATCCCGCAAACAACGTCGGTCCATGACCGGCCAGTCGGGGATGCACGATGAATTCATATTCATCGATCAGTCCCAGGTCCGTCAACGCCTGCGCGAACTTGACGCCGCCCACATGCAGTCCGCGGCCCGGCGCCTGCTTGAGCTGCCGGACCGCCGTCGCCAGATCTCCCCGCACGAGTTCCGAGTTCCAATCGACGTGATTCAGGGTGTTCGACACGACATATTTCTTCGCCGCATCAATCGTGCGGGCGAAAGGCAGCATCCACTCTTCCATCCACTCGGGCCGGATCCCCGTCTGCCCCGCTTCACGCCAGGCGGACTCCATCATCTCATAGGTCACCCGACCAAAGAGAAGCGCGTCGGCCCGTCCTATGACTTCGGCCGAGTAACGATGCAGCACCTCGTCGGCGGGGATGGCCCGGTGGTCGCAGCAGCCGTCCACAGTGACATTGATCGTATATCGAAGCGGGCGCATGGCTTGCACTTGCGGGAGGCAGCCTAGGGTGAGTCGTGGCCACGCACCAGCCTGGACCTTTGCTAAGGCGAATTGTAACCGCCGCCACTCATACCTCCGGGTAGTTCGTACAATCTCGTCGCCGCAAAGAAACGCAACGCTTGCCGACCAATGACTTTCGACGCGATTTGACCGAGAGCGATCGCACCCGAGGACGCGATGCCACTATCCAGATCGGAAATACCGGATCCTTCTGCCCCCTTTGCACACTCTTACGGCCAATTTTTCCGAAATGACCCTATTGCCGGGCCGGCCCATCGGTTTCTCGACGCAATATCCCCTTCAATGACTGGTGCTCGATCGGCACCGACGTGTGCGCGTGAAAGATCTTCCAGGAGCCGCCGGACCTCCTGAGCGCGGCCGTGAGGCGATTGTTGAGTGACCGCAGCTCCTTTCCTTCCGCGGACATCGCGGCGAATGTGAGAGTCGCGTGACCGATCATCAGGTCGGCATTTTGGGTGGATTCGGCGTCGTTCGCACTGACCACCACCCGCTCGTTGCCGAGCGAGGAGAACCATCCGGTCGCCATTTCCCGCCAGGCCTTGGCGCCGCGCAGCGACCATCGCCCCCACATGTCGAACACATGCAGATCGTCGTCGTGAATCGCCATGAACGCTTCGACATCCTTGTCGAAGACGGCGGTCTTGTACCGGTCGAGGATTTGGAGCCACGGGTCACATGTTTCAGTCATGGGAATTTCCTATTCGGCCGGATCGATGATCAAGATGCGTCATCCCGCGGGTGCGAGTTGATTCGGGCGGCTCGGTCATCTTGAGCCACGGCAATCGGCATTCGCCGTCGTCTGGCTTTTTCATCACACAAGATTATCATCGACAAACATTTCCGCAAACGCTTGAGGAGCAAGGACCGCCCCATTCGCTTCCGCGATCTTCTGATTTTTGGCCCACATATCGCGAACGAGCTCAGGCATGTTTGCGGGCAAATGCATAGCCTTTTCGACGATCTCATACCAGGCGCCGTCTGCCTTCAGCGCTGACTGGAGACTAGGTGCCATCAGCGCCAGCGTCGCCGCTTCCTTTTCTCCGAGATAACCGATCGCACGCAACACATAGCATTCGAGTAAGCGCAGCATCGGCTTTCCCTGGTAGCGGGTGGGATCAAGCTTAGGCGCCCTGTCAGCCCGATTCCGGAAGGGATTCCTCATAGGTGAAGCCCGAGATCGCGAATCCTTTTCAGCGCTTCCGCATTCCCCCGAGCATCGTCGACCGGGTCGTGTGAATGCCTTGTAACTCTGAACTTCTTCCAATCACTCGCCTTCGAAGCGTCCCGCAACATGCCGGCATACAAGTCACCGATTCTCCTGCCGGAAAATCCAAACGGATTCTTCCCGGTGAAGCGGTGGAAGTAGAAGTTTATGAATTGCCAATCGAAAGCCAGATTGTCGGAAACGAAAACCGGGCGGCCCTTCGAATGTTGTTCCAGCCAGGCACCGAATTGCTGCATCACAGTCTTCGGATCATCGAAGGAAGCGTGCTCCGCACGGGAATAGCCGCTGATGGCTAGTGCCTCGGGCACGAAGCGATCGGAAATCGGTCGGGTGCGGCCGAAGAACGAGGTGGCCAGCGCATCGTCGAACAACACCGCACCAAAGCACACCATCGAATAATCGGCCGGAATTGGGCCGTCGGACTCGATGTCGACGATGAAGTAGCTCATTCTTGCCTGGATCAATGATTCAGCCGGACAATGGCAGGGCGCGGCCGGCATTGCCACGACCGACTGCCTCGGCAATACATGCTAGTCTCCGGACGTGCCAACAAAGCAAAATTCAACGGGCCGGCCACCACCATAAACGGCAAAAAAGACACCCTGCCACCGCTTCGAAACGAGGGGATGCTCCATCAGTCGTTCATCCCCCAGCAACGCCTCAACCATTTCACGAGTTGGCTCACTTGTCCCGAATATCCGGACGAGATCGTCTCCCGGCATCGGGGAAACCGCTCCAAACTCCGGTACCGGTGAAATGCCCTGAATATCAAGTATCGAATGCGTCCCCGACTCCGCCCTCTGCATCAGCAGCTCCTCGATCGAACGGGGCTCCGGCATCCTGGGGATCTGGCTCCGAAGCTCCTCGATTTTCACTATACTTGCCTCCAACTGGGCTCGCATTGCCGGATCCTGGCCACCACCAAACAATTTTTCAAACTGCGCCCTCATCTCGTCGGCCGAAGGGATTCCGTCGCCGTATTTCCTTTGTCGGAATACGTCCTCTCGCAACCGCTGCAACGCTTGGTCCGGCGATTCGGCATACGGCACCAGATAGCTCCACGTTGATGCTCCCATAATTGCGATTCTCAGTTGATCACCTTCCGCTCCAGATGCGCCGCGGCCAAAGTGCGTTGCGTAGGACAGTCAGGTCTCCGAGAGATTCGCATCCGGATTCAAACGTATGTACATTCGCTGAGCATCGCCAAAACTTCCTGGGTAAGCTGATTTATCCTGAACCACCTCAGCATAGGCCGCATACATCTGTCGAGCCGCAGTTTTCGCCTCGATTCTGCCAATGCCCGTGGCCAAGCCGGGCACCGCGACAGTCCGGATGGGAATCTCGTGCTGATGAGCGGTTGCAGCCAGAAGAATGGCCTTCATCGCCAAATAAGCATTCACACTTTTTCGGACCACCATCGGAACTCGCATGGTTGGAGCAGCGATGAGCCAGGGGATCCCAGCATGATCGGTGGGAACAACAATCGCCTCCCCGACCAACAACTCACGCATTGGCCTGGTGCGAATCGCAGCCTGGACACGCTCCTGAACGTGCCAGCCGAAAAAGTCAGACAAAAGATGGTCCAAACCGCCATCCATGAAACCAAACGAATTCGCGGGACTAACGATCGCGTCACAATCAACTGACCGAATATCCAGATCTGTAATTTGCACGGCGTCTTCGTTGGCAAATATTTCCCGCCACGCCTCAAGGAGAGGTGCCTTACGATCCGAAAGAATGATACGCATGCGAAGCCGAAACGGTTAAGAAGAGCCTCGACCGGGCGCCAGCCCGGAAGTTGGCTCGGGTGCCGGTATCGGCACTTTCTTCAGCTTTTGGATCGCCTCATTTTCCTTCATGACGGGATCAGCAGGGCAATCTCGATCTGACCGATGTGACTCTGGCCGCTCTTCTTGATTCTGCGTAGCATGGTTGTGGTCATCAGCGAGGGATGTCGGCGGAAATACTGGAGCAGCAACTCTTCATAGCCGCCGACAGTCTCCATGCCGTGGAGCGCCGACCAAAATACTCCGGCGCCGTCTTCCTTCGGGAAGCGCTCGAAAAGGTTGAAGATCGCGTGAAAGTAACTTTTCGGGTCGGGACCGGTGAAGACTCGCGCGAGCAGGGTCTCGAGCGGACGCCAGTTGCCGGCTTGCGGCGTGAACTCGCGAATGGAGTGATCGAGCGCGTCCATGATCTTTGGCCAACGTTTCAGATGAGCCATGAGGGCCGGCGCGGAGCGCTGGTCCGAATTGGCTCTGACGGATGGTCGGCCCCTTTCTTCATCAACGGAAGAAATAGAACCTGCCACCCCCCGCGTCGACTTCTTCTCGCGAGGTGAGCTTGGTCGTCAGGGTGGCGACCGCTGAGTCCGGAAATCCGGCGGCTATCATTTTCCTTCTGAGTCCTGATACGAATCGCGAACGCTCGGTATCCGCAAAAAGCTGCTTCTCCTCGTCTGTCCGACAAACGAACCAGACGCACATGTCATCAGGACTCCCGGAGAACGAAGCGATAAGCTCATGATCCACCACAGGACACGGCGAGCCAAGCTGGTCCTGCTCCGCTTCGGCGAGGCATGTGGCCATGGCTTTCACCCACTTTGCAGGGTCGTCGGACATTTTTCCGGCCAACGTTTACGATGAGCCATCCCGCGACTGCGGGATTGGCTCGGGCGAATGGCCGGGCGTTTTCAGGTACTTTTTCCAAGCCTCCGATTCCGCGGTCTGCTTCAAGATCGCATTCCGCTTCACGATGAAGCGGCGCATATAGCCGGCGAGAAAGAGGCGATCCACCATCCGGCCGAGCAATCCGAGCGGGGACTGAAATTCGAAGCGATCAATCATCAACGTCCTTCCATCACGCCCTTCGAAGCGATGATCATGCTGCATATGGCTAAATGTACCCTTCAGCATCACATCCTGGAAATGCCTTGGCCGATCAAAGCGGGTCATCTTCACGCGCAACCTCTGCGTAACCCCGAGATGCCGTGCCTCCCACGTCACTTCTTCATCCGGCCCGAGGAGGCCGGACGTCACTCCTTCCACTGCGCGTTCGCTCGTGCCTGTCGTGCTGTCTTGGTGCGCGTCGATGCTGCGGGCCAGGTCGAAGACCCGCTCCAGTGGCGCATCGATTACGGTCTCAAGTTCGATAACGGCCATCTTGGTCTGCCCAGATCAACGTTTAAGATGAGAGGACATGGGAGTGGTCGAGCGGCGAGGCACGAGACCTGCACCGCCCGACCACTTGTATGATCACGAACAACAACGACGATGTTCGCGAAGCGAACTCCAGCACGGGGCCTGCCACGGCAGGCGCCGTTTCCCAG